>JAJZAD010000007.1 GCA_021799575.1 bacterium | reverse complement strand
CTAACAATCTCGGCCTTAACGGCCGGGTCAGTGTGTTTGCCAACAGGCATAGTTTAACTCCCTTCTTTACCGAGTATTGTACTGCTTGCTAGCTAGACAATGTGTTCATTTTATCGGGAGCCTGACAGTTAGATATTCACCAGCGCTGCCAAGGTATCGTTTATCTATTTGTAAATTTAAGGCGTATTCATCGTCCATGTCGATAGTATAACGTTACTGTAGTTCTTAATCGATGATAGCTATTTTTCCCTTAATTACATCAGATTATCATTTATCTGCTGTAGCCATATAGATCCGTCTTTAGAGCGGTCTTTAAGTCTGATTAGGTCTTTTAACTTACTTAGTAACTGATCTCCGTTATTGCAGGAGTTGCTTTGTCCTGGCAATAATGACTCAATTTGCTCAAATGTTAGTGGAACTATGTCTAGCTTTACAACTCTTCCCATTTTCTGGCTGTAAAATTCAGCTCCAAAAAACTCATGAGCTGTGGCTACGTGAATTTCAGGTGCCGTAAATACGCCTATTACAGTACTGCCTTGATTTGCTTCTACAACTGACTTGACATGAAACTTCACCGCTTCTCCTTCCATATTGAACTGTCTTTCATTAGTTGCGAGTGTCACCTCGGCAGGAATTACTATATTATTCTTGTATTCAAAACAAAGGTCTGCCGCTCCAGCCTTTGCGTGATGAGTAGGATATAACTCTGAGTTTAATTTAAATCCACGAGTTTGATTAACTGGATTTGATATGGTATTAATGGATAAAAATATACGCCAGACGCCCCATTCCGCCCAGGCTGGCCTGTAATCACTGCCTCCAATAATCTCTCTGGCTTTTATACTCTCAAATAAGTTTCTAATATCCTCTACTTGCTCTGGATTGTTTTGGGCGTGATAGAATTGTATTTCCTTTAACGAAATAAGTTCTTGTTCAAGATCTTCACGTCTTCGCTTAAGTGCCAGTATGTCTGCCGACCTAACGTTAATCCGGTTTTCTTTAGTTGAACCTGTCTGTTTTGATAGTTCATCAAGTCTCTTTACTAGAGTGGATATATCTCTAAGTAGAAAATCGGTATTGTCAGTTGGTAATGCTGGTAACATTGGGTTGTGAAACATATCTAAAAAGTCATCACCGCTAAGTATAGGGGGAGGTCCAGTCGTTACTATGGCTTTAGCAAGATTATATTGATCTTCCTTAATGACTATGGATTGTCGACCCATACCAAAAATGCCAGTAATAGCAGAGTATCTAGCAGTAGTATCGCTGTAATCTTGTAAGGTTCTTGCTTTTTGTACATTTGCAGCGTCACCATAAAGTTCATGAGTTTTGTTTGCAAGCTGTTCTAGGAAAAACCTTCTCTTATTAACTTTCCCTTCCTTAGCATCTCTTAGTGACCTATACTTTTTAATCTTTTCAACAATTTCGTCAACCTGTCTGTCGTTAGTAGATGATTGCACGAATAAGGCAATCTCTTCCTTTGATAGGCCATCCATGCATAGTTCTTTAAGCTCCACACTGATCGCTAAAACTAGGTAAAAAGGATGTATTGATGCGTTATCAAGGTTTGATTCTGTTGGAGATGGTAGCTGCACTTTAAGCAGCTGTCGTAAATAAATGTCACTTTCCAATGTGTCATCACTTAGCAACGCATTACCTGCATCTGTAACAGTAATAATGCCGTTTATCCTTGTGCTACGCTGTATCAGACCAAGCTTGTTACATACACTTTGCCATTTACGACCAGAAGCAGCCCTATTGGCTTCCTGAGGTGGGTCGCCTTCTATCAATCCTGCACTCAGCAAAGATTCGAAGAACTCTCTTTGTGCACTTAGGTCAAATACTTTACCTTCGAATTGCTCTTGTAAAATTCTAAGACCTGCTTTTATTCGCTCGGGATTTCTTACTGTAGTGTTTCCTAGGTTCCAGGTTTTCATACTACTTTGCTATAAACAAATACTCTGAAGCTGAGTTATTGTTATCTCCTATTTTATGTCCATGAGTACCAAAAGAGTACTTATAATCTATTTCTAGGACTTCTACATCCCTTCTGTGCTTCTTAAGTAGTTTAATCATATCCTCCTTCGTTGGTATTGAGTTTGAGGAGTATGAAATTAGCAAAGTGCTTTTTGGAAACATACCAAAAAGATCGTCGAAAGCGCCATATATAGTTGATTTAGAACTAAACCTGGAAGGAATGCTCTCTATCTTTTTAGTTTTAGTATGTTCCTGTATTTTGACCCCTTGCCAGTATGTCATATATCCTTCAACAAAATGATACCTACGGGTATAGTCATTATCCGAGTGGTTGCTTACATAGGGAGGGTCTATATATACGAGGTCGTAATTATTGTCTTTTAGTTCGAAGACATCATTATTGTATGCCGAACAGACAGTTCCATTATCTATAACTGTCTCATTCCACTCTTGAACAGCTTTTAAGAAATGCTCTTTAAGTGTTAGGGTTAAGTCCTTTCTGCCATCATCATAGCGAAAACCTGTATAGGCAAACATGCCTCTTGGCCTCCTCTTAATACATGCTCTGCTTATGGCTGCAAAGGCAAGAGATTCCTTATGATTGTCTTTAAGCTTGCTAATATTCCACCATAGGCTATCTAAAAATGCATTGTCTTCATCGCTAAAATACAATCCTCTAAAGTGGTCTCTTATGAACGTATTATTGTTGCCTTCGTTGTTTATGAGTAAATCAATATCTTCATCGGTAAGCCTCGTGTGACTATTAGCAATCGAGGCGTCGGCTATATTATAGGCAAACTTCAAAAAGTCATTGGCCGTGACCTTAATCCCCATTTCCTTAAACAGGTAAGCCACGCAACCGCTACCCGAAAAGGCATCGAGAGCAGTGCTTGGACTTAACTGTTTAACAACTTGAGCAATAATGGGAATTAGCTTTCTTTTGCTTCCCATATATCTTGTATTAGGGTATCTCGATAATATTTTTACTGCATCTTTAGTAGTCATAATTGGTGACGATAATTTCTGTTACCTCACCCCGTTTTGACACATCTCTATTGATTAATCTTTTTGCGTAAACTTTGTCTACATGCCACCTCTTATATAGATCGCAAGTGAACGGAGTGTCTGAGTTTGAAAGCATGACTTTGCAACCTCTCTCAGTGAGCTTATTATACAGCTCGGCTAACCTTATGTGGTCATCTTTATGAAACTGTTCTTTGTTGTATCTTTTGAAATCTGAATAAACGCTCTTTGGATAATAAGGAGGATCTAAGTATATAAAGTCACCTTTCTTAGCGCGGTCTAAGACCTTATCAAAGCCGACATTATATATCTGAGTTTCTTGCAGTAAGTTACTATCTGCTAGGATCCTCTCAACTTGAGTTATGTTTGGGTTCTTGTATCCTGCGAAAGGAACATTAAATTGACCGCTCTTATTTACCCTATAAAGCCCATTGAAACATGTTCGGTTTAGATAAATCAGTCTTGCAGCTTGTTCGATTGATTGAAGGTTGTTAGTATCTTGTTCCCTGATTTTATAGAAGAACTCTTTGTCGTTAACGTATTCTGCTAAAAGTTCAATGAGCTGTTCAGGAAAGTCTCGAACTACAATGTATGCGTTTACTAGGTCATCATTTATATCTGCTATAACAGCTTTTTTAGGTGATATGGCAAAGAATAGCGCGCCCCCACCAATAAAAGGCTCATAGTACGTATTGTACTTTTGGGGGACTCTTGGCAACAATTCATGTAAGAGTTGAGTTTTGCCACCAGCCCATTTTAGAAACGGCTGTCCTTTTGAGGTAGCAGGAATATATTTTTGATTAGTTTTTCCTATTGTACTTAGCATAGCCCTACAATCCAATTATATCTTATTCTTGCTTATGGTAAGACAAGAGTAATATTGTAACTTTTTAAATCTTATTTGTCGTCACGATATTTTATTAAAGTCTTATATGCATAAGAACTGTATAGCATAGTTTCCTAGCCTTAAAACACAAATAACTAGTTTCCTTTACGTAGTCTCCCATTGTACTCCCCGATCTACTTCGGCAAGGTAGTACTTCGTCTCCACCTTGCCTTCGTAGCTGCGGGGTAGTTAGGCTTCACCGTTACGTAAAGGTAAAGGAGGTTAAAACCATGAACGTAGCTTATTTATCAAGGCGTCAGATAGGAAGAATGGCGCTGGAAAAAGCAGCTCTAAAGGAAGTATGTGCGTGTCAGTACTATGACTTGCAGGACAACCTGGACTCAACTTCATCTTTGGAGCTGATACGAGTTATTACTCATAACTATGACTGCCCTATGTGTGGTCGGAAAGGAAGTGAATCATGAACGATAAAGTAGTATCCACTTACAACGGTTGGAAGAATAGAGAGACATGGTTAGTTAATGTCTGGCTGAACAATGATGAGATCAGCTTTAACTACTTAATTGCCAGACTAAGAGAAGGTAATTCTTTAAAGCAGGCTAAAGAAGTTAACCAGTACTTTAATGAACTTCTTGAAGATACTTCCATTACGCTTTGGAAAGATCTGATGTTTGAAGTACTAAGTAAGGTTGACTGGGTAGAGCTGGTTATCTCTCAGTAGAGTAAAGCCCTGAGTATGGCGTTAAACTGCTCTTTCTGAACTATAAAAAGAGGAGTTATAATTGGGATATGAGTGATCCAAAATTTTTTCCTTTACAATGGGTTATTTTCGAAGAAAAAAGTATTACTGGGATGGGAAGAATTACCGAGGCGGCTTTCTTTGAAGATCTAGATAAGTGGGGTTATCGAATTGACTTTCACTATGAAGAGATTGAAAAAACAAAAGAGTGGAACGGCATGTGGGTAGATGAAGAATCTATCACAAAAGTACTCAAAGATAAAACTTGGGTTCAGGTGTAGCCAATTATAATATTAACAATTGCTCTGGGTTTTCTATGTTGCTCCAAATGTTTTTGCTTGAGCTGGTAGACAGCAGTGCCTTCCCTGTAGTCGTATATATTGATAGTTCGGTGAGTTCTGAGCCGTCTAACTTTTTTAAAGCGAAGTTTAGGATTCTGTTTTCTGCTTTTGAGTCGGGACAAGCAAACAGTAATATGGGGTAAGCTCCTGCCCATTCGTTGGCTTCGAAATGGTTTATTAGGCCATCTACTCTTCTACGGATAACAAATAACGGTGTATCTTCATAAATATCTAAAAGATACTCATTTGGTTTGTTATGGTTGCCTTTGATTCTTCTAAGATATATATCCGGCTTCTGGTTTGGAAAATAGTCAAAATCTGCAAGTTCATACTTTGTAAAAATATGAAACTGCTTAGGATAACTGTTCTTTAGGTTTATATAGGTCTTAACTATATCAAGATGATGATCTATAAAGCCTTCACTTAAAGATGAATTTCTTAAGTAAGTTCTTAATATGGATTCGTTAAGTGAATATCTGGCTTTAAGTTCGCGCACCGCCTTTGGCAATAAATAATAGGTAGCCTGGCGTCCCTGCAGTTTATATGAAGAGTCGTAGTGTTTAGCGATGAATCCCTGAGCTTCTAAGATCTGAAGTGTTTGTTGTACGGTCCTCCGGGATTTATTGCCAAAGGCTGCTGATAGAAGATGAGAAGAAATAAAACGAAATTTAAATAGAAATAATAAAGTATTGATTTGATTGGGATTTAGGGGTCTTCTGTATTTAGGATTAGTGTTCATAGATTTAAATGTAGTAGATTAAGTTATATTATTTCTACATCCTTATATACATATAATAATAGAAACATTAACTATGTAAAATAACAGAGTACAAAACAAACTATAGTACGCCTAACGATAGGCGTACTAGTAAATGATTATTGTTCTATAGATAGACTCGTAAAAGTAGTGACGTAAAATTTGTTAGTCTATCCTTGATTTGGATTTTAGCTACCACTTTGCCATTGATACACGTTACCTTTATATATTACAAAGTTACCGTCTGGTTGCATTATAGCGTAGGATCCTGCATTAGAGGTACCCGATGACCATTGAGCAATATTGGATGGATTATATACGACAAGATTACCATCAGTCTGCATTACTGCATACGATCCCGGAGTCGATGTATGTGATTGCCATAAAGCTGAATTAGCGTAATTGTAGACCACTAGATTACCATCAGTCTGCATTGTTATTCTATATCCACTACTACCAGCTACATAATTTGATGAATACATAGTACTTCCAGATTGTAATGTGTCTCCCGCAAATAGACTGTCAGTAGTAATACTCATATTTTCATTAGAAACAGACTCTCCTAGTGTGGAATAACCTCCGCCCTCCATGCCATCCTCAAATCCAATAACCTGATAATTGGCTACATTCTTTGATAGATTCCAGCCACAACCATTGGGTATCGGAGGAGAATTATCAATTTGATTAATTGCATTAAGCAAGTTAGGACCGGTAATTGATGCAGTTTGAGTAACATTATTAGGTATATTTCCAAAGGTATTAGCTGAGCCAGCTCTCTCGGTGGACCAAGTTAAATCGGGTCCAAATGCTGTATATATAGTGGCGACATTTTGACCTCCTGAAGTTGTCCCGCATCCGTTCATACCGATTTGATCAAATTGAGATATATTCGGGTATCCCCCTCCTGTCTGCCAGTTTACAAAACAATATTCGATATAATTTCCAGAGTAACTATCTTTAAGAATAGGGCAGAAGTAACCATCGGTGCCGGATGCATAGTTATCTGTTTGAGGCTTTACGTTAACACTAAAAGTCAGAGCTGGTTCGGGCGCAGTTCCATAAGAACTCCATGGATAATACGTACCGCTAAAACGAGCAAAATGCTGCATCCCGCAAACTTTACCAGCTGTAGTACAATCGTTGCCCTCTGGATTATTTATTTTAAATCCCCAAGTACCTTGTTCTGCCTGACAAACACTATTATTGTTTTGGTCTCCTTCTTGCCAGTAATATAAAGGTGAACTTGGACTAAACCCAGTAACACTACTTTGGGATAAGTTATTCTGATAGACCATCGAATTTGGCCCGCTTGTATTATAGTAGTTGCAGTAATCGCCAGCAGTTGAAACACTTAAATCGCTTGATATGGCATTATCAAGCATCCAAGCAAGACCTCCCGCATTATTAGGAGTAGCTAGATATCCAGCAGGAGGATCTGCTGGTGAGTATATGACTTGAGAGTACATGGCAGCCGAAGTAGTTGAAGGAATAGCAATTATTAGACACGCTATTGTTGCAGAAAAGATGGCGGCGTATTTATTAATATGATTTCTAGTTAAATTAAAATAGTTTCTAATACGACTTTTTGTAATACTAAAAACATTTTCCGATCTTCTTATATAATTATTCATAAGAAATATTCTTCTTATGCTTTTAGTATATATTATCCTGTGGATATCCAAAAATATTTGGATTTATTAGCGGATTTTGTGTGGAAAATATGATCATATACCTATTGCGAATCAAAATTATAACGAGTAACTAGCTAAGACATGTAACCACACAACCTCTAGAATATTTAACAATTACTACTTAAAACTGACCTTTAATAATGAACTTAACTACGCATAGAAGAATCTGAAAGGCTGAACGCCGTAAATAACAAACTGGACAACACCGCGCATGCTCTGATGAGGAGCCATTAGTATAAATAAGACCAAGGAAATTATGGATAACCACGCAGATGAATGGTTGGAAATACGAACTAAAAAGTACTTGCAACTAACCCGATAAGGATAGTATGATATAACCATATCAGGTTAGTCCAAATCCTGATACGGAGGGTAAAATGGCTCGATCGATGGGCTCTAAGAATAAAAAAGACAAAGATTTGCTCCCCGAGTACTATCTGTCCAGTGATAAGCGGGTGACATTGCTAGCTAATATTATTGTTGACCGAATCCTAGGTTTACAAGACGAAAAACCAGTGGGGTAAAAGGTTATGCAGGGTCAATTAGAAAACTTGAATGCAGTGGCTGCTATTCGTGTTTCAACAGACAAACAGGGGCGTGATGGTGATTCACCAGAAGCACAGCGCGAGCAGATAGTGCGCTTTGCGGAGTCGAAGGGAATAACTATTAAAAAGTTCTTTGTTTTTTTTGAGTCCGCATTTAAAGAAGAGCAACCGATGCAGGAAGCTATTGATTACTGCAAAAACAAGAAGAACGATACCCAGCTGTTTATTATCAAGTCGATTGACCGCTTTACCCGTGGTGGTTCATATTCATATGATCATCTAAAGATGCAGCTAGATAAGTCAAACGTCAGGCTGATCGACATTTACGGGATTATTAGCTCGCAGAAGGTTAATACGCTAGAACACCTGGGTTTTGAATATAAATGGAGCGTTTACTCACCAACGCAGAAATCCGAAATACTTGAAGCTGAACGGGCCAAAGACGAGATGCGCGACATCATGAGTCGGATGATCGGTGCTGAGATCCGCTACACGCAAATGGGTTATTGGATGCGCCGGCAACCATACGGTTATGATAGTACTTCAATAGAGACGCCAAACGGTAAACGTCGCATATTGGTAGCCAATCCGAATGAGGCCCAGTTTATTATTAAAATGTTCGATCTCAGGTGCCATAGCACTTTATCCGATAACCAGATAGTTGAAGAAATCAACCGGCTTGGCTATAAGACACGGATAGACGTCATTAGAGATAAAAAAGATCCATCTAAAATACTGGGAGAGAAGGGCGGTGTTGAACTTGACCTTAAGGGACTGCTAAGGCATCTGGAGAATCCTATCTACGTGGGTATTAACTGCGAGAAGTGGACTGGCGATAAACCTATCAAATGTAAGTTTAAAGGTTTAGTTTCCATAGAGACATTTAATCAAGCCAACCGCGGCAAAATAATAATCTCAGAAGATCCAACAGGAGAAGTAAGTATATATAGGCGTCCGTTGCCTGAGTTTCAAAAGAATAAGAAGGTTATCAATCCGGACTACCCGTATAAAAAGGTAGTATTATGTCCTACTTGCCGTAAGCCGTTCAGCGGTAGTGCGGCTAGAGGAAAGCTTGGAAAATATTATCCTGCATATCACTGCAGCAGGGGGGATCATTATTTACGTATACCCAAAGAAGAATTTGAAGCGGTTATAGAAAACTTTATAAAGCGCGTACAAGTGAGCCCTAGCTATGTTGATGCTCTTGAGAAGGCGGTTATGGCCGAGTGGGAAAAACGCCAAGCTGCCATGATGCAGGACGGGCAAGCAATTGATAAACGTATTGAGTCACTTAAAACCCAGGTTAAAGTACTGGTCGATAAAATCAAGGTTTTGAGCAGTGAAGTAGCAATTAAATATATGGAGGAGGATATTATGAAGCTCCAAGCAGACATAGCCGAGCTGGAACAGCAAAAGCTAGAAGAAAAGAAAGAAGAGCCTACTGATCTTAAGGTCATAATGGCTTACGTAAAATATTTTGTGAAACACCTGGATTATCTGCTGCTCAAACAGATTGATCCACTTAAAAAAGCTAACTTTTTCGGTGTTTTATTCAACATGGCGCCGGTTTACTCGGATTTAACTTGTGAAACACCAGAGATTCGAAAAATAACAGGGCTGAGCGAGGTCTTTAAGCTTGCTTTTGAAGACGAAGGTAATATGGAGGGCCCAGTGGGATTCGAACCCACGACACCCTGCTTAAAAGGCAGGTGCTCTAACCGACTGAGCTATGGGCCCATAGCATAACTTTTTCAGGTGATTTACCCATTACATTATCCGGTAAGTAAGAAGATTGTCAATTGTTTACTAATCATGGAGCATTGTTATGTATAGTGATAAAATAACAGATAGAATAAGTGTTTTTATAAACGAGGAACCAAACAACTATGAGCGGTCATAGTAAATGGTCTACTATCAAGAGGCAAAAGGGAGCTAAGGATGCGGCCCGTGGTGCTATATTCACAAAACTAGGCAATACAATTGCTGTTGCTGCTAGAAATGGTACCGATCCTGAAACTAACTTTGCTCTAAGGCTGGCTATAGATAAAGCTAAAGCTGCCAATATGCCTATGGCCAATATTCAAAGGGCAATAGACAGACAGAAAGACAAAGATGCCGCTCAACTGCAGGAATTGCTTTATGAAGGCTATGGGCCTGGCGGAGTAGCGGTATTGGTTGAGTGTACGACGGATAATATTAATCGGACTTACTCAGATATTAGAGTGGCTTTTAATCGTCATGGAGGTACTTTAGCGGAAAAGGGCAGCGTGGTATTTCAGTTTGACCGGCGGGGCATGGTTAGAGTAGCAGAAAAAGGTGACAGGGTTTTAGAAATCGCCATTGAAACCGGGGCAAACGATATAGTTGAAGAAGATGATGGCACAGTTATTTACACCGATCCTAAGGTACTAAATCAAGTAAGGAAGGCTTTAGAGACATCGGGACTTAAACCTCTAGATGCCGAAATAGTGTTTGTCCCGAAAAATACGGTAGAAATTAAAGATGCCGAAACTGCCTCGAAGATACTTAGACTGATGGAAGCCCTGGAGGATATAGACGAAGTTACAAATACATATGTTAACTTTGATATTTCTGAATCGGTCCTGGCGCACATTAGTTAATACGGCTAGAATTAGTTAACAGTTATGTTCAAAATTCTAGGCATAGACCCGGGCACAGGTATCGTTGGCTTCGGGTTGATTAACGCCCAAACCGGTGGGCTGAATTTAATTGATGCAGGAGTAATTAGGACTCGCGCTGGACAATCTGATGAAGTGCGTCTTTTAACTATCTATGACGAGCTGAACCAACTAATTCATTACCACAAACCCGATTGCGTCAGCGTAGAAAGACTATTTTTTGCCCGTAACGTCACAACCGCTATGACCGTATCACAAAGTAGAGGAGTTATCCTATTGGCAGCTATCCAAGCCAAGCTGAAGGTTGCCGAATATACGCCTTTACAGATTAAGATGGCAATTACGGGGTACGGACGTGCAGATAAAAAGCAGATGCAGGAAATGGTGCGGGTAATTCTTAAGCTCGAAACCGTCCCTAAGCCGGATGATGCAGCCGATGCACTGGCGGCAGCAATTACACACGCCCAAACCTCAGCCATAAATATGTGACATAATAAGACCCATGATTTCGTCTATAGAAGGCTACGTAGAGGAAAAAGATATTGACAGGTTAGTAATTAACGTATCCGGAATAGGTTATGAAATTTTCACTACTACTGAGATACTCAACCAACTGGAAACCGCAAAACCGATCAAACTATTTATTCATGAGCAAATCAAAGAAGATGCACACGTGTTATACGGTTTTACGTCCAGTGAAAGCCGGCAACTGTTTAATAGACTACTGTCGGTTAAAAATGTCGGTCCTAAAGTAGCGCTGGCGGTAATGAACCTTGGTTCGAGTGAAAAAATCCGCCAGGCTATTGCCGCCGGTGACACCAAACTGCTGCAGAGCGCTAAAGGAGTTGGCAGACGCGCTGCGGAACAAATAGTAGTTGAACTTAGAGATAAGGTCGGTCTTTTGGCGTCTGCTGAGGCGGAAGCAGTAGTAGGTCGTAGCGGAGACATGGATAATGACGAAGCTGTTGAGGCTTTGATTAGCCTGGGCTTTGATGTATACGACGCTAAAAAGGCACTTGTTAACATTGATCCTACGCTCTCGACTCAAGAAAGAATTAAGCTGGCGCTGAAGAGCCGTGCTTAATACCTGATACAATGGCTTTAAGTCTATGATCGATCGTATTATCAATGCATCAGCCGATGGCTTAGATAGCGAAGATCCGCAAGTAGATATAACTTTAAGACCTAAAGATTTTGCGGGTTATATCGGGCAAGACCGCCTGAAAGAAAATTTGAAACTGGCAATCGCCGCTGCGAAGAAAAGGAACGAACCGCTTGATCACATTTTGCTTTATGGTCCTCCCGGCCTAGGTAAAACGACTATGGCTTCGGTTATCGCTAATGAAATGGGGGCTCAGATAAGGATTACCAGCGGTCCAGCCGTTGAACGTCCGGGAGATCTGGCTAGTCTATTAACAAATCTTGCAGATAACGACATCTTGTTCATTGACGAAATTCACAGGTTGCACCGTACTGTAGAAGAAGTGTTATATACGGCAATGGAAGATTTCAAACTGGATATTATGTTAGGCAAGGGACCGTCTGCCCGCAGTCTTCGCCTGGATCTGCCGCACTTTACGATCATAGGGGCGACTACGCGAACCGGCGCAATCGCAGCTCCTCTGCGTGATCGGTTCGGTATGGTTCACAGGTTGGATTTTTATACCCAGGATCAAATTGAAGCTATCATTAAGCGGGCGGCTAAGATACTGGATATCAAGATCGACACTAAGGCGGCAGCTGTCTTAGCCTCGCGTTCCCGGCTAACTCCTAGAATTGCCAACCGATTATTGAAACGCGTACGTGATTATGCGGATATAAACGGTGACGGGATCATAGACTCCGAAATTGCCTATAAATCATTGGAATTATTAGATATTGACGAACTAGGATTAGATCCCGCGGACAGGATGCTTCTTAGCGCTATAATCGACAATTATCATGGCGGACCGGTCGGCATAGAAACTTTGGCCGCTATTACCGCAGAGGAACGTTTAACTATAGAAGACATGATTGAACCGTATTTATTACAAATAGGGTTACTCGAACGTACTCCTAGGGGACGTAAAGTGACCGCTAAGACTTATTCGCACCTGGGCAAGAAAAAAGACGACCCCAATCAGTCGACATTGATTTGATTTTGTCTTCTAGAACGGATTCGATCTTGCCTGATTAAATAACGCCTGAACGCTTACGGAATTGTTTTTCATCTGCTCCAGTTTGTTTACCACTGCCGGATTAATTGGTGGAGCGGCTGAAGTTTTTTGATAAGAGGACACCTGAAGCTGCGACGGTTGAGTGTGCGAAAAGCTGTTAATCTGTAACAGTATATAGCCGTAAACAACGACAAAGAAGACTAGCAATAATAACCAGACGTATTTCCGGCTCTTAATGAGCAGTTCGCGAATCGTTTGCGAGCTGAGTTTTAAACCTGATTTGGAGATATTATTATTCATAACGTCGCTCTAAGGTTTAATATACTCGTTAATTGTTAAGCTGAAAGTTATTAATCCGTTGTTTAGGGGCTCGATGCTGAGTCCCGTAACAAGACTAGTACGCCGGTTTTGCTCAAGGCTAGTTAAAAATGAGTAGAAATTACTATAGCTGACCGCACCAGAGGCCTGGCTGTCATTAACTTGAATCGGCAAAACGTAAACTCCTGAAATGCCCTTAACCGGTGTCAATTGAGAGAGGGATATACTACTGGTATTGGCCGGGGCACCGGTAGTACTGCCAAGGGTCGATGAGGGGAAACTGATACCGGATAGGGTTATACCGTTAGCTTGGGCTAGATTAACTATTTCTCTTACCGTTTGGGCTTGGTCCTTATCCTGGGGAACTATGGATTGGGTGATTTGCTCAAGGACGGAATATTTCTTAATCTCGGCTTTCGCTTGGGCTAAATAGGTTTGTTCGTCCGAAAGGGCTTGGCTTTGGGCTTTTAAGCTGACAAGCGTATTCGATTGAGTCTTGAGCTTTCCTAAAATAACTTTACTTCCGAGGAAAACTCCTAAAATCAGAATGATTATTGAAACTATGAGCAGACGGTTTAACAGATGGCTAGTAAATTCCATTTTCTTACGTTCCATTTTACTGTCCCGCCTTTTGGTTTATGAATAAAAACTGATTATTTGGGGCGAATTGGGCTCTTAAAGATACGATGCAAGGATAAGCACTATTAAAGGTTGAGGAGTTATTTTGCGAGCTACTGCAACTGATGCTTACCAAGTCCGCTTTGGAGAAAATCCCGTTAGCCGGATCCGATAAGTTAACCTGTACCTGTGTCGCGGCAGTATAATCGGTCGCCTCGGCCGTGATATCCAGTCCGGACCCGCTCGCCGTATTGGTTATATTAAGAGCGGTTAAATTTGCTCCTGCCGGCATGGCGGCCGCCATGCGCGAGAGCAGCTTAGAGAATAACACTTCTTGAGAAAGTACCTTAACCGTCAACGAAAAGTCATTTGAAATTGTCAGTATTTGCTGTTCGACACTCGGAAGATGATTGGCGGTTAATGTCTGATCTAGATTATTTACTATGGCCTGGTTTTTAGTAGTAGACCGGTGCAAGTTTATCCATCCGTAGGTTCCGACTGCTACCAACCCGATAATCCCAACAATTAAGACCAGTATCCATTTAAGCAGTCTGGTATTGACTTGCGCATAGTAGTAAGCACGCTTAGTTTCCGGCGGCAGCAAGTTAATCATTTTAAGAACACCTCCGAGGGATCCGCCATGGACAAGCCAGCGGCAGTAGCATACATCTGTTTATCGGGATGCGAAGGCAGCTTCATCTTACTTACTTTAAGGTATTGCCAAGGGTCGCACGGACGCACTGCCAGTCGAAGGCTGTCCGTAAGCAACTCGTTTAGACCGGGCATATTACTTCCTCCGCCTAAGGTAACTAACTGCTTAATGGACCGTTCGTTTCCGTAGTGCTCCTCGTAATAACGTATCAGACGCTTGATTTCCCGGCTTATTTGCTCGAATACCGGTTTAAGTCCGTTACGAACCTCATCCTGGCGTTTGCTTACCCCCAGGCCGTATCTGGTTTTAATGATATGTGCCTCTTCAGGAGTAACATGCAAGGTATCGGCGATAGTTTTGGTAAATATTTCTCCGCCACCTTGTACGGTACCGGTTGTTAACATGTTGCCGTCAATCACGCTGATATCCGATGAAAGCGATCCGAAATCGATAATTATGGTCGGTACATCGCTTTGGTAGTCATTTGAAAACAATCGGGCGGCGGCACTCATTGTGGTCTCAATTAGAACCGGTTCGAGACCCATAATTACTGCCAGTTCAATGTATGAATCGACAATACTCTTCGCTACTGCTACTAACAGGTACTCTTTGCCCTCCTCGGTATTACGGATCGGTTGATAATCCAAATACAGTTGATCTAAAGGCATCGGTATGTATTGTTCCGCTTCCATTTTGATTGCTTCGTCTAGTTCTTTAGAAGAGAGATTCGGTAATTTAAGCGAACGGGTAAAAGTACGGTAAGAGGGGATAGTCATCGCTACTCGCCTAGTGGTAATGTCACCTACTAAGTCGGAGGCAAAAAGTTTTTGGGCTGCCTGGGCTACGATTTCAGGATTGGTTATTATGCCTTTATCTATGGCGCTGCGATCGAAAACGCAACTGCCGTAACCTATTAGTCTGGATATCGTTTTGGCGCTGGTATGTGCAGTATCTGAGTTAGGAGCGCTCTCGGTCTGCATCACCTTTAAAGAGCCGTTACCTATGTCCAGTCCAAACAACGGCTTTGCTTTAAAGAAATACGGAAGTTTTTGTATGCTGCCCACAAGCATTAGTTTAATTACTTACTAGTATAGTCGATTTTAACTAAAATGCGCACCTTTTTACGACATTTATTAATCCAGCTGGTATTTGGTATAAACTCCGGCTCCGTTTTCCAGTGTTGCACTCAGTGTATACTTGTCACAACTTTGAGCGTCACTTTCGCAGCTGACTCCGTTATCGGTGGGATCGTAGCCGAAACAACCCAGTTTCGATTTAGCAAGCAGGATAGGCTGGCCGCTACTGGACGTGCATTCCTTACCTTTGCTGCTCCATAGCGGATCTTCTAGATAGGTAATACTAAATCCTTTTAGATTGGCCTGGTCCCATGTTGGATTATTTAAGTCTGCCCGGCTGGGATAATACATATTCTGAGAGTAAAAAGTTTCAATAAACACCTGTAAACGGCGTATTTCCGTCGTTCTCTGATCATTTCTGGAGCGCGCTTTAATTCCATCGTATGCATAGCCAACTATTCCTACCAATACGAGCACGGTCACTAATACAATCATCAGTTCAATCATACTAAGACCGTTTTCATTAGAGAGTTTAGACATTTTTTAAATGGATTGTTTTTAAACTGTCCAAAGCATATTCTAACGCTGTTTGACCTAAAATGCGCTTATAAAACTTTATATTCTACTGGGCTATCGGCTCATAACTGGTGATCGTCCAGGTAGTACTGCCCGAGTCTAACTCGGTTCCAAAAGTAATCGTACCTGCTCCACTCATATTAATGGTTTGACCCGCCGCACCACCTATAATTCCCGAACCGTCTAACGTAACCTCACCCCAGTAGGCGTCAAAAATTGAGCCCTGAACCTGAGCAGCCCCTCCGACCTTTACGGTTTGAAACGTCATCGTGTTGTATAGATCGGTACCGGTAATCGAGGTACAGCTTGAATCACATGGTGCATTACTGTCAATGGAGATAAAATCAATGCCGGTTTTGTCAGAATTTTCTAGAATAGTGGCACTACCATCAACATTTATGGTCCCGCCTACCAAAACTACGGGCATGGTAGAACCAAGCGAATTGCTGACACTGACCTGTGAAGCCCCGTTAATTGTCAGGTTCCCCGGTATATAGACGTTGCCCAAGATATCGTAATTACAACTGTTACCCCAGGTTATGTTACTTCCGGTTAACTCGGTATTTGCGGGTATGGTAACCGTTCCCGAACCGCTACAGGCATATTGTCCCGATGTACCGCTGGCAACGGTAGTCACCGACGATTCCTGCGTCTGCCAATCATAATAAGGGGGACTGATCGGGTTAGCTGTACACCCAACCTCCAATCCTTGTCCGCCGTTACCGGGCTGTATTTCATTACCGTTTGGCCCTTTCGAAGTCTGGTTAGTTGCGCAGACGGACCCATAAATATAGGTACTGTAGCCTAGTGTAATCGGTTGGACTGAAGATGAACACACGCTTGGAAAAGTGCTGCCGGGATTGGATCCTTGAGGGCACCAATCATCCGCAACATATACGGTAGACGGACTCGACTGAGTACCGATTGACGATCCGCCACTCATATTAATATACCCGTTAACATAAAGCGTCGAGTTGGTTACGGCACCGCTACCGGATAAAATTAGCCCTCCCGGACCGGTAATGACTGAATAACCCGAAGCCGAAGTACCGACGGTTGTGACCTGTACCGCGTATGACGCCATGAGCTGCGTAGTATCGTTATAGTTATATACTTTTCCGGTTGAGGTGATAACTTTGCCGTTAGGGTTGCCCGACATAGAGGCGATGGTTGTAGTAAACGCGCCGTAACCCTGTGTCGAGTTATCGAAAAACTCGGTTGCCGACGGGTAACCGGCAAAACTGCTGTTCTGGTTTAGTTGGGCGATTGTTTGTTCAATCCCCGCTTCAGCCGTTAACTGAGCGTTCTGGATATATAGCTGCTGTCTCGACACCTGATAATTTGTCGTCGCAAACGCCATAATTGCCAAACCGAGGGTAGTTAGAAATAAAGTTATAACCAATACAGTAACCAAAAACCAACCTCCTTCGGTTTGTTTTTTGTCTAAGGCTATAATTTTTTTCAGTATTATTTTATTCATTTCTGAAAACCATCCTTGTGGTATAGCTGGCGGTTATGGGCTGGCTTCCGTATTGAGAACTGAGGGTAATCGATAACTGGACCGACCTAGCGTCAGCCGGACTAACTACGTCACCGTTTATGCCATAGTATGAAACCGACCAACCGGTTACACCGGTAGCTACAACGTTGTCTGGCGGACAAGACGAGCTGGCATCTGATTGCGGGCAGGTAGTCACAGCTATATCCCCCGTCTGACCTGAAGCTAACGTCCGCCGATAAAGAGTTGTTCCGGATAGGAAATACACCTCATCGTCCTTTAGGGTTACGTAATCAGACGAATCGGTAAAGATCGGCTGGCCGCTGCTGTTAATAGCTACCTTGGCCAGTATCAGAGTTTGGGCATTAGAGGTCCAGCCGTACTCATTGCCTCCGGGTCCGTTAGGGTCGGGCCAACGGTTGGTAGCATCGACACTGCCTGATAGCATGATATCGTTTGTTACTTTATCCAGTGCCAGTTGGGCTGTAGAGGTTAAATTAACTTCCGCTTGGGCTTCGCTTGATACCTGCAGCCAATCGGCTACGAAGTTCATTAATACTATGGACAGTACTGACATTATCAGCAACACCACAATAAGTTCTACTAGTGTAAAGCCGTTTTTATCGGTATTGACTCTGCTCATAACTTAACTTTGGCTGATGCCTATGATACCTATATCCGAACTTAAAATAACCGTTTGCGGCTGCCCGTAATCCGTATAGGTAACTGTTACGTTGACTTCCTTCAGTCCTGCCATAGGCTGGGTAACGCTAACCGAACCGCTGCTGTTAGCCGGTAAGCCGGCCAGTAAATTAGTGGGAAAAGCAGGGGGACTACTCGGATTAAGCGAATTGTAACCGCTATTGCGTAGTTCTTCGATTGCTGTTCTGGCAGCGTTGACGGCCAGATCATAGTGCATGCTTTCTACCTGGGTCATCTGCATCTGGTAGTACATGGCACTCAATCCTAAGACAACGATGCCTAGTACCAGTATGGTTAGTAAAAGTTCGATCAGCGTAAAGCCGCCACTACTTATGATCCGCCGTTTTGATTGCCTCATACTGCTTACCTATTATAAAACCGCTTAAGCTTTCACCCAAGCGGTTTATAATTGCTGCAACTGTTTAAAGCTAGTTCGTAACCGTTATGGCGCCGTTTGGAGCCGCCTGAGTAGTGGCAGTCAAGGTAAATCCGGTGCATGCGGTTGATCCGGGAGTTATAGCACCCCCACTAGCGATCGTATCACCACAACCACTTGGTGTGACTGCGTACTGATAACCATTACCATCAGTAAACGTGTTTGACATCGTAGTGTTATTGCCGCCGGCACTGCTTGCTAACCAGTTATCCACGTTAATGGTAGTCGAACCGGAAGAACCGGCTGCGGGGTAACTACTGTTGGTGGCGTAATATTCTGCCAATTTGTTCTTGACTTCGGCCAGAGTTGATTGAGCTGCAGCCTGATGTGCCTTATTTGTCGTGCCGTTATAGGCTACGAAAGCTATAGCCGCCAATATACCGATAATGATAATTACTATCAGTAGCTCTATAAGGGTAAACCCTTTAGCGTTAATTTTTTTGTGCATGGTACTTTTTGCCCACCTTTCTAATTTGTATGTATTTTTATGAGCAGACTTTAGTTGCTTTCATCTGTAGCTAGTATTATTTCTTATGCTTAGCATAAAGTCAATATCCTTTTTAAATCCGGCTAGCGAAATTTAGAAAAACAATCTCGGTAGAGTTAACAATACTCCCGAAGGGCTGGTTTCGGCTTGGGTTATGGGACCGAATACGCTGATGACAATCAGGCCAACCATACCGCCTAGCATAATGATCGTAACCGGCTCGATGATGGAAGATATGGAACTGATGGCCGTATCGACCTCCTCTTCGTAAAATTCGGCGACTTTCAAAACCACTTCGTCGGTTTTTCCCGTTTCTTCACCAACGGCTAGCATCTGAGTCACTATGGGAGGAAAGTGCGGCTTTTTCTCCAGCTCGCTTGAGAAACTGCTGCCGGATTGTACGGCTTTAGAGCATT
The DNA here is from genome assembly GCA_021799575.1 of bacterium. GTDB lineage: Bacteria > Patescibacteriota > Saccharimonadia > Saccharimonadales > UBA4665 > JAJZWH01. The sequence goes on along the minus strand of JAJZAD010000007.1, from coordinate 21,257 downwards.
CCAGCAGTTCTCGTTCTATTACCGCATTACCGATTGCCCCGGCAGTAGTATTAATGGCGCTGACAATCGTAACCCCGGCACCCATTAAGGAAGAGAAAGTACGGGCGAAACGGGCGACCGAGCTCTTTATAATAAGATTTTTAATTTGTGGGACTTTAAGCAAGAACGAGTGCCAGGCATAACGGCCTTTGCCGGCTTTAGTGTAGCGACGGAACAAGATTATAAGCGTTGGAAGGACTATAACGATCGATAAGATAAAAACCGGCTGTTTCATGGTGTGGCTGATCGAAAGCAATACCCTGGTATAAATAGGCAGTTTGGATTTGCCGTTGCTGAGCTGGGTTAACATGGCACCGATTTTAGGTACTATAAATGTCATCAGGATAAAGAAAGCTATCATAGCGACGGTAAAGATGATGCTTGGGTAGATCATAGCCCCACGGATTTTACCCTTGATGGCGGAATCTTTCTCTTGCTGTACGGCCAACCGGCTTAGTACCTTGTCTAAAATACCGCCCGTTTCACCTGCCCGGACCATGTTTATATAGATCGGAGAAAAAGCATCAGGGTGTTTTGCTAGAGCGTCGCTCAAACTGCTTCCGCCCTGAATGTCCGCTATAACCCTCTCCAGTACTTTTCTTAGGGTCAGGGAAGATGTCTGCTCCTTAAGTAACGACAGCGAGCGCAATATCGGGACGCCGGCGTCAACCATGGTAGCTAGCTGCCGGGTGAATATCACTAAATCCTTTGATTTGACTTTATTTCCCCCGGGCAGGGAAATCTCCATGTTTAGCCCGACTTTTTTGGCTTCTTCAACGACTATTGGTTGAAGCTCTTTTGCCCGCAAAGTAGTGATCGCTACTTCTTTATTTCGGGCATTAATAATTCCTTTTTGAAGTTGGCCGTTTGCCTGGCGGGCGGTGAAAGTATAGTCCGGCATAATGAATCCTAGTCGCTGGAGGTTACGCGCATTACTTCTTCAAGGGAAGTCTGTCCACGCAGGGCTTTAATGAAACCGTCCAGACGCATACTGATCATGCCTTTGTTGATGGCCATGGTTTCAAGATCTTCACTGGAAGAATTCTTAATGATGGCTTTTTGTAGTTCCTGATCATTTTCCAATACTTCGTAAATACCGATACGGCCTTTGTATCCGGTGTGGTTACAACTGTCGCAACCGTCTTCATGAGCCTTAAAAAGCCTGTTGATTCCACGTTCGGTACTGCTTAAGTCTTTAATTTCTCCTTTACCGTTTTCGGCACTGCTTCCGACACCGTCTTTTTGAGCCTGTTCTTCCAGTTCGTGAATGTGTACAAAAGCCTTATCGCCCTGTAAGTTAAACGCGACTTTAATTCGCTCGAGCATACCACTGTCCGGTTCAAATGTTTCGCGACAGTCTGGACACAACCGTCTGACCAGGCGTTGAGCTATAACGGCTCTAACCGTACTGGCGATTAAGAACGGCTCGATTCCCATATCCAAGAGTCTCGGCAGGGTGGTTGCCGCGTCCGAAGTGTGGAGCGTAGAGAATACCAAGTGACCGGTCAGAGCCGCCTGGATAGCCAGATCTGCGGTTTCAGTATCCCTTATCTCGCCGACCATTATAATGTTCGGATCCTGGCGCAGCAGCGAACGGAGACCGTTAGCGAATGTCATACCTGCAATCGGGTTGACTTGCACCTGGTTAACACCGGGTATTCGGTATTCCACAGGATCCTCAACAGTTGATATATTTACGCTTGGCGTATTGAGTATCGACAACACGCTGAACAACGTAGTGGATTTACCGGATCCGGTTGGCCCGGTAACCAAGATTATCCCGTTAGGTTGTACCATGGCCTGATTAAACAATCTAAGCGCGTTACCCCAAAAACCCAATTCCTCAAGATTTGAAGCTTTACTGGATTCGTTGAGGATTCTCAGCACGACTTTTTCGCCGTCCACTATAGGCAGAGTAGAAACCCTTAAAGCGAAAACCTGGCCGCCGGCTTCAATCTTGAACCGTCCGTCCTGGGGGGCTCGGTGCTCATCGATTTTTAAGTTAGCCAGTATTTTAATCCGGCTGACCAAAGCATTGAGTACACGTCTAGGCAGTTTATTCGCCTCTCTCAATAAACCGTCGATACGGTAGCGGACGATTATAAATTTTTCCCTCGGTTCAATATGGATGTCGCTTGCCCCCACCTTGATACCGTATTCAATGATTAAATTCACGGTCTGAGCGATAGGGGAATCTTCTTTGATGTCGTTTTCGTCAATGTCGGACTCTTCCTCCTCTTCGGATTCCATCTCATCACGGTATATGACCTTGTTTAGCTCGCCGGCAATATTACCGCGGTAGATATCCAGTGCCGACTTAATCTGACTCTCCGGCGCCACGTAAACCCGTATCTTATTACCCAGTTGTTTTTGCAGGAAGTTAAGTGCTTGAACGTCATCCGGATCAGCCATGGCCACATACTTAACACCGTCTTCATCGGTATCGAATACTACAGCGTTGTACTGCCGGGCAATCCGTTCGGGCAGCTGCTTTAAGGCTTCAGGGTGGATATTCTTGGGATTGAGTTCGACAAACGGTACGTCAACCTCTTGTGCATAAAGTTTAGTTAAATCACTCTCACTTAAAATGTTACTGGCAATAACCAGGTCTTGCAGCGGCCGTTTTTCGGTTTTTTCTTGCTCCAATAAGTTAGCCAGTTGATCGTTATCAACTTTCCCGCTTTTTTGCAAAAAGTTTTCGACAATCTTATCGGCGATGCGCATTTTTGTATCTATAAAGGGTTGCCCACTTTTCCTTTATGCTAAAGTATAGCAGCGTAGAGTCAAAAATGCTAAACGGACGAGCGGGAGTTAATTTTTTCTTAAACCCATCAGTCTTAAGCACTTTGGTTAAGTCTGTTCTAGACGTATAGTATTAGTAAGGTGGAAATTCAAGATCGGTTTTTTGCGCGTATGAGGAGGTAAGATTTTATCATGACACAAGTTAAGGCGGTAAACAAAAACAAGCAGGAAGCTGGAAACAAACATCAGACGAATGAAAACGGCAGAGCTAAGGCTCTTGATGTTGCTCTCGAACAGATAGAAAAGCAATTCGGAAAGGGAGCAATTATGAAACTCGGGGAAAATCATGCCGCCGGTAACGTGGAATTTACTTCTACCGGATGTCTGTCGCTGGACCTGGCACTAGGGGGCGGTTTACCCAGAGGCCGTGTTATAGAGGTGTACGGACCGGAGTCTTCAGGAAAAACTACACTTACACTGCATGCCATTGCCGAAGTGCAGAAAAAAGGCGGAACAGCGGCGTTCATTGACGCCGAGCATGCCCTTGATCCGACATACGCTAAGCGTATCGGTGTGGATATCGCCAATTTATTGCTAAGCCAACCGGATAACGGAGAGCAGGCTCTAGAGATCACCGAAACTTTAGTGCGTTCCAATGCGGTAGACCTAATCGTGGTCGACTCGGTGGCCGCCTTGGTACCGAGGGCCGAAATAGAAGGAGATATGGGCGAAAGCCTGCCGGGTCTTCAAGCCAGGCTGATGAGCCAGGCGTTACGTAAACTCACAGGGGTTATTTCCCGCTCCAAAACTACCGTGATATTCATCAACCAAATCCGCATGAAAATCGGCGTTATGTTTGGTAACCCGGAAACAACAACCGGTGGTAACGCGCTTAAATTTTACTCCAGCGTCCGTATGGATATCCGTCGCATAGGGCAGATAAAGCAGGGTGACGAAGTGATAGGTAACAGAACCAGGGTTAAGGTGGTAAAGAATAAAATAGCACCGCCGTTTAAGGAAGCGGAGTTTGACATTATGTATAACGAGGGGATCTCAAAAACCGGGGATATTATCGATTTGGCTGCCGAACGCGGGATTGTCGAAAAAACCGGTGCTTGGTATTCGTACCATGGAGAAAAAATAGCCCAGGGACGGGAAGCCGCCAAAACTTATCTAAAGGATAACCCTGAAATCCTGGAGACGATCACCAAATCAATACTGACATCCGAACAGTCCGTCTAAGCGATTAACGGATACAGGGGGGAAGAAAAGTGAAAGTAACTGCCATTGAGCCAAAAGCCAACCAAACCGCACTGTATAGAGTTGTCGTAGACGGTAAGCCTTTGGGTTATGTGAGGGCGGAGGATATTATCGGGCTTGATATAAGAGTCAACCGGGATTTAAACCGGCAGGCCTATTCCAAACTGATTAGACAGATAAAGTACACCGACTGTTATATGAAGGCCGTTAAATATGCCGATCTTAGGTTGCGTTCCAAATCCGAAGTTGAGTTTTATTTGAAAAGACACGGCTGCGATCCGGTAATAGCCAGAGAGATAACCTCCCGAATGGAAAGTTTTGGACTGATTGACGAAGCTAAGCTGGCGGCTGCTTTTATTCACGATGCCGAACTGGTTAAACCGGTAAGCAGGCGCTTGCTGATAGCTAAGCTTAAGCAAAAAGGAATTTCTCAGGATGTAATTTCCGCCAACCTGGCTGAATCCGGTTATGACGAACAATCGGTCCTGGACCAGTTGATTGCTAAAAAGGCTCCTTACTACAAGGACAACCAATCACGCTTCTTTCACTATCTTCTAAGACAGGGATTTAACTACGACGCTATTGCTAAACGCATCGGTTCTCCCGTTAACATGGGCTCTCGGCTTAAACGGTCGCCAAAGGCAAGGTAACCGGTTTGTATTTGATGAGGTCGTGTATAACTACCTTGCTATTGGTAACTTCTTGGATTTGGCTACGATCGATACTTAAGCTGCCGCCGGTGAAACTTTTTAGCAGAGACTGTTCGACGTACAACTTCTGGATATACATCGTTTCGATCTCCACGGCGTAGTCCGTGATCTTACCGACCTTTTCTTTACTGGTTGTGACTACCTGTTTGCCAATCAATTCATAATCGATTGCAATGATATCTTTTAAACGTACCAAATCGGACGGCACACTTAAGGCATCGTTATCATCTACTATGTAACCGCTTGGCGATAGCTCACGTATGTCCTGATACAGCAGGATCATAGTCTGACCATTAAACCGATCAATGCAATATAGACCCTCAATTTTTAAAATGTCGGGGTTAATCAACGGTCTGGTAACAACGGCAATCCGGGCTCCGGTTCTGAGCGATAAGACCTGTTTATTAATCAGTGCTGCGGTTAGTTTTAACATAGCTTAAGTTTAGTATAAACCGGTGCTTGGTATTGGTTCTACTCACGGCTTTGTTTTTTGTTGATTATAATTAGCTTTATAGATGAATGAAAACCACTTTATGTCCAGGAAGTTAAAAGGAGCAGCGGATACCGAAGAATTTGGCGCTCAAGTCGGCTCGAGATTGGTCGGCGGAGAGGTTATTGAGCTGATTAGCGACTTAGGAGGCGGAAAAACCACTTTTGTCAGAGGATTGGCCAAGGGATCCGGCAGTAAAGAGCATGTTACCAGCCCAACTTTTACCATCCGTAACGACTACGAGGCTCCAAAATTGAAAATTGCCCACTTTGACTTTTTCCGTTTGAACGATGACCCTGGTAATTTAACCGATCTGCTATCGGAAGCCATATCCCTGCCGGACACAGTGGTGGTAGTCGAATGGGCTGATGCCGTAAAGGGAGTTTTACCGTATGAGCACGTCAAGATTATATTAAATACTACTGCTCCGAATGAACGCTTGGTTAAAGTATTTTGTCCGGAACGACTTAGATACCTGTTTGAAGGGATGTTTTAGGTGTTAAATCTGTTGCTTAAGACCGATCAGCCGTTGGCGAAACTTTATTTATATGAAGATAAGAAGCTTGTTTGCCAATATTTTTGGCAAGCCGACCGGTCATTGGCTGAAACTCTCAACCAATCAATCGAGCGCTTATTAACCTCTGCCGGTAAGTCTTTGGCCGACTTGGACGGAATAGGTATTTTCAGCGGTCCCGGCAGTTTTACCGGCCTGCGAATCGGTCATGCGGTCGGCAATGCGTTGGCGTACGCTTTAGACTTACCTATTGATTCTGCGGGCGGTAAGAATTGGCAGCAGGGGGTTTTAACCAAACTATTGTCCGGCAAACACGAAACTATGGTTTTACCTAATTACGGACGCCAGGCACGGATCACTAAACCACGGAAATAAATTCATATCAAAACTGTAGATCAATTGACCGTTTAAAGCCTCAAATAGTATATTACTAAAAGAGCTTCGCTCTTAGAGAGACTTTTTTCTAAAATCGCGGCTCCTTTACGTACAACTGTGATATAAGCATTTCAAGGTTTGTCGTCTTTTATTAGGACTTTCTAACCAGGATCTTGAGCGCAATAACTAGTGAAAGTGATAGCGATGGTTATGGCGTATAGACTTAAGATATATCCTTAAATAAAGACCGACCCTGAAGCAATAGAAAGGATTTATTGATGGTCATACTATCCATAGTACTTGCTGTGGTTGGAGTAATTGTCGGTTTCAGCTCCAGCACTGTTATTAGCAAAAAGAGAGAAGGTAACCTGAAAGCAAGGGTGGAAAAAGAAAGGCAAAAGGCGGAAAAAGAAACTGAGAGATTAATTTCTCAAGCCAAAGAGGACGCGGCTAAACTATCCGAAGAAGCTCGCAGGGACGAACAGACACGTCGTAAAGAACTCAAGGATTTAGAAAACAGACTTGTATTAAGAGAGGAATCACTGGATAAAAAGCTTGATGAGCTGGATAAACGGGCTCAGAAATTACGTGCGAGCGAAGAAGAGATTGAAAAGCTGAAAGATGAAATCCGCGACATTCGTACCAAGCAACAAGAAAAATTAGAAAAGATCGCTAAGTTGACCAAAGCCGAAGCGGCTGAAAAATTGATGCAGATGACGGAGAGAGATATTAAGCATGATCTGGTCAGTCTTATTAGTAAGTTGCAGACCGAAGCCAGAGAAACCGCTGAAGAGACGGCCGCATTGATCATTACTACCGCTATGGAACGAATGAGCAGTGAGGTAACGGCGGAACGTACTGTCACATCGGTTAAACTCGAAGACGAAGAAATGAAAGGCCGGATTATCGGCAAAGAGGGTCGCAATATTCAATCCCTCCAACGAGCTACCGGTGTCGATATCATGGTTGACGATACTCCCGGTTACATTGTTTTAAGCTCTTTCGATCCCGTAAGGAGAGAGGTTGCCCGCCAATCCCTGGAGATGCTCATGAAGGACGGTCGTATACATCCGGGCAGGATTGAGGAAGTGGTAGAAAAGGCTCAGAAAAATGTTGAAAAAGAAGTAGTTAGAGCGGGAGAAGATGCTGCCCGCGAAGTCGGTATTATAGGCATTCCGAAAGAAATACTGCATCTGTTAGGAGAGTTAAAATATCGGACTAGTTACGGTCAGAATGTTCTTAAGCACTCGATTGAAATGGCTCATATGGCCGGTATGATCGCCGAAGAGATCGGCGCAAATATCAAGACTGCTAAATACGCTGCACTGACCCATGACTTAGGCAAGGCCTTAACCCACAAGATGGAAGGCAAACACCATCACATTTCAGGCGAAATGCTGCGTAAGTACGGGGCTCCCGAGGAAGTGGCTTTGGCAGCCGAACAGCATCATGATGATGTAGAAGCTACCAGCGTAGAAGCTTTAATTATTCGGGTAGTAGATGCAATAAGTGCCAGCCGACCTGGTGCTAGGAATATTAGTGCCGAAAACTTTATAGAGCGGATGAAGGAATTGGAAAACATTGCCAACAGTTTCAGTGGTATCGACAAATCGTACGCGATCAGTGCCGGTAGAGAAGTTCGCGTAATGGTTCGTCCCCAGCAAGTCGACGACTTAAGTGCGATCAGACTGGCACGAGATATTGCCACTAAAATTGAGTCATCGATGCAATATCCGGGCACGATCAAGGTTAACGTAATAAGGGAAACCAGAGCGGTTGAATTTGCCAAATAGAGTCAGGTTCTTCTATATAGGCGACATTATGGGCAATGTCGGGCTTGAGCTTGTTGAAACCGAACTGCCTGGGCTTAAACAAGAATTCAGTTTGGACTTTGTAGTGGCGCAAGCTGAAAACGTCAGCGACGGTCGCGGTTGCACTCCGGACGAGTTTTCCCGCTTAAGAAGAGCAGGTGTGGATTTTTGCACCGGAGGCAACTGGACACTCTGGCGAAAAGACACAATACCACTGCTTAATGATCAGGATCAGCCGATCATTCGTCCGGCCAATTATGTAAGCGGTACGCCGGGAATGGGGTATAAATATAGTTCTACATCTTTTGGTAAAGTATTAGTTATAAGCCTGCTCGGTCAGACTGTTGGTAGGGCTGCTGCAACCGAACTGGATAATCCCTTACAAATCGTTGACGAGATACTGGAAGCCGAAAAAAACACCGTGCGAGCCGCAACGGTCGTTAACTTCCATGGCGACTTCAGTAGCGAAAAAGTAGTGATCGGCCAGTACTTAAACGGACGGGTAAGTGCTGTTATAGGGGATCACTGGCATGTTCCTACTGCAGATGCCAGGGTGTTATCCGGAGGTACAGTTCACATAACAGACGTTGGAATGGTGGGAACTTTAAACTCCAGTCTCGGTGTCAAAACCGACATTATAGTTAAACGTTGGCGCGATGGTCTTATCAACACTAATCAATTGGAAACAAATAAACCTTGGCAGCTTAACGGTATAATCTTTGAGGTGGATCCCAAAACCGGTAAAGCACTGAACGCTGAATCCGTAAACCGGATATACGAATAATCCTCTCTTTTGTTATACTAGCCCCTGAATCACGGGGATTGGCGCAGTTGGCTAGCGCGCCGCGTTTGGGACGCGGAGGTCGGAGGTTCGAGTCCTCTATCCCCGACCAAGTAAAGTAAAATAATTAACTTTACTTTATGCACACAATACTATATACTCGGTTTTATGAAAAGTGCTACATATACACTAAAGGTTTCTTCCCAGAGCCAGATCACTTTACCTAAGGCCTTACGTGAAAGTTTAAGATTGCAGCCAGGTTCTCGTATAACAATTAAAGTAGCAGAGGATGGTAAGCTGCAGCTGTCGGAAAAGTTGCCCATAGAGAAGCACTTTGGGGTACTTGCTAATGCGTGGACTTCAAATGGCCAAGATGCTGCCGACTATACAAGAAAATTGCGTAATTCGATGCAGCCTAAGCCCAAAGCTAGATAAAAGATGATAGCTTACGATACAAATATACTTATTTATGCTCTTGAGGGTGCCAGCCCTTGGTCAAAAGCTGCTCAGGCTATCGTGCAACAAGGGGAACATGAAGGTGCAGTACTATCAGTTCTGGCATGGCAGGAGTTAGTAACTGGACTGGTTTTACAAGGCGGCGATTTAGACAAAAAACTGGTGACTGTACTAAATGATTTAGGTGCAACTAGATTTGTGCCTGTGAGCCTAGCTATATGTGAGAAAGCAACTATGCTAACCAAGAAATATGGCAAGAAATTGTATGGTTACGATGCAATACATATTGCGACTGCAATTCAGTATAAGGCCGCATCATTCGTCACCAATGATAGCACTCTTATTGATCTGCAAATTAATGAAATGCCAATTCTTAGTCTGTAGGCTAAAACATCAACCCTTCTATTAACTTTGGTTGTTTTGGTTCAGCAAGCTTAAGTTTATCCAGCAGCTTTTGTGATGGTTCAAGGTTCTCGGTGATATACTCAAATAGTTCGAGGAGCATCCGTGCGTCTCGACCAGTATTTCGTTTTACGAAACTTGGCGAAAGTTTTACGTTTATATATACTTAAAAGTATGATTACCACTGTTTCAACAAAGTATCAGATTGTCATACCCAAAGCTGTTCGTAGGCAGCTTGAGATTAAACCTGGTCAGAAAATGCAGGTCGAAGCTACAGATAATGGAGATATTATTGTTAGGCAAGCAGATCGGTTAACAGGTTTTGATAATCTAGCTATGTTTGCTGGTAGTATTAAGACCAAAGAGACTAAATGGGGCCGACAGGGAATTGATGCATCCGATTGGATTCGTCGACAGCGTGACAAAAACTGGGATTAGTTATGGTAGCACTTGATACCAACGTGTATATTTACTTTCTTGAGAAGAACTCAAAATTTTATAATACTGCCGAGAAAGCTATTAAGTACGCTTTAACATCTGGTCCTATTTGCGTGCCAGTCATTACATTCATGGAAATACGAAGCGGGGCTCCTAATAGCATGGAGATAATTGACTTCTTTGCTAATCCGCAATTTGATGTACATGACTTTACTGCCTCCTTGGCTATTCTAGCTGGCGAATTAATGTATATCCATAAGTCACTTAAGTTAGCAGACGCAATCTACCTTGCAACCGCTTTAGAGAATCGTGCACATCAATTCGTCACTAACGATAGTCGGTTAGCCAACCTAAAACTTGATATTGAGATCGTGCCTTTAGCTCGATTCCAGTAATTACTACTAGTTAAAGAGCAATATTTTCTATTAACTTTGGCAGGAACTGGTGACCGGTTTAGTTAGTTTTTAATGCATGACGTACTAAAAATTAATGTCTGGATAAGCTGGTACCGTTGATGCGTATCTTTTAATACTTGGTATACTTGGATAGTTGATTAACGGGGTGTGGCGCAGCTTGGTAGCGCGCAGCGTTCGGGACGCTGAGGTCGTCCGTTCAAATCGGATCACCCCGACCAGTTGATAATTCATTTAGTTTCACTAGGCTAGCAAAAGGTTCTCTCCAGAGGTACTCAACGACTTTTTCATTGTCTACACTTACGTTCAAAAATAAAATCCGGCATAGTTATCTTTTTTAAACTGCCGAATTAGCTTTCATCTTATCTGGAGCCGTTTTTATTACGTTCAAAAACTCCTCTTTGCTTAGCCTTTTTTATCGGGGTTATAGTATCTAAATACTAGCATATTTTTTAAGTCGATCCACAGTATCGAACGCTTTTCTTTAGGGGAAATTTGTTTTGCTTTAGCAGTGGGCACCCTAACTTTTATAACCGAAAAACCGTTTCGTTTATACGATTGCACTTTTACTGATGGGTTTGGGTAGTGGAATGGCTGGCGTAGACGGTATTAGATATATTAAATCGAACAGTTATAAAGTTTTTGGCCACACTAGGAGCATTGTCGGGACGGCTACATTCTTCATCTGTTGTTTAGCGATATTTGCCATTGCCATAACAATTAAATTGGTAAATATATCATGACCGGCAGCTTTAATCATTTCACCTTGTGGCAACAGGTATTGAAAATCTGGCTGTTATGGGGTTGGATGACCTGCTGCTACCGGTAAGTGTCGCTTTGATTCTAAGCCGTTTGTAATCGCCAGCTTAATACTATGCGCCCTTAGAGCGTTAAAGATGACTACCACGTCAACCACCTCTTGCAAGATGGCTCCGTAAACCGGATGGAACTTTCCACTGGCAAAAACCGCCATTAAAACCAGACTTAGGGCTATGCCGCTTAATATACTTTGTTTGGCTATAGAGAAAGTTTTTTTGGCAATCTCAACCGCCTGGGCAACTTTATTTAAGTCGTCGGTCATAATAACCAGGTCTGCTGATTCACTGGCAGCCGTCGACCCCCTGGCACCCATGGCTATGCCTATATCTGCCCCGGTTAAAACCGGCGCATCATTAACGCCGTCGCCAACAAAGATCGCCGGCCGTTCTTGGATGTCATCCAGGGCATGCAACTTCTCTCCCGGCAAAGTTTCTGCATAAACGGTTGCAATACCTATCTGTTTAGCAATTGTTTCTGCGGTCTCCCTATTATCTCCGGTAATCATGACTATACGTTCAATTCCGAGTTTTATTAAATCGGCTACTGTCTGCTTTGATTCTTCGCGTAACTGGTCGCTTAGGAAAATAGCCCCTGCTAGTGTGCCGTTGACCGCAACCAAGACCGTGGTTTTAGCCTGGCTGTGCGGCAACTTGGCTAAACTGACTCCGTTTTTAGCTAAAAAATCTGCCCGTCCGATCATTATCTGGTCTCCTTTGTATGAGGCGACCAGACCCTGACCCGGTATTTCTTTGACGTTTTTTACCTTCACTAAATTAAGCGGATACTTCATATGTTTAACCGCATTCACAATCGCATCACCTATAATATGGGCAGAATTTTGTTCCACGGAAGCCGCCAAAGTTAAGACTTTATCTTTATCGAAAGGAGGGTAAGCCTTAACAGTTTCCAAGGATAAATTGCCGGACGTTAAAGTACCGGTTTTATCGAATATTACCGTTCTCGCTTCGGCTAGTTTTTCCAGAGCTGATCCGGTTTTGACTATAATGCCGTATTTACTGGCTCGACTCATACCGGAAATCAGGGCAATCGGTGCCGCCAACAACAATGGACAAGGGGTGGCCACGATAATAACGTCTAAGAATCTGATTGCATGACCGCTTAATACCCATGCCGCGACCGCCAGAATATATGCCGCTCCGGTAAAAGGGATACTGTAGCGGTCCGCCAGACGCACGAAAGGAGCCTTGGATGCTTGGGCCGATTCCACGAGCTTAACAATTTGCTGGTACTGGCTCTCTGAAGCGCTACGGATAGCCTTGGCAGTTATCAACATGTCTCCGTTCAAAGAACCGCTGAGGATTTGTTCGCCCTCGCCGTGGGAAACTGGCAGACTTTCACCCGTTAAACTGGCTTCGTTAAAACTACTACTGCCTTCTATGATAATCGAATCGACCGGTACCAGCTCACCGGGTCTGATTATTATCTTATCCCCGACTTTAACCGCGCTTGCTTTTACGTCATTGATCTTACGTCCACGTAAAACATGCGCCTGCTGGGGTGATCCTTTCAGTAATGCGTCAAGTTCACTGTGAGCCCGTCGTTCTGCATAATCTTCAAGGCTTTCGCCTCCGGTAAGCATAATTACGACTACCATGGCTGCTAAATCCTGGCGCAGTATTACGGAAGTTACAATTGCGGTTATCGCCAGGATGTCGATGCCGTAAGTGCCACTGCGCAAATCTTCCCACATGGATTTGATAATCGGCAGCGTTTCAATTATCGCTACGCTACCCATAATCCAGTTAGCAATCAGATGCTGTCCGCTTAGGTAAAGTCCGCCGCCTACAGCTATGGCTACAAAAGCCAGATCCAGCAGCTTATACCTTATAAGAAAGGAATAAATTTTTTTAAGTGGCATTTATTTACCAGCCCTCATTTTTTGTCTCCCCCGGATGTTAATTACAACTTTTTTTAAGCAAGCACATATGGGGCGAGTGGAGGGTTTTGAACCCACGACCTCCGGGACCACAATCCGGCGCTCTGACCAGCTGAGCTACACCCGCCACGATTTCAATAAAAATAACAGAGGTGATTATACGAGATTTAGGTATAGGTTGGCAAGCCGGTTTAAAGCTTAAGAATAGTTATGACGGGTATTGATTAGGGCTGTAAATAGTAAAAAGACCTGTTTCCAGGTCTTTTTACTTGATTAAGTCGTTTCCGGCTTAATCTGTCATCTTGCGATGGCAACCACCTCAACGATGGTAATTACTAATTTAGCAGCAATGATTGTCTTATGCAACCCCCCAAGACACTTACTGTGTATAGTATGTGGATAAGACTCATAAATAACACCTATGAAGTTAATTTTATCATTCCACTGACCGATATCTTTTATCCACAGTTTTTGGCGCCCCGGGATGGATTCGAACCAACGACCTTAGGCTTAGAAGTCCTCTGCTCTATCCAGCTGAGCTACCGGGGCATCGATTAAGATTATACCAGGGGTGTTAAACAAACCGGTTTTTAGGGTATAATCGGGTTTAAAGTTTTTATCCGGCGAGTGTAGTATAACGGCTATTACACTGGTTTTCCAAACCAGTCACAGGGGTTCGACTCCCCTCACTCGCACCACATACCCATAAACAACAACACTTAAAGATGTACTTTTAAAGTTTTTAGCGTTTAGAGAGGTTGAAAAAGAACCTTAAGTTTCATGAAGAACCGTTATATGCGCACCGAGTGAATTTAGACGCGTAGCTAGGTCTTCATACCCGCGATTGATGGTATAGACGTTTCTAAGCGTGGATATACCCGGGGCTGCTAGCATGCCTATCAGGAGCATTACCGCCGGGCGAATGCCGCTCGGGCATACCATATCGGCGGGCTTAAATCTCGTCGGTCCCGTGATAAAAACCCGGTGCGGATCAGCCAACTCAAGGTTAACCCCGATTTTCTTCATCTCGGTATACATTAACGCCCGGTCTTCATAAATCCAGTCATGTATTAAAGTTCTGCCGTGCGCTACAGCTACGATCGGCACGAAGTATGGCAAATGATCGATGTTGAGACCGGGAAATACGTTGGGATGTATTTTTTCTTTAGGAGCTATTAGCCTGCCGTTATGTTTATGCAGGTGAATGTCTACCAGATCGGTGTGCCCGTTATCCGCCTTATACGGCCGGCTTAAATCAAACTTAAGCCCCATCTTCTCCATTTTCAGCAGCTCCAGCTCTAAAAATTCAATCGGTGCCCGCCTTATCGTAATTGAAGAATTGGTGGTAACGGCAGCTGCTATAAAGGTCATAGCTTCTACAGGATCTTCACTCGGGCTGTAAGAAACGGTTTTGTTGATGCTGCCTAAGCCGTGAACGATCAGGGTTGACGTTCCGATCCCGTCGATTTTAACTCCGAGTTTAATGAGGAAATAGCACAGATCCTGAACCGCATAATTGGCGCTGGCCATTTTAATAACTACCTTGGCTGGAGTTAATGCCGCTGCCATCAGGATGTTCTCGGTGGTAGTGTCGCCAGATTCGTAGAGAACTATGTTGCGCCCCGGGATTTTAACCTTAGAAGTTACCAAATAGTGGCCCGATTTGGTTGCGACCTCCACTCCGAATTCCTCTAACGCGTAGAGGTGCGGCAGCACTGTTCTCCTGCCCAGGTCACAGCCACCGGCGTAAGGGATGCTGAACTCTTTGGCTTGGTGTATCAGTGGCCCGATCAGCATAAGAACGCTGCGGGTTTTCTTGGCTGATTCGTGATTGATCTGATCAAGATTAAGTTTTTCCGGTACCTTAATCACAAGATCGTTGCCGTTTTGCCACCTGATGTGAACACCGATGCTTTGTAGGACTTCTATAATCCGGTTAACCTCTTCGATCCGAGCGACGTTTTTTAGTACGGAAGTTCCTTTGTTAAGAAGACTGGCGCACAGTAAACCGACTGCCGCGTTCTTACTGGTCTTAAGAGTAATTTCACCTTTCAGTTCATGACCGCCTTCTATTTTTAAATCAATGGCATTGCCATTGATACTGATCAGCTGTTTGTTTAAAACTTCGCTGATTCGGCCTAACGTTTCCAGGCTCATATTTTGTCTGCCGTGCTCCATTCTGTTAACTGCCGATTGGGAAGTGGATAAACGCTTAGCGAATTCGTTTTGAGTCAGTCCGCGTTCCTGCCTGATCTGGGCAATTAGTTTACCTATCTGTTGATTTGTGGAAAGCATAGAGACTTTATACCATATATGACGTTAATCTAGCAAAAGTTTTTGTTTTTAGGATACTGACTTAATTCTATTCTATGTAGTCACTTGCTACAATAGGTATTAGAAAAATAGAGTTTCATGAAAGGCTCCACGTCGTGAAGGATAAGCAAGTCGAGAAGTTAATTGCCGCTGAAGCCAAAAGGCAACGTGAAGGTTTAGAGCTTATACCCAGTGAAAATTACGTAAGTGCTGAAGTTATGGCGGCGATGGGCAGTGTTTTTACCAACAAGTACTCCGAAGGTTTTCCCGGTAAACGTTATTACGGAGGACAAATCAATACTGATGCCGTCGAACAGCTGGCCATAGACAGAGCCAAGAACCTGTTTAGAGCCGATCATGCCAACGTTCAATCCCATTCGGGTGCTCCCGCCAACGAGGCCGTTTACCATGCCTGGATGGAGCCTGGCGACACTATCATGGGCATGGAACTGAGTCATGGCGGTCACTTGACTCATGGCCGTCCTGGAACTATCTCCGCCAAATTATTTAATTTCGTACGTTACGGCATAAAGGATATAGAGACCGGCGAGCTTGATTATGACCGCATGCATGAGCTTGCCCTGAAGACTAGACCGAAAATAATTTTAGCCGGTTTTTCTTCTTACCCGAGGGAGCTGAATTATGCCAAATTTGCGGAAATAGGCAATGAGGTAAACGCCGTACTGATGGCTGACATGTCACATATTGCCGGTCTGATTGCAGGTGGAGTACTTGCTAATCCTTTCGACTACGGTTTCCATGTCATAACAACCACTACGCATAAAACATTGAGGGGACCGCGGGGTGCGATGATATTATCCCAAGGGAAGGTATCCAACCCCCTTAAGGCCGTGGATAAAACCAAGGAGAACCTGCCGACTCTAATTGACAGAACGGTTTTCCCTGGTCTTCAGGGAGGACCCCACATGCACATTATTGCCGCTAAAGCCGTAGCCTTTTATGAAGCGTCACAACCTGAGTTCAAGAGTTACTGCCTGGACGTTTTAACTAACGCAAAAGCGTTAAGCGAGGCCTTAATGAAAAAAGGGATTAAACTGGTTACTAACGGAACGGATAACCATATGATGCTTGCGGATATTAAGACCAGTTTTGGTTTTGATGGCGACGTAGCGGAAAAAACTCTGGATCGAATCGGCTTGACACTTAACAAGAACGTTATTCCAAACGATCCATTGCCACCGTATAAGCCGAGCGGCGTAAGATTGGGAACCCCGGCGATAACAACCAGGGGTTTAAAAGAAGAACACATGGAACAACTAGCTGACTGGATTCATCTGGCTCTTTCTCATCATAACGACGAGACGGCATTGGATAAGATAGCAACGGAGGTTAAAGGGTTTGCCAGCGGATTTCCGTTACCTAACGATACCTAAGGTAATATCTCAGGCTCGATATTTAATTCGATCCCGAAACGCTGAGAAACCGCGGATTTTACTTTGTCCGCGAATCTGAGTAGATCTCCGGTCGATTTAGCCGACCGGTTCACAAATACCAAAGGCTGGTACGGCCATGTGGCAATGCCGGTTTGCTGATCATAGTAATTCCCGAAACCTGACTTGTCGATAAGCCAGGCAGCCGACAACTTAAACATTGAATTATTTTCCGGCCAGTAGGGAACCGAACCGAACTTTTCTTCAAGCGTAGCTACAAGCGATTCGTCGACTATCGGGTTATGGAAGAACGAACCGCAATTAGGCGTCGATTCTGGGTTAGGAAGCTTGGATCTTCGGATATCTACTACGGCCTGTCGCAAGGCCGCTGGAGTAAAATCGGATATCCCGTGCTGTTCCAGATAATTGGCTACCGAGGGATAAAACGGCGGCAGCGGTTTGTTTCTAGTCAACACCAGAGTAATGCCGGTGATTAAATATCTTCCTTTAGAAGACGAGTTGAAGATACTGCTACGGTAAGCGAAATTACAATCGGCGGCAGGAATATTTACAGTTTGCGAACCGAACAGGTCATAAGCCGTTACCGTTACCAGGGTTTGAGATATTTCCTGCCCGTATGCACTGATGTTTTGTACCGGTGTAGCACCGGCTGTGCCGGGGATGAGACTCAAACATTCTATGCCGGACAGTCCCATTTCAACACTGCGTTCAATCACACTATCCCAAGGCTCGCCTGCGCCTATTGAAACGTAAGTACCGAAATCGTCCTGGCTGATTACTTCAAAGCCCGGAATTCGGTTAACAATTACCAGGCCGGAGAAACCCTCGTCTCTCCAGACAATGTTGCTGCCGTTGCCGACAATTATTATCGGCAGATGGTTTTTTTTAGCATTTTCCGCTGCTTGAATCAGAGTGGCCTGGTCGTGGACCTCAATCAGGTAATCGGCGTTTCCGCCCAGCCTCATGGTTGAATACCTGGATAACGGTACATTAGGTTGAAATTCCATATTACTTTCACTATAACAAAGACTTGCATGATGTCTTGCTGTAGCGCTAACATGGAATCATGAACAAGCCTTCTATCGGTCCCAATCCCTATTCTCAGTTAGGGGCTAAACTAAGAAACCTACGCAAAAGCAGTAATGAAAGTTTATCTGATGTGTCCGGAGCGGTTGAGATTGACGAGCACATTCTCGAACGCTATGAAGCCGGTATGGACCGGCCGGACGAAGAAGTACTTTATTTACTAATTAATCATTATGGCTTGAATGACCGTTTAGCGGCGCAGCTTTGGGATTTGGCCGGATATGGTGACGTTCCTAATGACGGAGAAGATATCCAGGAAGCGCTGGTTGCCGCGAAACAACTGATAATGGTTCTGGCGACGGATACCCGTACTATGTACACCGACGGTTTACACGTTGAGGCAAACAAAAACGGCCTACAGATAACTTTTACCCAGTCATTATCCAACGGCAAGAACTTGCCGGTATCGCGTGTCGGCATGAGCTACGAACAAGCTACGGATATGATACAAGCGGTTGGTGTTGCCCTGACTTACATTCGTTACGGGCAAAAGCAACAACTGCTACCCCCCGGAAACCGGAAGTAAGAATTATTACATGAAACTGCTTATAGTTAATTTTATGATGGGTGCGGAGTATAAGCATCCTCCTTATAATGAACATTAAATAAAAGTTGGGATAAACAGATGACTCTAGAAAAAGTACTCAGTAACTTACACGACATGGCTATAAAAACCGCAACTTCCGTTAAGTTGCCTAAACAATAAAAAAGCTTATTTATTACCCGAGTGCAAACGTCTTAGCCCGTGTATAGTCAAGCCGAAGCTCATAACCGCAACCGGTATTTCGCCAAAAACTGCCATGATGATCGCTTTATCAAAACCGGTAGAGCCGGTTTTATAACTTAAGATATCAAACCAGACATCAGTTAAGAACAGCGTACCGGTAATGGCGGCGGCCATTATCATATATATTGACTTCATTTTTGCCAGTATGCCGGTGGCAAGCAAGGATATTATCAGGAAGGCGTCAAAACCTACCCAAGTAATGTCCCAATTACGGGATAAATGGTGCTCCGGCAAGGCTGCACTTAAATATATGGTCCAGGGAACAAGCCCGACGGATATAATCACGAACAACCAGGCTGCCCATACGGGGATGTTAATTCTGATCTTGCTATATGTTCCCATCTCGTGTTTGTCTCCTAAGTGTTTATTTTATCAGGAGCCCCCCGTATATCCCGCAGCGTAATGGATTACGAAGTATGCCCACACCATCGTAGAAAGTGACAGTACCACACTGTAGCCCAGAGTAGAGTTCTTAAATTTTTTTAGCAGCATAAATTGTAGCGGGAAAGCGGTTAAGATATACCGCCCGTAACCGGCAAAATTTCCTCCTATAATCGGAGTTATTACATACAGCAGATTGTAAATCGCGAAACTTAAGCGTTTACGCCACCAATAGATAACGGATATCAACATTAAAACGAACAGTATTAACGAAACCGCGGTAATCGATCCGGTAAGTTCATTAAGGTAATGTCCGCTTAACCAGCCGGTTTGCCTTTGTCCGCTAATAAATGCTAAAGGCTTACCCATGCTGGCATCCAGATAGAGCATATAACCCCCTATTCCAGCCATGCCGAACACCAGAGCCACCGTGCTTTTTACCAGACCAGTTTTGGCTTCATAAAGCAATAAGGCAACGGCAACGGCAGTAAAAATGCCGATCGGTTGAGTAGCTGCTGCCAACAAGCAAAACAGGCCGGCGTATATATACTTGCCACGTAAGCCGAAATAAAAAGCTGCCAGAGTCGTGAAAGCCAAAAGACTGCTGTAATAAGTGGCAGCTAAAAATACTCCGGTTGGGAATAATAAAAACAGCAGAGCACCCGCTAACAGGGTTGTAGTATCCGACCCAAACAGTTTATGGGCTATTTTGAAGTAAAAATACAGGGCACCAAAAAGACATAGCCAGCTGACCAGCAACGCTGAGATAAGCGGTGATCTGACTATATACATGACCAATCTGATTAATAGCGGATAAAGCGGGAAAAAAGCACTTAGACCGACATTATTCCCGTAACCGTGTTGGGCAATATAAATATAATGTGGTCCGTCCCATTCGGACATGAAGTCAAGATGGGTGCCCGGTTCGGCAAGATAGCGGGCGTTATGATCCGGATTTCCGGGAATGACGAGGTTGGAATAATAGCCTAGCCCTACGGTAACCAGTATAAATCCTAAAGTTAGCAGCATGGCAAGCAGCCATTTTCGCCTGCTTATTCTGGCCAGCATTAGTTTTAGGCTATTCTCAATCGGCACTAGTTAATTATATATGGATAAATAATAAGTTAAACTTTAAAGAATGATTATTACCGAGTTACGATAAAATCGCGCTTAAGCTGTTTGGGGGTATTGTGTTTGGACGCCAAGTACTAGCAGAACTTACAAACCGGTATGGGAGTTTTTCGGTTGAAGACTTGCTCTACAACGGAAGGCGGGCTAGGGTACTTTTTAACGGCCCGAACCGGGCCGCCCAGTCAGGCATTGCCCTGGACGGCAATCCGCGCTTACTGTTCGATTACAATCAGTACCTTCTCGATATTGCTGTAAAACTTGGCCCGAGGAACATTTTAATGCTTGGCGGCGGAACCATGACTTTACCAATGGCGCTAATGAAACAGTTGCCGTCAAGTGCGATTACAGTCGTTGAAATCAACCATGACCTGATCGATTTGGCTCGTAAATTTTTCGGATATCATCCAATTCCCAGCCTAAAAGTAATTATTAACGATGCCAAAGATTTCGTATCCGAAACCAAAACCTCTTATGAGCTTATCTTAATTGATATCTTTAACGCTTTTAATATTCCTTCCGAATTCAGGAATCAGGAGTTCGCCAGCCAGTTGGCCCGGATTTTACTGCCAGGAGGTGTTGTGGCCACTAACTGCATTGCTGCACTATCCGGTCCTTTAGCCGCCCCGGCACTAGAGATTGCCAGTTCTTACCGTAAGCAGATCGGTCCTATCAAGATAGTAAGCGTTGACAAAGGTTTTTTTAGTTCAACCCCCCAGAACCTTTTGATCTTATCCGGCAGGGACATTAAGACACAATTTAAGGATCTAAGCGAAGCGTATTTGGCTAGATAATTTAATTAAGCAATACGTTAAAACCAAATGCTAAATAGTTAAATTGAAAATACTTTAAAACTATCTGCAATTTTAAGGGGTTATGTTAACGTGTTGGTACAAGAATTAATGTTTTCTCACAATATAACTGGGGCGAACTAAATAACTCTGGCGTGGAAAATCTGAAGCAGAATTCTCTAACGTAGTCTGGGAACTTTTCTGGTGTAGTG
>JAJZAD010000006.1 GCA_021799575.1 bacterium | reverse complement strand
CTACTTCGCTGAAAGTGTTGGACGAGTAACCGAGACTGCTATCAAACTGTACATTGAGCATCAGCATGACCGACCCAACATGGCGAAACAAGGAAGCCTCGGACTTTAGTCCGAGGTAGTTCACTATATTGAAAATCCAATCAACAATAATTATCAGCCGAAATATATCTATAAAAAATTATAAAATCCTTTTGGCATATTACTCCTTGCTATATAATGGCAAGTGAAGCACCTCGTTTGGACTTTAAGTTCTCGCGAGGATTTTTAATGGACAGCAATTGACATGAACGTACAATAAACTGTACAATAGAAATGTAATATAAGGATAACGTTATGAGTACTAAGACAATAGATACCACCGATTTGCGTAATAATCTATCAGCTACTATTAAAGGTGTAGGCAAAGACGACATTGTGTTTATTAAAAGTAGAGGGAAACTCACTGGCAAAGTCATTATTGATGACGATTTACTAGAAGACCTATTGCTGTTGAATGACAGTGAGTATATCGCTGCCATATCTAAGGCTCGCGACGAAATAAAGAATGGCGATGTTTATACATTCAACGAGGTTTTCGGGGATGTACTATAAATGAGCCAATACCGCATCGTATTTGCGGGTAGCAGTAAAAAAGATTTAGATAAACTTGACCAAACTACTCGTAAAAAAATTGCAAAAAAACTTCAATTCTTCATTGACCAGGAAGACCCTTTGGTTTATTCAAGACAACTAGTACACTCAAGCATCGGTAGTTATAGATTCCGTGTCGGTCATTATCGTATAGTTTTTGATATAGATGGCAATATACTGCAGGTGATAAGCGTTAAACATAGGAAAGATGTATATAGAGGTTAACTACAGCTTAACCCGATGAGCCCAGCGGCTTACGCCGCTACGCTCCAAGCGAGACAAACTGTTCGCTAAAAGGGGAGGTTGACATAGTCGTGTTTCCGCTATCTAGAATTAGGCTGTTTAAACAGTTTAATGCGTAGAGTGTAAGCAGCTCCCTCGGGCGGGTTCCGGGCTTGTACTATAAGTTGACACGCCCAGGATGGTTTATATGCCGCTTAGAGTCCCGCCATTTCGCCGTAATAACAAACTGGGCTCAAGATGTTGATACTGTGTAATATGCCAGTGCATCTTTGCCTCCTTGTAGTTAGTTGTGTGACAATTACTAATCTGCTCGGGACAGAGGTGCTTTTTATTCGTTACCGTTATGTTGTATTTCGGAATGGAATAAAAGCCTATTGATTTGACACAAAGACGAATCTATAAGAACCATATAACTAACTAGCTGTGTATTATAAGCACCGACAACCCGATAATCAGTAAACAGAACTCAAACAAATTCCACATTGGCGCAGCTTTAATAAAGTGGAATAAGTTTTTTCTCCAACTAGCGTTAATGTATTCATCTCCCAGCTTAATTTGCTCCTCTTTGCTCCATACCCACATGAGTTTTTGGGGCTGATTGGTTAGGTGCAGATCCAACTGGTAAAAAAACTTAAAGTACTTCTTTGAGAATGGATAGAACCAGGGAATGCCCCAACCTGGGCCTATACTGTCATGAATAAACTGTACTAAGGTACCGGCAATGAATAGGGGCAGCAAAGACGGGTTCAGCCAATAAACTACCGATCCAACTATTACTAAAAACGGTAGCGGATAATGAAAAAAGACCCGGTGTTCACGGAGCTGCTTATTAAATTTCTTTTTTAACAGGTTACGCAACGTAAAATACAAAAAGATATCACTATCCGGTAGAAGCGTGAACATAATTCCGAAGGCTACGTTTGAAAAAGTCGAATGGCTTGGACCAAGCCAGAGCCCTAATAAGATGCCTACGCCAATATCGAGAAACATAACATGTGATTATATCACCTATTCCTTAAGATAAGCGGCATAATCGAGGATTAATCAGGATGAAAATCTATAAACGGTTCGATAAACAGCAAGTAATTTAAAACTTAATCAATCTGAAATTTAAACGAAATTATCTTTAATGCAAATGATCTTAAATTCCGGACCGAATTGAAAATTTAGTTTTTTCATGAAACCTCGGCGTTTTAGGTTTTGTAGTTCATATCACAGATTAAGCCCTGATTTTATGAGAAAATAGAAAAAAGGAGGCATAAGCAATATGTATTTTTACGGTCCGACGAACGGCTACTATTGGGGATGGGGAATAGTCATGGGTATTATTTGGTTAATTTTCTTTATAGTTATCATCTATGCAATCATCAGGTTGTTTAAGCACCACAACCTGGTTAATCCGCACTTAGATGATCCGCTGGATATTGCTAAACTGCGCTATGCTAAAGGAGAAATCACTAAAGAGCAGTTTGAGCAAATAAAGAAGGACTTAAAATAGCACAGCTTTAAAAAAACCAAAAACAGCACAAACTGCTTATTGATATGTTTCGACATCCGATACTTAAGTATATTTAGCGTTAATTAAGGCCTGGCAACAGAAAATCCGGCTACACCGTTACCCGTGACCTGGTCAGGTTTGTCTGAAACGAAAGTATATAACGGCATGCCTTTGTAGGTATATTGAATCTCGCCGTTGTCGGCACGTTTTATGGTACCGATGCCGGCGGGCAGGTTAGTAGTTGATCCTTTGTCCTGATAAGCGGGCCAAATAGATAGGCATGAACCGGTACAGTTACTTACTCCCGGTCTATCCGAATTATAGGTATAAAGCGCATATCCGTTAGGTTCGGCTAAATAAGCTCCTATTCCGGCTAGATTCTTAGTAATCACCACGGCATTATTTATGCTAGGGGCGGAAGCAGAAGCGTGGGACGGGGTTTTTGTTGCTTTATTATTGCTGTTTGCCTTATTACCGCTTAAACCGAGCACGACCGCAACTATAACTACTATAACCACGGCTGCAATCACGATTGGAACTACCGGACTTTTCTTGCTCATGATTCCTTTTTAATCCGAATACCCCATTAACATCCTATTATTATACCCTAGTTGCTCGATTGGCTGCTAGTAATACATTCCTACGTTTTTGGTGGCTGGTTTAATAGACCCCAAGGCAGATTTATCTTTGAAGCTTTATTAGTAATCAGGCTGATTTAAGTAGTAACTTATGGGATAATTAACTGCAATGAAATTAGTTACCAGATTAATCGGTCCGATAATAATAGCTGTCGTACTGATCATAATCGCCATCATTAATTTAACGATGAGGCGGAAAGGATATGCCATACCCGGTAAAACCGCGGTACGATGCAGCAAAGGGCACTTATTTACCACTACTTGGATTGAAGGGGGTTCGTTAAAGGCTGTTAGGTTAGGGCCGTTTACCAGATATCAGTACTGCCCGGTAGGAAAACACTGGGCTATTATCCATCCGGTTAAGGATGAAGATCTGACCCCGGAAGACAGGAAAGCCTTACTTGGTAATTGACTATATGCAGGAATTTCATGAGCCGCATAAGAAGGGTAATAGATTAGCAGATATTATTCTTGGTGGACAAGACGGACTGGTAAGTATACTGGGTCTACTGTTAGGCCTATCCGCAGCTACCCGTTCTACCAGAATCGTAGTAGCAGGAGGGCTGGCCACAATCATTGCCGAGACTTTATCCATGGCTGCTGTGGCCTACACTTCAAAGATGGCAGACAGAGACCATTATGCCGCTGAACGCACTAGAGAGATTCAAGAAGTTAAAGATGTTCCGGACATCGAACGCCAAGAGATTGAGGACATCTATAAGACCAAAGGTTTTAGCGGTAAATTACTTGAGGATATAGTAAAGCATATAACATCGGATCATGAATTATGGATTAATACTATGATGAGAGAAGAACTGGAACTACTGCCGGTGGTGAAAAAAGATGTTTACCTCTACAGTGTTACCGTAGGGTTATCTACACTTACGGGTGCTCTTCTGCCGTTGATACCGTTCTTCTTTCTATCCGTACACATTGCTTTAATTAGCTCGTTAGTCTTATCGGTGGTAATTTTAGCTGCCGTCGGTATATATAAAGCGGAAACTACATTTGGCAATCCTCTAAAAAGTGCCGTTCAGATGGTTTTGATCGGCATGGGGGCGGCAGTTGCCGGATACCTAATCGGACTGTTGTTTAAAGCCTAGACCGCCGCTTTTAAATTAAAGGTTCAAATTAAGCAATTAGCTACTTTAGTCTTTAAACCTGCCGTCGGCAGGCTATGCTGAGTTTAAATATAAGCTTAGAGTTATCCCGATGCAAAACCTCACGCATTTTTATCCAAACTTAAGATAAATTTAATCGACTTAAATCAACGCTTCCCCTTTGATTATAGGCTTATGCTTGAGAGTTATTTTTTAAGAAGTAAATCTAACCCAAACCATCTGGATTTTAAGCCTTAATTCCAAAATTCCGGCGGGGATTTTAAGTACTGCCTGGGTTTTTTGAGTTGTAGGGGATTTTGCGCTGTTCATATAATCGCTGGCAAATGAATTAAAGGGAGGTTAACAGGATATGCGGCTAAACCGTGGCAATATTGTTAAGGTTGTTCTGTTATTGCTAAGCATACCTATTTTTATCACCGGCAATGTGTATGCAGCCAACGCCCAGATGGGGCAAGTCGATACGTTTATAAAAAGCGTTATTACGGCGTTAACCGGAATCGCCGGACTGGTAGCGACCGGCTTCTTTGTGCTTGGCGGATTTAAGTACATTACAAGTTCCGGCAATCCGCACAATTTGGAACACGCTAAACGCACGATTGTTTTTTCCGCACTTGGACTGGCAATCGCCATTGCGGCCTTCGTCTTAAGCGATATAGTTACCAATCTGGCTAGTTCGGCATTCGGCGGTTAAACCAATGCTGATAGCAGCTTCCGTTATCCGCGGTTTCATTTCTCCGGTTCTGACCGGCATGGCGGTACTTGCTTCATTGTTATGCGCTTTCTTTTTAGTTTGGGGCGGTATAGCTTACATAACCAGTTCCGGCGATCCTAATAAATTAATGCACGCAAAGAAGATGCTGGTCCGTGCTTTATTAGGTTTAGTCGTAGTCCTTGCATCTTCAGCCGTCAGTTTAATTTTGATTCACGCCTATAGCGGGTCGGCAATAAGTTCAACTCCAAAATTGCCGTTTCTAACGGCTGTCAAACCGGTTAAATCCGGCGGCGGTTTGGTGGGAGTACTGATCAGTGCCATTACTGGGATGCTTAAGGATATAGCGGAAACCGTTGGTAAACCGTTTATTTCCGCCCTCGGCTACTTTACCAAATCAACACCGCTGCTTACTCACAACTCAAGCGTGGTACATCTTTGGGTCGTTTGCACGGGCATCGCCGATAGTCTTTTAGCATTGGTAATTTCCTTAGTAGGTTTCCATATTATGAGCGGAGAATATTTCGGCTTGAAAGATATCAGCTTAAGACAGTTTTTACCCCAGCTATTACTTGCAGTGGTATTGATCAACACTTCGATTTACTTGCTCGACGGGGTTATAGAACTGTCTAATGTTATGATCTCCGCCGTCAGGGCCGGCATGGGCAACGTTACACCGTGGAATGCATTGCTGAACGTCGTATCCAGCGTGTCGGGTTATAGTCTGGCGGCATTGATTGTTTTCGTAATCTTCCTGGCGTTTAGTGTTATCCTGTTGATTTACTATATCGGCAGGATAATAGCGTTATATCTGGGAGCCATATTATCACCCTTAATTATCGTAATGTGGCTGCTGCCAGGGTTCAGAGATTTTGCCGAAAACACTTTAAAAACCTATCTGGCTACGGTATTTGTCCTCTTTGTTCATGTCATTATATTAAGCCTTGCCGGCTCTTTGTTTGCCGGCATAGTCAAAGGCGGTAATGGTACTCCGGATCCGATAATGTCTTTGCTGCTGGGGCTGGCCGCGCTAATTGCTTTAATTAAAACCCAGGGCGTATTAATGCAGCTTAACTATGCCAGTCTGGGCTTACGCGGAGCCAGACGCTTAAGCGGCAGTTTTATAAACGGTATAAGTTATTTTGCCTTAAGTGCCCGCTATTCTTATACGCATACCATAAGCCCGGCAGTGAATGCCGTTGGTGAAAGTGTAAGAAACCTGATCCCGGCAGCCAAACCGCAGATATATCACGGAACAAATAAAACTCCGGATAAGAAGGACAAAGCATGAAAACCGCAATTGTCCCGGCGCAGGTTACTTCAATCGAAGACTTAATCGTTGCCAATCTTTCCTTGACCCAGATCATCCTACTAATCGTTCCTGTCTTTATGGCCGTTTTTGTATTTGCCGGCCTGCCTCCGGTCATGCATCTAAAACCGTATAAACTAGTTGTTTTAATACTGCTTAGCTTACCCGAGGCGACGCTGGCTATCCGAATTCGGGGCCAATTGGTACTTAAATGGCTGGCGGTGCTTTTGGCGTATCAAATAAGACCGAGGGTTTATCTTTTAAGCCAGAGGAGTGGTAAATGTACTTGCTTGGTTGAAAAAACCATCGTTACAACTCCTAAGCCAAATACCGATACGGCGGTTAAGACGCTTCGAACGCATCAGTTATTGCCCCAGCAGAATATTGAGATCAATGACTTTTTAAGCGGCAAGCAAATTAAGTTTATCAGGGGAAAGAAAGGACTCTTCAGTGCAATTATTGAGGTCAAGTAAACGGGGTTCGGCTAAAGAACAGATAGATATTAACAGCGTCATAAACGAGACTTTGGTCTTAAAAACCGGTCATTACCGAAGCGTTATTGAAACCTCTTCGGTAAATTTTGAGCTTAAAAGCGAAGCGGAACAAGATGCGTTGATTGAGACCTACCAAAGCTTTCTTAACGGCTTAGGCTGTCCCCTACAGATTATCGTGCGAATACGCGAGGTGGATTTGGATGACTATCTTAACAATATCGAATCGACTACCAGACTGGAAAAGTCGGAAATCTATAAAAGGCAGGCTCGAGGTTACTGTGAATTTATCCGCTCGTTGGTTAGTGTCAACAGGATTTTGAGCCGTAACTTCTATCTGGTTGTACCCATCGACATCGTATCTAAACACGATTTTGAAACGGCTCGCGAACAGTTAGCCCTGAGGATCGAAATTGTTACCAAAGGACTTCAGAGAATGGGTATGCACGCCAGATTGTTAAGCGGAGTCGAACTTCTAAATTTGTTCTATAGTTTTTACAACCCCGTCCAGGCCAAAACCCAGCCGATTAACGAAGTAATACTTAATAAGATGCACACCGTTTTTATAGGGGCAGGCAAATGAAAATAAGGTTTCCTAAACGTCCCAATGAGTCGCACCAGATTTGCTTGGGAGAACAAGATCAATTCGACCTTATCGGTTATTCAGGACTTGAAGAACAACCCGATTATTTGCTGATAGACGGGCAATATATGCGCGTGCTATATGTTTCAGGCTACCCTTATGTTGCCTACTGCGGTTGGTTGAGCAGCTTGATTAACTTTAACCGTAATGCCGATATATCTTTCCATATTGAGGATGTTGATTCTATTATTGCTCTACCCAAATTGCAACGCAAAATTACCGAGTTGGAATCGACTAAACGCGCCATGATAAAATCCGGACGCGTTATCAGCTCGGATATTACCGATCCTCTTGAATCGGCCTTGGAGCTTAGAAATAAAATCCAGAGAGGACAGGAGAGATTGTTTCAAGTGTCGATTTGCGTCTGTTTACGCGCCGATTCCCTGCCGGACTTAAATAGAGTGACCAAGCTGGTGGAAACCGCACTGACATCACACCTTTTCTTTATAAAATGTGCCCGTTACCAACAACTTGAAGCTTTACAGTCGGTTTTACCGCGCGGTGAAGACCGGTTACGCCAAAAACGTAATCTAGACAGCAGCTCCGCGGCTCTTAGCTTTCCTTTTATTTCATCTGAACTAGTACAAGAAAGCGGTATTCTGTACGGCGTCAACAAGAGCAATAATTCACTGGTGATGCTTGATCGGTTTAGCCTGAACAATGCCAATTCGATTACCTTTGCTCAATCGGGCAGCGGCAAGAGTTATGCCAGTAAAGTCGAAATCCTAAGGCAGCTAATGCTTGGAACAGACGTAATCGTAATCGACCCCGAACGTGAATATGTAAAACTCGCCGAGTCGGTAAACGGAACCCTCATTGAGCTGTCTACGGACTCCAAACAACATATTAATCCGTTTGATTTAGGATTCAATACGGCTTTGCAGACTAAGTCAACGGATCAAATTCAAGATCTTACCGAGATCGTTTCTTTAATGCTCGGAGGACTTAATGCGCGTGAAGCAGCCGTTATCGACAAGTCCATATTGGCAACACTAAGATCTATCACAAAAAAGGACGATACCCCTACTTTGCAGGATTTTTACCAGCGACTGATAGATCTGGGCGAACTTAGACTTGCCGAGAGGCTTGATAAATACGTTAACGGATCACTCAGTCAGGTTTTTAACCACCAAACGGACATAGACTTAAACAACCGCTTAGTAATTTTCGACATTAAAAACCTGCCTGAAAGTATTCGTCAAATCATGATGGTGATTATTGCAAACTACGTTTGGTCGAAAGTTAAAAACGAACCCAAAAAACGGCTTTTGGTGATCGATGAAGGATGGCTGCTTCTGCAACACGAACAAAGTGCGCGCTTCATTTCCTCGCTAACCCGTCGTGCCCGTAAATATTATTTAGGCGTTTCGATGATTTCCCAACAGGCAAATGATTTTTTAACTAACGAACACGGCAAAACCATCGCCAGCCAAAGCGCGCTTCGGATCTTGATGCGCCAGGACAGCACGTCCATTGCCAACGTTGCCGAAGCTTTTAAATTGAGCGAGTACGAGCAGAGCTATTTGCTTTCTTCGGAGCGTGGCGACGGTCTTATCATAGCCGACCTGAACCACGTAGCATTGAGTTTTGTGGCCTCGGAAACTGAACACCCGCTAATTACCACCGATCCGAAAGAACTATACGCGTGAAAAGAATTACGCTTATTGCCCTACTTGGAGTGAGTCTAATTTTAAGCTTACCGGTCATCGCTCTGGTCAGTTTGACCAATATCGGCGCATTAGCACAAGCAGCCGTTAGTCTTTTTACTGCTCCCCAGTCCGCTTCAGATAGATACGATTACGGACAATGTACTTACTGGGCGGCACTGCGTCGGCTGCAAATAGGGGAGCCAATTCCGAATACGTGGGGTAATGCTATCACTTGGGCAGTGAGAGCTGAAGCTGACGGATACCTTGTCGATCATACACCCAGTTTCGGGGCGATCGCGCAAGATTCATCGGCTCTTGGCGGACTCGGACATGTCGCCTTTGTTGAAAGTGTCAATCCCGTAACCGGCGCATGGACAATTTCTGAAATGAACCGTGTAGGCTGGGACGAGGTGGATCAACGGACTCTGCCCGAATCGGCAGCAGCTAGGTACAACTTTATCCATAATCCCGTAGTGCTAAACGCCGGACAACAGCCGTCAACTTAGGAATTAATCCTTAACCAGTTCGAAACGTGCATATATTTTGAGCATGATCTTATTGATGAAATCAGTTTTTAAACCTCCATACCGGGTTGCATGCTTGTTACTTGCTTTAAAACAGCACCCTTGACCGATCCCTATTCCGGAATTGCTGATCTGCTCCTAGAGGTTAAAGCTTTAATTTTTATCCATCTATCCATATACTAAAAGCATAAATGGTGGGCAACAAACAAACGAAATTAAAGCAGACAATAAGCAATCACAGAGGGACCAAGATACTTGCAACTATCGGACCCGCTACGGATAGCTACGAATCGGTTTACGATTTGATTAAAGCCGGTGCGAACGGTATCAGGCTTAATTTTTCTCATGGAACATTTGCCGAAAAGGAGCGGCAAATTCGTTGGGTACGTAAAGCGGCTGACGCGCTGGGTTGTCAAGTGGCTATTGTGCAAGATTTGCAGGGCCCAAAGATCCGATTAGGCGATTTTGAGGGAGTGATAGAAGTTAGAAGAGGTCAGACTTTAGCGCTTGAACTTAATACGGATTATGGTTCCAGCGGTCATATTCCTACCCAGTATGATCTAAGCACCAAGGTTAAAAGAGGGGAGCGGGTATTGTTGTTTGACGGACGCATACGCACGGAAGTCAGTGCGATAAAGGACGGTGTGGTCTATGTCGAAGCACTAAACAGCGGCACCGTAATTAAACGTAAAGGTATTAACGTACCCGATACGGATTTTGGCGGTGACGTAATAACCGCTAAGGACAGGGCCGACTTAGTATGGGGTGCCAATCAGGGTATTGATTACGTTGCGCTCAGCTTCGTCCAGTCGCCCGAGGACGTAAAAGCCTTAAGATTGCTTCTAAGCACGATGAATTACAAGGCTAAAATTATCGCTAAACTAGAAACCAGAGCTGCCATGGATAACCTGGAAGAGATTATCAAAGAATCCGACGTAGTCATGATTGCTAGGGGTGATTTAGCCGTGGAAACGGTTGCGGAGAGCGTACCGATTATCCAGCGAAAAATAATCGGGTTGGGTAGACGATATGCTACTCCCACGATCGTGGCCACGCAAATGTTGATCAGTATGACAGAAGAGCTAGAGCCTTCAAGAGCCGAGGTTAATGATGTTGCTACGGCCGTGTTGGTAGGTGCCGACTGTTTGATGCTCAGTGATGAGACTGCTTGTGGCAGTTATCCGATTGAAGCGGTTAAAACCATGAGGCGCATTATTGAATATACCGAAAACAATTCACCATTGTCGGTCACATTTAAAAACGATGAAGATCATAGCATGCAAGCGGCAATTTCCGAGGCGATTATCAAGCTGGCGCAAACCATCAAAGCTGAAGCGATCATAGCTGAGACTAAAACCGGGGCTACCGCAATCAGCATCTCCTCTAGGAGAATCAATATACCTATTCTTGCCGTCACGGATTTATTATTAACCGCCCGTCAATTAGCAATCGTATTCGGGGTCGAATCGTTTGTCCGGCCGGTGAGTGCCAATGCGGCCATTAAATTGACCGACCTGTTGAACAAACAACATATTTTTAATAAGGGAGATATTATCGTAACCGTATCAGGAAAACACCCTGGAGTAGTGGGTACGACCGACACCATAAAAGTAAGGATGTTAGACTAATGTTTAGTAAAAAAACCATCGAAGATGTAGATATTAAGGGCAAAACCGTACTGGTAAGAGTGGATTTTAACGTACCGCTAAAAGACAATAAAGTCATGGATACTTACCGTATCCAGCAAGCTCTTCCGACACTTAACTACTTAATGGATCATGAAGCCGCTAAAATTATTCTGATTTCACATCTCGGCAGGCCGGACGGTAAAGTTGACCTGAAGTATTCGCTAAGACCTACGGTAGAGGTTTTACAAAAATTGCTGGGGGTCAAAGTCCACTTTGCAAAAGATTGCGTGGGCAAGCCGGTTGAGCAGGCTTTATCCAAAAGTGGTACCAAGGAGGTTGTATTGTGCGAAAATCTCCGTTTCCACCCTGAAGAAGAACAGGATTCTGCGGACTTTGCTAAAGCTTTAGCTAAACCGGCTGAACTTTTCGTCCAGGATGGCTTTGGGGTAGTGCATAGAGCTCATGCTTCGACAGATGCCGTTACCAAGTATTTACCCAGCGTCGCAGGCCTGCTGTTAAAAAACGAAGTGGATACAATCACAACCGTCATGGCCGAACCCAATCGTCCGCTAATGGCAATTATCGGCGGAGCCAAGATTGCCGACAAGCTCGATCTTATAAAACGCTTCATTGAGCTGGCGGATATCGTAGCTATCGGCGGCGCAATGGGTAACACATTCGTAGGGGCCCAAGGAGTGCCTATCGGCAGCAGCTTAATCGATAAGGATGATCTGCCCCTGGCTAGAGATATAGTCCGACTGGCCGACGAAGAGGCATCTAAACGTAGATTTATTTTTGCTTTGCCCCGGGACGGAGTTGTAGCGGACAGCACCGAACCGAATGCCAAAACCCGGATTGTTGATTGGGGAGCGCATGTGATTGCCGAGATCGAAAACTATCCCAAGCATGCCCCTATGGCATCACTTAATGTCGCTAAGAATGAAAAGATCCTGGATATAGGACCGTTCAGCGGATCATTTATTGCCGGATGTATGCAACTAGCCAATACCGTCGTCTGGAACGGTACGTTAGGGGTTACCGAAACCGCTTCACTGCTCGGCTCCACCGGTCCGTTTGCCCATGGTACGGAACTGGTAATCGACGCTTTGCTCGGTCTATTCGGGCATCGCCCGTTTAGTCTGATCGGCGGAGGAGATACCGTAGGTTACATTGAAAGCCGCGGCTTAGTAGAGCAATTTAATCACGTTTCTACCGGAGGCGGTGCGAGTTTGGAACTGATGGCCGGACGCAAGTTACCGGGAGTGGAAGCTTTGGAGGATAAGTAGAGTACAATAGGATAAGCGTTATGAAAAAACCTCAACTTGTAGTTGCTAACTGGAAGATGTATTTGAACATTCACGATACCAGCGTGCTGGTAAACCGTCTGAATAAAAAGGTGCCGCTTTATAGAAACGTGGAGGTGGTACTGGCACCGAGTTACCTGAGCTTGCAGCCGGTTAGCATGGAAATCGATCACCGCAAGTTTCGGCTGGCCGCCCAGGATGGATATTTTAAGGACGAAGGAGCATACACTGGGGCTATATCTTTCAGCCAATTGCGTGAGCTGGTTAATTATGCCATTATCGGGCACTCGGAGCGTAGACGTTATTTTGGCGAGAGCCTGGATGAAATCAGAGATAAGCTATCCGCCTGTGTTCGAAACGGCATAACCCCTATTCTTTGTGTTGGCGAAACTAAACAGGAGCGAACCCAAAACGAAACCAAGCAGGTTCTACACGATCAGATAGTTACGGCCTTAAGCGATCTTACCAGTGAAGACATTGAGAACCTGGTCCTGGCATACGAGCCGGTATGGGCGATAGGTGCCGATGAACCGGCCAAACCGGACACTATCGATAAAGCCGTGGACTGGATAAGGTACCAGGTACGGGAACTGTACGGTCAGAAGGCCGAATCTTCCATTCGTGTGCTTTACGGAGGCAGCGATGAGCCTGAATACGTAGCAGGCATTATGGAAATTCCCGGAATCAACGGGTTGTTAGTCGGCAGAGCTAGTTTGAATTTTGAAGAATTCAGCGATATTATAACCGGCGTTCATTTGTCAGGACTGTCGAATGAATAGTAAATCTAAAACTTTTTAAGAATAGATATGGCCCAAACGAAGAAACCGAAAATATTCGACATAACCCGTAAGCCGAAAGCCGAACCTACGTCACGTTCGATAATCATCAGCCATAACCCGATCATGCACGACCCGACCATAGTTGAGGATCAAGCGGTAAAAACCCATGACGATATTGATGACAAACTGGCCGTTAAAGTGAATAGAGAGCTAAAACTAGAGCCACCGGAGCAAAGCGAGGTAAAACCGGACGACGAACCAACGACACCCGTTAAAGAACAATCAGGTGCTCAAGAAGAGAGCAAGCCCGAAGTACCCAAGTCACAGACGGGAACCAGCCAGTCAGAAACTGATCTGACTCCAATTAGCCGAAAGACGGATTCGAGTGAGTCCAGCTCCATAACCGATAAAGCAGACGGCAAACAGCCGGATCAAGAAAATACTTCTACGGAGGAAGAACACTCTACTGGTGAAAAATCAAAGCAGCAGCAGGCCAAAGATGACGAAGCAGCAACTCACGTAGCTAAAATTGCCGAGTTAGTGATGAGCAAAAAACTCTTTCTGCCGATAAATATGAAAGAAAAAAGGCGGAACAAAAAAATAGTTGCCTTAGGAATAATAGTTGCTATTTTACTGGTTATTGTTTGGTTCGATGTGGCATTGGATGCCGGGATAATCCATAACAGTCTCAATTTACCGCATACTCATTTCTTTACCGTAAAGTCCTAAACATTTTACAATTAGATTGTGATGGATCAGGACTTAACTCCGGCGACAATAAAATTAGTCGAGGGACTGAATAATGAACAAAGAAGGGCGGTATTAACTACCGAAGGGCCTCTATTGATCCAAGCAGGTGCCGGTAGCGGAAAAACCAAGACGCTAACACATCGGATAGCCTATATTTTATTAACCCAAAGGGCTAAACCGAACGAAATCCTGGCGCTGACTTTTACTAATAAAGCGGCCCAGGAAATGCGGATGCGGGTAGCACAGCTTATAGGCGCCAATCCGCTTAACCGGTCGTTTATGCCGTTCATGGGAACCTTTCATTCGATTTGCGTGCGTTTGCTCAGAAACGATGCCGATCGTATCGGTCTGCCCAAATCCTTTGTTATTTTTGATGAATCGGATAAAGTAGCGGTGATCAAAAGAGCTATAAGGCAACTTGCGCTGGATGAAAAGATATTTCCGCCCAGAACTTTGGCCGCACTTATTACCGGAGCCAAGAACGAGCTTATCGATCCTGAAACATATGCCGGGTTAGCTAATAACCCCACGTCACAGGCTGCTGCCAAAGTGTATCCTATATATCAGTCAGAACTGAGAAATGCCGGCGGTCTGGACTTTGACGATTTGATTAACGAAACACTTAAACTGTTGCAAACCGACAAAGAAGTGCGCGCTCGTCTAAACGGACAATTTAAATACATTATGGTAGACGAATATCAGGATACCAATACCGGACAATATCGATTGATCAAGTTGCTTACCAATGCGGATCACAATTTAGCGGTAGTTGGGGACGACTGGCAAAACGTTTACGCCTTCCGCGGTTCGGACTTTAGGAACATCTTAAACTTCGAACGGGATTATCCGCAGTGTAACGTAATCAAACTGGAACAAAATTATCGATCAACCGGTAATATCCTAAGAGCCGGCCAGGCAATTATTTCTAAAGTCAGCGAAAGAAGCGATAAAAGATTATGGACGGACATAGGTGAGGGGCTGCCGGTACAGGTTTTGCAGGTAAGAGATGAACGTGCCGAAGCCGAAGCAATTGTTTTACGAATCCATGCCATGGTGGCTGAAGGCAGGCGCCATTACCGCGATTTCGCGCTGCTATATCGTACCAATGCCCAAAGCCGACCCCTAGAGGAAGCTTTTGTCCGTTTCGGTTTGCCTTATAAAGTAGTTGGCGGGGTCAGGTTCTATGACCGCAAAGAAATTAAAGATGTCATTGCTTATTTGCGACTTATCTTCCAGCCCGAGGATAGGATCAGTTTCACAAGGATAGTCAATATACCTCCGCGCGGTATCGGCTCCAAAAGCCTTGCCCGGTTTTTTGAATTTCAATCCGGATACCGGCTTCCTTTACTCGAAGCTTTAGCTACCAACAAAGACTGTCCGGGACTGACTCCTAAAGCAGTCAATTCTTTTCTCGAACTGGCAGATATTTTACTAAGTTTTCAAAAACAGCTAACCGTTCTTAGCCCGATGGAGTTAATCGAAGCTTTGATTAATCGGATCGGCTATCTGGATTATTTGAATGATGGTACCCCTCAAGGTGAAGCCAGGGTGGAAAATGTAAAGGAATTACTAAGTTCAGCCAATAGATATCAGGATTTAAGTCTCGCAGATTTCTTAGAAGAGGTAAGCCTAATCAGCGACATCGACAGTCTGGATTTAAACAGCGACAGTGTGACTTTGATGACACTGCACGCGGCTAAGGGATTGGAGTTCCCGGTAG
Organism: bacterium; assembly: GCA_021799575.1. Taxonomy (GTDB): domain Bacteria; phylum Patescibacteriota; class Saccharimonadia; order Saccharimonadales; family UBA4665; genus JAJZWH01. The sequence goes on along the minus strand of JAJZAD010000006.1, from coordinate 53,442 downwards.
TGTTTATTACCGGAATGGAAGAATCTGTTTTCCCTCACTCCGCAGCCATCTACGACTCCGGACAAATGGAAGAAGAAAGACGGTTGGCATATGTTGGTATTACCAGAGCCAAACAGGAACTGTATCTCAGCGCAGCCAGTTCGAGGATGCTATTTGGCAGTGTGTCACATAACCCTCCCAGCCGGTTTTTAAGTGAAATCGATGCGGTTGTCACTTCGGATTGGTCGTCACCTCCGGTCGGACGGATACAGGGCGCATTGAACTCAAACGCCGTTGCCGAACCGCGTTACATACCGGACTTAAGTGAGGGAGACAGTGTACGGCATCAATTGTTCGGGGTCGGAACCGTACTCGGTCTGGATGGCGACGTTGCAACCATTTACTTTAAGGGAAAAGGTACGCGCAAGTTAGATATAGGTTTTGCGCCGCTCACTAAGCTCTAACACCATTTGCTACAATAGAGTGATATGCTGTTGTTGCGAGTGTCGGCATCTAACTAAAACTGCTTTGTTCTTATGCATAAGAAGTTCAATTTGTATAAACGGCGCTTTACTTTGGCTAAAAGACGCCACTTACGGACCGCAAAACGGGCTAGCAGACATCCGTTTGCAGTTCCGATTTTTGTTTTTATAGGACTGCTAATTATTACCGTACTCGGCTTTCTGGTTTTAAAGTCTTCGCCCTCTGCGGCAAAGGTACCGATTCCGAAGGTGGTTATTATTAGCCATGATCATATTCAGCAGGTAGTACCCTCTATCGAACCGACTGTCGGCAAACTACTAAGCAAACTGAATATATCTTTACATCCCGGTGATGTTGTCGAACCCAGCTTGAACACTCCCATTAACCAGGATGATTTTAGAATTAATATCTATCGAGCCGTACCCGTTGAGATAGTAGATAACTCACAAGATATTTTTACTTTTTCAGCTGCCGCCACGCCTCGGGCTATTGCCGAGCAGGCGGGCATCAAGATTAACCCCGCTGACTATGTTTCTACAATACCGACGTCTAATTTTTTAAGCCAACGGGCGATCGGAGAACAAGTAGTAATCGATCCGGCAACTCCTGTCAATCTTAACGTTTATGGCATACCGCTGGTTACTTATACCCATGCAACTACCGTGGCGGATTTAATTAAGCTCGATAACATTCATCTGGCTCCAAACGATCAGATCATACCTGCCTTAGATACGCCGATCACTCCGGATATGCAGGTTGCAATCGTCAGGAACGGAATTAAAGTTACCGCTGTAACCCAGACCATACCTATGCCGATAGATACTGTCTATGATAGTTCCCTGTCATACGGTACTAATGCGATCCAACAACAAGGATCTGCAGGGCAGGAAGTCATTACCTATCAAGAAAATACCCAAAACGGAGTGATGGTCAGTTCCACGCCAATCCAAACGGTAATAACCGTGCCTCCGGTAACCGAAATTATCCTGGAAGGAACCAACCTATCCGGTATTAAGGGCGACATGGCATTAGCCGGAATCCCTCCTGGAGACTATCAGTATGCCGATTACATTATCAGCAACGAATCAGGTTGGTGTCCTACCAAATGGCAGGGAGACATAGGATATTGTCCTGCAACTTTTGTTCAGCAATATGCCAATGATGCTTACGTCGGTTATGGCTTATGCCAGTCCACTCCTCCGGATAAAATGGCCGCTTTTGGTTCAGATTGGCAAACTAATCCCATAACCCAACTAGAATGGTGTAACTGGTATGCCGATACTAGGTATGGCGGTTGGTATGAAGCCTATGTATATTGGACGGCAAATCATAACTGGTAGACATGCAAGAAGATTTATCTATAGCGAAGAAAATTCTGGGTCAACACTGGCTACGTGATCCCGAAGCCCTAAATAAAATAACCGATATGGCCGACATAAGTTCTTCCGATACGGTGCTGGAAATCGGACCGGGACTAGGTAGCTTGACGGAAATACTAATAAAACACGCAAAGTCAGTGATTGCAGTCGAATTAGACCGATCGCTTGGCGGTGAAATCAATAAGCGTTTTGGTAACGAACCGAAGCTTAGAATTGTGTATCAGGATATCCGTAAATACGATTTAGGAAACTTGCCTTTAGGATATAAAGTAGTAGCTAATATACCGTACTACCTTACAAGTTACCTGATACGCCTCTTAAGTCAGGCAGTAAATCCGCCTGAAGTTGCGGTTCTACTGGTCCAGCGCGAGGTGGCTCTGCGTCTATCGGCACCACCCGGTAAGTTGTCTTTATTAGGGGTAACGGCTCAGCTTTATTGGGATATTGAACTCGGTAGTATTATCCCGGCTGAATTATTTATTCCACCGCCTAAAGTTGACTCGCAAATCGTTAAATTGACCCGCAAGCAGAACCAGCTTGTTAATAACGACTTAAAGAGGACGTTGTTCCAGATACTCAAAATTAGCTTTAACCAAAAACGCAAGACGCTAGTAAACAGTTTAAGTTCGGGGCTCCGTCTGAATAAAACCGAAGTCGGCGGCTTTCTTAATACGTCCGGTCTTAATGAATCTATCCGACCGCAGCAGCTAAGCATCGAACAGTGGCTTAACCTGGCCGCGATAGTGCAAAAACGGCACCTTAAATGATATAATATAGCTGTGCCAAAAACAGTTATGGTGTTGTTGGCAGGAAACTAAACGGGGCTGAATTTAGCTCGACGTTGGATTTACAGATTAGCATAAGCAGGTCGCTTGTCAGCGTAATAGGCAAACACATTCTAAATGCAAAAGCATTTAATCGCGTAGCTGCTGGCTTTCTAGGGAACGTAAAAAGTCTCTTCATGCCATCAAACTATGCTTTAGCCTTAGCTTAATCTAAGACGGTGCCTAAGAGTGATGCCAGATAACTAATAGAGCGCTTCATATTTTTCTGGATGCAACAATCGTTTATTCGCAGCGTTTGTTTAAGACTTTAGCGAATTGCAACGGCTGAAAGTTTGATCGTTTAGAAGCTGCCGCCAAGTATTAAAACGACCTAAGCCTGTAGAAAACTAACCAAGGTAAACTAACGGACCCGGTTGCAATAACCGGCAGCTCCACCATAAGGGATCTTCGGCTAAACCGAAGGTTTTTTGTTTGGTTCCAAGGCGTAAAAAAGATATAGCTGTAAAAGGCCTTTTCAGGCCAAAAATTTGTTTAGACCTTCTCTATCTTTTAGGCACTCACTCAGGAAAACATAAAATATCCGCGTAATTCTGCTTTAGCTTGCATTATTACTGGTGCAGTGCAATAGTTCATTTGTTAACAAGGAGAAACTATGGAGTTATCTCAACAAGCACCTTCTTCGCATTTCAAATGGTCTGATAGGATAAATAAAGGTGGAATCGGTGAGATAAGTATAAAAGAGGTATCAGAAATACAGGCAGTTAATGCAAGGGCTGCAACGCTCGTTGATGCGGCTTCGTTTATTGCCATGAGATTGTCTTCCGACTGGGAAATAAGCGCTCCTACCGTACCCGATGTCAGAATGCAGCAAGTCGGCACAGAACAGAAAAGTAAAATCGTTATTATTCATCCGGACATAAAGATCCCGGCATTCCAAGGTTTTGACCGGTACGGGGACGACAGCTTCGGTTTAACCGCTCAGGTCGAGGATCAGGACAACGGGGTTATCGACAGAGGATTAGTCAGGGTACGTTTTACCAAGGATGAGCCGTCTACATATAGTTTCGAAATTCAAAGAGAACACGGATTGTCTCATAAGGAATTGGTTGAACGTATGACCCATCTTACATATGCGGTAGGCACGTTATTAACAGGAATAATGGCTGATGAAACCGAGCTTCCCTACATAGTCCATGACCCGAGAGATACAAAACAAACAAAAATCACATATTGAAGTTTATAACCTCTTAGATAAAATTGGATATCCGAACAAACAAATACGGTTTTACGTAGGGCTAAATTTGCTCATAGTGCAGGTTATATTATTTCTATCTGGTGATTCTTGTGCCGAAGATGCATAAAAAAGATTCAAAACCGTTCATTGCCGGTAAAGAGAATCCAGGTATGCCAGGATTATTATTTATAACAGTAAATACTTAAATACAAAAAATTATGATATAATAATTAATATCTTATGCACGAATCGGATAATTTTAAATCACCCTCGGAATTGTATGTATCGGTTGGTACGGATATCGATACCGGTATACATATTAGTATTTTAATTGGTAAGATCGCTGTACTGGAAAGTAAAAACGTTATTTTGCAGGCAGAAATAAACAATTTACGCGCGGAAATAGATAACTTGACGTATGACAAGCTGACCGGTTTGCTTTGTGCCAGTATCGCCAGAAAGACTTTGGAAAGTTTAGTCAACGAAGGTAACCCTTTTGCGTTAATCTTTGGAGATCTTGATGGTCTCAAACAGATAAATGATCGATTCGGACATGACAGAGGAGACGAGTTAATAGCAACCACTGGAGAAATTCTTAGAAATCACTTTCGCGATACCGACGTTATCTTAGGCAGACCGGGAGGGGATGAAATCTGGGGAATGTTCAGTCTTGCTCCCAGGGACGAAGACTCTCAATCACCATCTATCTCTCCCGAAGAGCGGGTTAAAATAATCAAGCAGAGATTTAAGTCACAAGTTAACGCGGGGCTTGATCAGTGGAAACAGGATCGTTTAGCCAGTGGAGAAGATATAGGTTATGTGGGCTTTTCAGTCGGTTCGGCAATGTTTAAACCCGGAGATTCTCCTGACGATGTAATCAATCGAGCGAGCAAAGCAATGGCAAAAGACAAGCAAACCAATAAAAAACGTAACGGAGTAGTGATCAACAACTGAGCTTTGGTTAGACTTTTGTAATAAACAAAACGATGGCTTGACCGTATAGCAACACGAGACTAGGCTTACTAGTAGAAGTATGAAAACTTTAGAAAAAGCCAAAATCTATACTGCTAGCGTATTTACCAAAAAAGAACCTCAACTGACAGTTGAAGCCGTGGCAGGTGCCAGATCTTACATTAACAATTATTGGCGTAACCTGATCAAGTTTCACCCCAAAGACGAAGGCAGCTTAATCGGTCTGCCATATCCTTATTTGGTACCATCATACGCCGAAGGACGCGAGTTTGACTTTGACGAACTGTTTTATTGGGACAGTTATTTTATGGTACAGGGGCTTTGGCAGGAGGATAATAAGGAGCTTATTACCGGCATTCTGGAAGATTTACTTTTCCTATTTAAACGCTTCAGGATAATTCCTAACTCTTCACAATACTTTATGACCGGTCGCTCGCAACCCCCGTTTTTAACCTCATTAATCATGGACATAGATAAACACTACGACATGGGGCAAGATTGGGTTAACGAACGGATGGCTATAGCTAAAGAAGAATATCAAGGTGTCTGGATGGGCCAGCGCAAACCCAATGCGCGGCTGGTATACAGGGGGCTGAGCCGCTATTATGACAGCAACTACTTAAACGACATTGCCGAAACCGAAAGCGGCTGGGATATGACTACGCGCTTTCAGCGCAAAACATTAAACTTTTTACCCGTAGATTTAAATGCGCTGTTATATAAGTATGAGTCGGATTTTGCCCGGGTAGCTAAAATCAACGGTTCGTGGGAGGAAGCTGCTAAATGGGAAACTGCACAAGAACAGCGTAAAGCAGTAATGAATGAATTGATGTGGGACAAGTTCAGGGGGTTATACTTCGACTACGATTATACTAAGGCCCGACGCGGCACAATAGCTTCACTGGCGGCATATTTCCCGATGTGGGCTGGAATGGCTTCGGAAGAACAAGCCGCAAGATTGGTCGATTCACTGAAAAGATTTGAAAATAAAGGCGGTTTAGCCACTACCGAACATTCGTCCGGGCTGCAATTTATGTCCGTTCCAACCCAATGGGCTTACCCTAACGGCTGGGCGCCTTTACACTTTATAGTGGTTCAGGCACTCGAGCGTTACGGCTATCATCGCGAGGCAAAACGGATTGTTAACAGATGGCTGTCGTGCAACCTAGTATGGTTTAACCACCACGGCGTATTTTTAGAAAAGTATAACGTGGTTTCTCCGGATAAACCGCCTATGAGGGGTTTATATCCGTCACAAACCGGTTTCGGCTGGACTAATGCCGTCTTCGAACGATTTTGCCAGGATTATATCGACCGGAACGAGTAATATATAATTAGCAAAAAGATCAATGGGGGCTATAGCTCAGTCGGCTAGAGCGCAGCATTCACATTGCTGAGGCCCATGGTTCGAGTCCATGTAGCCCCACCAGAACAATAACCGGAGGTAAAAATGACTAACAAAACGAACGGTAAAAAATCCGATCCGGTCCAATGTCCATTTTGCAATTTGGGTGAGCGAATACTAAAGAGTAATAATCTGGCCCAGGCCTTTTTAAGTAATCCCAGAAAAGTTCCGGGCCATTTTCTTGTCACGTCCAAACGTCATATTGAAAAACCCTGGGAGTTAACCAAAGACGAGTTGTTGGATATCTTTGAACTTATTTTTTTTATCGAACAGCGGTTGGTCAATAAACTCGGCCAAGGAGCGGATATCCGACAAAATTTTCGACCGTTCATGCCGCAAAGCCGTTTAAAGATCAACCATATCCATTTCCATGTTTATCCCAGGTATAACAAGGATTATTTGTATCAGGTGTCCGAACAATTCGAAACCGACTTATTTACCGAGCTCGACCCTGACGAAGAGACAGACTTTGTTAAACTATTAGCTGATGATTAAAACCAGTTACGGTATCTTACTGTATAAGCAAAAGAATGGTAAGTTCTACGTCTTGCTGGCTCATCCCGGAGGACCGTTTTGGGAGAGTAAGGATCTCTGGACTATACCTAAAGGAGAACCGGATAGCTCGGATGATAACGACGTATTCGCTACGGCGAAACGCGAATTTAGTGAAGAAACCGGACTAAGACCGCCTATAAAAAATACTAAGTTTATCGATCTGGGTGAATTGCCGCAATCGAATATGAAAATAAACCATATTTTTGCCGTTGAAGGAGATCCGGACTTAAATAGATTCACATCCAACACTTTCGATATGGAATGGCCGCCGCAATCAGGGATAATGCAAACTTTTGTCGAGATTGACCGTATCGCTTGGTTCGACGCCGACTCAGCTAAAAATAAGCTGTTTCCCAAGCAGCAGGGCTTTATAACCCGGCTGGAACACGCCCTGAAAGACCATTGATGCTAAAATAATCTGCAAGGAAAAAATATGGGAAAGTACTATATAACTACATCTATACCTTATGTTAATGCCGATCCGCACGTGGGTTATGCGCTGGAACTTTTATGTGCCGACGCTTTAGCCCGTTACGCCAGACTATCCGGCGACGAAGTGATTTTTTCAACCGGTACTGACGAACATGGAGGCAAGGTAGCGGAAAAAGCCGAAGCCAAGCGCCAAAGTGAGCAAGCATACACCGACACGGTGTCCGCCAAATTCCGGGAATTGACCAAAGCGCTGCTTATCAGCAACAATCGTTTTATCCGTACTACCGATGAGGGCCATATAGAACGGGCTCAACTTATCTGGAAAAATCTGAAAAAGGATATTTATAAAAGTGAATATGAAGGTTGGTATTGTACCGGAGATGAGGCTTTTTTTACAGAGGTTGAAGTGAAAGACAATGGCGGTATCTGTCCGGCCCATAACCGGCCGTACGAAAAGCTAAAAGAAGAGAATTACTTTTTCCGTCTTAGCAACTACTCAGCAGTTATTAAACAAGCGATTGAAAACAACTCATTCGAGATTATACCCGATAGCCGCCGCAACGAGATATTAGCAGTAATTGATCAAGGGCTGGAGGATATATCCGTCAGTAGACCGAAGGACAAAATATCCTGGGGCATACCGGTTCCTGGAGACGCCACCCAAGTCATCTATGTCTGGTTTGAGGCTTTAATGAACTACTTGACCGTGTTAGGTTATCCGGAACATAGTGACTTTAAGCAATACTGGCCAGCTAACGTCCAGATTATCGGCAAGGATATTATCCGTTTTCATGCGGCTATTTGGCCCGCCATGTTACTTTCTCTGGGTTTGCCGTTACCGGAAAAGCTTTACGTTCACGGTTTTGTAACTGTAGACGGCAAAAAAATCAGTAAGAGTTTAGGCAACGTGGTCAGTCCGTTTGATGCCATTGATGCCCATGGAGTGGATGCCTTTCGCTACTATATGCTCAGACATATCCCTAGCTGGGACGACGGCGATTTCAACTGGGAGCGTTTGACCCGTGCTTATAACGATGAACTGGCAAATGAACTGGGCAATTTAATCCAACGCACATTAACCATGTCGATTAGGTTTTTAGACGGCAAGGTTAAGAATATACCACCCGCTGAGCATGACACCTCTAGTTATGAGGAAGCAATGAATCAATGCCGCTTTGATAAGGCAATTGATACGGTATGGGACCAAATAAGGGGCTTAAATCAGTATATCGATGAAGAAAAGCCCTGGCAGATTGCTAAAGCTAACGATAAGGAACACTTAAACGAGATACTGGCCTATCTTATCAGTAGCATTAGAGAAATTGCCGACTTATTATTGCCCTTTTTACCGGAAACCAGTGAGAAAATTAAAGAACTATTTGCCGCCGAGCAATTGAAACCCGCTTCCTCTACTCTGTTTCCAAAACAGGAATCAATTACGGTAACTGAATGAATCTTGTTGATACCCACTGCCATATTCACTCAACCTCCGCTAAAGACGACCATACGGCACAGCTATGGTCTAAGCTAGGTATTAGTACCGAAGAAATAATTGATCGTGCCCGCCTGGAGGGGATAAATAAACTTATCTGTGTCGGAACGGATATTGACGATAGCCGCTTAAGCGTAGCCTTAGCCGGCAAAAACCGGGTTTGTTTTGCTTCTGTCGGTATTCATCCTCATGAAACGGACCGTTATGTTAACGACTCTTCAACTTGTGACGACTTTGAATCGTTACTAAAAAAACCGAAAGTAGTAGCTATAGGTGAATGCGGTCTGGATTATTTTTACCATCATTCGGGGAAGCAAGCGCAAATACGGCTCTTAAAGCTTCAGCTGGATATGGCACTTAAGCATGACTTACCGCTGATATTGCATGTGCGTGAAGCATTTTCGGATTTTTGGACGATATTCGATAACTACCAGGGGCGGCTTAGAGGGGTTCTGCACAGTTTTACGGACAGTCAGCTAAATCTTAATAAAGCCGTTGAAAGAGGTTTATTCATTGGTGTTAACGGGATCGTTACGTTTAATAAGGATCCTAAAGCCCGTGACATGTACAGGCATATCCCGCTTGAGCGCATACTGCTTGAAACCGATGCTCCTTATTTGACTCCTACCCCATATCGTGGTAATATAAATGAACCTAAATTCATTAGGACAATCTGTGAATACTTATCCGAGCTTATGGAAGAAGATCCTAACCGGTTAGCGGTTCAGTCGACTAATAATGCGCACTTGCTATTTGGGATATAATATAATTTTGGCGTTATGAATTCAGATTATTCAAGGGAGCGATTAAAATACAGTAGAAGTGCTGAACGATTGGCAGATATTGCCAAGTCACGAATCAGTACTTTGAGACAGGCTACCTCGAATCTTTTGCAATTAGAACTGGGTAAAGAAATAACCCCGGAAGAAATAGAGCGTCTCTTACGCGCCGAAGGGGAGGATAGGCAGCAAGCTGCAGCTAATGACCTCCAAAACCAAGTTCCTGACATAAGTTCAGTAGAGACGGGTAGTGACATTAACTCACAACCCGAACTGATTTCGAGACCGGATCAACCGGTCGAAAGTCCGGCTTTCAACCAAACCGTAAAGTCTAAACCCGGAACTTTCAGCCAAGAAGAAATTCGACAGAAAACCATATTAGCCTTTAATCTTGCCCGTTCGGCTACCGAACCAAGTTCATTGTCCGCTGACGATTCCGGGAAACCGGAAGAGGAGGCTGCCTGATATGTTAGATGCTATCAAACGGGTACTTAGTGTCCCGACCAACGATGTCAATGACCTGATTCGCTATGAGGCTAAAATCGGGGGTCAATTATTCGGTCCGGTGCCAGACAAACATCGCCGAGAATTCTTTTGTTTAGACGAACATACATGGGTGTGGCATGAAGAGTGGCCCGATAAGACAGGCCGAAACCGTAAAAGTATAACTACCCGTTACGACGTTCGTCCTAACGGAGTGTATAAAACCATGGGCGGAGGGGTTTACTATAGGATCCGAAGCGAAGAGCAGGAGAATCTTTATCAGGCCGCAAAACTGTATTACCAGAAAGTTATGCCCGAACTTGAGCACCTGGCCGGCCAAACCTGATATTCACGCTCATGCATAAAGATACGGTCTATTTGGATTATGCGGCTGCCACGCCGCTCGATAAAGAAGTACTTGAGGTCATGCTACCGTACTTCAATGGCGCATTTTACAATCCCTCAGCGGATTATTCTCTTGCGCGAACAGTAAAGCAACGGTTTGAGGCGGCAAGGAGTGACGTAGCTTATCTGTTGGGAGCGAAAGCAGGAGAAATTGTTTTTACCGCCGGAGCTACTGAAGCCAATAATCTGGCTATTAAGGGTGTCATGGAACAGTACCCGAAAGCTAGATGTTTAATATCTGCCGTTGAGCATCAATCGGTTTTGGCACCGGCGTCCGGTTATAACTGTCAATCCGTAAGAGTTGACCACGAGGGTAGAATCGACCTTGATGATCTTAAACGTAAACTGACCGATGACGTAGTTTTAGTTAGTATCATGTACGTTAATAACGAAGTCGGCACCGTCGAGCCGTTAAAAGAGGCTGCTGCGATAATTAAAGATATCAGAACAGAGCGTCTGAATAAGCAAAAACCGCTGCCGCTAATATTGCATAGTGATGCCTGTCAGGCAGCCAATTATCTCGATCTTCATACTGCACGGCTGGGGGTGGACTTAATGAGCCTGAACGGCGGAAAGATATACGGTCCTAAACAAAGCGGGGCGTTATACGTGCGTTCGGGAGTCAGGTTGAAACCGCAAATTGACGGAGGGGGTCAGGAGATGGGGCTGCGTTCGGGTACGGAAAATGTAGCCGGAGCCATCGGTTTTTCTATTAGCTTAAGCAAAGCTCAGACAATGCGTACTGCCGAAGCCGAGCGCCTAAGAAACTTAAGAGATTATTTCATATCCAGATTGAACATCGATTTTCCGCGGGCGGTTATCAACGGGTCTATCAAGTTCCGTATACCTAACAACCTGCACGTCACCTTCCCTGATCAAGATAATGAAAGACTGCTAATCAAACTTGACCAACTGGGAATTATGGCTGCCGCCGGTTCGGCCTGTAGTGCCGCCAAGCAAGAGCCTTCGCATGTACTTAGGGCAATGGGAATATCCGATGGTGATGCTAGATCGTCCTTGCGTCTGTCGCTAGGCAGATCGACAACCAAAAGCGACATCGATAGGACAATCGATGCCCTTAAACGGATCATTAGTTGAGGTTAATAACCGATTAGAGTATATTAAGCTTAAAGCTGGAGCATTAAGCTTAATCATTACGGTGGGACAACAAAAATGACAATTTGGTGGCTGATCGTCATATTAGTAACTCTAGGCGCAATAGGTATCGCGTTCGTGTGGCTAATTGCCAAACTTAGTCAACTGCATCAAGCCGAACCGAAACAAGGAGTTGAGCGGCTGCTTGATGCGGTAAACAGCGATGTTGAGCATATTTTTAACGAGGACTTCAGGGAAGAATTACGTAACCGCGGCCGGTTGCATTTTGAGAAGATCATCGGCGAGAACGCCATGTTTCTCCAGCAGGATTTGAGGCTAACCACATCTCAACTTAACGAGTACATGAAGCAGGAACTCAGTTCAACCCTACGCCAGGAATTTAGCAAGTATGAGGAATCGATTACCGACGCCAAACAACTGGCTATTGACTCTATCGAGAAGACCAAGCAGACAATAGAGGAGCAACGTTCACTTTTAAGCGAACAACTGACCAAAGAAGTGGCTGCCGAGAAACAACGCCTAATCGAAAGATTTGAACAGAACATGGCCGATATTATCAATCACTATGTACTTGAAGCCATTGGCAAGCAAATCGACTTAAACGACCAACTGGAGTATATCCTATCCGAATTAGAGGCCAACAAACAGGCGATTAAGGAGGATATCAATCATGGAGCATGAAACATATGTCCTTCCTCTACAGATTGTAGGAAAAGGCGATGTCTTAAAACTTAAACGGGAGTTGGTTGCTTTGGATGAATATGTTGAGCAGCTGAAAATGCGTCAAGCCGACACGGCAATCGAACCCCATAATTTACCTAAAACGTCTTCATCGCTTAATGAGCTAAGTTCTGCCAACCATTTAAAATGGCATATTGACAAAGACAGAACAGCCGGCATCGACTTCTTAAACCGGCTAATCGAACATGCACCTCTCGTGCATATTAGTTTTGCCAGCGAGCCAACCAATGCCTTTATGCGTAAGATCGACAAGTGGTTTCGGGACAATATTGACCCTTATGTGCTAATAAATGTCGGACTTGAGCCCTCTATAGCTGCTGGTTTTACGCTGCAAACCGACAATAAATATCACGATTTCAGCCTGAGAGAGCATTTTCTAAACCGCAAGGTCCTCTTGATGAAGAGTATTAAAGGCAATGACCATACGCCTGAAACGACATGAGTGATAATAAGCATTTCGATCATTTGGTAACCGCAGGCCACCCGATTGGCGATGTAGTTGCAGTGACCGATTTTTTGGTTAAAATTCACGGTATGCAGCCGGTTAATAACCGGTCACTGGTTATGTTTGAAGACGGCAGCAAAGGCTACGTGACGGAAGTGAGAGAAAACTATACCAGCGTTCTCCATTTGGGAGACGGAAAACTTAATGTGGGTACGAAAGCGGTAGTACAACATGACGAACTGGTTACTAAGGTAGGCAAAGATTTTATAGGTAGGGTTATTAACGTTTTCGGTGAACCTTTAGATGGTAAGGGGCCAATTGCGGCGGATGGAATATGGCCGGTATTCAACGATGCCCCGCCGCTCTATGAACGTGAGGGTTTGAGCGATTTATTGCCTACGGGCGTGATTGTAATCGACTCGATGCTTCCCTTAATCAAAGGCCAGCGACTGGCGGTTTTAGGCGACAGCAAGTCGGGTAAATCATCTTTAGCAACCCAAATTGCGACCAATCAATCAGGAAGTGAAGAGATAGTAGTGTATGTCATGATCGCCAAACGCAAAACAGATATTGCCAATCTACTGTCCAAACTGGAACAAGCCGACGTCATTAAAAACTGTATTGTCGTAGTATCAACTATTTTTGACTCTTTAATATCAAGTTACCTTGCTCCCTACGTAGGATGCGCGCTGGCAGAATACCTTTGGCAGAAGTGCGACCGGGATGTATGTGTCATCTATGACGACTTAACAAATCACGCGCATATTTATCGTGAAGTGTCTTTGTTGTCACGAGTCAGTCCCGGGCGCGATTCTTATCCCGGTGACATGTTTTATGCCCATTCGTCACTTTTAGAAAGGGCGGGGAAGTTGAAGGCCAACCATAAGACTTTCACGGCGCTACCTTTAGTTTTAGTTGACGGCGGTGATATCGCCGCATATCTGCCTACCAACATCATGTCAATTACTGATGGCCAGTGGATATTGGATATGAAGGTGTTTAAAGATACTATGCGTCCCGCTGTCAATGTCGGTTTAAGTGTGTCCAGAGTATCAGGCGTAGGGCACACCCAACTCCAGAAAACATTAACCGGCGAGGCTCAGAAACTGCTAGCCGACTACGAGGAAGCCAAGGAATTTTCTCATTTCGGTTCGGAGTTGGCTCTCGAAACCCAAAGCGCTTTAACCAGGGGCAAAATGCTGTTCCAACTTATGAATCAACCTATCGGTGAACACTATTCGGTAATGGCTCAGACTTTAGCGATGGATATTGTCCTGCATTCCCCGCTGGATAAACCGTTGGACATAACCAAACTTAAGATGCTAATTAACGAAACGGCCAAAAATGTTGCATCCAAGGAAGATTACGAAAAAGCTAAGACCGATTTGATCAATCAAAGCCAGGTGGAGTTGAAAAAATGAAACGCCTTACCGACATTGTCAGTGAACAGCAGTCTATGCAATCTGTACTGGGATTAACAGATGTTTTTGAAGGGCTGGCTAGTATGAGAATTTCCCAAATTAAAAACCAGGTTTTAAGTTCGCAGGTATTTTTCGAAGAACTTTGGGAAATCTACTCACAAGTAAGGGTTAGCCCGAACTTTACTTACGGCCGCGGTGTTTCCAAACCTGAATTCGATAAAGAACTATATATCGCCATTACGGCCGAGGGCGGTTTTAGCGGAGACATTGATCAAAAACTGATTGACTGGATGCTGTCATCTTTCGATCCGTCGAAACAGGATTTGATTATCGTCGGACATCATGGAGCGCTGCAGGTATCACAAGCTAACGTCGCTTTCAAGCGCTACTTTAAGATGCCGCTTCACGACAACAATATCAACGTGCTTCCTTTGGTTAACCAAGTTAAAAGATATAAGTCAACGACCGTGTTTTATCAGACCTATATTACTTTAATGGTGCAGGACATTAAAAAAATTGAACTGAAAAACGCTATCGAAGAAGCCAGTACTAGCCATCAAAAAAGCATTAAACAACTGATCAGCGATGATTATATTTTTGAGCCAAGTGTCGAAAGTGTAGCTTCACACCTGGAAAACACCATGATGCAAATTACTCTTACGCAAACGATTCTCGATTCCAAACTGGCCCAGTATGCCAGCCGTTTTAGGGCTATGCGGAGGGCCAACGATAAAGCTACCGATCTTTCCGCTGAATTAAAACGCGAATTCAGTAGAACCAAACGTTTTATTGCCGATGAACGTATCAAGGAAGTTATTAACGGTTTGTCCAAGGCGGGGCCAGTCACATGAGCCAAGGCATTATCCAAGCTGTGCACGGATTAATTGTCGATGTTGAGTTTGATAACGAAATGCCGTCGGTTAACGAGTTGTTGCAAGTAGATATTGAACGTAAATCGCCCTTACTAGTAAACCGATTGGAAAACAATCAGAGAGCAGTTTGCCTTAACATCAATGCCGATACTAAATTGCAGAGAGGGATGAAGGTTACGGCTAACGGGCACGGAATTGAAATACCCGTAGGCGATCAACTGGTAGGCCGGGTGCTTGATGCACTGTGCCGGCCAATAGACGGCGAAACTCCGTTCAACTCGGACTCGATGGAGCACCGTGATATCTTCAGGCTGCCTAAAATAAGCCAGAACTTCATTAAAAATACCAATGAAATTTTGGAAACCGGCATTAAAGCCATTGACTTTTTTACCCCCTTTGTCAAGGGCAGCAAAATCGGGATCATCGGCGGCGCCGGAGTAGGGAAAACCGTTCTGATCATGGAATTGATGCATAACGTTGCTAAAACCGGCAGCGGTATGTCCTTCTTTGCCGGTATAGGCGAGCGTATTAGGGAAGGTCAAGAGCTATACGAAACCTTGAAGGCCAGCAATTTACTGGGCAATACTTGTATGCTGTTCGGCCAGATGGACCAAAACCCCGCCCAAAGGATGTTAGTAGGCCTTTCGGCAGTAACCTTGGCGGAATATTTCCGTGACCAGCAAAAGAAAGACATACTCTTTTTTGCCGACAACATGTACCGCTATGTTCAGGCCCATAATGAGGTTTCAACTATCCTAGACCAAATACCGAGTGAAGGCGGATACGAACCAACTATCTTTTCGGATGTCAAATTAATCGAGGATAGACTCAGTTCAACCGATGACGGTTCAATTACCTCGATCCAGACAATATACGTTCCGGCTGACGATTTGTCAGATCCCGCCGTTCAAATGATCCAGCATGAGCTTGATGCAGTGATCGTCTTGTCCAGAGCGGTTGCGGAACAAGGCATCAGGCCGGCTGTGGATTTGTTAAGAACTAACTCTTCACTTTTAAGCCCGGAAATAGTCGGCGATCGGCACTACGTATTAAGTCTGCAAGTTGAAGCGCTGATCCAAAAGTACGAATCGCTTAAAGGCATTATTGCCATCATCGGAGAAAGTGAGTTGTCAGCGGCTGACCGGGCAGATTACGCCAAGGCCAAGAAATTGATTCAGTTTTTTTCACAGCACATGTATGTCATGGAAAAACAAAACGCAATGCCCGGCGAGTACTTTACGCGGGAAGAAACCTTAAAAGGAGTAGAAGAAATAATTGTCTGATGTTTGATCGTGATGAGGACAAAAAGCGGATACTTAAAGTTAAGGTCGCATCGCCGTATGTTGTCTACTACGATGAGCCGGCATTAAGCATATCCGGAGTTAATAAAACCGGACCGTTTGACATACTACCAGGACACCATAACTTTATTACCTTACTTGAACCGTGTGAACTGGTAATCAGAACTAGAGTCGACGAGCAAAAAATTCGCATCAACGGCGGGCTGATGCATGTACGTGCGGACTCGGCAGCGGTTTTCTTGGATGTTTAGACTCCTTGAAGGATTAATCCGGTAAGCCCTAATTGAATTGGTCTGAAAAAAAGCCTCGGTAGTTTTAGTGCTTTTTCACCCACGTTTGATTCGCGCGGAAGGGATAAGTAATATTGTCATAAAACTCCTTAGGCATTCTTTATTAACGTTTTTAGTTGTCGATCGAGAATATGGATAGACTAAAAGAGGTCATATTGTCCTACTATAAGGAGGTATACTTGGGAGAGATAGCAAGCCATGAGTCAAAAAATATTTGTCGGGATGTCCGGCGGGGTAGATAGTTCACTTGCCGCTGCCCTGCTTAAGCGGCAAGGATATGATGTTACCGGTGTATTCATGAAAAATTGGACCCGCGATTTGCCGGGTTTTGTCTGTGGTTGGGAAACGGATTATAAAGACGCTAAAACCGTTGCCGTACAACTGGATATTCCTTTACTTACCCTGGACTTTGAAAGGCAGTATAGATCCAAGGTTGTCGACTACATGCTCGAAGGCTACAAACGGGGACTGACGCCTAATCCGGATATTATGTGCAACCAGGAGGTAAAGTTTAAGTTATTCCTAGACACCTCCTTAAGCATGGGTGCCGACCTTATAGCCACAGGACATTATGCAAGGGTTACAAATGCTCAATTACTGACCGCATCCGACGAAAGCAAGGATCAGAGTTATTTTCTTTACCGGATCAGCAATACGGCCTTAAAAAGCACTTTGTTTCCTCTAGGCGGGATGAAAAAGACCCAGGTCAGAATTGAGGCGGACAAACTAGGTTTAGCGACCGCTAATAAACCGGACAGCCAAGGAATTTGTTTTGTCGGTGAGGTAGGCATCAAGCAGTTTATCTTAAGTGAACTGGGTCCGCAGCCAGCTGGAGATATTATCGATCAGAACGGCCAGAAAGTTGGATCTCATGACGGGGCTATTTTCTATACTGTAGGACAGCGACACGGTTTGAATGTCGGTGGCGGGCTGCCCTTTTATGTCACCCATAAAGACATGAAACATAACCGGGTTTATGTCACTACCGATCTGAATGATCCTAAGCTGTGGAGCAAACACATAAAGCTGACGCTTACTCATTGGATCAATGATCCCCCGAAACCGAATGCCGACTATCTGGTGAAGTGCCGCTACCGTTCCGCACCTAACAAATGTCGAGTACGTATCAAATCCGATACCGCCGAACTGGAACTCTACGAAGAAGTCAGGGCCGTCACTCCAGGCCAATCTGCGGTAATTTACGATCAGGATATCTGTTTGGGAGGGGGAATTATACAAAGTGCCGTCTAAGACTGGTAGAATAGCAAAGATGACAGCCCAAGAAATCCGCCAGGCCTATCTTAACTTCTTTAAAGACAGGGGACACAGTATTATTCCCAGGGCGCTTCTAGTGCCGGAAGGAGATCCTTCAACTTTGTTTACCGGCAGCGGTATGCAGCCGCTTTTGCCTTATCTGTTAGGTCAGGATCATCCCGAAGGTAAACGCATAGTCGATAGCCAAACCTGTTTAAGGGCGCAAGATATTGAAGAAGTTGGGGATAACCGTCATACCACTTTTTTTGAAATGCTTGGTAATTGGAGTCTCGGAGATTATTTCAAACAGGAACAGTTGGCTTGGGTGTGGGAGTTTTTGACTCAAACCGTCGGGCTGGATAAAAACCGGATTTTTGTTAGTTGTTACAGCGGTAATCAAAAGTTGGGTATTCCAAAAGATGAAGAGAGCGCGGATATTTGGGCGGGAATCTTTTCCAAATCAGGCTTATCTGCTAAACGAGTTGACATCGGAAGTCAGGAGAACGGATACCGTCTAGGCGAGCAAGGCGGTCGGATCTTTTTTTATGAAGATAAGAACTGGTGGTCCCGCGCCGGTAGTCCTAAGGATATGCCGGTAGGTGAACCCGGAGGCCCCGACAGCGAGTTGTTTTATTTGTATCCGCAAGTCAAGCATGATCCCAAATACGGCCGGTTATGCCATATCAACTGCGATTGCGGACGCTACATCGAACTCGGCAACTGCGTATTTATGGAGTATCTCAAGAGTAAAGACGGTTTCATTAAACTGCCTAAGCGCAACGTAGATTACGGTGGCGGGCTGGAAAGGATTGCCGCTGCGGCTATAGACGACCCGGACGTTTACGAAATCAGTCTAATGCGACCGATTATCTCGACCCTGGAACGTCTTTCCGGACGCACATACGACAGCAACCATACTGCCATGCGGGTAATAACCGATCACTTACGGGCTGCTACGTTTTTAGGTATAGACGGAGTAGTGCCTAGCAATAAGGAACAAGGATACGTAATGCGGCGGCTGATCCGCCGAGCGGTTCGTTTTGCATTTGATTTAGGTATAGAACAAAATTTTATAGAAGAAGTTACCAATGCCGTAGCCGATCTTTACGCCCCGGATTTTACCGAAGTGTCCGATAGGCGGCATCAAGTAATAGCTACTTTGACTAAAGAAGAGAAGGTTTTTAGACAAACTCTTAGGAAAGGTATCAGAAAACTCGATCAGCTGTCTATCCAAGGCCGTTTAAGCGGTGACGACATCTTTGTGCTTTACGACACTTTCGGTTTTCCCGCGGAGCTGAGTGTCGAAGAGGCTTTCAAACGCGATTTGGCTGTAGAGTCGGATTGGCGGAAAACGTTTGCAAAGCGGATGGAAGAACAACGTGCAAGGTCGCACACGGCCGCTAAGGGAGCGTTTAAAGGTGGGCTGGGAGGCCACAGCGTTATCCACCGTAAATACCATACGGCAACCCACCTGTTATATAAGGCGTTACGTGAACAGCTGGGCGATCAAGTAATTCAGCACGGCAGTAACATTACAGAAGAAAGGCTGAGGTTCGATTTTAGCTATCCCAGCAAGCTTACTCCTGAGCAAATTAAAGGCTTAGAAGATAGCGTTAATGCCCAGATTAAACGTGATCTTGTCGTGTCATGGGCGGAATATCCGACCGATTATGCGCTCAAAGAATTAGGAGCGCTCGGCGCATTCGGTGACCGTTACGGCGACAAAGTTAAAGTTTACGCTATGACTCCAAAAGACAGCGATAAACCGTATAGTTTAGAAGTTTGCGGTGGTCCGCATGTGGAACACACGGGAGAATTGGCCGAAGGGGGAAAGAAATTTAAAATAATTAAAGAAGAGTCATCGTCGGCCGGCATAAGGAGGATTAAAGCAGTCTTGGTTTAGAGAAACTTCAGGGGTGTAATATCAAGATGCCCCTCTGGTGCTATACTTAATTGCGTAAACTATGCTTAGTACAAAGTTGAAATCGGTGGGTAAAGCGGCTGCCAGTAAGGCGCTGTCCGGCTCAAAATCCAAATTTAACCAACTTCGCCTCCGATCGGGTAAAAAGCCTGACGGGAGTGATTATCTGGTGGCTTTAGATATCGGCACTGAGTTCGTTAAAGCTTTAATCGGCAAGGTTAACCAGGAAGACGGGAGCATAGATATAGTAGGAGTAGGCAGACGACACCAGGCCTTAACCGATATGCAAGCCGGAGCTATTGCCGATATTGCCGGGGTTGTAGAAAATTGCGACGCGGCATTAACTGAGGCTGAGACTCAGGCTGGATTGAGTTCCAGACCGGCGGTAATCGGTATAGCAGGTGAGTTAGTCAAAGGTACGACAACCACGGTTAAAGTCGCAAGAAGTACGGTTGATACGCCTATTGATTTAAGTGAGATGGAACGTATTATCCGTCTCGTCCAGCAGAAAGCGGAACAACGGGCCAAGTCAGAATTATCCTGGGAGATGGGAGGGAAAGAAGTAGCCATTAGGTTGGTTAACAGTGCCCTGGTCGGTATAGAAATTGATGGTTATCCAGTAACTAATCCGATCGGTTTTCAAGGGAAAGACGTGGTAATCCAACTGTATACGGCCTTTGCTCCTTTGATTCATATCGGCGCACTTGAGAAGACGGCTGAAGAGTTGGATCTTGATCTGATTGCCGTAGCCGCCGAACCGTTCGCAGTTGCCAGAGCGGTCATAGGTGATCGGCAGAACCAGAACTTGAGTGCTATCTTAATGGATGTCGGCGGAGGGACGACGGATATAGCAGTTATAGATGACGGTGGGGTTCAGGGGACCAAGATGTTCGGTATCGGCGGGCGTGCTTACACTCACGCCATCGAACGTGATCTGGGTATAAGTTTCGACCAGGCTGAAACCCTTAAACTGGCTTACGGTACCAATCAGCTGCCACCGCAAAAGCGGCCGGCAGTTGAAGCCTCATTAGATAAAACAGCCGACGTTTGGATTAGTGGCATTGAGTTGGCACTGGGCGAATTTCCTAAACTCGATCATTTGCCAAACCGCATGTTCCTTTGCGGCGGAGGTGCCAGTTTGGATATGCTATTATCCCGACTGGAAGAAGACAGTTGGTTTAAAAGCTTACCGTTTACACGACGGCCGATCGTGAATCTGATTCGCCCTTCACAAGTAGTCGGGATCAAAGATACCACCGGTAAGGTTAATGACCACACCATGATTACCGCGATGGGCCTACTGAGGGTAGGACTGGACACTCTGCAACTCGGCAGTGGCGAAAGCAGAGGTATTCGTGAGAAACTGGACAGGATGCTAAGCGTATAAAGAATATGGCCAACAATACTAAGGATACTATTTACATCGACATCGACGACGAAATAACCGCTATTATCGATAAGGTTAAAGCGTCAAACGCCAAGGTTATCGCTCTCGTACTCCCTAAAAGGGCTTCAATGCTGCAGTCGATCGTGAATATGAAGCTGCTGAAACGCAGCGCGGATAATGAAAGAAAGAACCTGGTGCTGGTAACTTCCGAAGCCGGTTTATTGCCGCTGGCCGGTGCGGTCAGGTTGCATGTGGCTAAAACTCTGTCTTCAGCCCCGGAAATACCCCCTCCCCCTCAGATCGTAACCGACTCCGATACCATCGAAGAAGATATGAATCTGGGACTGGATGCTGAAGAGGAAGATAAACCGGATTTGACCGAACAGGTAAACCCTAATTCGACTACGGTCGGAACGCTTAGCGAGGCTGCTGTCAAGCATAACTCTAAGATGGTGCCGCCCGGGGTGGAAACTCTTGAGTTACCCTCCGAAGAAGATAATACCGTGACTAAAAAGGCAAAGCTTCAGAAACCGGATAAGCATTTGAAGGTACCTAATTTCAATCGTTTTAGATTAATACTGGTGCTAGCCGTTGTTGTCATAGCGGCTATAGCAACACTATTGGTTTTGGCGTTAACGGTCTGGCCCCATGCCACAATCGCGATTAAAACCAATGCTTCTAGTGTCAATGCGGAGTTGAATTTGACCCTTGACACCTCGACCAAATCATTGGACTTGGCGAATCAGGACATCCCGGCAACCCAGGTAAGCGAGCAGAAGACATTTACTCAAACCGTAAATACTACCGGCCAGAAAAACGAAGGCAATACTGCCACCGGTCAAGTTACCTTATCCGGAACTCAGTGTAATATCAACGCCTATAACGGGCCTTATACCATACCTGCGGGAACCGGAATTTCATATAACAACCTGACATATATAACCCAGAACGATACCCAGATGACTGTAGATCCGATTCATCCGTTAAGCTCGAACAATTGTTTGAATATCGTTTCAAACGGTCCTACGGATATTAGTGCCCAGAGTCCGGGTTCAGGCTATAACGCCCAAATTAATAATGCTACGGTTTCAAATTATCCCGGGATTAATGCCAACGGTTCGGCCAGCGGGGGGACCGATAATATTATCCAGGTTGTTTCCCAGACAGATATCAGTACCGCTACGTCAAAGATTGATTCCCAGCAAAACAGCTCTGGAGCGGAACAGAATTTAATTAACCAGCTCAAAGGACAAGGGCTTTACCCGGTTGACGTTACCTTCTCAAAAGGTACTCCCCAAATTACTACCAGTCCTAATGTAGGCGATCCGGCTAACGCGGTAACCGTCACTGAAACCATAAATTACACCATGCTAGGAGTCAGCAGAGCGGATCTTAACAGCGTAGTTGACGCGGCGATTCATGCCCAAGCCGACAAAAACCAGAATATCATCAGCACCGGAATTAACCAGCAAGCGTTTAAACTCGGTAATACCAACGCTGTAACTGATCAGGTATCGCTGTCAGTACTGGCGGAAGTAGGTCCCAATATTTCCGTTAATGAGATTAAGAAAGAAATTACCGGGAAATCGCCCGCTTCAGCCATTTCGGCCATCAAACAAAATCCAGACGTAACCAGCGTTACCATCCGTTTAAGTCCATTCTGGGTAAATTCAGTTCCCGATTCCGCATCTAAGATAACGGTTAAGATAGCCAAGCCTAACGGCTCTGCCTAACAATTAAGCTTTATGAACGAAAGCTCGTCCGTATTAGGACTGGATATAGGAACGGTTAGGGTCGGTGTTGCTATAGCTATCTGGCCGGACGGTATACCCGCACCGCTTACGACTCTGGCTAACGATCCTAAACTTAGCGACGGTTTGAAAGACATTATTGAAACCGAAAACGTTAAGTTTATTGTAGCCGGAAGGCCCAGATCGCTTAACGGGAACAGTACTAAGCAAACGCTTTTCACCAGTCAGTCTGTCAAGGATCTTGAAAATAAACTGGGTATCAAAATATATTTGCAGGACGAAGCAGCTACCTCACTTAAGGCGAAAGCCGAACTGGAGGCTAAAAAAAAGATGTTCACAAAAAAAGATGTTGATGCCTTAAGTGCGGTGTACATCTTGGAAGATTTTCTCACCGAACGAAAAAACGGAGGAATGATTGAGTAGTGCTATGACACATGGTGTGCACAGAATACCGCGTAAGTTATGGATTATAGCTATTGTTTCCTTGTTGTTGTTAGTCGGAGCGGTCATAGGTGTCAGACAATATTATTTCGCCAACCTGAAGCCGGCCAGCAATAATCCGAAAACGGTTATCTTTACGGTCCCGAACGGAGCTACCGTTTCGCAAATAGGAAATATGCTGAGCTCCTACGGCCTTATCAGTTCGCCATGGGTTTTCGAATGGTATGTGCATAGCGCTGGGCTTAATACTAAACTTGAAGCAGGAACGTTTGCTTTATCGCCAAGTTACAGTTTGCAACAGATCGCGTCAATTATTGCCTCCGGGCATGTAGCTGAAGGGCAAGTTACGATTCTGCCAGGCAAGACTATCGCCCAAATCCAAGATTCGTTAATTAACGACGGATTTAAGCCTCAAGCAGTAAGTGCCGCCCTAAACCCCGCCAATTATGCAAATCTACCGATTATTGCAGATAAACCCTCCAGCGTTAATACCCTTGAGGGACTGCTCTATCCCGATACGTTCGACAAGACATCGACCACTCAACCCAGCCAAATTATCCGGGAATCATTAACGGAAATGGGACAGAACATAACACCGTCGTTTCAAGCCGCTTTTGCCAAGGAAGGATTAAGTGTTTATCAGGCAATAACGCTGGCATCAATTATTCAGCAAGAAGTCAACAAACCTACGGATATGTCTCAAGCCGCCCAGGTATTTTTAACCCGCTTAGCTTCGGGTACTCCCTTAGGCTCGGATGTAACGGCTAATTATGGTGCAATCGCAGCCGGTCACGCGCCATCCCTTAGCTATGACTCGCCATATAACACCCTGATCCATACCGGATTGCCGCCTACTCCTATAGGTACTGTCAGTCAGGCGGCATTAAACGCGGTGGCCAATCCGGCTCATACCCAATGGTTATACTTTGTCACCGGAGACAACGGAGTAACATACTTTGAGCAAACTTTAGCTCAACATAACGCTGATGTGGCGGCATATTGCCATAAACTTTGCCAAGAACCATAATTAAAGCTGCCTATCAGTCGGTTAAGAACGTAATAAAACGTTGCTTGATAGATTTAGGGACCTATACGTCTTAACAACAAACTAGATCGAATTAGCGGCTTTTGCTAAAATTAGCTTGTCGCTACAAAGCATATTACATAATCTCGATTGATGCGACTTTTAAGGAGTAGTTAGCTATAAATAAAACTATTTCTTCCCGTAGTCTCAGTTTAAACACTTCGCCTTTTGATGATGATTCGGCTAAAGAGCTGTCGTTTTTAGCACGTAGTCTGCACTTAACCAGACGTCGCCTAATTAAGACAGCGATTATAGCAGGTGACATTATTCTGCTTATTTTAGTTATTGTTTTTATTACTAACGCATCCGGTAGTGGCACTGCGATACCCAAGCTCGGTAGCGACCAGAATACGAACAACCCGTCTGGCATCATAAACCCTCTCGATCAACTTGCTTCCGCCTCGATTGCTCTTACCGTTGCCCGGCTGGATAACCTGCCCGAAACTACGGCCATAGCAAACCAGGCGGATAGCGAAATCGCGTTATTATCGGTTGCTCCTTCTAATAACAGCGTTATTTCCAAACCGCAAGTGGTAGCGACCGATTACGTGTCCAATAAAGACATAAAAACATATATCGTTCAACCGGGTGATAGTGTGAATTCAATCGCGCAAAAATTTAACCTTTCCCCCAATAGTAT
Source organism: bacterium (assembly GCA_021799575.1). Taxonomy (GTDB): domain Bacteria; phylum Patescibacteriota; class Saccharimonadia; order Saccharimonadales; family UBA4665; genus JAJZWH01. Next base: position 28,395 of record JAJZAD010000006.1, on the reverse strand, counting down.
TATGTGGTCGAATAATATCGTCGGTAACTATATTGCTCCTGGCGTAAAACTACTAATCCCGCCCATTAACGGCATTGTATATACGGTGAAACCCGGAGATACTCCGGCATCTTTGGCTAGCAAATTCAGTGCCAACGAATCCCTGATCGTAGCGTATAACGATGCTGAAATTAAAGGTATATATCCTGGCGAGCGGATTATCATACCCGGAGGTACGGAAGTATCTCCGGCTTCTGCCTATGCCTCCGACTACGTCTGGGGATCAGTGCCGCTATACGGTTACAACGGATACGACTACGGTGAATGTACATATTGGGTAGCCGAACTAAGGGCTCAGGCGGGTCATCCTCTGCCTACGGATTTAGGCAATGCTGCCACCTGGGGAATAAGGGCTGAAGCTTTCGGTCTTCCGGTAGGAACAACTCCCGCGGTAGGAGCGGCGGTAGTAATGTCCACGGTCGGTTACGGCCACGTTGCATATGTTACAGCTGTCCACGCTAATGGCACAATCACAATCAGCGAAATGAACTATATCGGCTGGGACATAGTAGACACTAGGGTAGTTCCTAGTGCCGGTCTAGTATATATTTATTGATGCCTGTAACTATTACGGTTGCCCAGTTTCGTTAAGCGCCTCCTTCGTTACTTAAGCAATTTAATATGAGAGCATAAAAACATGAACTTTATCGATCAAGCAGAAATAAGTATTCGGGCTGGTAAGGGCGGTGACGGCTGTTTAAGTTTTCGGCGTGAGAAATTTATAGCCAAGGGCGGTCCTGACGGGGGTAACGGCGGTAAAGGCGGAGATGTTATTCTACTGGCCAGTAGTAATCAAAACAGCCTGGCAGCGTTCCGTCATAGCAAAGTACTTAAAGCCGAATCAGGTATGCCCGGGGCTAACAAGAAGAAACACGGTAAAAACGGACATGATCTTATTATTGACGTGCCGGTTGGAACGGAAGCTAAAAACAGCAGTTCAGGCAAAGTTGTAGCCGACTTAGTCAAAACCGGTCAAAGAGCAGTCGTGGCCTTAGGTGGCAGAGGGGGATATGGTAACGCGCATTTCGTCAGTTCGACCAGGCAAGCCCCTAATTTCGCCGAAAAAGGCGAGCCCGGTGAGCAGATGACCTTAAGTCTTGAACTTAAACTGCTGGCCGACGTAGGATTAGTTGGACTACCTAATGCCGGTAAGTCCACTTTGCTCGGAGCGTTAAGTAATGCTCGCCCCAAAGTCGCGGACTATCCGTTCACCACACTTCATCCTTCGGTCGGCGTTGTCGATATCGATAGCCAAAACAGCCTGTTGTTTGCGGATATACCCGGCTTGATTGAAGGTGCGGCTAAAGGTAAAGGCCTGGGTCACGATTTTCTGCGGCATATCGAACGGACTTCCGTAATAGTGCATGTTATCGACGCTTATGTTCCGGATATTGCTGCAGCCTATCTGACCATCAGGAATGAATTGTCAGCCTATAGCAAAGAGTTGTCTAAACGTCCCGAAGTAGTGGTTATCAACAAAGCCGAAGGCATAGACGGAGAACAATCCTCCAGTCTATTATTCTCCTTAAGACAGGTAGTAAAACCCAAATCGACTAAGATTCTACTCATTTCCGCCAAAAGCGGTCTTGGGCTTCAAGCCCTGGTAAGGTGTGCTAAAACCGCCAAGGATAAGTCGGATTTTGTACGTAACCGTTCTAAAGAAGCTGAGTTGTTCGAATTCAGTTTACCGGCAGATTCATCTTCTTGGACAGTTAAAAAACAAGGCGATCATTTTACGGTCGAGGGACAGTCAATCAAAAGGTTTGCCCTGCGCACCGATTTTAATAACAATGAGGCCGTCGAACGGATGCTGGACATTCTGAAGAAGAAAGGAATAGTTAATAACTTGATTAAACTGGGCATAAAACCGGGGGATAAGATAGACGTTGCCGGCGAAGGCACGATTATCTTTTAGCTTATGGGTCCCACGCTATTTTTCTATGATCTTGAAACTTCAGGCTTACGCCCCGATTCAGCTCGGATAATGCAATTTGCCGGCCAGCGTACCGATTACGAACTTAATCCGATCGAAGAACCCGTTAATTATCTTATCCGACTCAGCGAAGACGTACTACCTGATCCTGACGCGATTCTCATTCACGGTATTACCCCCCAACAAACGATTCTTGAAGGGCTAAGCGAGGCAGAATTCCTACGTGAATTTTATGCTCGCGTGGCTTTACCCGATACGACCTTCGTAGGATTTAATAATGTACGTTTTGACGATGAATTTATGCGCTACCTAAATTATCGAAATTTGTATGATCCGTTCGCTTGGAGCTGGGAACATAATAATTCGCGCTGGGACCTATTAGACGTCGTCAGAATGACGCGTGCTTTGAGGCCCGAGGGCATTAGCTGGCCGTTTAACACACGAACCGGTAAGGTTATTAATCGGCTAGAAGACCTGGCGGCTGCTAATAACTTAGTGCATGTTTCTGCTCACGATGCATATTCCGACGTTATGGCGTCCATCGCTCTGGCCAAGTTAGTTAAAAAAACCCAGCCTAAACTGTACGACTATCTATTCAAGCTGCGCACAAAAGAACAGGTGGCAAAACTAGTGAATGCCGATAAACCGTTTATCTATACCTCAGCGCATTACCCGTCGTCCATGTTACATACCACAGTGGTAGTCAATTTAGTAAGCCATCCGGTAACCGATGCATCCCTGGTTTACGATCTAAGATACGATCCTCTTCCCTGGCTCGGTAAAAACGTCTCCGAGCTGACTAACGCATGGCGCTTCATTGAAGACCGCAGCGAAGACGATCCGCCTCTGCCGATAAAAACCTTAAAGTTCAACCGTTGTCCAGCAATAGCGCCGTTAAAGGTTATGAAACTTAAAACCGACGCCGATAGATTAAAGTTAGATATGGCTAAGGTTGAACAACACTATCGACTAATCAAAAGCCAAGCCGGCCAGCAATTTGGCGTCAGACTGCTTAGAGTTGTTGAAATACTAGATCAAGAATATCAAACGAAACAAACCAAACGCGCATCGACTACGGACACGCAGTTATACAGCAGCTTTTATACTAGAGAGGATAAGAAACTGATTACCGAATTACACACCAATGAAAATCCGGAACAAATCCGCCAATTTAGGAACCGGTTTCACGATTCCAGGCTTAAAAGCCTCTGCAGTCTGTTTCTGGCGCGTAATTTTAAATCCCAGCTTACCGATTCTGAGCGTAAAGGGTGGGAAGATTATTTGACCAAGCGCTTATTTAACGGTGGAGATAAATCCCGTCTAGCGATGTATTTTAAACGTATTGAACAACTCGCGGCAACGCATACGAGCGCGCACGATCAAGTTTTGCTGGAAGATCTCAAGTTGTACGGGGAGTCCTTGATTCCCGCTAGTTACGTTCTGGACTAACAGGTACAGTTTTCTACTTCTAGGTTCGAAGTCTTTAGCAGCTGACCTGATAAGACTCAATAAAAAGGTTCTGCTTTTAGGAACGTACAACAAGATAAAAATTAAAAGGACAACAAAAAGCATGGTGCACCAAAGTGCGAACCCCATTTCAATACCAATACTCAGACCTAAATTAATCAGATAATTCATAATTTTAACCGTTTCAAAAAACCCGGAGAAATTTAACAAAAATATACAACTAAATTGTGAAACAGTCAATAATAAGATATATAATGCTTATGTTGCCGGCATATAAGCAGTATCAAATCGGCTTTAGCCGGTAATATTTGAAGGCTGCACTAGATAGCAGTGACGTAAAAACCTATGGTTTCAACACTGGCTTGTTTGCTAACAGAATAACATTCAAAAAAATGAGATCGTTGTTATTAAACATTTGTTAGGGATGAGTGACTTAATAAGGTTTCAACCGCACAACTCCCGGCTGGTTCTTTAGGCAGGCTCATCAATTTGGTAAACACCTTAATATTGTCGAAACTGGGAAAATCGGAAAAGTTAGGATTATTAACCGCAGGATCATTGGCACAAGCGGACCAAACTTCTTAAGACGCCGACTTTTTATCTGCTGTAAATCAACTAAAACCTTAAAAATCACTTTTTTTAGGACATTTACTAATCGGTACTCGGCTTAATCTTGCCCAAGAGCCGTTTTGTGAGTACTTTCAGGCCGAATACGGCGCTTAAAACACCACCGGCCAATAGTTCGTTCTCGGTAGTTGGGTGGTAAAGACCTTCCGCGGCAAACCAGCTGCCAATACCGGAAACGGCGGTTATGCCTAACGCCATTCTTACTCCGTAAACAATACTCGGTTTTTGCTGACGATTAGGATCCTGGATTTCTTTTGCAACGTTTAAGGCCACAGTTCCGGCCGCCAAACCAATCAGCAAATCGGTTAACGCTCCGGTTTTAATAGTATCACCGCCAAGCTTGTCCAACTTGCGCCTCGACCAAGCTATTGGTCGGTGGGCCAAATCGGATTTCAATACCGGCACGGAACCGATTGCACCTGCGACCTCACTTATTAAAGTAGCTCCTGTAAAAGCAGCCACGCTTAATACCGGATCGCCGAATGCTCCCTGAACAGCAACACCGGCGGCATAGTTAGCCGGAGATAATTCCAGCAACACCATTCCTATATATGCCGCCTCACTTGCCCGGTCTGTCAGACGGCTTTTAAGTTCGGAAGCCGAACCGGAGAATGGTTCAACATTGTGTTGTGTAGATTGTTCAGTCATAAATAATTTATAGCCAGACCTACAAGCTGATTAATTCTAAATCCGTTAACTCCGTTGTGCCTGAGCTGATATACCATCTTCATATTAACACGTTAATTATTCGGGTCATTTATACGCCGGAGCTGGCAGCTCCCTAAAAGCCTAGGCTTATACTGCCAAAGGCCAGTCACCCGACTTCCGACAGCTAAACTAAAAAAGCACTGTTTAAACAGTGGTAAAAGATACGACTTTGGCGTATAATAGCCAAGCTTTGAATTTAAAAAGGGAACTTGGAATTAAGTGGCCGACTTTATTAGGGTGCAAGGCGCGCGCGAGCACAATTTAAAAAACATCGACGTAGTAATACCCAGAAACAAACTGGTGGTTATTACGGGATTGTCCGGGTCGGGGAAATCATCTCTGGCTTTTGACACCATTTATGCTGAAGGGCAGCGCCGGTATGTTGAAAGCCTTAGCGCTTATGCACGTCAGTTTTTGGGTTTGATGGAAAAACCGGATGTAGATCAAATTGACGGTTTAAGCCCGGCTATATCTATAGATCAGAAATCTACCAGCCGTAACCCGCGATCTACGGTGGCAACGGTAACCGAGATCTACGATTATCTTCGCTTATTATTTGCCCGGATTGGCATACCTCACTGTCCGGTTGACGGTGTAGTAGTAGAGAGACGTAGTATAGAAGGTATATTAGGCCAAATAACCCAATTCTTTAAGGATCAAAGGATTGTTATTCTGGCACCGATCGTCACTGATAAAAAGGGGGCGTTTGAACATATATCTGAAAAGTATATACGCGCCGGATTTGCCCGGGTCAGAGTTGACGGTGTTATCTACGCATTGGATGAGTTTCCTTCACTGGACAAAAATCTCAGGCACAATATAGAGATTGTCGTCGACAGGTTGGTAAACGATGCTGACAGCCATAACCGGCTGGTGCAAAGTGTAGAGCAGGCATTGGACTTGACCGATGGCGATGTATACGTCTTAAATGCCGATAGCAACCAGGTCACATCTTATAGCTTGCGGTATGCCTGTCCGAATCATCCGGAGATTGTTATACCGGAACTGGAACCGAGGACCTTTAGCTTTAACGCTCCCCATGGTGCCTGTCCGGTATGTACCGGCATTGGGTCGAGAATGGAAGTAGATCCCAAGCTAGTAATTCCTAACGGTAATCTGACTATTGCTGAAGGCGCTATTAGACCCTATAACCGGATTAATGTAGATAACTGGTACATGAAAAAACTTGAGGCCGTCGCTCTAAGACACCATTTTTCTTTGCACGTTCCGACCGGAGAGTTGTCAGACCAGCAATTGAAGCTGATTCTCTACGGAACCGGAGATGAGACCTATAGAATACGTTTATCTTCCGGACATAGCTTCGAAACCACTTACGAGGGTGTTATACCGAACCTTGAACGTCGTTACAGAGAAACCGAAAGTGATTTTATTCGGCGTGATATTGAAAGGTTTATGCAGGAACGACCTTGCTATAAATGTAACGGCTTGCGGCTTAAACCAGAAGTTCTAGCTATAACTGTAAACGGCGCTTCAATTATGGACGTATGCCAGCTCTCTATCAACGAAGCCTATGCTTGGGTAAATAAGCTTCAGCTGAATCCTACCGAAGCGTATATAGCGAAGATGATCTTAAAAGAAATTTCCGCCCGCTTGCAGTTTCTGGTTGACGTAGGACTGGACTATTTGACTTTACTTAGGAGCGCCACTACGCTTAGCGGAGGAGAAGCGCAGCGTATCCGCCTAGCGACCCAAATCGGTTCCGGACTGATGGGAGTGCTGTACGTACTCGACGAACCCAGCATCGGCTTGCACCAACGGGATAACGCTCGATTAATTGAAACCCTTAAGAGGCTTAGAAGTTTGGGTAATTCGGTGATTGTAGTTGAGCACGACGAAGAAACAATCCGCAGCGCTGATTGGCTGTTGGATATCGGTCCAGGGGCCGGTATACACGGGGGAGAAGTGATTGCCGAAGGAACTCCGGATCAGGTCGAAAAGCAAGGAAAGGGTATAACCGCAGATTATTTAGCTCACAAAAAGCAAATTCCGGTTCCTAAAACCAGACGTCGGGGCAATGGTAAAACTCTGGTAATCAAGGGGGCGAAGGAGAATAATTTAAAAAACATCGACGTATCGATTCCTCTGGGCGGATTAGTGGTAATAACCGGTGTTAGCGGTTCCGGTAAATCTTCTTTAATTAACGATATTCTAGCCCAAGAATTGTTAGCAAGGTTAAACCGTGCCAATACGTCCGTGGGCCTTCACGACGATATAGAGGGAGTTAAGAATTTAGATAAGGCGGTAATTATCGATCAGAGTCCGATAGGCCGGACACCGCGATCCAACCCGGCTACGTATACTGGATTATTTACCCCGATCCGGGAACTTTTTGCCTCTTTGCCTGAGGCTAGGGTTTTGGGTTACAGCGCCGGAAGGTTCAGTTTTAACGTCAAGGGAGGACGTTGCGAAAATTGCCATGGTGATGGAATTATTAAAATCGAAATGCACTTTTTGCCGGACGTATATGTACCTTGTGAAGTCTGCAAGGGTAAACGTTACAATAGGGAAGCTCTGGAAGTTCACTACAAAGGCAAAGATATAAGCGAAGTACTGGCCATGACATGCGACCAGGCGTTAAGTTTTTTCGCTAACCAACCCCTTATTAGCCGTAAACTGCAAACTTTAGTTGACGTCGGATTAGGTTACATAACTCTAGGCCAACCGGCTACAACTTTAAGCGGCGGTGAGGCCCAAAGGATTAAACTTGCACATGAATTGAGCCGCCGTGCCACCGGACGCACCTTATATATTCTTGACGAACCAACCACAGGATTGCATATGGCGGATGTCGATAAGCTGCTAAATATGCTGCATGCTTTAGTTAATGCCGGCAACAGCATGATCGTAATCGAACACAATCTTGATGTGATTAAGAACGCCGACTACATCATCGACATGGGACCGGAAGGAGGGGACGCGGGCGGGACAGTGGTAGCCAGTGGAACTCCCGAAGAAGTGGCTGAAAACAATAAAAGCTACACCGGCCAATTTTTAAAGCACATGTTAAGATAATCTGCTAAAATATATTCAACAAGTTGAGTTTTAACTTTTTAAAGGAAATTTTGAGCCATGGCCCAAGATACAATTAATTTGACACTGGAACCGCGTACCATAACCGGAAAAGCGGTAAAACGCTTGCGTAAGTCGGGAAAAATCCCGGCCGTAATTCATGACCATGGACGGCCCTCGATTATTGTCGAGGTAGATTCGCTCAATATGCAGCGTGTTTACCAACAGGCTGGTAAACACCACCCATTGAACCTCGATGCCGGAGGTAAAAGCTATACCGCTCTAATCAAGAATGTCGAGTACGATCCGCATATGCACCATATAAGCCACGTCGTGTTTAATGCGGTAGCTGCCGATCAAGTGGTTGAAGCGGAAGTGCCGGTAGAGCCTAAATACCAAGCAGACAACGCTGCGTCTCCGGCCGAAAGATCCGGACTAATCGTGCTCACCAATCTTGAGTCGGTTGAAGTCGAAGCATTACCTAAAGATTTGCCCGACGTGATTTTTTATGATGCCGAGAAACTTGTCGAGATCGGAGATCAGGTTTCAGTTGCCGATTTAATTGTGCCTGCGAACGTTACCATTAAGACCGAGCCTACACACGCTATTGCTACCGTATATGAACCCAGCGCCTTAGCCGCCAAGAACGAATCTGCCGGCGGTGAGGTTCAAGAAGAGGTCCCGTCCGAAGAAGAATCCGCTGAAGAAACACAGCCCGAAGGCGACAAGACCGAATTGGAACAGGGTACGACCTCAAAGCAGTAATCTCTTAGTCAGTTCAGACCGCTTAGTAATTTGCTAGAGTGAGTTTATACAATCTATACTCAATTGGGTACCGGTAATTAGATTTTAAACTTATGGAAGAAAGCCCGCTATTCCCAACACCAGAAGACGATAATGATGATGCCAAGGACAACAAATCCGAGCGTAAATTACCATCGTTCTCTAAACTGATAAATTCTCTTCAATCGGCCGAGCAACAACCGGATAAACCTAAATACAGCACTGCCGAGGCTATTGTCCGTTCAGTGTTAGGCAGGACCGGTAAAGACGAAGCTAGCGAAGATACAGCATTAAATCAAGACCGTAAGGAAGACAAAATCCCGGATTTAATATCAGAATCGGACAGCGTGCCAGAAACCGATCAAGTAGAACTGACTTATAAGGAAGAAACGGCCATTAACCGGGAAATAGCCGAAGAACACCTTGTAAACCCCGTAGTCGAAGGACAACCCAGTTCTTCGGTGAACGAGTTTTTAGGAAGAGTCGTCGAAGGAGTCGATCCTGACGAAGCCTTTAAACTTACCGCTGAAGCCAATCAGTCTGGAGGCGAACCGGCAGTCCAGAGTATTGAATCGAGCGGCGGCAGCACAGCAATAACTGAAACACCGCTTGAAGATAACAGCGAAGCATATTTCATAGACCATTCTTCTGATCCGGCGGATTCGGAAGAAAAAGCAGTAGATATTGAGAATGAAGGAGCTGACCAGACCCTGTTTGAACTGCCATCCCCGGTAACCTTGCCCAATGTGACGGATAAGCCAAGAATTTATACCGCCGACAAAACCGAGACCAATACATACACGGCAGCTCATAAAGAACCGTCAAGAATAGCTAGAACACTCATAAAATCACTCTCAGAAAGACGGGACCGAAGCAAATCTTCCAAAGCCAAAGAAAAACCTGCTCGCACAAAAACCGCATCTAATCCGGTACAGGTAACACCCTTAAAGGTAGCCCAAATGGAGCAACAGCTAACTAGGCAAGAAAATACTCTCCAGCAGCTAAGCCGGGAAGCATTACCGAAAAATTCCAGGATCGACTTAAAGCCGAATCCTAAGCCGGAAGAGATAGTAGATAAACCGACCAACTTAAAGTTCAGTGAACGTACACTTAATCCGTCCAATCCGGAGAGCCGGCTAAAGCTAGTTAAACCAGAACGTGCAGGCAGAATCGGAAAAGTCTTAGTAGGTAAGGAAGAAGTTAAAACCGTACCTAAAGCTCAACCGAATCCTAAGCCGGAAGAGATAGTAGATAAACCGACCAACTTAAAGTTCAGTGAACGTACACTTAATCCGTCCAATCCGGAGAGCCGGCTAAAGCTAGTTAAACCAGAACGTGCAGGCAGAATCGGAAAAGTCTTAGTAGACCAAGAGAGGGTATCGAACGGAAAGACACGGGAAATAACCGCCGGGGAAAAGCCTTCGGATTTAGCTGCCACTCCTGATCAAGCCGGAAGCATGTTGCGCACCGACTTGTTAAGGTTGAGTGATAAGATAACCGTTGAGGGTGCATCACTCAGACATATGTATGAAAATCATCTGTTCGGTGAAGGAGCGTTGAGGCGTCTGGTTCAAGCACACTTGTCAGGTAAAGAATTATTGCCGTTAGTTAAGCGCGAGATTATTGAGAGACAAATCGATTTTGAGCGCGATCCCATACTCAGGGATAAATTTAGGCCGGGATATACTGATAATACATTTACGGGTAAAATATTGAACAGTCCTCAAAAGTCAAGTGAACACGGGACCTCTCCTGTAGCGAGCAAAACATATCAAACCGCCGCGACGGCAGACGTCCGAATACGGGTTGGACAAGCAAGACGAAAGCCATGGGACACAATACTAGCGCTTACAATCACAAGTCTAGTTGTTTTAATCATATATCTTCTGGTAAGGTAAAAAACTCTGGTATGCAAAAGATCATTCTTTATTATCTCTTTACGCCGCTTAAAGACCCGCGAGCAATAATGCATTGGCAAAAAACTCTGACGCTCAACCTCAGTCTTAAAGGTCGGGTTATAGTTTCTGAGCATGGTATCAATGGAACACTTGGAGGTGACGTCACCGATCTTAAAAAATACATCAAAGACACAAGAAGCTACCCTCAGTTTAAACCCATGGTTTTTAAATGGAGTGATGGCAGTAAAGACGACTTTCCTAAACTAAGCGTTAAAGTCAGGCCGGAACTGGTAACTTTCGGTGTATCCCCAGATCAAATCAAAGTCGACTCCTCCGGTGTAGTTGGGGCCGGTAAACGGATTAAACCGGAACAACTACACGACCTGGTACGAAACAAAGGCAATCGGTTGATATTTGTTGACGGACGCAATGCGCGTGAAGCAGCTATAGGCAAGTTTAAAAACGCCGTAGTACTTAACGTCAGACATACGCGTGATTTCCCCGAGGAAATCGGTAAATCTGAACTTGACTACCTTAAAGATAAAACCATTGTCACTTATTGTACCGGCGGTATTCGTTGCGAAATCTTATCCAAACTGATGCTGGATGCGGGCTACAAAGACGTGTACCAGCTTGACGGTGGTATTACCACTTATCTTGAGCGGTTCGGTAATGACGGACTATGGGAGGGTTCACTATTCGTTTTTGACCGGAGGTTAAAGATAGGGGTTCCAGGCAATAAGATCATCGGTTGCTGTTCATACTGTTCTAGCCCGACGGAAAATTACGTAAATTGCACCAATCAAGCGTGTAATGAACTGATCCTGATTTGCGATAACTGTCTGAATAAAACAGGTGTCTGTGCAGCCTGTAAAACGCCATCGAAAGCAGTTTGACTGTCGTGATTCATGTAAAAGAGGGGTCGATTTAGGCTTTTCTAAAAAGGTACAATAGATTTGTGATTGAGGTTAGTGATCATCTAAAAACAAAACTTAAGACTTTGCCAAAGGGTCCTGGAGTTTACTTCTACCGTGATAAAACCGGTGAAATTATTTATATAGGCAAGGCCGCGGTATTAAAAAACCGTGTCCGGCAATATTTTCAGAGCAGTCGATACCACGACCCTAAAACCGACGCTTTAGTTAGAGAAATAGCGGATATAGAGTGGATGGAAGTAGAAAGCGAACTGGATGCTTTGTTTTTAGAAGCCGAACTTATCAGACGTTATCTTCCCCGATACAATATCTTACTAAGAGACGATAAGGCTTACTCATACATTCGGATTGATTATGACAGCGATTATCCAACAGTTAGCTTTACCCGTCGGCCGCTGGATGACGGTGCGCGCTATTTCGGTCCGTATACTTCGATGTCGGCGATCCGCCAAGCCCTAAAATTATTAAGGCGTGTTTTTCCCTACGCTACCAAACATGAGCCTAAGTCCAAACGGGCTAACTTATACTATCATCTTGGTCTTGATCCGGGGCTTGAAGTCGGTCACACTACTTTAACCGAATACAGAGCTAACTTACGTCGTCTGATGGCATATATCAGCGGTAAGCGAGTGGCAATTACCAAAGAACTTGAGCGGAAGATGAAACAGGCGGCCAATAATCAGGAGTTTGAACAGGCGGCACATTTACGGGACCAACTGGATAATCTCCGCCGTCTAAGTCAACAGATCGTTTTTAGCGATAAGGAGTTCTTGGACATCAGCAAGGATCAGGGTTTAAACGAATTAACCAAGCTGCTTAACTTACCTGCCTACCCTAGGCGCATAGAGGGATATGATATCAGTCACATGCAAGGCTCAAACGTTGTAGCCAGTATGGTGGTGTTTACTAACGGGGTTAGTAATAAAACGCAATACCGTAAATTTAAGACTCGGTTTGATATTAATAATGATTTCTATAATATGCACGAAATAATCACCCGACGACTTAGCGAAAAACACTTAAAAGACTGGGGAGTGGCGGACTTGGTACTGATTGATGGAGGCAAAGGTCAGCTGAACGCTGCAATTGACGCCCGGAATGCATCAAGCGCCCCGGACATTCCGTTTATCGGGCTAGCTAAGCGGGAAGAACAAATCGTAATCGATATTGATTACAGTAAAGTAACGCTTAACTACGATTTAGTGAGCCAACTGAAAGGGCACACGGTCCAATCCGATCGTTTCATATTGGTTAGCCTGCCAAAGAGCAGTAATGTGGTTAAGCTATTGCAAAGGGTAAGGGATGAAAGCCACCGCTTTGCTGTCAGTTATCACTCAACACTTAAAACTAAACGTATGACGATTTCCGGCTTATCGTCTATTCCCGGTATCGGACCGGCAACCACCAAGAAACTGTTAAAACGCTTCGGTTCAATAAAGGCCGTTGCTCAAGCCAGCGAACCCGAACTCGCCTCATCTGTAGGAGCTGCTAAGGCGAAGATGATTCGTGCCCGTCTTAAAGCTTAATCTGCTAAGCTAGAATACATGCGTTTGTCTAGTCTTACTCGAGAATTTTTTACCGCTAATCGACGCCGGCTGATGGATCGTTTACCGGAGGGTTTAGTGGTTGCGGTTACCGCTAACGGCATGCTTCAACGGGGGGCGGATAGCGCTTATCACTTTACCCAAGATGCCAATTTTTTTTATCTTACCGGAATCGATGAACCTGACATTATTTTAGTTATGGATAGCAGACGCGAATTTTTAATTGTGCCGGCCAGGGAACGCGAACGAACGGTATTTGACGGCCAGGTTGATCCGCAACGACTCAGTGCCATCTCCGGTATTAACGATATCGTGAACGAACCTAACGGTTGGAAACGGATAGATGCGCTGATACTAAATACTAAAAATATAGCCACTTTAGCTCCTGCTCCCTCGTTTATTGAACAGTACGGTATGTACGCCAATCCCAGCCGCTCGCGGTTTATTGAACGTCTAAAACGCCATACTCAGGATTTGGAGATCGTAGACATTCGTCCAGACCTGGCGGCGATCAGGATGATTAAACAACCGCTTGAACTTAAGGTTATGCAACAGGCTATCGATATTACTTTGGCTACGCTTAAAGAGGTAATGAACAAACCTCATGGCTACTATGCTTATGAATTCCAGATCGAGGCGGATATTTCTCGCGGGTTCCGATTCCGAGGCAGCTTGGGCCATGCGTTTGAACCGATTGTCGCATCGGGTAAACAGGCCTGTACTTTGCACAATGTCATAAATGAAAAACGGCTTGGTCCTAACGAGTTAGTCGTAATAGATGTCGGAGCAAACGTATCGGGTTACGCGGCGGACATAACACGGGTTATGGCTACCGGTAAACCGACCAAACGCCAAAAAGATATTTTCAAAGCCGTAAAAGATACCCAGGCATACGCATTCAGTTTATTAGGTCCGGGAGTACGTTTGAAGACCTATGAAAACCAGGTGGTTAAGTTTATCGGATCAAAGCTTAAAGAATTAAAAGTGATCACTAATCTAAAACCCGAGACAATTAGACGCTACTATCCGCACGCAACGTCGCATTTTTTGGGGCTTAACGTACACGACGTCGGGGATTACACCAAACCGTTACTGCCAGGTAGCGTACTGACGGTGGAGCCTGGCATATATATACCTGAAGAGAATACAGGGGTTAGAATAGAAGACGACATCCTAATTACTAAAGAAGGTATTAAAGTACTAAGTTCGGCTTTACCCGCCAAACTGGACTAAAACCATGTCTATAGAGTAACAGTTGATAGAGCGTTTACTATCCTGCTAAAATTATAATTAACCACACAAAAGAAGGATGTGATTTTAAAGGCCTCTAAGCAGCAATAATGAATATATACGACTATATCGCATTCGGCTCCATGCTCATCATGGTGTTGCTGATACTAATACAAACTCGCGGGGCTTCTTTAGGAGCAGGTTTGGGCGGTGCGGGTGAAGTCAATACCACACGGCGCGGTACGGAAAAGACCATCTTTCAACTGACTATCGTCAGTGCCTTGATTTTTTCATTGGCGTTGTTGTTTAGCGCCATCGGTTAAATTCAATCCATGCGTTACCAGACAGTACGCAAGGTTTTTTTAAAGCGACGGAAATCGGCAATTGACCTGTCTAAACAGGCTTCTTATAATCTTGAAAAGAATTTTATCGGAAGGTTTGATCGCCTTTTAGGTGTGCGCAGGTTCGTAAGTACCTGGCTATTATTCTGGTTGCTTTTAGCTATGGTCACAGTGTGGCAGCTTGCCTCTCTAAGCGGTTACTTTCAGACCATACAACCGGTTCCCGGCGGGATCTATAACGAAGGAATTTTAGGCACGTTGACTAACGTAAATCCGATTTACGCTACCAGTGAAGTTGATACCAGTTTGTCGCACTTGATCTTCGCCGGACTGCTGAGATATAACAGCCAAGATCAACTGGTCGACTGTCTGGCAAGCAGCTGGAGCGTGGATAGTGCCGGTACCGTTTATACAGTCAAACTTAAACCTGGCCTGACTTGGCAGGACGGTAAACCGTTAACCGCAGCCGACGTAGTGTTTACCTTTGATACCATTCAAAATGCCGATGCCGATTCACCGCTTTATTCCAGCTGGCAGGGCATTAGCATTAAGGCTGTCAATTCTACTACAGTTCAGTTTACTTTGCCCAATCCCTTAGCTTCCTTTCCGTACAATTTAACAGTAGGAATAATCCCTAAACATATACTAGGTAATATACCTCCGAGCGATTTACGAGCGGCCAATTTTAACACCTTAAGTCCGATCGGAGCGGGACCGTTTATGTGGCACGGAATTGCCGTGTCCGGTAATACGCCGCAAAATGCCAGTGAACGGATTGCACTAATACCTTTTTCCGATTATGTTTTAGGTAAGCCAAAACTATCTGAGTTTATTGTCGACGCATATGCCAGCCAGAGTCAATTAGTTGACGCCTTTACTGCCGGTCAACTGACTGCAGTGACCGGCATAGACAGCGTTCCGTTACAGATCAGTAAAATGTCAGGAGTAGAAATCCACAGCCTGATACTAACCGCCGGAGTTTACGTTTTCTTTAAGACGCAAAATAATATATTAAGCGATCAGGCTATTCGTAAGGCACTAGTCTTAGGATCTGACCCGAATATTATTATTGACCGTTTAGGATATGACACTATACCGGTTAACGAACCATTGCTGGTAGGACAATTAGCCTATAACCATCGTTATGCCCAGGTTACCGATCAGCCTGTTCAAGCCGATAACCTACTCACTAAAGACGGGTGGGTGATGGCCAAAAACGGCTGGCGTTATAAAAACCACCAGGCGTTAGTATTTAATCTGGTGACTACCGACACGCCGGAAAATCAGCTGGTGGTTGGAATACTGCAAAAACAGTGGCGTGCCATAGGTGTTAATCTGGAGCCAATTTTTGAGTCGCCGGTCACTTATCAGGCTACTCTCCAAGATCATAACTACGACTCTACCTTAGAAGGAATATCGATCGGCACCGATCCGGACGTTTTTGTATACTGGGACAGCTCTCAGTATGACCCACGCTCCAGTGGACTCAATTTATCCGAATACGATAATCCGACAGTGGATTCGGCTTTAGAGCAGGGCCGCACTAGATTAAACCCCGCTTTAAGAGTTATCAAATACCAACCGTTCTTAGAAGCCTGGCAACAGGATGCACCGGCACTGGGGCTATATCAACCACGGGTGATATACATTACAAAAAGTACCGTATACGGTTTAACCGGTAAGCAAATAAACTCACCGGCGGACCGTTTTAACGGCGTGGAAAACTGGGAAATCGTCACTGAAGGTGTAACCGACCCTTCCAAGCCTTGAGTTTTACACCAAAACTCTTTAAGATAACGATGTTGAAGCGACTTTTAAGCGGATGTGGCGGAATGGTAGACGCGCTAGCTTCAGGAGCTAGTAGGCTTTATGCCTGTGGAGGTTCAAATCCTCTCATCCGCACCACCGGAGCGGATTTACTATGCCATCCTCCGCAGATTAAACAGTTGTTAGCTCCTCGGTAGTATAGGCTTTTAAACCACATTGATACCGCCTCCGAGCGTTTTATTTGTTACTATGGTATTATCTTAAAGATCGGAGCTATGGGGGGATAAATCAAAAAGCATGAATAAAGTTGCGCATTATCTACAGGAACATGTTGCAGGTGAAGTAATGACCAGTAGTGATGCCCGTAGTTATTTTTCAACCGATAACAGCATTTTTAATTTAACTCCGAGCGTAATTGTTTATCCTAAAAACGAAAATGACGTGCGAAAGACCGCTCGTTTCGTCTGGCAACTTGCCGAACGCGGGCGAATCATTCCCATTACTCCCAGAGGTAGCGGTACCGATTTGACTGGCGCGGCGCTAGGTGCGGGAATTATGCTGGTTTACCCATCTCATTTAAACCAGGTTTTATTTTTAGACTCTAAAAAAGGCGAAGTTACGGTTGAGGCGGGTGTGAATTTCGGCAAACTGCAGCAATTGTTAGTGTCATATGGCCGTTTTATTCCGGCAGCTCCCCAAAGTCTTGAATATTCTACGGTTGGCGGAGCCGTAGCTAATAATGCAGCCGGCAGACAGTCCTTCAAGTACGGAGATATGCGAGCGTTTGTCAAGGGGCTAAGGGTAGTGTTGGCTAACGGAGAAATAATTGAAACCGGTCGGCTCAGCAAACGCGAACTTAACCGTAAACTGGGTTTGGCAACATTCGAAGGAGAGATTTACCGTTCACTGGATACGCTCCTGGAAGAGAACAAAGAGTTAGTCAACAAAAGCATTCTAAATACGCGCCGTAATAATGCCGGATACGATCTGGCTGATATTATCCAAAAGGACGGGTCGTTTGATCTAACTCCGTTATTAGTTGGTAGCCAGGGCAGTCTGGGTTTAATAACCGAAATTACCCTAAATAGCGAGCAATATAATCCTGATATGACGTTAATTACGACCTATCTGGACAACCCTGAAGAGTTACAGGCAGCGGTGGTCGATCTGATTGAACTCGATGACATACCTTGCGCTATCGAATTCGTGGACGATAACCTATTAACGAGTGTCGCTACCGAAAACGCAAACTATCTTAAAGATGTTATTCCCCCGCCATACCCTAAATTTGTCTTGTTAACTGAATTTAATGATACAAACAATCATAAAAAGCGTCATGCGGCCAAAAAGGCGCTCAAGGTTCTAGGCAAGCACAGTCAAAGCGTTTTTATTGAAGAAGATCCAGAAAAACAGAAGTTAATCTGGAAAATAAGAGATGCCAGTGCTTTATTTAGCAGCCACAATTCGGGTAAAACAAATCCTCTGCCTTTAATAGATGACGGTGTCGTACCGGTTGACAAATTGGGTGATCTGCTCAATGCGATATATGATCAATTCTCCCGGGAGCATTTGGAAGTATCCGTATGGGGACATGGTGGTGATGCCAACCTTCATCTTCAACCCTACTTGAACTTGGATCAAGTCGGTGACCGTCAAAAAGCGTTCAGGGTAATGGAAGAATACAACTCAACACTCAAACGCCTAGGAGGCTCCACAACCGGACGCTATAACGAGGGAAGACTAAGAGGGCCATATTTAAGTAAACTGTTTCCAGATGACGTTTATGAGCTGTTTTCTAAAGTTAAAAAGATATTTGACCCCTATGGTACGCTAAATCCGGGAGTTAAAATCAACGTAAGCCTGGATGAGATAAAGCCGCTGCTTAGAAGCCGGTATAGCCTGGATCATGTCTATGATCATTTACCTCTGTCTTAAACGTTGATTCGTTAATAGCGTATCAGTTATGCTATTAAAGTATTTTACTAAACCTTGTTTGCGCGAGTGCTGGAATCGGTAGACAGGCCAGCTTGAGGTGCTGGTGTCCGTTTGGACGTGGAGGTTCAAGTCCTCTCTCGCGCACCAGCAGAGCTTTCAATGAAAGTGACTTGACCTATGAACGGCTCATGCCGGAGGGAGCTAGTCACTTTTTCGTTATCAACTCGTAGCTTCAAGAACAACATAGTGTCCTTTTCCACTGCTATTCTTGCTTGTATCTTATCAGGAACTAATTTGAAGGTGTTCAAGAACTCCCCTTTGCTGACTTTAATTTGGCTCATACCGGGACTTTACTGCCATCATTACTTCATTACGAATTTTAAGATCATGGAGTATACCATTAGCCGTATATTTATTGCTCCTTATCTGGTTATTACGCCTAACTAAATGTAGGACATATCGAGTATATTGGTAGCCTGACACGTACCCCTTACTATATTACACATTAGACCAAATCTGCCTATAAACTAAAACCGGTTCAAGGCACATGTTGCCTTTTATCCTACGAACTCATATTATTAACCTGAATTAAAGAATAATTATGCAAAACGAAAATATGTATAAACCTGAAAACCAACAATCTGCCTACCAAAATCCCGTTACGGTCAGCTCACCTGCTCATTCAGCTGCCAAACGGGATATGTCTAAGACTGGTTTTTACTACGATATGGGCAGGCGGGTATCGGCATTTGTGCTTGACGTTGTCCTTTGGATACCTATATTTATTATCGCTTCGCAACACTTAGGTACTTACAGTGTTAGCAGTGCTAAGATTAACTTCAACCTAACCGGCACACCATTCCTGGTGTTTTTGCTAGGTTTTATAACTTATTTTGTGCTGTTTGAATATCTTGCTGGAGGTACATTGGGTAAGTTGGCAGTTGGTATACGGGTAACAGATGAGCAGGGTAATAAGCCGTCATTTGTACAATCATTGGTTCGTAATATCCTACGGATTGTTGACGGGTTACCTTACATTATTCCTAACCTATTGGGCTTTATCGTTGCGTCAACGAACGATAGGAAACAGCGTCTAGGTGATCAGGCGGCACACACAGTAGTCGCTAGAACGGGTAAGCTAAAGCCAGCGTCAACCAAAGCGTGGCTCAGCTTGGTAATACTGGTAATAGCGGGTGTTCTGGTAATCATCTTTGTGCCCGCTTCCAAATCTGCCACGAGTGTTACTTCAACCAATAATACGAGAGGTTCTGTTGCCTCTTCACAGCAACAGGCCGCCAAGATGGTCAGTGATCGAGTTTTTAATGATGTAGTTAGCGACAATATCCAAGATATTTACCGGCTCGCTTCACCCGCATTAGAGCAAGCTCAAACCAAAGCACAGTTATCATCTGGCTTACAACAGATGAAACATCTTATTGTAGGCTCACCTAAGCCAACAACTAGTCAGGCAACTTATCCTGCCAGTAATGAAGCTCAGTTTGCATATCCCGTACAAACTACACAGGGAGCTAAATACCTAGTCATCCAGCTCGTGCTGGTTAAAGGCAACTGGCTGCTATACACGGCCAGAATATATGTAAACTAAGCATCCAATCCGTTAGGTAGGGCATAATAGTTCAGGCTATATAAACGCTCTATTATTGTCCGCTTTGGACGTTTCGTTTAACTTGGCTAACAACCCCCGTGTTAGTTTATTTTTTGAAGTAGGTCTATCAGTTCAACCAATAGGCATTTACCATCTGTCCCGTCTGCAGTTTTATTTTTTAGGCACTCTAAACTCTACTTCCACAGAGAAATTAATTCTTTTAGTGCTAGACAAACGTTTTTATGCTGTGCTTATGTGAGTGTTGGTTTGTTTTATAACCTCCGAACAGGTAGGGTGGTACGAGGCTCACGACCTCACGAGTACACCGGTTTCCAAACAAGCCTCTATTATGTGCAGTTGCAGAATGCAAAGTTGCTGCATTATGTAGAATAGATTTCAAGCTACGTCTTGCAATACTAATAACAGGACTAAAAACTACTGAATTAATAGTGGTAGACTTGCATAAGGGGATCGCTCTAGCTTCCGCAAGCTTGTTGTAACCGGATTTAAGACCCTGATTGTTAATAAACCAATCAGCAGACCGTTAAGCAGATCAAGATTTATATCTTTAGTGGTACTACTTTTTTGAATAATCATTGACTATTATCCCAATGATCTTTCATGCCAGTAATGCGGCTAAAATTATTGCTGAAGCTATCATCCATACGATTTCAGTAACCAAACCGATCGGTCGCTGGAACCACTGGATATATGAGTGCCAACGTGTCAGTGCTCTTCTGCCTTCCATTTTGATAGCCGGTTTATTCTCAAGTTGCCGTTTAAAATCTCCGATCCACATAAAGTCTGGACTGGCGGCTATAAATGCACATACTACTGCAAGCCACCAATAAGCCGGATGACGCAGACTAATCACTATTACCAAAGCCAAACAAAGAATAGTGTCTATTAGTAAAAACGCTTTAAAGAATTTAAAACTGGAAGGTGACTCTTTAAACCCGTGATGGGGCAAGGCATCAAGTGCATAATGCGACATAAAAGCCAAAGGCAGTGCAACCGGGTTGGTTATGATTAACCCGATAATTGCTCCGGTAGCTGCATGATTAATTGCTCGCATTTATCTTTATTATGATGGTTCCGAATAAATATTCCTTTAACTGTCTTAACCCATTTTAATAAATCTTGGCATTTAAAAACACTATCAAACATGATTTTGTAAGCTTAGGAAAAAACGCTTATCAATTCAGGAGCAGTTTTTAATTTAGGAGTACTCCAAGTTACTTAAGTTAAGATGTATGCAATTAAAATATCAACTAAGATCAGGTACTTAAACGGGAATTGGTCTACTCTTAAGTTGAGTCGATTTTTTGTACCAGATGTTTGGTTATCGGGATATGTTGCTTTACGGATCGGCATTTAATATCTTGCATTGTACCAACCGGAACTGTAACATTACCGCATCGGGTTGTTAGCTCAGCTGGCTAGAGCGCCTGATTTACACTCAGGAGGTCGGGGGTTCGAGTCCCTCACAACCCACCAAGATTGGCCCACCGGGACATTAAACAAGTAAGGGTCTTACAATTGAAGCTGTCTCTTATCCAGTCCCGATAAGTCATAGGCCGTAAAGAGAGACCGTGTAGGTATACTGCCAAGCGATTCAACTATACTGTCGTTCACTATTTCGTTGATGTCCGGAGGCAATAGTGCGTGCTGATTCTCACTGCCTAGCAGAGTAGAAGCTTCATATTGAAATCTACCCGAGCCAAGAACGCTATTAACATAAAGCGCAAAATCCTTATATGATCTATTGCGTCCGTATTCATTTGTCCCGTTTTTTCCGAACGGGTTATGCAGTCTAATATGCGGTAGCGGTTGAACTGTCCTGGATGTTACCAAAATCCCCAATCCGACGCTTATTTCACTGATTTGCCGCCACTTGATTCTGGAATAAAAGTCAGCTTCGAGAGGATGAACTTTTAACAGCCTGAGCACTGCAAGATTATGTTCAGGATCGAGTGCAATCTCGTCGCCCTCGATGTACGAGCTTGACCGGTAACCTTGATCTGCATTAGCTTTCATAATATACGTTGTCTTAAATACTTCCTTGCGCCCTGGGGGCTATAACTATTAAAACATAATAAAGATCTGTTTATATAACGCGGACAGTTTAATTACGCAATCAATCTAGGATCTTTTAGTTTTTCTAAAGCTAATTAAGCTTCCCACCCTTGTTAAATCTCAATTTACTACAAAATAATCCAAGGATGTGTCAGGCGAAAAATGTTAGATGGTTCCGTTGTCGTGTTGACGGTTATAAGCGGTTCGCTTGTCTGAGGGGATAATTGGTTAGCTTCCGCGTTGACGCTCCCGATAATTGTTCCTGCCCTAGAAGGTATTTTTAGAGAATAGAGGTTTAACTCTACCTTAGTAGATTGACCTTGAAGTAAATAGTTGGTCAAATCTTTTGCAACCGTAATTTGTACGCTACCTCCCCAAGGTTGTTTAAACTCACCCAGAACCTCACCTTTACTTAGCAGTACCGTCTGGGAAAAATCGTTTTCCAGTGAAATGATAAGCGGTACGGTATCACTTATAGCATTGCTTAGTTGCGGCGCACCCATAATTGCCGTAAGGACAGTAACCGGTTTGGAATTAACGTTTATAGCGGCTGCTCCCAGGAATACCCCGCCAGCTTGACTAGAATTCCCCGTTTTAATACCTACAATGTTATCAACTCCCAAAATACTACTGTCGTAATTAGTCATTATGCCTACATTAGGTACATTGACGGACTTCATTTTAACGATCTGAGCCAATACCGGATTTGCCATGACGTGTTCGGCTAAGATTATAAGGTCGTTGGCAGTTGAAGTCGTGAGCGGCGAAAAGCCGCTTGCATCTCCGCCCACAGTAGTATCATTCATGCCGAGTTGTTTAACGAAGCTGTTGGCAAAGGCATCATAGGCGGAAATAGAACCGTATGCCCAACGCGCTAAGGCATCGGCTATGTTATTGCCCGAAGGAACCAGCATGGCTTCCAACATCTGGTACTCACTCATAATTTCACCCGTATATACCGGTACTACCGATCCCTGTTCATTAACATAATTTACATATATCGAGTAATCCGTACTATCCAGCGTTATATTAGGACCTTGTTGCCCCAATGTTAGAGGGTATTTTTTTAGTACCGCCAAGGCGGTTATTAGCTTAGCCACGCTGGCTATGGGTTTAGGTGTCTGCTCACCGTGTATCGCTATGGTTCCGCTGCCTATTAGACCGACAGCCGCCTCTCCGTAGTTAGGCCAGGGTAGATTGCTTTGAGTTGTAGTTATATTAAGAAAAGATGCCGGTTTCTGTACCCTTAAAGCTCTTACCGGTAACAGTAAACAAAGCCCTATATACAGGGCAACAAGACCTAGAATCAACAGGCTTGCAAAAAGCCTCAACTTGGATGATTGACGTTTAGCCATGCTTTCTATGATACACATTAATGTATAATTAAAACCAGACTAAATAAGGAGTAGTTGATGGTTATCTTAGTTGTCGTAATTATCATATTGGTGCTACTGTTCGGAATTCTATTTTTCTACGCATACAACGGTTTGGTGCGCCTAAATCAGCAAGCAGATGAGGCTTGGAGCGACATCACAGTTCAACTTAAACGGCGCTATGACTTGATCCCCAATTTAGTTAACACGGTTAAGGGTTATGCAGCGCACGAAAAGAGCGTATTTGAAGACGTTACCGCCGCTAGAACCAAGGCGCTTGCCGCTAACGGGGTTGCCGAGACCGCCAAAGCAGAGAATCAATTTCAATCTACACTCAAAAGCCTGTTTGCCGTAGCCGAGAACTATCCTGACTTAAAAGCGACAGCTAACTTTCAAGAATTACAAAACGAGCTAGTCGATACCGAAGACAAGATTCAGGCTGCAAGACGTTTTTATAACGGGGTGGTCCGTGATTTTAATACCAAACGCCGCACTTTCCCGACCAAGTTTTTTGCCGCCAGAGCCGGCTATACAAAAGATAAGGAATACTTCGAGCTGGATGAAGCTGAAGAGGCGAAGGTTGAAGAACCGGTTAGTGTGAATTTCTAACTTAAGAGGTTTTTGTAAAAAAGTATGTATTCAGAAATAGCCAGGAATAAACGCCGATCGATCCTAATCATGGTCCTGTTCGTTTTGCTGATTGTTGGACTGGCGGATCTTTTCGACTACATTTATGCCGGTGGCAGCCCGGCTATCCTGATCGGTGTAGCTGTAGGAGCCCTCATCTATACTTTTATCAGTTACTATATGGGCATGCGCTTAAGCCTGGCAGTTAATGGCGCCCATCAGATACAGAAAAAAGATAACCCCAGACTATGGAAAATAATAGAGGATCTGTCGATTACTGATGGCCTACCTATGCCCAAGGTATATATTATGGACGACCCGGCACCTAACGCCTTTGCGACAGGCCGTGATCCTAAACACGCTGCGGTTTGTGCGACCACGGGACTACTGGAAATAATGAATAACGATGAACTTACTGGAGTATTTGCCCATGAGCTTGGACACGTTAAAAACTATGACAGCCGGGTCAGCATGATTGCTTTTGCCTTATCGGCAATCATCGCTTTGCTGGCTGACATTTTATTAAGAATGAGTTTTTTCGGGGGTGGAAGGGACAAGAACGAAAATAATCAGTTAGCTTTGTTTATTGGAATCGCCGCCGCCATTCTGGCCCCGTTAGTTGCTTTTTTGATCCAAATGGCTGTTTCCAGACAAAGAGAGTATTTAGCTGACGCTACGGGAGCCTTAACTACTCGTTATCCCGAAGGACTTGCTTCAGCCTTAAAAAAGATAGAGCGGACTGGCAGTACGCTAAAACATCAGAGTACGGCAACGGCACACTTCTTTTTTGCTAACCCCCTGAAGGCACACACCATATCCAATTTATTCAGTACTCACCCACCTATAGAGGAGAGGATTAAGCGTTTGGAAAACATGGAGTTACATGCCTAGGACGGCAAAAAAGACCAAAAAGGCAACAACTAGTAATCAGAAAAAGACAGCAGAAAATTTACCTAAAGTACTGGTTAGATCATCCAAGCTGCCAAGTGTCTGGAAGTTAACCCAAACCAGTTTGACTCTGCTTTGGAATGACCGTTGGCTATTCTTATGGATTATTTTGACTTATGGAATTGTAAATCTTGCCATAGCCCAGGGTTTCTCCAGCGGACTTAATATAACGAGCGCGAAGAATCAACTTAGCGGGCTTTTTCACGGACACGCTTCGGAACTTAGTAGCGGCGTCACGATCTACGCTTTAATGCTGGCTTCATTGGGCGGCAGTTCCAGCGGAGGAGGTTTCGGATATTCATTAATCTTTACCATACTGGCGAGTCTGGCAATTATCTGGGCTTTGCGAAACGGTATCAACAAGGTCAAGGTTTCTCTTCGCGACGCTTATTACCGCGGGACATATCCGCTGATCCCCTTCTTGGGCATTATCTTGGTTATAGCGCTTGAACTCATACCGACAGTAATCGGAATAACTCTTTATACGACCGCAGTAAATAACAATATAGCTGTTACCGGATTAGAAAAACTGGGCTTTCTGGTTATTATGCTAGCCTTGATTTTACTTTCGCTGTATTTGCTCAGCGGCTCGATTTTCGCTCTCTATATAGTCACTCTGCCGGACATGACACCGTTTAAAGCGTTACGTTCGGCGCGGGATCTAGTGAAGAAACGCCGTCTGGCTGTACTGCTTAGAGTCCTATATTTACCAGTTGCGTTACTGGTGGTTTCAATAGTAATAACGTTGCCGTTTATTATTTTGGCATCGGCTATCGCTCCGTGGGTATTTTTAATCCTTTCCCTGATTATGTTGGCAGTGCTACATAGTTACTTATACAGTCTTTATAGGGAGCTTTTAGTATGAATAAAGCGGAAGCAGCCATACGTATCGCCAAACTAAAAGATCTGATTAACGATTATCGCTACCATTATCATGTTTTAAACGAATCGATTATGAGCGATGAAGCGGCAGATAGTTTGAAACATGAACTGTCAGTACTGGAAAATGAGTATCCAGATCTGATTACTCCAGACAGTCCCACACAACGCGTAGCCGGTGAAGTATTAAAAGAGTTTGCGCGGATGGAACACAGTAAGCGGATGCTCAGCTTGAATGATGTTTTTAGTGAATCCGAGATCAAAGCTTGGATACAGAGAATCTCTAAACTGGATCCGAAAACGACAGATGAATTTTTCATTGATATCAAGATGGACGGACTAGCTTGTGCTTTAATTTACGAGGATGGAATATTAACTCACGGTATAACGAGAGGCGACGGGTTAGCTGGAGAAGATGTAACGGCTAACGTAAGAACCATCGAATCGGTTCCGCTTGCTTTGCGCAGTGACACCAAACATCCGCAATTCCTTAAGGGAAAAACCGAAGTTCGGGGAGAAATTGTCATGTATAAGCATGATTTTGACCGGTTGAATGAGACGCGCAAGAAACAGGGTTTACCTTTATTTGCCAACCCTAGAAATACAGCTGCGGGTACCATTCGTCAATTAGACCCCAACCTTGTAGCTACCCGACCGCTGCACTTTAGAGCCTATGATTTATTGCGTGAATCGGACGCAGAAGTTCCTACAAATGACTTTTGTTATAACGTATTAGCAGATCTAGGCTTCAGTATAAATCGATCAGCAACTTTAGTTCACGGGGTTAAAGAAATAATGGACTGCGTGAACTCCTGGGAAAATAAACGCCATAACTTGGAGTTTAATACTGACGGTTTGGTAATTAAAGTTAATGACCGAGTGCTTTTTGAGCGTTTAGGAATAGCCGGCAAGGCGCCCAGAGGAGCCATAGCATTCAAATATGCGGCCGAACAAGCTACCACGATAGTTAAAGACATTTTTATTTCCATCGGGCGTACCGGTACAGCTACACCTGTAGCCGTTCTTGAGCCCGTAAGAATTGCCGGTAGCACAGTCCAGATGGCTACCCTACATAATGAGAATGAGATTAAGCGTAAAGACATTCGGGTGGGGGATCACGTAATCGTCCATAAAGCCGGAGACATTATTCCTGAAGTATTGCAGTCACTGCCACAACTCAGGACAGGAAAAGAGAAACCGTTCCGTATGCCTCTGACTTGTCCAGAATGCGGAACTAAGCTAATCAAACAAAACGTTGTTGATGCAGCTTGGCGTTGTCCTAATCCTTCTTGTCCGTCCCGTTCATGGAAACGAATACAACACTTCGCCTCCAAAGAGGCGGTAGATATTGAAGGTCTGGGAGAAAAGAACGTTATCGCTCTTATAGATTCCAAGCTAATAACAGATATTGCAGATATATATAGCTTAAGTTTTGAGCAAATTGTAGGGCTTGAGCGTTTCGGTGAGATATCCGCCAATAAGTTACTGGCCGCTATTGCCGCAAAAAAGCATCCGGAACTATCACGCTTTATTTATGGATTAGGTATCAGACACGTCGGAGTCCAAACCGCAATTGATCTTGCCGGCCGGTTTAAAACACTCGAAAAACTTATGGAAGCTACCATAGATGAACTATCGGCAGTAGACGGTATAGGAGAAATTGTCGCCGAGTCGGTGGTGGAATTTTTCTCAGAACAGAAAAACATCCGTTTACTTAAGAAATTCAAATCGCTAAGTGTATGGCCAAAGCCCCTAAAGCATTCCGGTGGTAAACTGGAAGGCGTAAAATTCGTTATTACCGGAACCTTGACACATTTATCCAGGGAGGAAGCTGCAGAAACAATACGCGCTAAAGGTGGAAGATTTCAAAATAGCGTAACTAGAGATACTGATTACCTGGTTGTGGGTGAAAATCCTGGAGATAATAAACTAGCACAGGCTGAAACGTTTGGAGCTAAAACAATCAGTGAAGCAGAATTCTTTAAGCTACTTGACTAGATGAACATTATCGTTATGCTAGTTATTGGAAGGTAACGTGCGCTGGGACTCTTAGCGCGATACGCTAAAAAGACAAAAATTAAGCTAAAACAATAAGGGCCCTAGGGTGGGCGCGCACGTGGCCTTAATCAAAATCCGGCCTGTCTGCCGGTTTTTGTTTAAGAGAATGAACTTGTTATTATTAGTTATGATCTTAAGGGGCTATGGCGCAGTTGGTAGCGCGACTCAATGGCATTGAGTAGGCCGCGAGTTCGAATCTCGCTAGCTCCACCACTGTTAAACGGCGCTTTAGCTCAGTCGGTAGAGCAGAGGCCTGAAGAGCCTTGTGTCCCCAGTTCGAGTCTGGGAGGCGCCACCAATATGTATATTTAATCTCCGCCGTAACCGTTTTACCTACCTTGACCATTAAAACAATCGTTTTAGCGACTTTAGATTTTTATTTTCATTGCATCTAAATAATTTATAGAGAAAAATGGAACTTTTTAAACTTTATAACTCTTCTTACGGTCTTTAATCAAAACTTTCGGCGACTATCCCCTCAAAGCAAGGAAGCATGTAGTGGAGGAGACGGAAAACTTCTTGAACTAGAGATAACTCAACTTGGCTCAGAAGATATTAAAGTTAGCTATCCGCAGAAACTGGCGAAATCTT
>JAJZAD010000014.1 GCA_021799575.1 bacterium | reverse complement strand
AGGTGCTCAGGTCGAGTAGACCAAGGTGTACGAGTGAGTCTTCGTCAAGGAACTCGGCAAACAAGCGGCCGTAACTTCGGGATAAGGCCTGCCCCGCCACTCTGTTTATAAGGGTGGAAGGTGAGTTTTCTTGATCGAACTTAAAAGAGTAAATTTTACGTAAATTCTCGAGTAAGTTGAGAAAAGAAAACTTAGTTTAAGCCTTCGCACAGCTGTCTTATAGATGGTGTGGCGGGGCCGCAGCTAAGGAGCCCATGCAACTGTTTACCAAAAACATAGGTCTCTGCTAACACGAAAGTGGATGTATAGGGGCTGACGCCTGCCCAGTGTCGGAAGGTTAAGGGGATAAGTGTATGCTTTGAACTGAAGCCCCGATGAACGGCGGCGGTAACTATTAGTAACATGGTAGTTGTAAAACTTGGCTATATGCTGGAAACTCTCGCCAGACTGATACTCCTAAACAGTCAACCGAAAGGTTAAGCTGAATGGATTGAAAAGTATCAGGTAGAGACAATCAGCAGGAAAGACCTCTAAGCGCCTTAGCAAAGACGTAAGAGGAATCCTCAGAGACTACACGCCAAGCCCGTTTCAGGGATGATATAGTCCGCTCTGTATAGAGATATACAGTTAACCAAAAGGAACCGTCCTAAGGTGAAAAACGCTGCCTTAGTGGAGTGAAAGACTCCCTTCGATGTTTTCCTTACATCCGTAAGGTTTTTGAAGAAGAAAATTTGGCTATATGCTGGAACCTCCGAGTATCTCGTAATACCAGTTGATTTATGTTAGTGCCTAGAACTAATTTCTGGCTATCATGATCAAACGTAACAATTTAACGAGTGCGGACAATCAGCAGGAAAGACCTCTAAGCGCCTTAGCAAAGACGTAAGAGGAATCCTCAGAGACTACACGCCGAATACTCTAATAAGAGTAAAGATATAGTCCGATCTGCATAGCGATGTGCAGGTTCTCTAAAAAAAGAGGACGTTTGTAGCAATATGAATTGCTGTAAATAACAAATTAAGCGAAATTCCTTGTCAGGTAATGAACTTGCCTGAGTGTAGAGTAATCTACATCATAAGGAAGGTAAACATTTTCGTGCCTGTAAAAACATGGCTATATGCTGGAACATCTGAGTATCTGACAGTACTAACTACGATCGTAGCAGTGAAAATCTGATCAGTGCAGACAATCAGCAGGGAAGGCTTTGAGTAATCAAAGAACCCTCAGAGACTACACGCCATGCCCCATCTTAATTATGGGTGAAGATATAGTCCGATCTCTATAGCGATATAGAGGGCATAAAAAGTTATGCCGGCAACAACAGGCGAAAGTGTCGGTGAAGTTCTGACCCGCACGAATGGCGTAATGACATGGGTACTGTCTCGACGAAGAGCTCGGTGAAAGTGCATTGACGGTAAAGATGCCGTCTGTCCGCAGCAGGACGAAAAGACCCCGTGCAGCTTCACTATAGCTTGGCATTGAGCCGGGTTATAACATGTGTAGTATAGGTGGGAGGCTTTGAAGCCGAGGCGCTAGCCTTGGTGGAGCCGCCAGTGAAATACCACCCTTGTTATAATCTTGTTCTTACTCAAACCGTTATCCGGTTTGAGGACCGTGTCTGGCGGGTAGTTTAACTGGGGCGGTTGCCTTTAAACGCTAACTCACTCCGAGGTTGGCGAGGGGGCGTATTTGGCTATATGCTGGAACATCTGAGTATCTGACAGTACTAACTACGATCGTAGCAGTGAAAATCTGATCAGTGCAGACAATCAGCAGGGAAGGCTTTGAGTAATCAAAGAACCCTCAACGACTAAACGCCAAACCCTATTATTAGGGAAGATATAGTCTGATCTTGTAGGCGACTACAAGACCTGTTAGATCAGGGCCGAGAAATCGGTTAACATAAGTGCCTAAAAGGTATCGGAGGCGTTCAAAGGTTAGCTAACTACGGATGGAAATCGTAGTGATAGTGTATACGCATAAGCTAGCTTGACTGTGAGGGCGACAACCCAAGCAGGTACGAAAGTAGGAGTAAGTTTTCCGCTGTCCGTACATATGTACAAGAGTGTGGTATCGGCAGCGCTTTCGGATAAAAGTTACGCCGGGGATAACAGGCTTATAGCGCCCAATAGTTCACATAGACGGCGCTGTTTGGCACCTCGATGTCGGCTCACCTTATCCTGGGGCTGGAGCAGGTCCCAAGGGTCCGGCTGTTCGCCGGTTAAAAAGGTACGCGAGCTGGGTTCAGAACGTAAATTACATTGCGTTCTACTACTGTAAGGTAGTAAAATACAAGTGAGACATCGCACATTTTGTATTAATCCTGACTAATATCGGTGAAACCCTAATCAAATTTCGAACGGTTTGAAGGGCAATACCGAGGGAAGATGCTTATGTTTGACGAAGAGAAGGCCTATCTAGTTGATTTTCTTGATGTTGACGGATCACTAAACGGCACAACTGATTTATCATAAAGATATAGGTTGGGTTTGACGAATTAGTGTGAGTACTGTTTGCTATCAGAAGGCAAATCATCAAGATTATCTCCAATGCTACGGAGCAGCTAAACTAAGGTCATGTTCGCATACCCCAAAACGATTGAGTGTGTGTGAATATACCAATAGCGGGATTAAAAGAAGTAAAGTATGTGCTTAAACTTCTTATTCCTTTTCTTCAGCTTAAGAAAAAGTTGACCTCAAGTGAAGTGTTGGTGCTAATGGATGAACAGTCTAATTCAGCGCCAAATGAGGTAGCCAATCAATTGATACGACTCGGTCGTTTGGTTGATGCAACGGCTGCCTACAATTACAATGAGGTAACAACTTTACCGGTGTTAAAGCACTGGAATTTCTTAAGGACAATCAGCATAACATCCCCGTAGAGACTGAGAGCTAGAGTTGCTACTAGTTCGAGATAGGGACTTTACTTAAGCCCTATCATATGTCAGCCCCTACTTGGCACATGCAAGAGGGTGAAGATATAGTCCGTGCCATCAGTAATGGTGGATAAAATTTTGAGCATAAGGCTTGAAATACAACACGCGTGAGACAGTTCGGATTATATCCGCTGTGGACGTCAGGAAACTTGAGAGGATTTATTCGTAGTACGAGAGGACCCGAATGAACGCACCGCTGGTGTACCAGTTGTCCTACCAGGGGCATTGCTGGGTAGCTATGTGCGGACCAGATAAGCGCTGAAAGCATATTAAGCGCGAAACTGACCTCAAGATTAGGTTTCCCTATGACCTCCCTGAAAGACGATCAGGTTGATAGGTGCAAGGTGTAAGCACGGTAACGTGTTCAGCCGAAGCATACTAATAGAGGCATTGACTTTTTACGGTCTCTAAAGAATGTGCTTTTTTAGCCATTCTCTAGAGACGGCAATTGGCTAGTTTTTGATATTTACAAAGTTGTTTGTATTTGCTATCTTTTTAAAATCCGTGGAAGTGCATATTGGACATCGACCGTCTCTGCTTATATGTCAATAGGAAGAGTTTTCGGTTGGTGCCCATGGCGCGAGGGAAACACCTGTTCCCATGCCGAACACAGCAGTTAAGCCTCGCAGCGGTTACAATACTTGGGGTTTACCCCTGGGAAAATAGCACGGTGCCAAATTTTGATTAAGACCTCCTAAAAAACAGGGGGTCTTTTTCGGTTAAATGATTAAAATTTTACAGCTAGGCATAAGCATTTATGTGCTATAGTAATAAACGCTATCGGCTAATAGGCATTTTGTCGTAAAAGCAACAATGATTGTAGGTAACACAAGAATTTTATTGACTAGGAAGCAATAGCATGATATATTCAACAATGAAGCGGGAAGAAAATGAAGCCGATAGGCATCAATCCTAAAGCCGATAATTTAATTTCCGCGTAAGCTTAAGGAGGAATAACTACAATGGCTGGTACTAAATCTGGCGGCAAAGCAGCTGCCAAAACCAATAAAACTAAATACGGTGCCGATTTTTACGCCCGTATTGGTGCGGCCGGCGGTAAAAAAGGACACACTGGCGGTTTTTTTAAAAACCGTGAGTTAGCCCGCATTGCCGGTGCTCGTGGTGGCCGAATTAGCCGTCGATCAAAGAAGACTGCGTAAAACACCTACCCAGTTTCTTCATACTCTAGACGTCCCCGACTGGATTAAAAAGCAGTTCGGGGATGTTGTTTATTTTTATAAGAGCGTGGACTCTTTATCCGGTTTTAAAATACGGTAAGCCCGGCAAAATCTTGAAGGAGACACAGCCCAGCTGGTGTGACAATTAAAACAGCGGTAAGTATTGGAAGTATCTTTTTGAATTGCGCTGGTGTAACAACTGGGGCAAGTACTGCGTTTGTGCAGCCAGTCGCGGTAACTATCCAAGCATTGCTGGATATGCTCCTCATTAATATTTAAACTTAAACGACAGGCTAGATCTTTAGCTTTTTCCCATGCGGCAACTTCCATTCTTAACAACTCCAAATCGGTAGTATATGATGTATGGCCAAGCAGGGCGTGACCGGTTTCGTGAAGCAGCGCCCATTGGCCGCCGTTATCAGTAACTTGATTCGGGGTATAGGTAATTTGCCGTTGTGTGGGAGACCAGGAAAATCGCTCACCGGGAGAAAAATCGATTCCGGGCAGCAGTTTTCTTAATTCGTTTATCATTTTTATTGTGTAATCCCGAATACTTCCTTAGCATAATCATAGCATCCATAAACCACTGCGTCTTCCGCTCTAACTGCAGCTTCAATGGGCGGAATTTTCAGTAGCGGGGTTTCTAACTCCTTTAAATGTTTATTTAGCGGGTCGATGAAACGATCTAAATATACGCCTACGCTACCGCCGATAACCACGACGTCCGGTTCGGTTATGGCAATCAGTTCAATTAGGCCCTGGCATATATTTCTAGCTATCTGATCCCAGGTATCCTTGTCGTGTATATCCTTAGCCTGTTTACCAAATGTCTCAACGATCGCCTTACCGGAAGCGAAACTTTCCCAGGGGACTAATGTTCCTCTGTGTTCAAAAACCATTAGTCGTCCGCCGCTATCACCGACATTAGGGTCGATTTTACGATTGACAATCAAACTGAATCCGATTCCGGTACTGACGGTTAAATATAGCAAATGCATTGTTGGATCCCTGAGCATGGACTCAGACAATCCGGCCAATTTAGCATCGTTTTCCACGGCTACCGGGCAGTTTGCCAGTTTTTCCAGATCGGCTTTAACAGCTACATCTTTCCAAGGCAAATTAGAAAAACTATGAGCGATTTCATTTTGGCGACTGAAGTTGGTTACCGGTATGCCTATACCGGCTGCTATAAAATCCTTGATCGAAAAAGTTTCAATGCTGGCACTAAGTTGTTTGAGGAATTCCTGATAATCTTTAGGCGTTGGATATTTTTGACGTTCCCTAATCACTCCGCTGTCATCGAGTGCAGCGACAATAGTTTTAGTTCCGCCTACATCTATACCCAAATACATTATTAGTCTATTTTGTTTACCCTCAGAAGTAATTCTATTGCCGCTAGCGTATAAATGGCTATACTGTTATAAAGTATTGTATCACCATGCATAAGCAAAACAAAAAATATCTAATCAGTATTATGTTAACCTTAGCTTGCTTAGCAGTATCTGCCGTGGGGAGGGTTTATGCGGCTAATGATCAGGCTGCGGTTCAAGGGTATGGCGGTAGCAGTCAGTTGCAGCCGGGTATGATTGTACGTTTATCCAGCACTAACCCTAAAGATGTGGCCGCTCTCAATTACCAGGATGCCAGCAAGATGTTAGGTGTAGCGGTGTCTGCTAACGAAGCTGCCATAACAATATCCCAACCGAACATTTCTCAGGAAATATACGTTGCCAATAGCGGGGTATATAACGTGTTGGTGTCCGATCAGAACGGCCCGATCAACGTAGGCGACTATATCAGTATCTCGTCACTTGACGGTATCGGCATGAAGGCCGACAGTAGTGACCCGGTTGTCTTAGGTCAAGCCATGAAGAACTTTAACGGCTCAAGTAACGTACTCAGTAATGCGAACCTGAAAGGATCAAATTCTACTCAGACCGTAGCCATCGGTCTCATACCGGTTAACATTAATATTATTAACAATCCTCTAGCTAACCATACGCAAGGCATACCGGCACCTATCAATAAAATCGTTCATTTTGTAACCAACAAATCCGTAAGTGCAATAAGGGTCTATTTAAGTCTGATGATCGTACTTATAGGTGCAACCATAACCATCGCAACGATTTACTCGGGAGTTAAAAATGGAATCGTTTCTCTCGGTCGTAACCCACTGGCTAAATCCATGATCGTCAAGGGCATGTTAAGAGTTATAGCTATCGGCATACTGATTTTTTCCCTAAGTCTAGGTGGAGCTTATCTACTACTGCGTTAGTCGATAACGAAGTAATCAAAAACGTAAGTCTGGCCCGGCGCCGGAGCGTTATTAGAGCAAAGACTGAAACCGGTACTTGACCGGTTGACATAATAACTAAGTGTGGCCGCATTTGAACCTACCGGTGTTAACAGCATGTGAGGGGTAGTATTGAATGCTGAAGCAAACCGGGCGTTAATATAACATCCGGCCGACGGTCCGGCGCCGGTATTGATAGTAACCGTTCCCGCTGTATCGGAACCGTTAATCGAGGTTGTTCCGCCAGATCCGGTAGCAGCTGAAGTTGCACTGCTAGGAATAGAGCCACTTGTAATAATGTGGTGATTCAAAGTAAGACTTCCGTTAAGCTGCAGGACATTAGTATTGATTTGAGGAGCAGACAAGGTACCCGCAAAAGAACCGTTGCCGTTGACACTTAAGTCGTTTTGGACGGTTAAAGTGCCTTGAATCGCCGCGTTTCCGGCGATAGCTAAATTATTATTCACCTGAAGTTGAGACAATTTAAGCGGACCGGCTACCTGTAATTGACCACGTATTAATACTTCGCCGTTAAAGATCGAATTGCTTTGGACTGTCAATAGGCTACTTGAATTACCGACTACGTTGTTACTGTTGGCTAAACTGTTTAATTGGGCAGGGGTCAGATTCTGTTGACTGAGGTTTTGACTCTTGTTCTCTTGTTTATAAAGCAAGAAGATTGCTACTATAACTCCTATTATTAAGATAATAAAGATAGGTAAATAAACCGACCACTTAGCCGATAGTCTGGAACTTAGCCGATTAGTTACTGTATGATCCTTCTGCGGTTGGTTATCAGGTGCCTTATTCGGTGGAGTAGGTGGCTGGCCTGCCTGATTTTCCTCGAGAGAGGATTCAAGGCTTTCCTGGGGTGCTAAATCTTTCGGTTCGTCTGGCTGCATAGTTTTTTGGGTTTTATTACTAATATGACTATACTAAATATTAGCAAAAGCGTTAATAAGTTAAATCGTTTAACCGTTAAGACTTATAGCCTAGGGATGAAACACATAAAGTTAATAATTATCTTATTTTTCTCGACCGCAATTCTGATCGGTTTGGGTTTTACCGGCCGTTCTTATGCCTGTGCCAGCTACCAGCAGGCCTGTTCTACTAATTACGGGGTTAGTCGGACCGATTTTAGCAGCGGCAGTACGCTTGATACTACCTGTTCGACTAGTTACTGTGCCGATCAAACCCTAGGTGATACGACCGTTGGCCTGACTACCGGTACAAATTATAAAGCTCAGACTGGATACAATGTTGACCGTGTCCCGTCGTTAGAGTTTATGGTAAACACCGCTAATATAAATGCGGGAGTGTTAAGTGTAGGGTCTACGGCAACTGCCACGGCTAGTTTTTCCGTCGAGTCATACTTATCCAGCGGTTATGTGGTAGATACCATTTCTCCGCCTCCAACCTATGGATCTCACACCCTGTCGGCTCCATCTACTCCTACTGCATCAGCCCCCGGAAGCGAACAGTTCGGAATCAACTTGGTAGCCAATACGACCGCTTGCGGTGCTCCCACCAATTTCGGAGCTAATCCTGTACAAGTACCCAGTTCCAGTTTCAGTTATGGCACCGTTACGGCCAATTATGATACTTGTGGCAAGTTTATGTATATAAACGGCGACACGATAGCTGAATCGGCTCAAAGCTCGGGACAGACTGACTATACCATTTCCTATATTTTCAATATCGACACTACTACTCCCGCGGGCGTTTACACCATGGAGCAACAATTAGTTGCCACCCCGACTTTTTAGGGATACAAAAAAAGTACAAAAAAGTACTTGCATTTTTAAAACGTAACCTTTATGATGCAGGTATAAATATTAACTAAAATCAAAAAAATGAAAATACATATCAAAAATTCAATTAGAAGTGTCGTTTCGTTAGCGTCGGCCTTAGCGCTATTAACGGTTGGTATTCTTCCGGCTTTAGTCGGATCTCCCTCCGCATATGCGGTTGGGGAAGTAACTAGCAGGCAAGTGTCCATGAGCCAATCCGCCCCTGGTGCTACCGGAGTCACTTATGCTATTAGCTGGAAACCGGCGTCAACTACATCGTTAACGGACGTGATTGTACAATTTTGTTCGGATTCTCCGATACCCACATCCACTACGTGTATTTATCCGACCGGTTTTAGTATCTCCAGCTCGTCATCCATCTCTCCGACTTATGGCGGTGATTTGAATGCCAGCGCCTGTACATCGGCAGTCACTGCTTCGGCAGCTCAAGTCGGTACTTCCGGAACCGCCGTATACAACACGGTTGAGTTGTCCTACTCTACCGCCTGTGCAATTACTTCCGGTACCACTGAATCTATAACCTTGACCGGTGTAACCAACCCCACTACCACTTGTACAACTGCTAGCGCTTGTGAATTCTGGGCCCGGATTCTGACATATAGCGCGGCTACAACATACACTACCGGAGATCAAACCAATATAGTTGATGAAGGCGGTGTAGCCCTATCAACCGCAACAGCAATTTCAGTATCGGCAACCGTGGAAGAACAAATTAACTTCTGTGTCTATGCTGCATCAGTGAGTTGCGGAGGTACTACTAGTGTAACTATAGGAGGCGGTACCACTCCTCCGACTCTAAGTACAACTACGGCCTACTATAATGGTGATGAAGACTTTAGCCTAGTAACCAATGCCAGTAAGGGCGTAGGAATCAGCATATTAGGTCCGGCAAACTTAACTGACGCTGAAGGGTCGACCATCCCAGCACAAACAACAGCTCAAACCTTACCGACTGGTACAGCTAACGGCGGATGGGGAATCTGGCTGAAATCACTTTGTACGGGTATGACTGCTACCAGTCCCTACAGCACTACAACAGATAACGTAGTGTATACCGCAACCAGTACCAGTGCAACTCAAATTGCTAGTACCGCTGGTCCGGATAGCTCCTGTGTTACAACAATCGAATACGGTGCTATCGCCGGAAGTACGACTCCGTCCGGTGTGTATACCAATTCCCCAGGCGATCAGTTAATAGCAACCGGCACATTCTAAACCAGACAAGGGGGAGCGATGCATCGCTTTACCTTTCGATTGCAACGTCTATTACTATGGGCATATGAACTTATGCCCATAGTGCTTATTGTATTGCTTAACAGTTCCGTATCTTACGGACTTGAGCTTACCAACCGCAGCATTGCAATTTCTAGCACTTTACCAAGTGCAACCGCTAATTACTCTGTGGGTTTTGATATCGGAGCCAATGAGACCCTGGGTTCAATAATGGTTCAGTTTTGTTCTAATACCCCTATCATATATATCAGTTGTACCGCTCCAGCCGGTTTTAACGCCTCTAGTGCGGTGTTAGGCAGTCAGACGGGTATTAGCGGTCTGGTGATCGATTCGGCCTTATCCAATCAATACACGTTAGTCTTAAGTCGTTCACCGTCTTTAGCTACGGCCGGTCCGGTCACTCTAGATTTTACTAATATAATAAATCCCTCTACAGTCGGGACCTTTTTTGGCCGGATAGCGACATACGCCACCAGTAACGCATCAGGCTCCGCTACCGATATCGGAGGCATTGCCATGGCAATTACCAACAGCTATACGGTCTCGGCAACCGTACCTCCGTACCTGTTGTTATGTGTAGGAGTAGTGATTCCGAATCTTAACTGTGCCCAGGCACAGGGCAATTTGATTAATTTCGGCAATTTAACTCCTTACTCTACGGCTGCCGCTCAAAGTCAGATGGTAATTGCCACCAATGCTTTTAACGGTTATTCAATAGAAGTCAGCGGTAACACCATGACTTCGGGAAATAATATATTACCACCCCTAAATTCCGGGCAGACTTCGCTTCCGGGTACTAGTCAATTCGGTATTAACCTCGTTGCCAATAATAGGCCTGCCGTCGGGTTAAATCCGTTAGGTGCAGGCACCGGTTATGTAACTAATGCTTATGCCCAGCCAAATATATATAAATTTTCGAGCGGGGATATAATTGCCGAGTCTAATCAGGTCTCATCATATAAAGAGTATACGATTAGCTATATCTTAAATATCGCTAAAAATCAGCCGCCAGGTGTGTATACCACCACGATTTCATATATTGGAATGGCTTATTTCTAAAGCTTCTGGTATATTAGCTTTATCTTAAGTTAAAACTAAGAGTCAAGGAAAGTTTATATGTTAAAACGGGGTATAGGAAGTTCACTGGCCTTCATATTGGCATCCGTGATGTTAATAAGCGGCTGCTTTGCTCTTGGGAGTAGTGCCAGTAGTGGCAACGGAATTAAACTGTCTCCCTTAAGATATGATCTGACAATTTACCCAGGGAAAAGCCAAACCGTTGTGTTCAATGTTGAAAACGTAACCAAAAATCCTGCTACTTACACAGCGATACTAACCGACTTTTTGGCCAACAACCAAAATGGGACCCCTCAGTTAATAGTTACCGGCAGTAAATTTGATCCGTTTAGTATTAAACAGTTTGTACCAAAGATTCCAAATTTTACCGTTGCTCCCGGACAAACGAAACCGGTTAGTATTAAAATCAGTATTCCTGCAGGGACTGCAGGGGGAGGTTATTTTGGTGCTATCAGGTTTCTGGCTGTTAACCCGGAAACGGGAAAAACTGTCAACGTATCTGCTAGCGTAGCCGGGCTGATCCTGATTTCAGTTCCCGGACCGGGCATGCACCCAAGCTTATTGCTATCCGGCTTTAGTGTCGGCACTGACGGAAAAAGCCAACGCTTGTTCTACTCTAATAATGGCATTGAGGCACTCGTCCGTTTCGACAATAACGGCAATGTGCAGATTCCGCCTTACGGGAAAATAATCGTTCAGAATTCCTCCGGCAAAACGATTGAAACCAAATCGGTCAATAACGGTAATCCTCCGGGGAATGTGTTGCCCGACAGCTATCGAACATTCAGTGTACCGTTGTCTAATATCGGATCATTCGGCAAATATACTGTTACAGGGAGTTTCGGGTATGGTAACAACGGCAAATTGCTTAGCGCAAGCGTTATTTTCTATGTTGTGGCTCCCTGGATCATAATATTGGCAATTGTGATTATAGTACTGATCCTCACCGTGATCTTCTTCATGCCTAGGCTGTTCAGAGCCTGGTATAAGCGATCGATCAGAAAGGTCCAGGTTAAATAGTGAGGTGTTAAGCATGAAGCGAGCTGTTAGGCGACCATTTTTTAGCTTTATAGCTGCGCTAGGTGTAACTTTGTTAATGGCTACTAATAGTTTTGCCCTCGGTACACCCTCTCCTCAGACTCCTCAGGAAGGTTCGATGGGTTTGGAAGCAACAATACCGTCTAGTCCGCCCTCCTTCGCTCCTACTGTGGCTATTCCGCAAAGCGGACAGTCTTTTAGCTCTATTCCGATTTCCATTAGCGGACTATGCACCAGCAATTTGTTAACCAAAGTCTTTGCCAACAACGTTTTTGTAGGTTCTACGGTATGCAGTAATGGTAGTTACAGCCTCAAAGTGGATTTATTTAACGGTAATAACAATTTGTACGTCCAAGATTTCGATGCCTTAGGGCAGGGCAGTCCGCAATCGAAGACGGTCACAGTATCGTATAACAGTTCTCAATATACACAACCCGGATCCCAAGTCATCATCACCAGCAATTACGGAGAATACGGTGCTAATCCTGGTCAGCAGCTTTCATGGCCGATAATAATTAACGGCGGAACGCCTCCTTACGCAATTAGCGTTGATTGGGGAGACGGAAACGCTCCGGTACTGCAAAGCAGTGCTACCGGCGGCACCATCAATATTAAGCATGTGTATTCAAGCTCGGGTGTATATTCAATATCGGTAACGGTTACAGATAGTCAAGGAGTAACCGGGTTCCTGCAGCTGGTAGGAATAGCGAACGGTCAAATTACCCAAGTCAATAAAACGTCAAGTAATACCAATCGTACGTCCTCTCAAGCCACAATTCCGTGGTGGACGTTGTTAATTGTCCTAGTGGCGCTCTTACCCGCTTTTTGGTTGGGTAGCCGGCACGGCAAGGCTATCCTGATGCGTAAGTATCAGTAGCTTCAACTTTCTGCTATAGAACCTTAAGCTCGCTACATATTAATGACTTTCAAACGGATAGTTATAATATTTGGTGTTAAAGAGTTATAAGGTATAATAAAGTTAATCTTTTCGTTAGGGCAGGTTTTGGGTTCACTGGCAAGTGGAACTTAGTTTGCTAAATTCGGAAGGAAATACTTTATGAAGGAGGCGTGCTAAAAAGCAATGCCAAAAACCACTACATTAACAATGGATCAACTGCTCAATGCTACCCAGTTGGAGGCGCTAAAAGCGGGTGATGTTGTTGAAGGTACAATTACCTCAATTAAGAAACACGAAATCTGGGTAGACTTGGGAGCCAGAGGTATAGGTGTAGTTCTTAGACGCGAGATCGGCTACGGCCAGAAACTTGAGGAGGGACAAAAGGTAACCGTTAGTGTCATTGATCCCGAACTTGACGAAGGACATGCTCTTCTTAGCATGCGCAGGGCGGTAAAAGATCGCGGCTGGGAAGAACTGGAGAGAATTTTCGCTGAACAGGAAATAGTTGAAGTTATGCCCTATGACACCAATCGCGGCGGGTTATTAGTGGAACTGGAAGGTATTCGAGGCTTTTTACCGGTAAGTCAGCTGGCTGTCGGACATTACCCTAGAGTTAACGGTGCCGACAAAGATGAAATTCTGCAAAAACTGAATGCTTTAACTAATATCCCGCTAAAAGTGAGAATCCTGGATGTGAGCCGTAAAGAAAACAAGCTTATATTCTCTGAGAAGGAAGCAGTCAAGGACGAGATGGCGGCAAGGTTTGCCAACCTAAAACCAGGAGATGTTGTTGACGGGGTGATAACCGGAGTTATTGACTTTGGAGCTTTTGTTAACGTTGATGGCATAGAAGGGTTAATTCATATCTCAGAAATATCCTGGGAGCGCGTAGACAACCCGCGCAACTATGTCAAGATAGGAGATAAGGTTAAAGCCAAGATCATTGCCATCGATAAAGACCGTCTCAGCCTAAGCTTAAAGCAAATGACTGAAGATCCGTGGCTGAGTGAGGTTAAATCCTTTAAAAAAGGTGATGTGGTAGAGGGAAAAATAACCAGAATTACTCCTTTCGGTGCCTTTGTACAGCTTAGCCCAAGTGTCGAAGCTTTGGTGCATGTATCGGAAATGAGTGACGATGAAAGTGTTGACCCCGAAAAGCTGTTTCAGCTAAACGAAAAAAAGCAATTTACGGTGCTGGACATAGATACCGATAACCGTAAAATAGCCTTATCGTTAAAAAAGTCTAAGCAACGCAAAGCTAAAGCCGCTAAAGAAAGTAAATAGAATAATAACCCTATGTAGATAGTCTAAGGGTTATGCCTAAGCAGGCGGAAAGGAGCGCACGCGCGAGGAAACATGGCAACTACCATAGAAGTTGAAGACACGATAACCGTAGGCGCACTTGCCGAGCGCCTAATGATACCCGTGTCAAAGTTAATAGCCGAACTGATGAAGAACGGTATTATGGCGACCGTTAACGAACGGATTGACCTGGAAACCGCTCAAATCATAACCGAAGAACTGGGATTGGATGTTGAGTTTAAGGGAAAATCCACTGATAGTCCGATCCCGCAAAGGGTGAAACCGAAAGGGGGAACTGCAGCTGTACCGAGGCCTCCGGTGGTTGCGGTCATGGGTCATGTCGATCACGGTAAAACGTCGCTACTTGACGCTATTAGAGGTTCAAAGATTGCTTCGTCCGAAGCCGGAGGAATTACCCAACATATTTCGGCATATATGATAGAACACAACGGTCGATCAATAACGTTTTTAGATACTCCGGGGCATGAAGCGTTTTCTGCTATCCGAGAGCATGGTGCTCAGCTAACGGACATTATCGTCCTGGTGGTCGCCGCAGATGACGGTGTAAAACCACAAACGATTGAGGCTATCCGGTTTGCCCGTAAAGCCGGTGTTAAGATATTGGTTGCCATTACCAAGATAGACAAAGACGATGCCGACCCGAATCGGGTTAAGCAACAACTGTCCGAACAAAACCTGCTCCCAGAAGAGTGGGGTGGGGATACGGTGGTACAAGAAGTATCCGCTAAAACCTCCAAAGGCTTGAATGAACTATTGGATATGATTCTGTTAATGGCTGATATGGAAGAATTGAAAGCAGATATAGATGTTCCCGCGTCTGGGCTCATTATTGAAGCGCACGTAGAGGTCGGGCGTGGTCCGGTAGCTCGGGCACTGGTAGAGGCAGGAGTCTTAAAGCCGGGGCAATTTATAGTTGCCGGACATACTTATGCAAAAATCCGCAATCTTGAATCGTCGAAATCCGAACCGCTTAAACAGGCCGGACCGTCTACGCCTGTTACGATTACCGGATTTAAATCACTACCGGAATTCGGTGATGAGTTTAGAGTGGTAAAAGATGAACGCAGCGCTCGTAGTCAGGCTGATATGACCGCGAGAGAGAATCACAAAGTTTCAAACCGCGGAATTACCAGTAATGAATTATTGAGAATTATTAACCGCAGCAACGAACTAAAAGAGTTAAATATTATAGTTAAGACAGATGTTCAAGGATCTTTAACATCGGTTATTGACAGTCTGAAGGCTTTAAATACCGAAGAGGTTGCAGTAAGAATTGTAGGTTCGGGTATCGGATCGATTACAGAAAACGATCTAAGGCTATCCAAAGCATCCAATGCCCAAATTTATGGTTTTAACGTCAACTGCGCTAGCGCAGTTCGCCAGCAGGCGGTTCGCGACCGCATTGAACTGAGGTTATATAACGTGATCTACGAATTGATAGACGATGTCAAGAAAGAGTTGGAGCAATTACTTGCACCAGAAGTTATAGAAACCGAAACCGGTACTTTGGTTATAAAGGGAATTTTTAATACTACCAAGACCAGCATTATTTGCGGCGGAGAAGTTACCAAGGGCAAGCTGGTTACACCTTCATATGCCAGAATTGAGCGCAACGGTAAAAAGCTTATGACTGCAGAAGTGACTAATTTAAAGCGTGGACCTACGGATGTGAATGAGGTTACGGAACATGAAATGTGCGGTATAAGCTTACGAACACCGGCTAAGCT
This sequence comes from bacterium, assembly GCA_021799575.1. Taxonomy (GTDB): domain Bacteria; phylum Patescibacteriota; class Saccharimonadia; order Saccharimonadales; family UBA4665; genus JAJZWH01. The sequence goes on along the minus strand of JAJZAD010000014.1, from coordinate 5,063 downwards.
GGAGCTCCAAATTGGCGACCGACTGATTGTTTTCACTAAAGAAGTTCAGGAGCGACACTTATGATAAACTTAATACTTCTGGTACAATTAAACAACATCACCCCACATATGTTAAGGATTAACTAAATGGCTATCAGATTAGATCAAAGTCTTTTAGAAGAACTGGGACTGGCCAGTTTACCCGAAACCGAAAAGCGCGCCTTGCTCAGTCATATTTATGAGACACTAGAAATGAGAGTTGGCATGCGATTAGCTGATCAAATGACCAACGAACAACTGGACGAATTCGAAAAGTATTTCCAGGCTAAAGACGATAACGGTGCCTTTCGTTGGCTAGAAACCAACTTTCCTAACTATAAAGATATCGTCCAGGAAGAGTTTAACAGGCTTAAGCAGGAAGTCGGTCAGTCTGCCACGCAAATATTACAGGCTTCTCAATTAGCGCAAGCGAATAATAATCAGGCTTCTTCTATGGGAACGTCAGCTTCAAATTCGCTTCCTCAAACTGATGGTAATAACCCCCCTTTGCAATCAAATCAGCCCGGAGCTTCAGATTCACAGCCACCGCAGTTGACTACTCCTCCTCCACAATATCCTCCAACCTACGGCAATCAGCAGCAACCACCTTCAGGAGCTAATCCTTTTACTCCACCTCCAAGCACACCAAACTGATACGGATAGGCTTCATCGACTTTATTAAACCCCATATCCTCTTAAATAGTCAGCACCGCTCATTTCTTTTCCTGCGTAAGGAATGAGTCGGTCGATGATCAATAGTCCTTCTTTGGTAGTAAACGCCAGTTCATGATTATGGTTTAAAAAGATACCTGGTTTGGTAGCTTCAGAAAATGGCTTTACATGGACGGCAATAATCACAACCGGCCGGTTATTTATTTCCGTTCGGCTTCTCGGCCATCCTTGGAAAGCTCTGACTTCGCGTTCTAGTTCAACTGCGGTTTTTGAAAAGTCTAATTTACCCTGATCGGGCCGGAGCCGTATGTCATAGGTAGGTACGATGTTTGTATCCTGAGGGGCGGGATTGAGTTGACCGCTAAGGATGGAAGGCAGGATCTCAACCAGACGCTTTGCTGCCAGCTCTCCCAAAAGATCCGCGAGTTCTTGTTTGCTCTCATTACCATTTAGTTGCAAAACCGATTGGTCGTAAATCGGTCCTGCATCCATTTGTTTAACCAGTTTCATGATACTAACACCGGTTTTATCTTCTCCTGATAAAATTACTGCCTCTATGGGAATCGGTCCTCTGTGCAGCGGCAATAATGACGGATGAATGTTAACTATCCCCTTCGGAAAAATATCTATAATTTCTTGCGGTATGAGTTTACCGAAAGCCGCTAATATCCCTATGGAAGCGTCAAACGATCTTAATGTTTCAGCCGCAGTCTTGATATTCTCTATTTCCAGTAAGGGTATGCTATTTGTTTTAGCGAAGTCGGCAATTTCTAAAACCCTGGGTTTACGTGAAAGAGCAGGCGAGCTATTGCTCTTGAGTGATGAGGGTACGGCAATGGCGGCAATCGGATAGCCGTTAGACAATAGAGCATTAACTATCGGGTTACGGGTTCGTATTCCGGTAGCTAAACGTTCATTCCCAAAGAACAGAATCTTGTTTGACTGCTTCATAATCCATTGATTTTAATTTTCCGTCTTCACTAAGCCGATAAAACGCATCGGGAATATCTCTTATGTGATCGATAAACACGATACCGTTTAAGTGATCGATCTCATGCTGGAAAATACGTGCTAGAAACCCCTCAGCAGTCATCCGAAACTGTCTGCCGTCCAGGTCTAAAGCCTTTATCCTTATTTTTGAATAGCGTTTTACTTTACCGTAAATGTCCGGTACGCTAAGACATCCTTCGAAATCTTCAGTCATTACTCCCTCTTTTTTAGTAATTTCCGGGTTGATGAAAGTCATAAAAGAGCGATCTTTTTTATCTTCGAGATCATTCCGTACCACGATAATTCTATAAGGTTGGTCAATCTGGATTGCAGCCAAAGCTACACCGACTTCATGATCGCGGGATTCGTCCCAGTTTAAAGTGGCGTTGATCATGTCTTCCGCCAAACTTTTTATCTTAGAAGAAATATGCCCTACACGCTTAGATCTTTGTCTAAGATGCGGGTTGGGGAGGGTAATGATGTCTTCTTTTGTTAGGGCCATTTATTATTATCCAAGCCAAAGCATATATTTATTGCCGGTTTAGTTAACCGTATTTTTAGAGTTAAATCCAGTCTTCAACTAATTCAATTATATTATTATCTCTTAGTTTACACGAGAGGGGAGGGATTATGCTAAACAGTGCACATATTAATCTAAATTAAATCTGACGGATCTATATCCCAACTTACACCGCTTGGAAGGTTATGTATTATCTCTAGAAGCTTAGATCGCTTATCGGCTTTAACTATTAACTGCCAACGGTATTTATCTCCCTGTTTTTCGTGAAACGCCGGAGCGGGACCGTTAACTTGCACTAAACCGGGCAAGGTTTGCTTCAGTTTTTCGGCTGCTATCCGGGCATTTTTAACGCTTGATCTGGATACTGTCAACTTCAGCAGATTGGTAAACGGTGGAAAACCGAATTGCTTACGCTCCTTGATTTCCCAAGCATAAAACTCCTCCCAGTTGTTACTGGCTGCCGCAGTTATTGCAAGCGACTCTGGTTGAAAAGTCTGGATAACCGCCGTCCCCATCCTATGACCTCTGCCGACTCTGCCTATAACCTGACTAAGCAATTGGTAAGTGCGTTCATTGACTGTGTAATCCGGTAGTTGGAGGGATGAATCTGCCATTAGGACTCCTACTACGCTTAAGCCCGGGAGATCCAAGCCTTTTGCCAATAGCTGGGTGCCGACTATTATGTCTAAATGCCCATCTTTGATCTCTAAGTATTTTTGTTCCAGACGCTCTGCTTTAGAATTATCGCTATCAAACCTACCGACCCTGGCATCGGGGAATAGACGTTTAATTTCGTTGACTATGGCCTTAGTGCCCGCACTTAAGTACCGAACCGAAGGATTGTTACATTTCGGACAAGTAGTGGGCGCGCTAATCCTATAGCCACAAACATGGCAGCGTAAGCTGTGACTGTCATCATGGTAGGTTAGGGGCAAATCGCAATGGGGACACATCGCTTGCCAGTCACACTCAGAGCAGACTATGACTCTTGCGGTACCTCTGCGGTTTAAATAAAGCATAGCCTGTTCGTTTTTGGAGATGGCGTTTTGCAGGGCTGCAAGCAGGGGATCGGATATAAGGGTAGACCTAGATAACAGACTGCGATTATGCAGATCGACAATAATCACCTTGCTACCATATGGTCTATTGGCAATAGCCAGCGAATCCAGGCGGATAATCGGTTTATGCATGGTTTGGGCTAGAAAATAATCGCTCACTAAAGGTGTCGCCGTTCCTAGTACCAACTTAGCGTCATGCAAGATCCTTACTTCTGCCGCAACTCTCCCTGTCACATAATAAGGAGCCTGTTCCTGCTTATATGCCGGTTCATGCTCTTCATCGATAACAATCAACCCGATATTAGGTAGTGGACTAAAGATGACTGAACGCGGGCCAATTACTATCAAGGGAGCTGTACACTTAAGCAATTTAATCCACCTTTCAGCACGTTGTTTTGGAGTTAGGGTTGAATGTAAAACTACCACGTTATTGCATAATATGTTTTTAAATACTGATTCAAGCTGTGCAGTCAAACTGATCTCAGGCGTTAAGATAATAGATGATTTACCATTAGCTAACTCTTGGAGGGCAAGCTCTAAATAGATGCGTGTTTTCCCGCTGCCGGTTCTACCGTGAAGCAAATAAGTATTTCGTGCATTCATTTGCTTAATAGCACTTAATTGTTCTTTAGTTAAGTCTGGTAACTTAGATTTAATATCATTTTTAAGGAGTAAAGTATCAGTGTAGGTAGAGATATTGACAACATTAGCAGGAATGAATTGCTGGGTTATTATCCCAATACCTGAAGGGTAATAGGCTTTAAGCCAGTTCATTAACTTCAGTGTTTTTTTCGGCAATGGAGGTAAATCGATCATACGCAGAATTGACTTGGTGTTTATCCTTGGTTGAAGTGTTTCTTTTACGACCACGCCGATTACATTTTCCTGTTTTAGTGGCACGATAACCAGTTGACCTATTTTTAGCGGTTCGATCGAATTATAAGTCAAGGACTTATTTCCACGGTAGCGGTTGCTCTTTACCCAGATCTCATAAAAGTGCATAGAACAATTATATGGGTTTTAATCTAAATGTACTCATATAACCTTGCCAATTTTAACTTGTCTGAACTTTGAAACTTAGGCTATACTAGAGATCAAGTTGTTTGAATAACAATAAAAGGAGGCTTAATGCTTGATGTTTTCATTACTTCCCGTGTAAGAAGAAAAATTATCGTTATCTATGCTAAGTATCCGGACTTTAAGACCCATGTTCGAGGTCTGGCTAAACTTATTAAGGAGGATGCCGGTAATATCCAAAGAGAACTCAAGCGCTTAGAGAAAGTAGGTTTTTTGGTTTCAGAAAAACAAGGCAATACCAAAGTCTACTCCACAAACAAACAATTTCCGATTTTTAAAGAGTTACAAAGTATAGTTTTAAAGAGTCAACGTACCAATCAAAAACGCAGTTAATCTTGGCATCCGGTTTTTATCCAGCGTGTCAAAAAAATAACGCCAATTTTATTTTGCAGTTTTAATAAATATGTAGTTATAATAACTAACGAGAGTGCACTGAAGGGTGTTTTTGATAGCAAAAAATCAAAAAAACATTAAACAAAGGCTTTAAACGAGCCAAAAAGCAAAAAAATGTACCAAAAAGAGCGATTAAGACTGCTCCTTTTGATAAAGAACCTAAAAGCAGTACTAAAGCCCATGGCTATTACCTTGGGAATAGTGCTGCTTTTTCTCCTCCTCCTCTCTTCTCCTGCCTCTGCCGCTACCAACGACACCATCAACTTCCAAGCCAGGCTGGAAAGTTCAACCGGCTCCATTGCACCTGACGGATCCTACAACGTTGAATTCAAACT
>JAJZAD010000013.1 GCA_021799575.1 bacterium | reverse complement strand
TTAGGCATTGACGCCGCTAAGCTAGTTAATGCCAAGCCTTCAGCCATTAACCTTGCTCCGGAATCAGTCAGAGAAAAGATGGCAAACTATGCGTCTTTAGGCATTGACGCCGCTAAGCTAGTTAATGTCATGCCTTCAGCCATTAACTTTGCTCCGGAATCAGTCAGAGAAAAGATGGCAAACTATGCGTCTTTAGGTATTGACGCCGCTAAGCTAGTTAATGTCATGCCTTCAGCCATTAGCTTTGCTCCGGAATCAGTCAGAGAAAAGATGGCAAACTATGCGTCTTTAGGCATTGACGCCGCTAAGCTAGTTAATGCCATGCCTTCAGCCATTAGCTTTGCTCCGGAATCAGTCATAGAAAAGATGGCAAACTATGCGTCTTTAGGTATTGACGCCGCTAAGCTAGTTAATGTCATGCCTTCAGCCATTAGCTTTGCTCCGGAATCAGTCAGAGAAAAGATGGCAAACTATGCGTCTTTAGGCATTGACGCCGCTAAGCTAGTTAATGTCATGCCTTCAGCCATTAGCTTTGCTCCGGAATCAGTCAGAGAAAAGATGGCAAACTATGCGTCTTTAGGCATTGACGCCGCTAAGCTAGTTAATGCCATGCCTTCAGCCATTAGCTTTGCTCCGGAATCAGTCAGAGAAAAGATGGCAAACTATGCGTCTTTAGGCATTGACGCCGCTAAGCTAGTTAATGCCATGCCTTCAGCCATTGGCCTTGCTCCGGAATCAGTCAGAGAAAAGATGGCAAACTATGCGTCTTTAGGCATTGACGCCGCTAAGCTAGTTAATGCCATGCCTTCAGCCATTGGCTTTGCTCCGGAATCAGTCAGAGAAAAGATGGCAAACTATGCGTCTTTAGGCATTGACGCCGCTAAGCTAGTTAATGCCATGCCTTCAGCCATTAACTTTGCTCCGGAATCAGTCAGAATTAAAATGGTGTTTTTAAGACGCAGCGTCAAGCTACTTAAATGGGAGCATAGCGCTGAGGAGTTAGTGAATACTTGCCCGGCATTAATTGGCTTTAACATAAAGAAGCTAGCTGTATTGCGACGGATTGCCGCCACTTATTTAGATTTACCTTCTAGAACCTCTAGTCCAAATGCATTACGTTCATCGCTTATAACTCCGCTTGAAAAGTATATTATTGCAGCAAGCCATTTTGAAGAGGGGCAAAGAATATCGCTTCATGGGTTACACCAAAAAGCACAATCTATAAGACTAGAATCATCCGAGCGCAAAAAACTGGCATCGGAAATTGCTCCTTCATTGGGCCGTATCGGTAGTATGTATGAAGCTTACCGAGAAAAGAAATAAAGAAGATTAAATTATATAGCCGGAGACTTAACTAATTTTGGCTCGTCATAGTGAACGAAGTTAGAACCTGTTTATTTAAAAATTGTGATTAAGTTAAAAGTTGAGACATGAATATTGGCTGGCCATGGTTAACGAATTTCCGACTAATTTGATAGCTTATCCACTAGCTAACTCACTATAATTTGGCTGGTACTATGATCCGGCTTTCGAACTTTGACTCTTGCTATTGACCCTGAGTCGATGGTTAGAGTTAAGGCTTTACTGGCCAGTTCGGTTAAATAACGCTACTAGCAGATTTCTTTCGTCCTCTGACACAAACTTAAGTTGGTGATTAATTATTTCTTCTGGAGTAAGCCATTTATGATTGGCGTGTTCGTCCGAAAGTTCAATATCACCATTAACGTACTTACATTTAAAAAATATTGCTGCAATGTAATGGGTCTTATCATCCTTATCGTACTGACGTTTAGACACAAATAATGTCTGTCCGATTTCGATGGACACTTGTTCACCAAGCTCCTCGACTACCTCACGTCTCAGCGCTTCGGTCCACGGTAAGTCACGCTCAGATTCGTCGACACGACCGCCTGGAAAGTCGAGGTAGCCATCCGGAGTAATAAGTACGAGAATCTGATCGTCTTTAAAAAGCAGAGCCTTAGTGGCTACCTGGTATAGTGCATGGTTATAAAGAGACATTTGTTAATGATAAGACAAAAAGTCTTATGTTGCCAATCAGGTGTCTCTAGTCCGATTCTCGAACCTAAGGAGTTACTGTGGTCGTATACTACCAAATTGGCTGGGGATGAGGGATTCGAACCGTATGTCACTTGACATATAACATACAAAACCTATACAATGAATGTATTAGATTAGGAGTATGCACAATGTCTACAAAAACTTTAAACATTGCACTTGATGAAGAGCTGTTAAAAAGTATCGATGAAGCCGTTAAGCAAGACATGGGCTCTAGAAGTGAATATTTTAGAAGACTTGCCTTATCTGATTTGGCTCGTCGAAAAAGGTGGGAACAACTGTTTGCTGCTGGGAAATCAGTTGGCAGACAGATGGGGATTGCGAGCGAAGACCAGGTGTATAAGCTCTTAAAAGACTAAAGAGTTATGGCTACAAAAACCAAACCGCAAGTTGTTATTGACACAAATGTCTGGATTTCTGGCTTAGTCTTTGGAGGAAACCCCGAAAAGATAATTCGTTTGTTTATAGAGGGTCAAATAATAGTTGTTTGTGCAGAAGAGTTACTTAGTGAATTACGACGAAAAATCACCCAGCGATTTCCTTTATTCTTACCGAATCTAAGCTTACTTGAAGCCTCAATTCGCGAAGACGCACTTTTTATATCGTTAGGTACTGTGCAGATCACGGCAAGTAGAGATATCGAAGATAATATATTTATTGAAACTGCTCTAACTGTGCAAGCCAGCTTTATTGTAAGTGGCGACAAAGACCTTACAGATATCGGCTCATTTCAAAGCATTAACATATTAAAACCTAAAGAGTTTCTCGAACTTTTTAAAAAGTATCAATCAGAATAACGAAACTGGCTGCGGAGCCTCATTCGAACCTTACAGGATTATTTACCATTAATTTTAATGACTCGCTTTCATACTAGCATAACCTTCACCCCTGTCAAAAGATTATTAGGCAATACGGTCACCTTTGGAGCAAGTCTTGGCTGGGGATGAGGGATTCGAACCCCCGATCCTGGGACCAGAACCCAGTGCCTTACCGCTTGGCCAATCCCCAAAGTCTGGAAGATTATAGCTAATACTCGAACTTATTACTAGTAAACTCGCTATATAGTTGCCTCAAAGCTATAAAAATATATCAAATGCTAATATTATATTAAAGTGTAATGTGTAAATATTAGGAGGTTAGATGTCAGAAACTATCACAATTGGAGATGTGCCGGTTTACGTATCGAAACCAAAAGATGAAGTAAAAGCAGGCTTAATGGTCATTCACGAAGTATGGGGTATGAATGATCATATTCGTGATGTAGCTGATCGTTTCGCCAAAGAAGGTTATTTGGTTTACGCTCCTGACTTGCTTAGCAATACCGGCATAGAAGAGCAGGCCATCGCCCAGTTGCAACAGGATCTGTTTAATCCGGAGCGGAAGAATGCGGTTCAACCCAAGCTACGTGAGCTAATGGCACCTATTCAAGCTCCGGATTTTGCCGCAAAAACGGTGAATACCCTTAAAACAGTTTTTGAACAGTTATATAGAGATCCGGCGGTTAGACATAAGGTGGCAGTACTGGGATTTTGCTTTGGAGGTACTTACAGTTATAGCTTGGCGGTAGCAGAACCTAGACTTATTGCTTCAATTCCGTTCTACGGACACTCCAATCAGTCTGCCAACGAACTAGCAAATATACAGGCGCCCATTCTGGCATTTTACGGAGAGAAGGATGAAGCGTTGGTTTCAGCATTGCCGGAACTGGAAAATAGAATGCGTGAAGCTAAGGTAGATTTTAACTATAGGGTATATTCAAATTGCGGTCATGCATTCTTTAACGATACTAATCCCTATTCGTATAATAAAGATGCAGCTCAAGATGCCTGGAAACGGACTTTGGAATTTCTATCCAAATCGGCTAATCTTTAAAGATTTCTAAATCTTGAATTTCAGGTGGTAGATAGCTATTTTCATGCTTAAATCCTGCTTGCCACCTGTAACCTTTATTGTAACCCAAGTCTTTCATCAGCTTCGTAGGTGCATTACGTAGATGAAGAGGAACTGGTAGGTTTGGATAGCTCTCAGCGACCGTCAATGCCTTTCCCATGGCATCAGCTATCTGCCTGGACTTAGGGGCTTTAGCCAATACAGCTGCGCAGTGAAAAAGATTATAACGGCATTCGGGAAGACCGATTCTTTCTACAGCCAAAAAAGTAGATACCGTTAAGTTTAAAGCCGCCGGTGCTGCCATACCGATATCTTCGCTAGCAAAGATTATCATACGCCTAGATATAAACTTTGGGTCGTCTCCGGCTTGGAGCATGCGTGCCATGTAATAAAAGCTGGCGTTAATATCTCCGGCCCTAAGACTTTTAATCAACGCGCTGATTAAATTGTAATGAGCCTCACCTTTCTTATCGTGAAGCGGGAATGGTCTCTGAGCTGCAGATAATATAACCTCTTCGGTGATAGGTCCAACTTGGGATAGATGCAGGCTGGTTTCCAACAAGTTCAGGGCGTTCCGTCCGTCGCCATCACTTAAATCGGCGACCAGGTTTATAATACTGCGCGATATTTTAGTGTTAGATAGATTTAATGTCCGGGTTGCACGTTGGATTATCTTGACAATACTTTCTTTTGAAAGAGGGTTCAATGTCACTACTTGGCAGCGACTGAGCAGAGCAGAAATAACCTCGAAGCTCGGATTCTCAGTAGTTGCTCCTATCAAGGTTATGGTTCCGTTCTCTACATAGGGAAGGAAGGCGTCTTGCTGCGCTTTATTGAAACGATGGATCTCATCTACGAAAAGGACAGTAGTGCGATTAAGCTTATGGTTTAATTTAGCCTTTTCGATGATTTTCATAACTTCTTTTTTGCCGCTATTTACGGCGGAGAGTTCTATGAAATCGGCGTTGACTTCACTCGCGATAATACGCGCCAGAGTAGTCTTGCCACTACCCGGAGGACCCCAGAAAATCAGGCTTACAAGGTGATTGCTAGCTACCAGTCTTTCAAGCAGCTTACCTTTACCGGTAAGATGTTCTTGGCCTACCACCTGACTTAATTTAGTCGGTCTTAATGAGTCGGCTAAAGGTGCTAATCCTGGCTGCATAGGATTAAGTATAAACCTCAAACTCATATATCATATATGTATCATGGAGCGCCAGAATTTAATCCAATCCGAGCTGGAGAAATTAAGCGCTGAAAGTGCCGCTCAACGACTTATCGGCAGCGAACTGATAAGTATTACTTCTGAAGGGACATGCTCGGGCATTATCGTGGAAACCGAAGCTTACGACATGAACGACCCTGCCAGCCACAGTTTTAACGGTATCACACTTAGGAATGCCGTCATGTTCGGTCCTAGTGGCATAGCCTACGTGTATTTTACATATGGTATGCATTATTGTATGAATGTAGTGGTTGGTAGGTCCGGAGTCGGCGCTGCGGTGCTTATCAGGGCTATGGAACCGTTATCAGGTATGCCGCTGATGTCTAAACGTAGAGGTCGCGGTAATATTGCCGAATTACTGAGCGGTCCTGCTAAACTGTGCCAGGCATTAGCCATCAACAAGGAGCTGAACGGACACAATTTAGAAATGCCGCCGTTAAAGCTTAAACTAAATCCGCAACTGCCGGATAGTGAAATTATTTGGACTAAGCGAATCGGCATAAGTGCCAAGAGAGATCAGAATCGCAAATGGCGTGCATGTTTAAAAACGTCGACTTTTTTATCACTACCTCTGTAAATCAGGTCTTGCAATCGCTAGATAAAAGACCTAATCTAAAAATAGGAAGTGTGAGGCTTCCTAATCGACCCGGGGATTACACCCGGGTCTTTTAATAGACAATATGAGCTCTAATGGTTTGAGCTCTGATCATACATAGCAAATGGTTTATGTCGCTTTAATTGTAACAGTAGTTCCGACTTGAACCCAGTTATATATCCAAGCTGCAGTTTGAAGCGGACACTCGATGCATCCGTGTGAAGCGTCGGGCGAGTTAGTAGAGATATGACCGAACTGATTAGGTTGGCGCCATGTAGCATCGTGCAAGCCATAGGCACCGTATTGATTAAATAAAAATGGCATCCAATAACTTACCGGATCATTCCAACTGGTTACTCCGTCTGAACCGGTAAGGGTAACATTGCGTTCTTTAGTAAAAATAGCGTACGTACCGGTAGGTGTCACGTCAGCGGGATTTCCCACGTAACCGGTTACCACGTTCGAACTATATTCTATTTGTCCGTATTGGCACGCCCATAAGTGTTGGTATTTAAGAATAACCACGATGTTTTTATCTAACTGATTGCCTATACATGCGTCAGGGAGAGTCAACGTAGCCGGTTTTACTGGTTTTGAGGCCACGCTTGCAAGGCTCGACTTATCTGACGAGCTGTATATTATGTTATCGGGAACGTTTTTAACTGCGTAAACAACACCCGGAATAACAACCAACATTAAGACCAAAATGAGGATTATTCGTTTCATGACTTTCGATGATTTATAGCTGACGCTATTTGTACTTATTGAAGGGCTGGATAACTGCTTATTCCAACCCGGTCGGTAAATGTTATACAATTTTTGTTTTTTTGTTTTTTGTTTGTTACCCTCAAATTTATTTTAACACATATTTTCTAGGTTCCATTAAAAAAACGGAACTATATCTAGGATATAATTAAGAGCATGTTGACGGCTGTAATTATTTTGGGGGTAGTGGTAGTTCTGTTATCGATATTATTATTCAAGCGATCTAGTCAGACTAATAATGAGTCGGCTTTACTGCTTAAACAGGATCTGGACCGCATTAGTGGAGATATTATAATGCTGAAGGACAATCTCAATACCCAGATCGGCGAACGGTTAGATAAAAGCCAATCCTTATTGGTCTCTTCACTGCAAAAACAGTTTAGCGAAAGCACGAGACTGATCGAACAAGTTACCAAAAATCTGGTTGAATTGAAAGAATCCAATAAACAGGTTGTAAATATCACCGACGAACTTAAGACGCTGCAGAATGTTTTGCAAAACCCTAAGCAGCGGGGAGTGTTGGGCGAGTATTATCTGCAAACAGTCCTAGAAAACGTCTTGCCGCCAGACCGTTATAAATTACAGTACGCGATCGGCAAGACTGACGAAGGATCGGAATTAGTTCCAGACGCGGTGATACTACTCGATAAAGGAGTTATGTTGCCGGTAGATGCTAAATTCTCACTGGAGAACTATAACCGTTTAATTGAAGAAAAAGATTCCGTACGACGGGAGACGCTAGCTAAACAATTCAAATCCGATCTAAAATCTCGGATCGATGAAACTTCTAAATACATCCAGCCGGGTATGGGTACGATGGATTTTGCCTTCATGTTTATCCCTAGCGAAGCCATTTATTATGATTTGCTGGTTAACAAAGTCGGAGCGTCTAAAGTAGCGGCGAGAGATCTTATCGAATACGCCTTTAGAGAGAAAAACGTCATTATTGTTAGCCCTACCAGTTTCTTAGCATATCTGCAAACCGTTTTGCAGGGTTTAAGAAGTCTTCATATAGAAGAACAAGCTAAGCAGATCCAGAACCGAGTTAGTGATCTCGGACGGCATATCACGGTCTACCAGACGCTGATGAGTAAACTGGGAAACGCACTCGGTGTAACCGTCGGTCATTATAATGCGGCCCATAAAGAACTGACTAAAGTCGATAAAGATGTTCTGAAGATCACCGGAGACGATACGCAAAAGAAACCGATCGAGCCATATGTTATCGATCGGCCTTCACTTGACGATTGACGTTGTAGATAGTGAGGGATTTAACATTAAATCGATCGCCAAGGCTGCTGTCCAAGAAAAGTTAATGGTTCCGAGTCCTCTACCATCTATCGGATTGAAATATTCATAACAGCCTTGGTTCGTTACCATTTTAAGCGTAGATCTTCTTAAAGCGGCAGCTTCGGCATCATATCCATAGCGTTTAAGACCGTCGATTATCAGCCAGTTAATATTGACCCAGGTCGGTCCTTGCCAGTAGTTATCGGGATTAAACCAGGCAGAGTTAAGCGGTACCGTAGGTATCGGAAAGAGACTGGCATATTGGTGTTTAGACTTTAACTTGCGTACTAAATGTTTGGCCCGTTCGGGTGGTATGCTGCCACTATAAAGCGCTATCAAGCTTCCGGCTGAGGGTTGTTTAAGCAAGCGGTGGGTAATAAAGTCGCGACTGTAATAATCGTTATCGTCTTCATCCCAAAGCTGTTCAAAACTAGCGACGGTTTTATTCATACTGATCCGTAAGTCATCCGGTACCTGATGCTTGATTATTTTGGCTATTCTTAGCAGATGGTTATTGTTACGGATCAATATGGCATTAAAAGCCACATCTTCAATTGCGAATAGTGAATGGTCTAAGATCCTCTCGATATCATAATTTTTCCGGCGCAGTCTTCGCTCAATGTCGAACAGGGCTAATGCTTCGATTGTGTCAAAACGTTCTTTTAACGGAACGCGTCTGGTATCTCTCCTGAACAGATCTATAAGTTTGTTGCCGTGAGTTTTCTTTATAGCTCTGATCCACCAACTGAGCTGGTGGTTATTTAGTTCAGCCATCCATGGAGGAGTATTATCCATCCCGACTTCCCATGGGTGTATTAACAGTATTAAGCCTTCATCGTGAGGATCACGTTCCTTATATAGCCACTGATGGTACTTGAGTAAAGCAGGATAGACTTTTAAGAACCAATCTTGACGATCGTCTTGGTCTAGCATTTCTCCGACCCTAAAGATCGCTTCCGCCAGCATCGGCGGCTGCGTAATGCCGGTAGTGGAATATTTAGTTGGTGACAACGGGCTTACCTGACTACGCCATAGATCCCGGTCCCGATTGTAGCGAGGGTCATCGGAAAAGATAATATTCGGTAACATTCCGTTTAGCCATTGGCCCCGTAACAAGTTTAGAATCTCCTGTTCGGCGCGTTTTATGTCTTTATGTCTAAGTCCGATCGTTATAAAGCAGCTGTCCCATAACCATTGATGGGGGTAAAGTTCGGCTGCTGGCATGGTATAACCGTTTTGGTCGTTTGCCTCCAGAACGGCGTAAGCTTCATCTAAAAGGCTGGTCGGTGGCTGCATCTTGCGTGTTAGTATAGCGCTTATTATTTAGTCAAGCCACACTCATTAACAGATGCTATACTTAAGACTGACTTATGAAAGACGAGTTAAGAGAAGAAATAGATCGCACCAAAAAACTGTTACTGGCTAAGTTATCGCAGACGGAAGATAAACGTTCATTGTTAAGGTCTTTAGAGCTGAGGGCTCTCTATGAACGAATTCCCGAACTTGATCTTGAAGATAGAGCCGGTTTCGGTCAAATGGTAAATCAGTTAAAAGTCGAACTTACCGCATTAATTAACGCTCAGCCTCAAGAAGAACTGTCTCCTTTGGATGTTACCGCCCCATTCGGTGCTAACGTTCCTCTAGGTCAACGCTCATCGCTGTTAGAGAGCAGCTTGGGAAGCATACACCCGATCAGTACCGAACTTAACCGGATTTGTGAACTATTCCTTAGTATGGGTTTTAGTATTTTTGAGTCACGGGAGATCGATGACGATTTTCACATGTTCGGCTCACTTAATTTTCCCGAAGGTCATCCGGCGAGGGACGATTATGACACTTTCATGCTTGAGCAGACCGACCATAGCGGTCTTCCTTTAATAGCTCCGGCACATACTTCCTCAATGCAGAATCGGATTTTACATCAATGCAGGGATAATTTAAGTGCTGGACTACCAATAGCGGCAATTATACCCGGCAGGGTGTTCAGGAACGAAGATGTGGATGCGCGTCACGAGCATACTTTTTATCAGGTGGAAGGGATATATGTCGCCAAGAACGTCAGTATCGGTAACTTAATAGCTACACTTAAGACTTTTCTAGAGGCGTATTTTAGAAAGGCCAATCTTGAAGTTAAGACGCAACCGTTTTATTTTCCTTTTACCGAGCCTTCTTTAGAGTTTAGTTTGAGTTGTCCTTTTTGTGAAAAAGCCGGTTGTAAAGTCTGTTCTTATTCCGGTTGGATAGAGCTGCTCGGCTGCGGACAGATTCATCCTAAGGTACTTGAATTTGCTGGCATCGATAATATGACGTACTCTGGGTTCGCCTGGGGCATGGGTGTGGATAGGTTAATTATGATGAAGTGGGGAGTCGAGGATATCCGCTTATTCCATAGCGGTCGGTTGGATTTCTTGCGTGAATTTAGTCCTGGAGGTGCATAAATGAAGGTATCGCTAGAGCTGCTTAAACAATTAACCGCCGGCAATTCGGATTTTCCGACTAACCGTGAAGAAATTGTCGAACGGATTGGTTCGCAGTTAGGCGCTGTTGAATCGGTTGTTGATTTGAGACCCTTTTATCAGGATGCGTTGATAGTTAAAGTTGTCAGTTCCAAGCCGATATTAGCTAGCGATCATCTAAGTGTTTGCCTGGTTGACGATAAAGGAGTTTATCCGAATGTTGAGCGTGACGTAGACAAGTTGGTCCAAGTAGTTTGCGGCGCACCTAATGTGAGAACAGGCCAAGTTGCGGTCTGGTTGCCTCCAGGCAGTATCGTTCCTTCGTCGGCTGGTAAAGACCCGCTTAGGATAGGAATACGTAAGCTTGTCGGTAACGTCAGTAACGGTATGCTGGCCAGCGCATACGAACTTAACATTGGTAGCGATCACAGCGGCATAGTAGAGTTGCCGGAAGATACTGACTGGGGCGTGAAATTAATTGATTATCTGCACCTTGATGATTGGGTGGTGGATATTGAAAATAAAATGTTTACGCATCGTCCGGATCTCTTCGGTCAGCTAGGAATTGCCCGCGAACTGTCTGCGATTTATGGACGCAAATTTTCCGGTCCTGAATGGTATAGGGCAGATAATATTCCCACTAATTCCTCCGGTGGTAACCTAAGCGTAGATAACCGTTTGGTTAAATCTGTTTGCCCCAGGTTTATGGCGGTATCTTTAGGCGGGATTGAAGTCGGTCCCAGCCCTCTATGGCTAGCCAGCTACTTGTCTCGCTGCGGCATCCGTCCGGTCAACAACATTGTCGATATTACTAATTATGTGATGCTGATCACAGCCCAACCTTTGCATGCCTATGACCTTGAAAAGGTAACCGTTGATGCTAAAACCAAATTAATTGTGCGCAAGGCGGAAAATACTGAAAAACTAAAATTAATTGATGGCAGCGAAATTGAACTGCGTGTGAACGACATAGTAATTGCGACGGAAAAGGAAGTTATCGGTTTAGCCGGCATTATGGGCAGTAAGGGAAGCGAAGTTAGTGCTTCGACGAAAGCCATAGTATTGGAATGTGCCAACTTCGATATGTATAGCATACGCCGCAGCTCAATGGAACATGGCATTTTTTCCGAGGCCGTAACACGTTTTAATAAAGGCCAGTCGCCACTGCAGTGTGCTCCGGTCCTGGCTTACGCTCTGGATATTTTTAAACAAATTTGTCCGAAAGCCGAAATCGTCTCGTCAGTAGTAGACTCGCGTAACGATCAAACGAACCGATCTCGAGAAATTCCAGTAGAACTGTCAGTGGTTCGGTCTTATCTAGGTTTACCTGATTTGACGCCTGAACAGGCGGCAGAGATTTTAACCGCCGCTGAAATAGGTATCAGGACCCAAGAAGACAAGGTTTATGCTACAGCTCCTTTTTGGCGGACTGATTTAAACGATCCGGTAGATATCATAGAGGAGATAGGCAGACTATACGGTTATGATCGCTTGACGCCGCAACTGCCAGTCCGTTCGATTACGCCACCAATAAAGTACGGTTTGCTGACAATCAAGGACCTGATTAGAAATGTTATGTCCGCAGCCGGCGCTAATGAGCTGCTCAGCTATAGCTTTACCAACGCTAAATTATTAACTGACTGCGGTATCGATCCCGCCAGCGCTTATTCGGTGATAAACTCACTTAGCCCCGAACTTAAATACTACCGGGTCAGTTTAATTCCTAGTCTGCTCTTTAGAGTACACCCAAACCACAAAGCGGGATATGGAAGTTTCGCTTTATTCGAATTAGGTAGAATACATAAAATCGGCTTGACGGATAATGACGGTTTACCTACGGAAATAGAACGCCTGGGGTTTGTTTTTTCAAGTGTTAACCGTAAATCTAACCAGGGCGAACCGGCGTATTACCAGGCCAGGACATATTTAACTTACCTTTTGCATGCTCTCGGCATATCTACCGAAAACTTACAGTTTACTCCTTTGCCCATGCAACAGGTTGCAAATAGTATGACTACTCCGATAACAGAGCCATATGCAAACGGTAGAAGTGCGGTTGTGTCATATGGCGGTGAGTATTTAGGAGTAATCGGAGAGTTTAATAGCTCCACCAGAAGAAATTTAAAACTTAGCGGATATTGTGCGGGATTTGAAATAGATCTGGCACTTATTAAAGTTCTGATTGAAGATCAACCTAAAGAATATGTTCAGCTCGGTAGATTTCCGAAAGTCATTCAAGACCTGACAGTCGACTCCGGGGGCAAGAGTTATAGTGAGCTGGAAAAGTCCACCGTAGACAAACTTTCACGCTTACTCCCGGAAGATATTCACTACCGATTAGAGCCGATCGATGCTTACCGGCCCGCCGCCGATAAGGACAATGTACGCTGGACTTTTAGATTGACTGCTGAAAGCCTTGAGCGTACACTAACCGATCGAGAAATAAGCCAGATCATCAATAAACTTTTAAATGCTTAGATTGTTTTTAATACCTCGACTGTCGGGTATAATGGTATCCAAAGATGGTTTCAAAAAGTAGACTGTTTGCTGGTTTCGGTGCTGTGCTGTTTTTAGTTACCAGTTCAGCGTTAACTATAGTGGTCATTCTTTCTAGTAATCAAAATAGCTCAAGTTCTACCGCTAGCACTAGTCTTAAAACTACTGTTAATTGTCCGAACGGCTTTAACGTCGCTACCGGCAGCAAACTCCAAGGCTTTACGCCCATAAAACAGCCTTTAACTCATTTAGCAATCAACGACATTAATAAAGGTAAAGGTGCGGTCGTCAAGTCGGGTGCAACTGTTTCGGCTTGCTACGTAGGTGCCTTAGCCAGCAGCGGTACGGTGTTTGGAGACTCCGGTTCTCAATCACAAACCTTTTCTTTAAATGGCGTGATTTTAGGCTGGCAATTAGGCATTCCTGGGATGAAAGTCGGCGGGACTAGAGAATTGCTTATACCGTCATCCATGGGTTACGGTAAAACCGCTCAGACTAATATACCTGCGAATTCTGATTTAGTGTTTATCGTAACTATCGAATCAGTACAAGGATAGCGTAAAAAACACAATATATAGTGTATTGACCAAGAATCAGACACTATTCTATAATATTGGGTACTAAGACCTTAAATACTAAAATAAAAATGGTTCAAGGCCTTAAGAAAAAAACATAAATTAACGCTTCGTTACAGGAGATATAAAACAATGGTCAAAGATATCACCATTTTTACTACTGACACTTGCGCATATTGCAGTAATGTAAAAACCTATCTTAAGGCAAAAGGCGTAGGATATAACGAGATTAATTTGGATCAAGAACCGGAAAAACGGGCCGAGGCGCATCGGATTAGCGGTGCTTTAACGGTCCCGGTAACGGTAATCACAAGGACAGATGACAGTCAAGAGGTAATAGTCGGTTTTAACTTAGCCAAACTGGCTCCGGCACTCAACTAACCTGTCGGAGTATAAAGTCAGTAAGTATACGATCAGATTCATGGTTAGTTATGATAAGCTAGCAAGGTATAAGTTTGTTTTAATATGAATGAAAGTAATCGCCACGATATTGTCATAATCGGTGCCGGGCCGGCGGCACTAACTGCTGCTATATATACTACACGGGAAGATATCGATACCCTGCTGTTTGAAAAGGGCGTAGTTGGGGGGTTGGCTGCGGTCACCGACGTTATAGATAATTATCCGGGTTTCAGTTCCGGCGTCGCCGGACTAGAATTAGCTGACTCTCTGCGTAAACAGGCTGAACGGTTCGGGGCGGTAATCGAACTTGGAGAAGTTACCGGGCTGAACGATGAAGGCGATTACAAACGACTTGAAACCACTGTCGGTGATATTTATGCCAGAGCGGTGCTAATTGCTACCGGTTGTGACTATAACCGGACCGGTATTCCTGGTGAAGATAAGTTTTATGCCAGAGGAGTGCATTTTTGCGCCACCTGTGACGGTGCATTTTACAGGGATAAGCGTTTAGTAGTGATAGGGGGTGGTAATTCGGCAATCCAAGAAACTATTTTCTTGACGCGTTATGCTTCGCATATCGACATTCTGGTCAGGTCTAAGATTAAAGCCAGTAATGTTCTGGTTAAGGATTTGCAGCCGTTTATCGATCAAGGTAAAGTGAGCATTCACCTAGGTATTACACCTAAAGAAATTATTGGTAACGATAACGGGGTCAATAAGGTGATAGGAACCGACAAGGAAGGTAACAGTCGCGAATTTATGACTGACGGGGTATTTGTTTTTATAGGTTTAAAACCTAACAGCGATTTCTTAAAAAACTCGTCAGTAAAGTTAGATGAACGCGGGTTTGTTTTGACTGATTCAAACTTAGAAACCAGCATTCAAGGAGTATTTGCAGCCGGGGATATTCGTAGCGGAGCGACGATGCAGATAGCTAGTGCTTCAGGAGAAGGCGCAACGGCCGCACTGAAAATCCGGAAGTACTTAGAGGGTAGGTTGCATCATGATCGGCTGGAAACCAGACAGTTTGAAGTGATTTCTTAAGATAAATTAAGTGTTATACAATACCAACCAGTAATTAAGTAAGGAGATAAATCTTCGATGCCAGATTATAACTTAGTGTTAACCCCGGGAGACATAGACGACGGCCGGTTGAACGCGGTGATTGAAATTCCCGCAGGCAGTCATTTGAAAATCGAATATGATCGTAAACGCGCCTGTTTTATGCTCGATAGAGTTGAGCCGAGTATTTATCCTAAACCGGCCAATTATGGATTTATACCCGCGACTAAGGATGAAGATGGTGATGAGCTGGATGTGCTTGTTGTAACCAGTGAACCGATACCGACCGGCATCTGGCTGGAGTGTCGTATTGTAGGCGTACTTAAGTTCGAAGACGATGGCGAAGGTGATCATAAAATTATAGCCGTACCGGCTGACGACCGCGATAGTGGTGATTCGGTCAATAGTTTGGACGACTTAGGTAATCGCTGGCAACAAAAATTAGCCGAACATTTTACCCATTATAAGGACCTTAAAAAGCCTGGCAGCACTAAAGTGTTGGGTTGGGGTGATCAAACTGAGGCCAAGCAGGTCATACAAGAGTCGATTAAACGATACCAAAGTGCGAAGCAGAAGAAATAGTAACTTAGATAGGACTTTATTAAATCCAAGCTTAACTGCTATAGTAGGATAATAAACACCAAAGTTAGCATTGTTAGCATTGTCTAAAATAAAAGGAGAATTAAATGAAAACTAGAGTGGCAATTAATGGTTTTGGTCGGATCGGCAGGTTAGCTTTCAGAGTGGCTAATGAAAGAGAAGATATTGAAGTAGTAGCGATAAACGATCTGACTGATACCAAAACTTTAGCGTATCTACTGTCCCATGATACCAATTATGGAAATTACCATCACGAGGTGGGTTATGATGAAAAAAACATAATCGTAGACGACCGAAAAATTCCGGTATACGCCGAAAAAGATCCTGCTCAATTGCCTTGGGGAGACTTAAATGTCGATGTGGTGATTGAATCTACCGGACGATTCACTAAGGGTGAGGATGCCAGCGCACACTTAAAGGCTGGGGCTAAGCGAGTAGTAATCTCAGCTCCATCTAAGAGCGATGACGTTAAAACCATAGTTATTGGTGCCAACGATGAAGAGCTTAAAGATGCCGGACAGATTATTTCTAACGCATCCTGTACTACCAACAGCGTGGCTGCGGTCATGGACATTTTGGACAGAGAATTCGGAATCGAAAAGGCGATGCTTACTACCGTTCACAGCGATACCGCCAGTCAGACTTTAACAGACGGCCCCGCAAAGGATCTTAGAGAAGGCCGTGCAGCACCGCACAATATAGTGCCAACTACAACCGGTGCGGCTATCGCCGTAACTAAGACAGTGCCGAATCTTGAAGGAAAATTTGACGGTATAAGCGTAAGAGTGCCAACGCCGGTAGTCAGTCTAAGCGATGTTACCATGCTTTTAAGGCAAAACGTTTCTCAGGAACAGATTAACGACGTTTTAACTAAAGCGTCTCAGGATCCTTATTACCAAGGCATCATAGCGGTCAGTAGTGAGCCCCTTGTTTCTTCCGACTATATCGGCAACTCTAATTCAGGAATAGTAGATCTAGAACTGACCAATGTGGTTGCAGGCAATTTAGCTAAGGTTGTCGTGTGGTATGACAATGAATGGGGTTATTCAAACCGCTTGGTTGAGTTGGTAGCAGATACCGGTCGTATACTTCATAACGAACAGCAGCAATAGTATCTGGTAAAAAGCATATCCATGAAGATATTTTTGGGATCGGACCATGCAGGACTAGAGCTTAAAAGGTCTGTTAAGGATTTTTTAATCAGGTCCGGTATTGAAGTTGTCGATGAGGGTGATGATCACCTAGACCCTAATGATGATTTTCCGGTATTTGCCGCCAGGGTGGTCAATGCCATGAAGGCTAGCACTGAAGTTGATCCGATGGGTATTCTAATTTGCGGCAGCGGCCAGGGTATGTGTATGGCAGCTAACCGTTTTAAAGGGATAAGGGCGGCTTTATGCTGGAATGTTCGGGAAGCTCATGCGGCTCGCAATGACGATAACAGCAATGTACTATGCTTGTCAGGCCGCTCAACAACTCCCGGCCGGGCTGAAGCCGTAGTTACCACTTGGCTTAATACTCCGTTTGCCGGAGCTTCGAGATTCAAGCGTCGTTTAAAAGAATTGGATGAATTAAATTGAAGTGAATAGAAGTGGGTAAGTAAAGAGTGTGGATTTGTCCGACAGTTACGGTCGAAAATAAAGCGGAGTTTATCCGACAATTAAATTTGGCGTCAAAGCTTGCTAGACGAGTACATTTTGACGTATCCGATGGAACTCTAGCCCACCGTAAATTGTTCGGTTTGGGGGGCATGCGTTGGAAACCGAATATCCTGGCGGACATTCATGTTATGAGTACTTATCCCCACGCCGAGCTAAAGCTTGCCGAATTAATGAAGCCGCATCTGGTAATTATTCATGCGGAAGCAGATATAGATTTTGTAGCCGCAGCCCGTTCATTAAGAAAAAGCGGTATTAAAGCCGGGTTAGCGCTTTTACAGCATACTGAGATTAGCAGAATCGAATCGTACCTAACTGACTATGATCACGTTTTGGTATTTTCGGGTAACCTAGGATATCAAGGCGGATCCAAAGCAGATATGAAGTTATTAGATAAGGTCAGGACAATCCGTAAATTAAATCCGGGTATAGAAATCGGATGGGACGGAGGCGTTAACGACCTCAACATCGGTCCGTTAATAGAAGCGGGTGTTAACGTAGCCAATGTCGGCAGCTTTGTTCAGTTAGCTAAACAACCGTCTCTGGCTTATGCTAAACTTGAAAGTGCGGTTAACTCTTACAAAAGATATGCTCCATAAGTATTCCATCGACCAATTGCAAATGATTGCTAACGATATCAGGGAAGACATTATTAAGATGTTGGAGCATGCAGGCAGTGGCCACTCGGCCGGACCGCTGGGTCTAGCCGATATTTTTACCGCTTTATACTTCGACGTCTTAAACCATGATCCTAAAAATCCAGACTGGCCCGATCGGGATATCCTGATTTTATCCAACGGGCACTGTGTTCCCGTGCGCTATGCGGCAATGGCAAGAGCGGGGTATTTAGATAGGGAAGAACTGATGACATTGCGTCAACTGGGCTCTCGTCTCCAAGGACATCCCGAGAGACAGCGTCTTCCAGGTCTTGAAACTACCTCTGGTCCTTTAGGCTCAGGATTGTCCCAGGCTTGCGGTATAGCTTTAGCGCATAAGATGGACCATGTTTTGCATAGGTGGGTATATGTGATCATGGGTGACGGGGAAACGGATGAAGGTAATGTTTGGGAAGCTGCTATGTTCGCCGGCAGTAAGCATCTCGGTCAACTAATTACGATTATCGATCGTAATAATATTCAAATTGATGGACCGACGGAAACAGTTTTAGCACTTGAGGATTATAAAGCCAAGTGGGAGGCGTTTGGTTGGCATGTAATTGAAATCGATGGCAATAACATAGAAGAAGTAATTGATGCCTGTGCGATGGCTAAAGCGATCGTAGAAAAACCGGTAACGATTTTAGCCCATACGATTCCCGGCAAAGGTGTGGAATTCATGGAATATGATTTTCACTGGCATGGATCGCCGCCGAATCATGAACAGGCGTTAACAGCCCTTAAGCAACTTAGAACTCTGGGAGGAAAGATAAAAAGCGAGCATGAATAACGCCTACCATATTATAGATGTCGGACGGGATTCGATTGAAAAGGTACCAATCAGAGACGGTTTCGGTAAAGGTCTTAAACGTGCCGGAGAGCTAGACGCCAGAGTTGTAGCCGCCTGTGCCGATTTGACCGAATCGACTCGAATGCAAGCGTTTGCTGAAGCTTTTCCTGATCGGTTTATAGAAATCGGTATAGCAGAGCAGAACCTGGTGACCATAGGATCCGGTTTAGCCGCAGCCGGAAAGATTCCTTTCGTTAGCAGTTATGCTGCTTTTAGCCCTGGCCGTAACTGGGAACAAATCCGTACTACCATTTGCTTGAACAATCAGCCGGTAAAGATAGTCGGTTCACATGCAGGTATCAGCGTGGGACCGGATGGTGCTACGCATCAGATGCTTGAGGATTTAGCGCTTATGAGAGTTTTACCTAATATGGTAGTTATTGCACCTTGCGACAGTATCGAGGCGGAAAAAGCTACTTTGGCTATGGTAGGTGATACGAGGCCTAATTACCTCCGTTTAGCGCGAGAAGCTACTCCGGTAATAACAACACCGGACACTCCGTTTAATATAGGCTCAGCTTTGGTTTTAGAATCCGGAGCGGATGTAACCTTAATCGCTACCGGAACTATGACTTATCATGCGCTTGTAGCAGCTGACAATTTGTATAAGGACGGTATTGAAGCTGAAGTTATCCATGTTGCAACTATTAAACCGCTCGATGAAGTAACGTTACTTAAGAGTATTAACAAGACTAAAGCCGTAGTAACGGCAGAAGAGGGTCAGATTATAGGCGGTTTGGGAGGAGCGGTGGCAGAACTGATAAGCGAGAACACTTTTGCCGTGATGCGTAGAATAGGTATGAGAGACCGATTCGGCGAATCCGGTGCTCCGGATCAACTGCTGGCTCATTTCGGTTTAGATGCCGAACATATTCGTTTAAGTGCACATGAAGTTTTAGCTAAGAAGGGGTCGAATTAATATGCCATTAACCATTAGTGAAATACGAAATAATTGTCTTAAGGCTAGAGAACGGATGGCTACAGCCAGAAATGAACACTGGGCATTCGGTGCCTTTAACTTGGATGATGAACCTACCCTTATAGCCGTTGCTAAAGCTGCTCACAAAAAAAACTCACCGGTTTTAGTTGAGGTTAGCCATGGAGAGGTTCAAGATATAGGCTTAAACAATATCCGCGACCTTGTAGATAACGTTAAAGCCGAATACGGAATTGAAATGTATATTAATTTGGATCACAGTCCTAGCGTTGAAGCTGCTAAGGCAGGTATTATGGCAGGCTTTGAATTTATCCATATCGACATTTCCCAAGCAGATCATAATGCAAGCGATGAACAAATTATTAAATCTACTAAGGAAGTGGTCGAGTATGCTAAATTTACCGGTGCTTTAGTAGAAAGCGAACCCCATTATTTTGGAGGCAGCTCCAACCTTCACACTGAAACAATAGATTATGACGAGATTAAGAAAACTTTTTCGACTCCAGAAGGCGCAAAAGCGTTTGTTGAGGCAACCGGCATAGATACTTTTGCTGCAGCAATAGGTAATCTGCACGGCAAGTATCCTGTACCTAAAGTATTGGACCTGAATTTATTAAGACGGATCAGAGAAGCTATTGATTGCAATATTAGTCTGCACGGGGGCAGCGGTACTCCCGGACATTATTTTAAAGATGCAGTAGAAATTGGTGTTAGCAAGATTAATATCAACTCGGATATGCGTATAGCTTATCGGACTTCTCTTGAAAACGCTTTAAAAGAAAATCCAGAGGAGTATTCGGTAGCAAAACTTATTAACGCCCATGTAATCGATGCCGTTCAAGAAGTAGTAGAGAGTAAAATTGCCGACTTTAACTCTGCTGGCAGAGCCCAGCCTTAAAACTTTAAACTGACTTTCCGATGAACTTCGTTTGAGAATTTTTCAAATGATGCTTTATTATACTGTAAAAATTATGTAAAGTCAATGCTTTGTGGAGGTTCACTACATGAGCGCCACTTCGTTGTCTTGTAGTTTGGCCTTGTATTCATCCGGCGTCAAGTAATTAAGTGCCTGATGTGGCCGGTAAGTATGGTATTTGTGTAACCAATTATCTATG
>JAJZAD010000005.1 GCA_021799575.1 bacterium | reverse complement strand
TGGGACCAATAACCAGCTTTAAAGACCTAGCCGAGGTTCATGAAGCCATTGCTCTACAAATCCACTACTACAACACTAAAAGAATCCACCTAGCCTTAAAAACCACACCAACTAATTACGCCAAACAGCTACAATTAACTAAACATAAAGTGTCCGGGAGAGTGGTAGCTTGACATTCTTTTTGTTTAAATAGTTCTGATGAACGCTCTGATATTCTTTTATCTCCTGAATTACCGTAGTATCAGCTTCATCACAGAGCTTTTTAAGTTTTGTTGTTAGTTCAGCACTGAATTGTTCAGTAGGCTCGGGTATATCACGCATAACATGCTCCAACGTAGTAACACCTACAGTTTACTCTCTTAGACCATAACTTGGATAACTGTACCCGGAATGTCACCCCCTAGGTATTCCTTAGTTACTTCGATCTGCTTAAAAATATTTACAATCACTTGATAATACTTCGTTCGAAGCATGGAGGGCAGTGGGAACCAGACTAACTACAGTATGAAGTTGAGTAACTATCCACTACGTATTCTGGCTATAACGTTTTTGCTAAAATAAGACAATGGTAATTCTATATCTGACTTGTGCAGATACTAAAGAAGCGGATAAGATTGGGCAAGAATTGCTCAATAAAAAACTAGTAGTATGTGTTCGTCAGATTAATGTCAGATCCTCATATTGGTGGGAAGATAAAATTAGTAATGACGACGAAGTATTGTTAATGATGGAAAGCGGCGAGGAACTATTTGAAAAAATCAATAAGGTTGTTGCTAAATTACATAGTTATGAGCAATATGTGCTAACAATGACAAAGGTAGATAAAACCACCCGGGGAGTTGAAGAGTGGTTAGATAAGTACTTAGGTTCAAGACCGGTAGGCTGAGCCGAAACTAGTTACAGTATAAAGTGAGGTTAAATCCAGTGAGCAGGTGCTTGACAAATAACAAAGCTAAGCTAAAGTAAAAAAGCTTGAACTAGTAGTTAATAATTCCCGGTTCACAACCCTGCCCTTACCATAAGGACAAGCAGTGAGTAGCAGTCGAGATAAAGCGATAGGTAAGAGCGGCGATTTCGGATATTGCAACCGTAGGCAAAATACACCTAAACTCGATACCCCGATTATGCTCAACTTTATAAACCCTTACCTATCAGGTAACGACTTTTGGATTAAGCTATGGTTATCAAAGCCCTAGAGGTTTTCAAAAAGCAATATAGCGTCTAAAAACTTAATGAATTGTTATTTTTTACCCACCATCTGGCAATAAAAGAAGTCAATATTTAATATTAAAAGGGGTAGTTATGGCAGTAGATGAAGTTAGTCTAGAAGCAATTGCTGACAGGATTAAACAAAATTCAAAATTAAGTGATGACGAGACTACTGTCATAGCACAATATTCTAAAATATTTAACCCGAGCCATTTGCCGGATCTTACGGCTGAAGAGTTTAAATCGTTTTTACTAATGCGCAACAACCGGCACTGGAGCGGTATTTTTAGAAGCGGTAACCTGTTAACCCAAAATATGGATAAGCTCAGAGCGGCGCTTCTAATACTGCTTGATGAGACCCGACCGTTAGATAAACGGCTCAACACACTCTTTCCACCTAAAAAGAGCAATTACATCAAAGGAATGGGTAAAGCCATAGCAACACCTATTCTATTAGTGACTTATCCGGACAAATACGGAGTCTGGAACTCGCCAAGCCAGCACGCCCTAGAGATCCTTAATTTGTTGCCCAAGTTTACACGTGGTTCCGGTTTTGCCGAAAAATATAGCAAAATTAACACAATATTAGGTAACATTAAAGATCGATACGGCCTTTCGTTTTGGCAAACTGATACGATGATGGGGGAAATTGCCGGGTCCAGCGGGTCTCCGCTTAGCAGTCAAAACGAAGAAGATTTAAGCGAAGTAAATGCTTCGAAAGTCGATCGAGATACTGCTGATTTCGGCCTAGAAAAACATCTTGAGGATTTTATTATCGACAACTGGCAGTTGACCGACTTAGGAAAACGTTACGATCTGATTGAAGAAGACGGGGATATTATTTCGCAGCAATTTCCGACTGAAGTAGGGCCAATAGATATATTGGCCAGGAATAAATCGATGGGTGAATGGCTGGTAATTGAACTTAAGAAAGGACTTCCCAGCGATAAGGTAGTTGGCCAAACACTGCGCTACATGGGTTGGGTAAAAGAAAATAAGTGTCTGAATAATGAAACTGTGACCGGTCTAATAATTGCCAAGGATTTGGATTCAAGATTACATTATTCAGTGTCTATGGTGAATAATTTATCACTTATGACATATTCGGTGAATTTCGCTCTAAAAAAACCTGGGAGCAATGCCTAAAATCTATGCCTAACGCTGACAAGGACAGGACAATACAGTTCGGTCACTTACCAAAAGTGGAAGACTTACTTAAACAACTCTCTTTTTGTTCGTACTCCACTCAATTACGCAATACCTGCTATGACATCCAGTATTTATACTTTTTAGAAGCAGTACTCGCCAATGATTTTTGGTACGGGGGATTTAAAACTAAGCTTCAATATGAAAGACTAAAAACCTGTTTCACCATATACGAGTCACTGTTGTACTGCTTACTCGTAGACAGCGGCTTTGCCCGGGAAAATGAATTTCTCAGATTTCCGCAAATAGTGGAAAAAGCTTACAGCGCAGCTTTAATAAATGACAAATGGCTACGAAAAATAAACAACCTAAAGAGGATACGTAATCAACACCATGCCAACGCCCAAAGAGATTTACAGGTTAAATTCGATGAGCATATAAATGAGTTTAATGTACAGTTCATAGAAGCATTAATAACCGAACTAGATAATACCCATGAACTGAATATTAAAAGCCGTTGATGGTAGAATAGATACCGTAAACTCCGGAGTTAACACAATGGGCTGGTTAGAAGAACGTAGACAAAAGAAGGCTGAAGAAGCATACCAGAGTGAACTTACAAAGTGGCAAAACCAGATAGATAACCTTAGCGCCTGTATAAAATTAGCGCAAACTTTTAACGGTGAACAATCCGACCAGATAATTCTGCATTCCGGTGAGGCGCTTTATTTTTATGTTACAAACTGCAGTCTGATCGAAGAACGTGCCGGACCTGGGCACTGGACAGGAAAGTCGTCGGGTTTTTCAATTCCCGTAGCGCATATTGACGGCAGCGCTATCCGGTACCGGATAGGAGCTTCTAAAGGCCATTTTGAGAGCGGAGAACCAGTTGAAAAAGCAATCGACAGCGGAACAACTTTTATAACCGACACTCGGGTGGTTTACCAAGGTGAAAATCAAACCCGAGAAATTGACTATTCAAAATTAATAGCTTATAACCACGACCAACAAAAAGGAGAAACCAGTTTTTCGTTGTCCAACCGGCAAAAGCCGATCACTATCCATTACGGAATCAACGTCATGCCGGCATTCGTCTTCCGGCTATCGCTAGCTATGTCGCATTATAAGAACAGCGTGCCTCAATTAATCCAGCAATTAGAACAATCATTATCTAAACTGCAACAAACCAAGCCCGTACTACCTAATTCAACGAACGATAATCAGGTGGTTAGAGAGTAATATATCTGAATAATGAAGTCAGCATTAATCTATTTGACTTTAACCGACTTTTAGTACATTATCTTTTGGTGATGAGTATTAACTGTCCAAAATTCGGTTATGGATGCGAAAACCCGTTATGTAGTAGTGTTAACGAACCTCTTGAACAGGCAATCCCTGAAATTAGACGCAATTTCGAAAACGGCGTAAGGTGGAATGTCGTCCACGCGATCCTGAACCGGCAAATAGTCAGCGAAGCAAACGCGCTGTGTGTAAATCTACATCCGACTTCTAATGGTAAAGGAATTGTTATCTGTCCGTCCGAGGTCATCGAGGGGGAACTGGGGCAGAAGTTAGGCATAGTGATAGCAGGAGAAGCTTTGAGAGCAATCGCTAAAAGATGCGTTGACGATGCCGTATACGACTTAAGGCAAATTGGGGCTTATGGTAATTCGCACTCCTAAAGACCTAGTACCCAGCAGCTTTAAATCAATTGGACAACTTGAAAAACATCTTTTATTTGATAGTATTTATTCATGAAACGGATACCTAATTTTACAGAGCTAAGAGCCGGTAAGGTGGGATACGATACCCGCTACCAGATAGATACCGATCATCCCTTGTATAATGATCCGTTAGTTGATCCTCGAGAACCGGAATTCGGATTTTATGACGCCAGCAGTTACTACTCGAAGCCGAATAACATGACCGGTGAAATACTGCCCGGAGTTCCGGATGCGCCTCTGGTCCGTTTAAACATAGCTAAGCGTTTGACTCTAGCAGACATATTCTTAAGAAGCGACCCGGACGTTCGCGAAGCTTTAGGCGGACCGGTACATATCCGGATAGACGATGCGCTCAGGCCCTACCAGGTTCAAAAGTTCGCATTTGAAATTGCATGGCCAATGGTGATTAAAAGACTCAATCCCGAGATGACGGACAAGGAAGTTGCCGAACAGGTACCGAATTACTGCGCGAAACCTAACGCAAAACTTACACCTACCCCTCATCTAACCGGTGGAGCAGTGGATGTATCACTCATTAACCTTAAAACTGGTGAGCCACTTGATCGCGGTCACACCGGCGGTTCGGTTAAAGGTACGGCATATCCGGATTTTCACGAAGGTTATCATTTGATCGATGGCCAAAGCGATATTGTAAACTCCGAGGATCAAGCAAAAGTGCAGCCCGAGGGCAGTATAGTCGTACTAGGTAGACGCATTTTGTATTACGCAATGACGGAAATTGCCGGGCTGTATGTTAATCCCCAAGAGATATGGCACTACGGTAAGGGCGATCCGCTTTCCGAGTATGTTTCCGGCAGTAACCATCCATATTACGGGGTAGCCGAACTTCCCGAATGGTATCAGGAAGAAATGGCCAGACTGCAAACGACCCAGAGCCTAGTTTAAACGGCGATTAGATCTTCCTAAATAAACAACTGAACTTGAATAGGCTTAATCGGCGGAGTTAAAGGTCGTTAAAGTTTAACTGCTAAAACTATTCTATCAGGCGATCACTGCCGTCTTAAAATCTTTCTGCTATCATGTAATGCGTGGGCAAGGATAACAATATATTAACCGTCAACGCCGGATCGTCAAGTGTTAAATTGATTTCCTTCTCGGGTGATTTAAAACAGCAGGTTTTTAGAGCGGAAGTAACGGATATCGGGCAGCCTAATTGCACACTTAAAATCAGCCTGCCTAACCTGGAAGTGCAAACATACGCGGTACAGGCGCATAATCAAGCCGAAGCCACACAGGCCATTTTAGATCAGCTTAATGAAAAATTTACAAGACCCTCTGCAATCGGCCATAGGCTGGTTCACGGAGGTCCAAACTTCAATCACCCTATTTTAATAACCGAGCAAGTAATCGAGATACTGTCTGAAGCGATAATATTCGATCCTGAGCATATGCCGGCAGAAATCGAACTAATCAGAATGTTTAGTCAACTGTTCGGCGACACTCCTCAGGTGGCCTGTTTCGATACCGCTTTTAGTCAAGATATGCCGGCTATAGCCAAGCTTTTACCGCTGCCAAGAAAATTTTCCGAGCTTGGATTGCGCCGTTACGGCTTCCACGGTTTGTCCTATGAGTACTTATTAACAAAATTTCAGGAGATGGCCGGTGAATTAGCCAAGAACGGAAGGGTGATTATGGCTCATCTCGGCAGCGGCGCCAGCCTAACTGCCTTAAAAGGAGGCAAGCCGCTAGATACTTCGATGTCGTTTACGCCCGCGTCCGGTGTTTTAATGAGTACCCGTTCAGGGGACTTAGATCCGGGGATATTCGCTTTTTTGCATCAGAAACTGGGCATGACAGCCGAAGAATTCAACCACATAATTTACTTCGAGTCGGGTTTGACAGGTATCTCAGGATATTCGGGGGATATGGAGCTGTTAATTAAAGAGTCGGTTAATAATCCTAAGGCAGCGGAAGCGGTCGATCTGTTTTGCTATCAGGTACGTAAAACAATCGGCAGTTTCAGCGCCGTACTCGGAGGAGTGGACTCGCTGATTTTTAGCGGGGGTATTGGGCAGAACTCTCCGGTGATCCGGGAAAAAATCTGTCAAGGCTTAGAGTATCTGGGAATAACTTTGGATAAAAGCCGGAATATGAACCAAGAATTTTTAATATCCGGAGGGGATAGCCGCACAGGAGTACACGTCATACCGACTGACGAAGCTGTGGTTATCGCCGACCAAACACTGCAAACCATAACTAAGGAGGGAGGTTATTAGCATGTACTTATCTCAGGAAGAATTACGTAAAATGGATGCCTATTGGAGGGCAGCTAATTACTTGTCTGTAGGGCAAATTTATCTTTGTGACAATCCGCTGTTAAAACGTCCCTTAGAGCTAAAAGACGTCAAACAGCTCATTCTCGGACACTGGGGTACGACACCCGGTCAGAATTTCATCTATGTCCATTTGAACCGGATAATCAAAAAATACGATTTAAACATGGTTTACATATCCGGTCCCGGCCACGGAGGCCCAGCTTTGGTCGGCAACACCTACCTGGAAGGCACGTTCAGTGAATATTACCAAGAAGTAACCCAAGATGAAGAAGGTATGCGCAAACTGTTTAAGATGTTCTCATTCCCGGGCGGGCTATCCAGCCACGTATCGCCGCAAGTACCCGGTTCTATGCACGAGGGAGGCGAACTCGGTTACAGTCTGAGCCATGCCTTTGGCGCCGTGTTTGACAATCCGGACCTGATTACAGCTTGTGTGGTCGGGGACGGAGAGGCTGAAACCGGGCCGTTGGCGACAGCCTGGCACTCCAATAAATTCTTAAACCCCAAGACCGACGGTGTAGTGCTGCCAATCTTGCATTTAAACGGTTATAAGATCAGCAATCCAACCGTTCTGGCGCGAATTGAATCTGAGGAGCTTGAACAGCTATTTCGCGGCTATGGATGGACACCGTACTTTGTTGAAGGCAGCGATCCGGAAAAGATGCACCACCTGATGGCAGAACAGCTGGACAATGTCATTACGGAAATTAAACGCATTAAAGCCAGGGCAGTAGAGCAAAACGATCAAACCCGTCCGCGCTGGCCGATGATTATCTTAAGCTCACCTAAAGGCTGGACCGGACCGAAAGAATACGACGGTGAAAAGATTGAAGGCAATTTCAGGGCTCATCAAGTGCCAATCCCCGTCGATAGTGAACACCCGCAAAATGTACAAATACTTGAAAACTGGATGCGCAGCTACAAACCGGAAGAACTGTTCGACGAATCCGGTAAGCTACTAACCGAGTTGGCCGAATTAGCACCTGAAGGGACACGCCGAATGGGAGCAAACGTCCACGCCAACGGCGGAGGGGTCTTACGCGAATTGCACCTGCCGGATTTTAGAGAATACGCAGTACCCATACCGCACCGTAGCGTTTGTAATGCCGGTAACATGCACGCTCTCGGCCCTTATCTTAGAGACGTTATCCAACTGAACTTGGAACACCATAATTTCAGAATCTTCGGCCCAGATGAAGCCATATCCAATCGCCTAGAAGCTATTTTTGAAGCTACTAATCGGCAATGGGACGCCCGCAAAAAAGACGGCGACCAATATTTATCCCCCCATGGGGCAGTGTTCGATTCGGTACTGAGCGAACACCAGGCTGAGGGGTGGTTGGAAGGTTATCTGCTAACCGGACGGCACGGAATATTCCATAGCTATGAAGCTTTTATCCGGATAGTCGATTCAATGGTGAATCAGCATGCTAAATGGATCAAAATGTCCTCCGAATTACCTTGGCGAAAAGATATCGCCTCCCTTAACTACCTCTTAACTTCACATGTCTGGCGGCAAGATCATAACGGCTTTACCCATCAGGACCCTGGATTTATCGACCACTTAGTCAATAAAAAATCGGCCGTAGTACGCATCTATTTACCCCCGGATGCTAACTGTTTATTGTCGACCGTCGATCATTGTCTGCGCAGCCGTAACTATATCAACCTGACAATTACCGGGAAACACGAGAGCCCGCAGTGGCTGACTATGGATGAGGCCATTGATCACTGTTCGGCCGGCGTAGGTATCTGGCAGTGGGCAAGCAACGATAACGGAAATGAGCCAGATGTAGTCATGGCCTGTGCCGGGGATGTACCCACACTGGAAACACTTGCGGCAGTGTCGATTCTTCGTGAAAACCTGCCGGATATAAAGATAAGGGTTATTAATGTCGTCGATCTGATGCGGCTGGAACCAAATACCGAACATCCGCACGGACTCAGCGATCCGGACTACGACGAATTATTTACTAAAGACAAGGAAATAATATTCGCTTTTCACGGATACCCCTGGCTTATTCACCGCTTAACTTACCGTCGCACTAACCGTAACCTGCACGTTCGGGGATATAAAGAGGAAGGTACAATCACTACCGCCTTCGATATGACCGT
Source organism: bacterium (assembly GCA_021799575.1). Lineage (GTDB taxonomy): Bacteria > Patescibacteriota > Saccharimonadia > Saccharimonadales > UBA4665 > JAJZWH01. Next base: position 66,917 of record JAJZAD010000005.1, on the reverse strand, counting down.
CCGTAATGATCTCGATCGGTTTCATCTGGTAATGGACGTAATCGAGCGGACAGGCATAGCCGGTACTCAGGCAGAAGCGTTACACCAAAAAATGGAAGAAAAACTGATCGAGCATGCCGACTATATTAAAGAATACGGCATCGATATGCCGGAGGTACGCAACTGGCAATGGAAAGACTGAACAAACGGTTACAGAGCTTTGGCTACTCTGAGCTGTTAAGACTTAAGTTTGAAAATAAAACCATAGTTTATTTAAAAGAACATGGGGTTTTAAAATCAACTGGGTAACCTCTTCAACGTACGAAAACTATTTCAGGCGCTTTTCTAAAAATACCCTTAAATATTGTAATCTTTACAGTACTTATTAGAGATAGATTCAGCTTCTACACCGATAAAATAGTGATTTTCTTGTAATTTTTACATACATCCCTACAATTAAGCATGAGTAATAAAAACAAGAGGAGGTGCAAAGAGTATGTTTAAATTACGTAAAATTAGTCCGATGGTTAGATCTATCGGAACAATGGGAGCCGTAGCGGCAATTGTAGGTGGAGTTACTTTCGCCCAGCTTCAATCGTCTCCGGTGACGCTGACATCGAACACTATTACTACATCCGCCAACTTGAAAATATCTTCGGACGGCGGCCATACATGGGGAGCAAGCGCAACAGGCTTTACTTTTAACGGTATGGTTCCCGGCGGCCAGCCATCCGACAGCCATACTTTCTATATTAAAAATGTCGGGCCAACTCCTGTAGAGCTAAGTATGTCCATACCAATCAAGCCTACTTTCACAACTAACCCTAGCGGTGAGGGTAATAGCAGCGTCCATGATTATTACACCTACCTGAACTTAAGTTGCGTGTCAGGTTCCAACACGTTTGGGCTGCCAAGCGGGCAAGCTAGTAGTTTAGCAGAATTGTTTGATGACAACGGTACGCTACTGGTAGGTCAAGGTAAAAATCAACAAAACCTGATAAAACCGGGCGATACAGCAACCTGCACGGCTGATGTTAATATGGCCTCTAATGCTATACAAGGTACAGTACAATCCGTTACCGCTTCACGCGTAGACCTGAATTTTGTCGGCATAGCGTCATAGTAACCGTTTTAAACCAAACTAAGTCCGATGAAACTGTTCAAAAAGACAGTCAACGCGATATTTAGTGCCATGGCGGTGATAGGTTTGGCCATACTGGTCATGTTCAGTTGGTCGGCAACCGGTTGGAAAGCACTGGTGATCCCGACTAAAAGCATGCGTCCGTCTATCCCGCCGGGTTCGTTGGTGTTAGTACATAGCGTCCCCGTATCCTCGTTAAAGATCGGGGACGTCATTACCTATTCCAACCCGTTAATACCTACCGAGACTGTTACACACCGATTAATAGCTATCAAATCAAACCGGAAAGGCTCGCAGGTGTTTATTACTAAAGGAGATGCCAATTCGTTTGCCGATGTTCCTTTCGGTAAGGCCAATATTAAAGGTAAGGTAGTATGGCACATACCCTATATCGGTTCGTGGTTAATGAAGGCCAAAAAGCCCTTGGTAATTTTGCCGATTGTTTATGGAGCCGCTTTGCTAATCATGATCGATGAAATAATAAGATTGCGCGATTATCTGAAAACTAGCCAACCTTATGACATCCGCAGAGTTAAATGGGACGCACAGTTATCTTTACCTGACCTTGTAAGGACTGAAACTATAGATAAACTATTGGCGGATTACAGCCCTAATCTGCACTAGTAGCTCTACTCTAATTTAACTAGAGGAGTTGCGGCAAAATCTTAAGTTTTAAACTTAAGCTCGCTCACCGCCAAAATAATTGCCGCCGCCAAAGCCATAACTGCCGCAAACAAATAGGCATAAGTTTCACTAACTAAGAATAAGGCACCCATGATAAAGTTGGCCCCAAACTGGCCGAAACTCCTGGCAACACTAAGCCATCCCATACCCGAAGAAATATCACCGCTGGTTCTTAGCGAACCGGCAAGGGATGGCTCGTATGTTTCAACTGCCCCCATGCCCAGTCCAAGAATTATCACAGCTAAATAGAGCGGCCAAATTCCGCCATGCAAAGCAGCATTCAACGCAATTAATATTGAGGCAAACGCGGAAGGTAAGAAACCCCAACGCCATAACGGCCTAAGACCCTTCAGATTTAAACGACCCAAAAACCATCCCGATAGGGCAGACACACCGAGATAAATACCGTAAGTAACTAGTCCGACGACCGCTAACTTGCTCGACTTAGCGGCGCTTAGTACCGGAAACCCGAGATTATAAAAGCTGAATCCATATAGACCGGCAGCAATTAAAATTGCCATAAACTTCTGCCGGCGGCGTCTAATACGCTCTGAATCCTCCTTGGAATCATCGGCTGGCAGTTTATTGGATCGCGTCTCCAGCGGATAGTGTCTACTTTTTCCGACGGGCAACAATACCAAACTGGAAATAATCAAAGGTATGGCCGCAAATATGATAATGTGTCCGGCGCTAACATGCAGCGCTAATAGGATAACGGCCGCAACTATGGACAACATTCCGCCGCCAATATCCAGCGCATGCAGGAATCCGAAGACTTTGGTACGATGTTCGGGATCGGTTGTGGTGATGATCATTGCCCGTCTGGGGGGAGTGCGAAAATACCGAAACCACCAGCCGCCCATAAACAGTAAACCGCTTGGTAATAACGAGCTTGGTATCCCGCTAAAGGCTAGACATAAAATACCCAAGTTACCAATTAATATAATCGGCTTTTTAGGCAGTTTATCCCCCAAGCGGCCGCCTAAATAGGCAAACAATGAACCCACACCAAAGCCCAAACCGGATATCAGTCCGTAAAGTAAAGGGGACTTGTGCAGTTCGAGAACTACGTATAACGGATATAAAGCCGTTACCCCCTGATAACCAAGATCAGCAAAGAATGCGGATAACGACAGCAACAACGCGTCTTTGGATAACCATTGGTCTTTTTGCTGCGGGTTCAAAATTACGCCTTACTTTCTTACCGTTGCTAAGCCATTTGCTATATGCCTTTGAGGTTCAATCATAGCAAACTGCTCTAACCCAAGCGAAAAAACTTTATATAGTCGAGAGTAGTACAAATAGAAAATTCCTGAGTATCCATGTAGACCAACCGGCTTCAAGCTTTATTTCTACGCACTAAAGCTTTTTTCTGTCTATCCTGTCTACGCTTTTGGACGGCGAGGATACTCCAAAAAACAAAGTTGAAAAACGCGGATACGGCCGCAAACGGCAGTTTCATCGTCAGGTAGGTTATAGCAATGCTCAGCGCGACCGACCCGGTAATGACAGAAGTCCATATCTCCGGTTTATCTCGGCTGAAAACCGATGGGAGTAAGGCAATAATAAATATAATCTGACCAATCGCGAGGACGGTTTCTTGCCAATGCATATAAGTACAGTATATCTTAAAGTGCTTGTACTTATACTCGAAAGCGGGTTATGCTAAATAAATAATGGAAATACGTCTAGACGGTAAACGAGCCCTTATAACCGGTGCCAATTCCGGAATTGGCGCAGCCATTGCTAAGGAACTCGCCTCGGTCGGTGCCAAAGTTGCAGTTAATTACATCAGCCACCCGGAAACTGCCGAACAAATGGTTGCCGATCTTAAAAACCAGGGTAAGGAGGCCATCGCGGTTATGGCCGACATATCTGACCATGTCCAGGTTGAGCAAATGTTTAGCCGGTTAGATGACGAATGGGGCGGGATCGATATTTTAATTAATAACGCCGGGATTGACGGAGTTAAGTCCGATACCTGGGAATCCGAACTGGACGAATGGCAAAAAGTGATTAATATCAACCTAATCGGCAGTTTTTATTGCGCCCGTCAGGCACTAAAACGCATGGTACCTCAAAAAAACGGCGTCATTTTAAGTACTTCTTCGGTGCACGAGCTCATAGCTTGGACCGGACACAGCGCCTATACGACTTCAAAAGCCGGGCTGAGTATGTTGACTAAAACCTTAGCCCAAGAAGCAGCACCTTATGGAATCCGGGTTTTAGCTCTAGCTCCGGGAGCTATTAAAACTACCATCAACCAGGATGTCTGGAATAACCAAGCCGGTTTAGACGATCTGTTGGATAAGATACCGCTTAAACGCATAGGAGAACCATCGGAGGTCGCAAAAATGGCCGTAGTTTTAGTTAGCGATGTGGCTTCTTATGTCACCGGGAGGACGATTTTCGTCGACGGAGGCATGACCGATTATCCGGATTTTGCCCACGGCGGTTGACTTGATTCAGAGGGTAAGGGGGTAAACCAAGTTGCAAAACGATCCAAGATCCGCGCCGGGCGCACCAGGTATGGAAGCCCGTTGGTCGGTAGGAGCTAAAGACGGAGTCGGTACCGCTCTTAGTGAAGCAAGTAACGTATGGTTTACTATCAGCCACGGAATCTTAAACGAAGTGTTTTATCCTCAAGTGGACACTCCGTCTATCCGCGATCTCGGACTGATTGTTACCGACGAACAAGACTACTTTTCCGAAGAAGCCAAAACCGTATCGAAACTGGACCGTTTAAGCCCAGGCATACCGGCGTTTGAACTGACAAACACCTCCAAGGATGGCCGCTATGTGATTAAGAAACGGATCATTAGCGACCCACAACGACCGGTGGTATTACAAAGTATAGTTTTTACCCCTCAGCCCAAGGAAACAAAAGACTACCATCTCTACGTACTACTGGCACCGCACCTTGGAGATATGGGCGGAAACAACAACGCCTGGGTAGGTGAACGGAACGGGATACCGTTACTGTTGGCGGAGCGCGACGGTTGTTTTCTGGCGTTGTCTTCATCTGCGAGATTGTCCAAGCTGTCGGCCGGATTCGTAGGCATCAGTGACGGCTGGCAAGACTTAAGTTCCCATAAACAATTAACCTGGCAATATGAGCAGGCTAGAGGGGGTAATACCGCATTAACAGCGGAGATAGATTATAGCAGCGGCGAATTCGTGCTGGCACTGGGATTCGCACATACACTAGATGAAGCCATAGATAATGCCCTGGAGAGTCTAAATAGGCCATTTGACGAAATTGTCAACCAATATCAGCAAGGCTGGCAGTCCTGGTTGGCGGACTCGATAACTAAACTTCCACCGGACAGCACCCCGGAGTTGATGCGTGTCAGCCTGACTACGATTAAGACTCATGAGTCGAAAAACCCGAGCGGAGGACTGATAGCCGGATTAGCCACGCCTTGGGGTTATGCCAAAGGAGATGAAGATAAGATAGGGTATCATGCCATCTGGACTCGGGACTTAGTCGAGTCTGCGGGCGGTTTGCTGGCGGCTGGAGATCATCAGTCGGTCAAAAGTATCATTAGGCAGCTGAAGAATACTCAGCAACGAGACGGGCACTGGCCGCAAAACATGTGGATTGACGGAACCCCTTATTGGAACGGTATCCAGATGGATGAAACGGCGTTGCCAATACTGCTTGTTAACCTATGCCATAGTGAGGATATACTCAATAATGACGAGATCTACGAGATTTGGCCCATGGTGCGATCAGCTGCCGGATACTTATTAAGGAACGGGCCGGTAACTCAACAAGACCGCTGGGAAGAAGACCCAGGCTACACTCCATTTACAGTCTCGGCTGAAATCGCGGCATTGCTCGCCGCCGCAGATATCGCGGACTACGTAGGAGAATCTACCGCCGCCAGTCTGATGCGCGATACCGCCGATATCTGGCATGACAGTATCGACAGCTGGTTATATGCAACAGGCACCGACTGGTGCAGCCGTTTCGGCGTAACCGGATATTATGAACGGGTGGCATCGGTTAATCAGGATCAGATCAGTCGTTTCCAAAATTATGTGCATATTAAAAATGTTCCTGCCGACGAGACACTAATGCGGTCGGTACATCTAATCAGTCCTGACGCCTTAGCTTTAGTCAGGTTCGGTCTACGCGAAGCTAATGACCCTCGGATAACCGATACGGTAAAGGTTATCGACGAACTGTTAAAAATCGACACCTCTAGCGGTATTACCTGGCATCGGTATAATGATGACGGTTATGGTGAGCACGCAGACGGATCGGCTTTTGATGGTACCGGAATTGGTCGCGGGTGGCCCTTGTTGACCGGAGAACGGGCGCATTTCGAATTAGTACTTGGCAATCGGGATTACGCGGAGAAGTTGAAAACAGACATGGAAAACTTCGCTGGCAAAGGCGGACTATTACCTGAGCAAGTTTGGGATAGTCAACCGATTCCCGAATATGAACTGGAGTTCGGTCGTCCGACCGGATCGGCCATGCCTTTAGCTTGGGCTCACGGGGAATACCTCAAACTACTACGCTCACTTCAAGAAGGCCGCATTTTTGATCTTCCCACCCAGACTGTAAAACGTTATTTAAAAGACCGTACCGTATCGAACTTAAAAGCCTGGCGGTTTAACCATAAGATTCGCTCTTTGCAGCCGGGAAAAACTTTGCGTATCGAAACCTTGGCGCCGGCAACACTGCACTGGACAACGGATGATTGGCACACCATACATGACAGCTCCACTATTGACTCAGGACTGGGTTTACACTTTGTAGACTTAAAACCCGACAAACCGTTGCCCGAACATTCTACTATCAAATTTACCTTTTATTGGCACCACTCAGATGTCTGGGAAAATCAAGACTTTTGTGTCGAGTGTAAGTCGCAGTAACCGATCTAAAAAGTTGATTACGCTTTCACTCGAGGTGGGGAAAATTAAGGGCAGCACTTTAAAAATATCCAGGTTCGCAATTTGCTTTATCTTTTTAAAATAGTCCTGGTTTTAAAACCGGCTATTGGCAACCTGGCAAGAGTAGTTAGACGATTAGTAAAATGGCTGCTATACCCCGGATACTTTTAAAGAGTAATATTAAAATTGGAATAATTTAAAGCAAGCGGACTGTTTTAACTGGGATTTAATCATGCCAATAAAAGCAAAGCCGGAAACCAAACCAACTACCAAAGCCAGGAGTAAACTTATCTGGACCCTTACGGTGCTGATTATAATTTGTTCATTAGCAACAGGATTACTGGTTAATTTTTTTAATAATTTGTACTATACCAGGTTTTTACTACAAGCTAATTCTCAATCCAGTGCAGCCCAATCGGAATTAGCCAAAATGCGCTATGACGTTAAGCAACTGATTACTAGCACTAGTGGATCGGTACAGTTCAATTGCTATGATTTGCGCTCGCGCTACGCCAGAAATATTTGCTACCAACATAATAATAAGCTGTCATAAACCAGACTTGGATCATTTAGTTTTTTCAAGCGCCACAACTAACCGCCAACGGTAGGTTGATCGCCATCGAACTATAATTGACAAGATCTCCGCTACAAGAATAAACCGGATTGTTATTACTTCCGGCTACGTCGGGAAGTAAACAGGTATAATTTAGCGCTAGATTTTGAGGATTCGAATCGGCATTGGTAGATCCTCTACAGGCAAGCAGGTCGTTTAAAGAATAATACCCTGAGCGGTAGCAATTAAACGTCACATCCGTAGCGTGCTGCATAATTGAGCCGTTACAAAACATGAACGTATTTCCACTACTAAGACTGGGCGCGACACAACCCATACCGGTAACCGTATAGTCTACGGTATAAGGAACCCATGACGCGTTGGTATTGCAATTAACCCTAACCGGAGGATAAAGGCTTAGTGGGCTAGTGGAGCTTATAGGCTTATTCTTTTTAAGTACTGAGGAGGACGAGGATTTAGAATCATGATTTTTACCGTTTTGAGCCTGAGACTGAAAAGGGTGGGCTGCGAACAATACCAATAACCCCACAAGGATAATACCGACCGCAATTGCTACTAGGCTTTTCATACTTATCGTTTTTATTTAAGTCATACCAACACAAGCATTATACGTTAATCCAATCACCTACTAAAGCGTTTGACTGTTTTAAAACAACAGCCGGTTTGTTGTTTGGTGTTTCCTTACCAATCAAGTTTTTTCGAGTAGATACTTACAACTCTAGATCGGTTGAATAACTGCCTTTTCGAATCCCGGCTGCCCTTGAGTTAGCTGGTTTTATTTTCAATAGCGTTTATTTGCGCCTGGGTTAAAGGAGCCCATGGCGAGCCGCCAGGATCGGAAGAGGCAGCAGCGGGACTTTGACCTTCATTCCACCACTTGGCCTGATAAGGAACCCCGTTAAATAGAACCCTGTCGCCTGTATTATAAATCGTGGTCCCCGACCAATTAGGATAAGTACCGGCTGGCAAGGTGGCCTGGGGAACGGGTTTTTCACCGGGAAGTACTGGACCAATCAGTTCCCATGGAGTTTGCCAGGTCTGCAGCACCGGGTCGTCCGGTACGTCACCTTGAGTCCACCATTTTGCCTCATATACATTATGGTGCCAGACGACTTTCGTACCTTCCAGGTAGGCTGAGTTAGGCGACCAAATAGGGTAGGGACTGGTAGCCGGGTTATCCGGCGTGTTAAGATAGCTGGCCTCGATGTCCGCCTTGGTTATAAGTCCGGCGCTCAGTTCGATCGAACCCTTAAAGCCATTGCCTAATAAGTCGGCAAAAGTACCCGCCGCTCCTTCGTTAATGCCACTGCATGAATCAGAAACGATACTTAAGGTTACATAGTTACTGCCACAGGTTAGGTCTCGGTTAGCCGACCACATTGACATCCGTCCGACGTGATTGGATAAGGCAAAGGCGTTTAACGATTTGGCGTCGGCAAGAGAAAAAATCTCGTTACTATCATCATTTACCCCAATCATTGGCGTAAGGCCGAGTTTAGACCACAAGGTACCATTATTTAAATAAATGCCTGCTTGTTTATAGAGAATACCGAGTTGTCTAACGGTCTGAATCGCCGCGCTTTCTGATCCGTTAAGCATGTTCTGACCAGGTGCCAGACTTTGACCGAAGTCCATAACCATAATATTTACACCGGCTAAATCCACACCGTGACTTAACATCGTCGCAACCGCATTAGTGCCAGCCAAACTGAGTCCTTGAGTGGTAACCGGCAAGGTTAGCCAAACTGCCAGTTTTTGCCCACTGGATCGTCTGCTAGACTGGAGTTTAGCTATAACCTCGGCTCTGCGGACCATAGCGCTATAGTTATCAAGCGTCGACCCCTCGAGATCAAGATCGATAGTATCAACTTTATAGCGCTCAATCACACTTTGATAAGCGCTATAAAGAGCCTGTTGATTGGTACACTTATCAGCCAGCTCTTGGTTTAGTTTACCACCGAAAGAAACCGCTATACTACCGCCTTGTTCTTGTAAGCGGGCAATTCGTCGATCCAGATCAAGTGAAGAGGATGCCTGGTTCAGTGTATAAGCACCGCCCCACGACGGCGTACACGGTTTACCGGGCATTGAAACAATAAAAGACAGTACGGCATCCTTATGCGCGGTTGAGCCCAAGTTTTCAAATTGATACAAGGGCGTGGCGGTAACATCTACATAAGCGGCAAACCAAGGGTTGTGCGGGCCGATTATCCGGTCCTCATTCCATTTACGGATCCCGTAAGCCACTCCGCCCCCGAAAGTTATAAACACTAAAACTGCAAATAACAATCTAGGCAGTGATAATTTTCTTCTGGTGGTCTGGTTAGACTTTTCCATAGGCCTCCTCGTCGGGTATATAGCCATTTTTCTGCCCAGCGTTAGAATTACTTCCGTGATACAAAACCGATCGCCAGTTAATGGCCTGCATTTCACCACTGTCCGCTTCATGTTTGACTGGAACTTCTACATACAGCCAGTTCACAAATGACCGCCATAAATCAACGATTGCGTTTTTAATCCCTATGTATGCGATCACCGCCCAGAATGTAAGCAAGGCATTGATCCCGGCAAAAGCGGCATTTCCCCAATTATGAACCTGCTCATCACGGTAAAATGTGAACATCGAAAATCCGATGATTAATAACGGAGCTATAATATATAGCGCAGGTGTAAGAGTGCGGTTTTTAACTTTCGGAGTGCGGGCGAAAGGAATTTTCTTACCGGTCAATGATTGTTGAATGGATTTTATAACCCCTGCAATATTAACTGGTAACAGCATCAGGTTAAACCCGTATATTCTTAATACGTCGCTGCGCTTATAACCGCAATACTTTAAATCGCTGGCCATGGCTAGAAAATAAGGTAAAGCTGCCAGGATTACAAACGGGCTAAGCAAACGTCCGTTGTATGGATAGGCAAGAAGCAAAATCAATCCAAAACTGGCCCAAGCGATGGAAGCCATGTAATTCAGTCTTAGCATCAGCTCAGCCATTAACACGGCTTCGTTTCTGCGCTGACGGGCACGAGTATGTGACCACAATTTAGGAATAATCAGCAACCCGCCATTAGCCCAACGCCGGCGCTGGACAACCAACGAGCCAAAATCCGGCGGAGTAGCGCTGTAACTCAGCCGTTCGGGGTAATTAACCAGCGTCCAGCCATGCAGAGTCAAATCAATACTCGACTCGGTGTCTTCAATAACCGTTCTGTCCTGGATATATCGTTTGATCTCAAAACCTCCGACCCATTCGCTTTCACAGATATCTTCAAGCGCTTTTTTGCGAATTATAGCGTTGGCGCCGACCCAAAAAGTAGCCCCATAATAACTCATACCTTGGTGCAGAATATGCTGCACGTCGGTTGTGGCACCGGCCAGTCGTTCAATACGGCTAGAGGCACCCCTAAAGGAAGAGTATGGAGTCTGGGTAACCGCAACTCGAGCGTTATCCGGTTGCTCCAAGAAATACACCAACCTTAAACAATATTCCCTAAGTAGTATCGAATCAGCGTCTAGGGTCAAAACAAAATCGCTGTCCGGAACTACCAGATCGTATTTCTTGGGATGTTTAGTAGGAACTAGTATAGGACCGTCGGGAGTTAACAAATATCGATAAGCTCCGCCCATCAATCCGATATACGAATTAAGGTTCATAGCCTTATTCGGCTCCTTAGATAACGAGGCATACATTTTACGCTCGAACAAGGCGATATCGAAATCAAATATCCATTTAAGTCGCAGATAAAGTTGTCTGACCCGGCTTTTAGGTAGTTTAGCGCTTTCCAGAGAAGAAGTCTGAAGCGCTCGGCCGACTAAATCCAAATCCTTGGCCAGTTCTCTTAATACTTGATCACTAAAGAAAACATCCACATGGTCATCTATGACTTCTTGATTTGCCAGATTATTTAGCCAACTGGCTGCCCATGCATAGTGTCCACTTAACACTTTAACCTGTTCGGGATCGACGTAAGACCGGTTGGAATTTTTGGCCTCAAACCGTTCATAAGCCTCGCTTAACAACTCCCGTGGTTCTTTAAATAGTTCCTTAACCTCTTCAATTAACTGTCGACTGGCATTAAGTTTGGCTGCTTGGTCCGGATTCTTGGGATTAGGATTATTATCTAAAAGTAATACGACCCTAAGTGCTGGGTACTCTTGTAATGCGGCGGAAATGAGAGTTTTCCTGATCACCGATGGCTCCTCCTCATAAGAAGGTATCAAAACGGTTACCGAAGGTCTTTTTTTATCGAAATAGCGATCAAGCTCCGCTCTGGGCACGCGCAAATGCTTTTTAAAACGTTGGAAAGCTCCTTGACGGGTAATTAAATACATTAAAGAAGAAAAGGTTAAGAAGGTCACGATGGCTAGATAAATCATGGCCTGCATAATAAAACTAAAAGTAGTGGAACCCTCGAAGAACTGGCGAATTACGGTATAGACAAAGTAAACTACCCACAGCAAAACAGTTGCTACGATTGCGATCCGGCTGAAGCTGATTTTCTTGGTAGAGGGAATATCATGCACTATAGGCAACGGATCGAGTCTCTTCTCAGCACCCCATTGACGCTTAATATGTAACCGGTTTTGGCGCTTGGCCGACATTAATTAATCTCACTTATTTAAATACGCCCACCAAAACAGTTTAAAGTTTTGTTTATTTTAACAATTAATTTGCTTTTTTACAAGTTTTATTTATAGCAACTTTATCCTTTGGGTAAGTAGGGTTAATTACTGGTTCTATTTAAGGCTGCATGAGCAGATAAACTAACACTAGAACCCACCATTATTTCCTGTCTAAGCCTAACAACCAGTCAAAGCCAAAAGGACATTAGCTCGAGCGATATTGGTCACTTACTGATAATTTTTTAAATAACTGACAGCTTTAGAGTCAACCCTACCCATGCCGCTCGTGTTCATGACTGATCTAATGCCTATTACGCTTACAAGTAGCGTGGTTGTTAAAACGTAAGTTAATAATGAATTTTTTAGTATGCACTCATTTATCGTTTTAAATCGACTTGCTTGCCATTCTGTATATCCCTGGCTTACGGTTAATTTATAGCATTACCTGTAACAGGCGGGATAAGCTGTAAAGTATTAGTCGGTTAAAACCCAATAGTCCGTAGAAGCTTTTTGGGTCTTTTCTAAAAAGTTTAAACACCAAAAACACAGGCTAATCCTTATTAAGACGGAATCCATATCGAGTTTTTTTAAGTTTGAAAACAAGCTCCTTAAGTGCTGAAGGGTCAGTTCACTATGGGTATAAATCCTAGTTTTATAAGGAACAGTTACTACCAGACCAACGGACTTCTAAGAAGTACTATGAGCCTCGTATCTTAAAATCTCTTTTTTACTCGCTAAGGATATTACGGCATTAACCCAACCCTAGTTCATAATATTTCGAACACCATCTTAAAGTTTTTTTACCAGTTTTTTTAGCCACTTCATATTCTTAACTTTAAGACTATCGAAAACTGCAAAGGTATTATTGTTTGAGCCTATACCACTGGTTTCAAATGCCATACAGTATCTTCGATTGTGGAAAGAATAACTTTCGATAGATTCCAGAGCTCATTTCGTATCCCTTATATTCTTGCATTGAGGGTATAGTCGCCTACTTTTTCTCTAGTCAAACCATTGGTATTGTGGTATAGTTATAACTGAATTCAGGGGAGGCCTTAATGTTTAGGTTATCTGGCTTTAGATCCGAAGGTTTGTCGGCAGCCGATAAACGGGAAATACAGCATCAAAAAGGTGCATACCCCGTATTGGCTCTCGGACTTGCTGCATTGGTTGCCGCAGGTGTTTTGAGTACTGAACAAGCATATAATCCTGACCGGTATGCTTCGGCTGCTACTATCACTACCAGCAACCCGGTACCTAATACGCTGAACGGGAAATTAGACAAATATGCTCAGAAGTTAAGCGAAGACATAGCGAAATTCCCAGATCGTTCGCACACTGAAATAGCAATTTCCCAGTTACCGCCAAAACATATAGTCTTCTTGGGTCAGGCTACCGTTGAAAGAACTATTGTTGCTACTACTCCATATCCGCAAACCATTTATTCTTTTGAATACACAGCCAATAGGAGTGAAATGTCCGTAACCGTTACGCAAGGTAACGAAGGTTCTCCGTTATTGCCTCCGGTTGGAGAACCATACTATACGTTTCTAATGTATCGGAGCCGCAGCGACAACTGGATAGTCAGTAAGCAGGAAGGCAATCCTACCGGTAACCCTGATTTACCTCCCAACTACAGTTTTAGCTCGCTAGGCAACCATAATAGTGCACAGATTAAAATGCTGGATGAAATATTAGTTCAACCACTATGGATAATTAATGATGCCAGTAGGGGTTATATAGCCCAATACATATCGGATAATGTTGGTGTCAGACTAGTGCCCAACCCCGAGGCTAATACAAACGGTTAAAGACCAGTTGGCAAAATACACTTCACGTATTTGTTTTAAATCGGGCAATAAACATTGTTTGTCTCGTAAGGTATCTTAATTAGGGGGCGGGTTTTCTCTCAACTTAAAATAGCCAGTAAGCGTAAACTCCCACGACTTAAACGTTTGTTCTTAGGCCCAAGCAAACATACAATAAGCTTATGTCTGTAACCGATTTTGTCTTTTCACTAGCGCTAATATCTGTTGCAGCCGGAATGTTGGGCTCGTTGGTCGGATTAGGAGGGGGGGTGATTATCGTACCGGTTTTAACTCTGGTTTACCATGTAGATATCCGCCTGGCAATCGGTGCTTCGATATTATCGGTTATAGCCACCTCTTCCGGGGCTGCGGTAGCATATGTGCGCGAGAAACTAACTAATTTGCGCGCCGGGATGTTTCTGGAAATAGCCACTACTATCGGAGCGCTTACCGGTGCTTACATCACAACCTTAATTTCCGGCAACGGACTGTATATATTGTTCGCTTTAGTGCTAATCTATTCCGCCTTGGCTATGTCCCGTAACCGGCGCGAGCGGGCGGTGTTAAGCTCATCAAACGACCGCTTAGCAAACTACTTCAATTTACACGGTTCATATTACGATCAAAACAAGCACCAAACAATTACCTATAAAGTTGCCGGTACTAAAGTAGGTCTGGCTCTAATGTACATCGCCGGCATGATTTCCGCATTACTAGGAGTAGGGTCGGGGGCTTTAAAAGTTCCGGCGATGGATATAGCTATGCACATGCCGATTAAGGCATCGGCAGCTACCAGTGATTTTATGATCGGTGTAACGGCAGCCGCCAGTGCTGGAGCATATTTCGCGCGTGGCCAAATCAATCCCGTAATTGCTGCTCCTATAGCGATCGGTGTCTTAATTGGCTCGGTAATGGGGTCACGGCTACTTAACAAAGTAGCGCCCCGTTACGTTAAAGTCTTATTTATCATAGTTTTGGTAATTGTAGCGGCTGAGATGCTGCAAAGAGGATTGTCATGAGCAAGTCTAAATCTTCCGCTTTAGCTATGGAACTTGTTGTGAGCAGTGTGCTCCAAATAGGCGTAATTCTAAGTTCGGCGATTATCTTAACCGGTATTGTTCTGTTTTTTGTTCACGGGCACCAAAACAACTCCCTCAACGATACGTTTCATCGGTTTACGGCGGCTAACTACTCATTTCCGCATAGTCTATCTAGTCTTAAAATTTCTATCCGGCAAGGTGACGGAGCAGGCTTTATCGAACTTGGTGTCTTAGCACTGATTCTTACACCTATTCTTAGGGTGGCGAGCTCCATCTTGCTGTTTTTGCGCAACCGCGACAGACCGATGATGACGGTTACTCTTATAGTCTTACTCGTACTTATCGGCTCTTTCATCTTAGGACTGAGCATAAAATAGCGCCAGACGTTGGGTTTATTAATGCTAGTGCTTATTGACCACGAGTCGGTTGATAGCATAAGCTTAAAGACAGTAAGGCTTTCTTTAACACTAAAAAATGAAAAAGCTTATCTCGGTGGCGGTGGCCGTTGTTATCTGCCTGAACTTTGTGGGCACGGCATTTGCGATCGGTCCGACTCTTACGGTGAATCCGGTGGCAAACCAGCCGGTATATGACAATTGGTACAAGGATTCAATTACCATACCGATTGAATACACCTGCGCAGACGGGGCTGCTTATAACTATAACTACAGTCCTGGTTTGGATGGTATCTGGTCGTACCTGTTTATGCAGGATCAGTACGGCAATCTGTGGCTATATACCTCCAGTCAGGGTAATGCATACAGCCCTAGCTATCCACAAGAATTAACTACTAATTGCTCAGTCGGCATTTCAACCGGTGGAAACTACCCGCAAAATCCGATCAATATGACCCAGACCCAACCGGATCCCATCTATCTGGATGCCGAACCGCCGGCGGTTAGTATTACCAGTCCGTCGGGCAACATCGATAGTTCCTCAAGTTCATATTCGGTAAGCGGCACCGCAACCGACCAGGAATCCGGAGTTAAATCGGTCCAGCTTTTCATAAACGGGCAGGCTGGGCCGTCAGCCAGCCTATCAGGTGGTACTTGGAATGCTAACATTTCTTTGGGCCAAGGAACCAATTCTATTCAGGCAATCGCATACGACTTTGTAGGCCATGAAGCTAAATCCAATACTATCGATATAACCTATGGCACCGAATCCGGTGGAGGAACAAGCGGCGGCAGCACTCAAAGCAGCAGTTCCTCAAGTGGAAGTAAAGCCACAACTACTCCTACAAAAACCTCCTCGACAAATACTGCTCCACTAACCAGCCAGACTAATAATATCCTTTTTGGTAATAACGGACTTATATCTATAAACAACAACTCGGATCAAAATGCACCTAGTAATCCTAACGTAGTACTAGCCGAGAGTGGTTTCCCGTCGGTTTCGTCTTCTGTCTACTTCGGGATGGTAGCGGTGATTATTTTATTGCTGCTTGCGACAGGATTTGTGATATGGCGTTTCCGACCGGTATTTTTAAGACTTGACAGGAGTAATTCCGGGCTTAGGCGTAAGGTAATTCTAATCGTAACTCTGCCGTCCTTATTACCTTTGTTTGGACTGGGGTTTTTGGCATACCAACAACTCAGCCATAGTCTGAAAAGCTCCCTGTCGCAAGAACTGGCCAGAGCAGCTGAAACTGCTTCGATTAAACTGTCCCGTGAATTTGCCATCCGACAAAATATCATTACTATCAGCGGCAATGACGTGCTGCAGATAAACAACCAATACAAAAACAATTTCTCCACGCTTGCCAGTCAGGACAGCGCCTGTTTAAGCCTGATTAAATCAGCCATACCTTCAGGCAGATATTCGTCCATAGTGTCAAATCCTAACTGCTTACCGTTTCTAGCGTCGATTGCTCAGGTAACCAATACCAGCCCTTCGAACTTAGCGGCTTTCGAACAGGCTTTAACCGCCGGGTATAACAATTCTCTTGCAAGTATGAAAGCCGACGAGGCAGAACGCATTAACTCATACCTGGCTAACATTAGAGAGGTCTTTCCGGAAACTACCGAATTGTATGTGTTGGGTCAAAACGCCTACGCCGTTGCTTCGCTACCCCCGATCAACAACCTAAATCCTATCAGTCAGGATTTCCCGTATCTGCTTAAATCCTTAAGCTCAAAACCTGCCATGTTATTTGATAGCAGGCAACACGATTTAATTGTTACTTACCCGATCAATAGCGGATCTCAAAATAACATGGGCGATGCTGTAGTGGCATTTAATATCAACACCAATTCCTTTATTCCCGCAATCTGGCAAACAACACCTAAGCCATACGTACAAGACCAGGTATACTTTATAGATTCAGCCGGTCAGCAAATCTTTCCGGATAAGCGGGCGCTAAGCCCGTCATTGGTTAAAAAGCTATTCTCAACCGACGCCGGAACTCTGGCGGAGATAACCTTATCGAATCGCCGTTCAATGGCCTTCCGTGTCAGTGCGGTAAGCGGAACCGACTGGTCTGTAGCCGTAGGTGCGCCACCTTCAACTATTCTGGCTCCGATCGCCGGCATTCAACGCGTAGCCCTTCTGGCTATTGCCGGTTTTCTGTTGCTGTCTCTACTCCTAGGCATCTTTTTCGTTTCATCGATCGCAACCGAAATTCAAGCCTTGTTTGACGGAGCCTTGAAGTTCGCTAAGGGTGAACTGGACTTTCGTATCGGTTTAAAGACACATGACGAATTAAAAGTCCTAGCTGAAACCATGAACAGCATGGCTTCGGATATCAAGACGGCTCAATCCGCTTTAATCGAAAAAGACCGGGAATTTATTAGTATTGCCACCCACGAGCTTAAAGCACCCATGACGGCGATTATCGGCAACCTATCTATGATCACTGAAGACCACATGGGTCAAGTCGATCAAACTGCACAAAAGCTCATTGACCAGGCATATAACGGTACCGTTCGCTTAAGAAATCTGGTATCGGACATGCTTGACGTAGCCAGATTGGAATCAGGTAGAGCAGAATTTAAGCTTGAAGCCGTGGACTTGGGATTAGTAGTTAATCAAATTATTGAATCCCAGGAAATTATCGCTCAAGAGGCTAATATAACCATTACCTATAAAGGGTTAGAAAACCTGCCGAAAGTTACTGCAGACAAAGGTAAACTGGAAATCATCATGACCAACTTCATATCCAATGCGATTAAATATAACCATAACGGCGGCAGTGTAACCGTTAGTCACGAAATAATAGATAACCGGCTCATAACCTCGGTGTCGGACACCGGCTTAGGCATACCCGACGATCAGAAAGAACATATCTTTGAGAAATTTTACCGAGTTAAGCATGAAGACAGAGCAAATGTACCTGGTACCGGCCTCGGCATGTATATAACTAAACGATTCGTTGAAGCAATGAACGGTAGCATTTGGTTCGATTCGGTACACGGACAAGGTACGACTTTCTACTTCTCATTACCTATCGCCCTTAATCAGAGTACGTCCGTTAAGCAACAGCAAACCATGACGCCTACTAACACCTTGTCAAATCAAAGCGGCAACGCGATTGCGGTATAATACATTCAGGTACTTAAATCAGTAAACACTTTTTTTCCAGATGATTTTTCAAAGCCTTCTCGGCTCTAGCAGAATACTTACATTCAGATGTATTGGTAAAAAGCATGCCCGCGCCGGACTTTTTAGAGATCTTTAAATTTAGGTAATACCTTCGGGTAGATTGAGATACAGAAGCGCAAGGTGCTAAACTTTAACCGTGGAAACACTCTATAGGCAAGACGCTAAAAGACCAAAGTCAATAATTAGTTTCAGCTCTAAACCCTACAGGGTTAATAACTGGATAGTTTTAAGATTGCCTGAGGCCGCCAGTTCCAAACTACCGTCTAGAGGTCAGGTTATGATTGAAGGAACTATTAACAACCGATACTTTAAGACACCGTTGGAACCCGACGGTAAAATGAGTCATTGGTTCCGGATCGATAATAAATTACAAAGGTCCATTACTTTCAGACTGGGGGACACACTTAAGTTGGACATTGAACCAAGCAAAGAATGGTCTGAACCAGAAGTCCCTATAGATATGAACAGCGCGCTTAAGTCAAACCCTGCGGCATATCTGTTATGGAAACAAATAACTACCATGGCTCGCTGGGAATGGATTAGATGGATTCGGTCGACCGGCAGCAAGGCAACCCGGCAACGCCGGATAGAAGTGGCAATTGCAAAACTTGAAGCAGGTAAAAGACGGCCCTGTTGCTGGAACCGCAATCTCTCAAGCGAACCAACGGTTTCTAAAAACGGCGTATTGTTAGAGCCGGATTCCTTGCCAAGGTTGGACCGAGCCTAAGCAAGATTTACATAATTTACTAGTTTAAAAACACGTTTACATCGGTAGCAAAGCGTGGTATATAAATATATAATAATTAGTTAGGTACCTAATTAATATTAAAAGCCGTGTTAGAGCAATCGAAAAAGTCATCACTGCCGTTAGTGATCAAACGTTCAGGCAGGTTAATCGACCAACGCATCGACCAACTGCTTAAGCAACATCATTTGGCCCGAAGCCAATATAGGGTACTATACTATGTGTTCAGTCGGAAGCAGCCGACTCAAAAAGAACTGTTAACCATGTTGGGGGTAAAAGGTTCAACTCTGACCTCTATCCTGAACACTCTACAGCATAAAGGCTTGCTAACCCGTCAAATTGATCCCTCGGATAAACGGGTCAAGCGGTTGGAACTCACTGCGTCGGGTAAGTCCTTTTTTAGTCAATTGCCCGATCCGCTGCATAATGTCCAGAAGTCACTTATGCACTACTTAACTAAGGATGAAGCAAAAACATTGGAACAACTATTACAAAAACTAATCGACAATTTAAAACGGGAGGACTAAAACCAATGCCCAAGAAAGACAATACAGCTTTACTAATAATGGATGTGCAGCCGGGTATAGTAGATAGGCTTTCTAATAAAGCCGAGTATATGGCCAAGGTTGAGCAAGCACTGGACTTCGCACATCAACAACATTATCCGGTTTTGTTCGTAGTAGTGGGTTTTCGTGAAGGACTGCCGGAAATAAGCCCAAACAATCAGTCCTTTGCGGCGTTTAAGACTTCAGGCCAAATAAGCGGCATGATAAACCCTTCGCCGGCAATTAAGCCTCAAGCTAAGGATATATTGATTGTCAAAAAACGTTTCAGCGCCTTTAGTGGCAGCGACCTGGAGCTGGTCCTACGAGCCCAAAATATCTCAAGTTTAGTTTTAGGAGGAATTTCTACCAGCGGGGTTGTGTTGTCAACCGTGCGCGAAGCGGCAGATAAAGATTACGCCTTAACTGTAATTAGCGACTTATGCGCCGATCCCGAGCCGGAAGTTAACCGGATACTATTCGAAAAGGTGTTTCCGCGGCAAGCGAATGTCATTAGTCTATCGGAGTGGATAAGTAATGCTCAGTAACATTTTGCGCCACGCCGATCGTCAAAGTCCGCATTATAAGTGGATAGCTCTGTCTAATACGACGCTGGGTATGCTAATGGCATCCTTAAATGCAACCAGTCTTATAATCGCCCTGCCAGTTATCTTCCGGGGAATACATATCAATCCCTTGAATGCCAGCAGCTTTTCATATCTGTTATGGATACTACTGGGATACATGCTGGTAACCGCGGTTCTAGTAGTAACCTTGGGCCGGTTAGGGGATATGTTCGGTCGGGTTAAAATGTATAACCTGGGGTTTATTATTTTCACTCTGGGCGCTCTTGGGGCAGCTTTAGCTTGGAGTCACGGCTCGGCCGGAGCTATCGAGTTAATTATTTTCCGAATGGTCCAAGCGGTCGGCGGAGCAATGCTGATGGCAAATTCAGCCGCTATCTTAACTGATGCTTTTCCGCAAGATCAACGCGGCATGGCTTTAGGTATTAATCAGATATCTATGCTGGCCGGCTCGTTTCTCGGAATATTAGTCGGAGGCTTTTTAGCTCAATTCTCCTGGCGCTGGGTGTTTTTATTCAACGTGCCTATCGGGATTATCGGTATCGTTTGGTCGTATGTCGCACTAAAAGAAATTGACGTTTTTCATCCGGCTAAAATCGACTGGATCGGAAACGCGACTTTCGCCGTTGGTTTGGCTATGCTATTAACCGGAATTACTTACGGCATTAAACCTTACGGCACCTCGGCGATGGGTTGGGGCAATCCGCTGGTCATCGGCCTAATTAGCGGCGGATTAGTGGCACTTTTAATCTTCATCCTGTTAGAAAGCAAGGTTAAGCAACCCATGTTCAACTTGAAACTGTTTGGTATTCGGGCATTTACCGCCGGTAACATAGCCGGATTGCTTGCCGCCGTCGGAAGAGGAGGACTACAGTTTATGTTAATCATGTGGCTACAGGGTATCTGGCTGCCTCTACACGGTTATGCTTTTGCTCAAACACCGCTCTGGGCAGGAATATACATGTTACCGACTACGGCCGGATTTCTAATCGCCGGACCGCTGTCGGGTTTTCTGTCAGATAAATACGGGGCCCGGCCTTTTGCCACCGGAGGAATGGTGCTGGCAGCAATCAGTTTCGGCTTAATGATGACACTGCCGGTTAATTTTCCATATTGGCTGTTTGCAATTATCCTACTCATTAACGGACTTTCATTCGGAATGTTCAGCTCACCAAATACGGCAGGCATTATGAACTCAGTTCCGTCTGAACATCGTGGCGCAGCGTCAGGTATGCGGGCGACATTTCAAAACGTCGGTATGCCGTTATCTATCGGCATATTTTTCTCCCTCATGATTATCGGGCTGACAGCCTCTGTGCCCGGAAGTATTTACCGCGCCCTGACTACCAGTGGAGTTTCTACAACCGTAGCCTCCCATCTTTCGCACCTACCCGCCGTCAGCTACCTGTTTGCAGCTTTCTTGGGCTACAATCCACTAAAAAGCCTGCTTGGTCCTAGCGTTTTATCTAAACTGAAACCAAGTGCAGCCGCACACTTAACGTCTAAAGAGTATTTTCCGCAAATTATCGGCAATCCCTTTAAACACGGGCTGGTAATTGTACTTAGTTTCGCGATCATTGCCTGTGTAGTCGCAGCGGTAGCTTCTTGGATGAGGGGAGGGAAATATATCCACCAAGAATAAAAAAAACTAGAAACTACTTACCAGAACAAATAACCGAAAGACAACGTTAAACTGTGTCATGTGCGGTTGACTGACAAATTATAAGCATACTACACTAGGCACTACATTATGGGAACGGCCCAGGAACGGATATTGGCAATAACGTCTTTAGATGGGCGTTATGCTGATGAATTAGGTATGCTACCAGCTATCGTTTCAGAGCACGGACTAATTAAACGACAGGTTGAGATAGAAATAGGGTGGTTGGCCACTCTGGGTGGCGGGATTCTGCCGGACATAGAGCGCTTCAGCGACAACATGATTGATTTTTTAAATTCGCTAGCCGAAAACTTCAGTGTGTCCGATAGCGAACAAATCAAAGTTATAGAGAAAAAAACCAAACATAACTCTAAAGCGATAAGGAACTGGCTGCAGACTAAACTGATGCAATATGAACCACTGGCACCATACCTAGAAATTATCAATTTTGGCGTCACCGGCGAAGATATAAACGATCTTGCCTATGCTATGCAGATTAGGGATATCAGGGATCAGGTGATCATACCCGAGCTCAAACAAATAGGATCTAATTTGGAAGCTAAAAACCTAGAGCAAACCGACCTGCCGGTAATCATTAGGACACCTGAAGCCATCGACTCGCCATCTACGCTCGGTAAAGAAATGCATGTTTTTGCCAAAATACTACAGACCAGTATTGAGAGAATCGGAGCCGTTGCCATCTATAGTAAATTTAATTCCAGGCCAGAGAATTTACAGAGCATGACTAATAGCTACCCGGAAGTGGACTGGCCAATTGTGATCAATAAGTTTGTGCACTCAATGGGTTTTAAGACAGTGCCTTCTGCAAATAAAATTGAATACCATGATTGGGCAGCGATTTTCTTTACCGAAGTGGCCTCAAGCAATAGCATTCTCGCCGACGCAGCCAAAGCTATCTACTCATTTGGTATAAGCGTACGCCTGACTGCAGAGAGAAAACAAGATCATCTAAGTGATTCAACAGTGGCGCATGAAAACTATTCAGACTTTAAATTAGCCGAAACCGATTTCGGGATAGCTAATGTTTTACTGGCACAGCTTGCGTCTATACGCTCGCGAGGAGACCTGGATAGTTCGTCTTTAAACCAATTAGCTCTGGGTGAAGCCTTCGGCTACACGGTTCTAGGGCATCGTTGGCTCAATAACGGTCTATCTAAAGATCTTTGACGCCAACTATTTTTACGCTTTCTGAAAAAATAATGCCATTTAATCGGCTGATTCTTTAAGGGTTAAACGAACAAAGGTTATCGGATTAGATATTTTTTGTCTCGTTTAGACAGTTAGCGGGTGATCATGTTCTCGGCAAGAATTACAATATCCCTGGATTTCCAATTGATGCTTAACGGCACTTACGCGATGTTTCTGCGCGATACTGGTTATAAACCGTTCAATTGAGAGGTCTTCTTTTATAGGTATAACCCGTCCGCATTTAAGACAGGTGATATGGTGATGATGGCCGGTAAACATATCCGACAGTTCCAGCTTATACTTCCAACCCATGGACAGTTTCTGGACGATACCCAACCGTTCAAACAGCGCGATAATCCTATATAGGCTCGCTCTGTCGAGACGTCCTATACTACGTTCATATAATTCGTGCATCGCTTGCGGTTCATGCTTAAGCAGCAATTCGAAGACTAATCGCCGCTGCTTAGTAACGCTATAGCCGCCAAGCCGAAGCGTATTTTCAAGCAATTCATAACTATCGTAATTCATGTGGCAATTATAATATAAAATTGCAACAAATTTGCAAATAAATACGACTTTGCACTAACATACGCCCATGAATAAATTAAAAATGGCCTGGGCATCAGGCATCATAATCGTAGTAGCATTAATTGTATTTGCGTTTTTCACATCAACCCACAATAATACTCCCACTGTTAATCCTAACGGACGGTTGCAAATCGTAGCTGCCGAGAATTTTTGGGGCAGTCTGGCTTCGCAAATCGGCGGCAGTCAAGTTCAAGTTAAATCCATTATTACCGATCCTAATGCCGATCCACACGAATATGAAAGCAACACCGCAGATGCCCGGGCAATCGCCACTGCTAACTTTGTAATAATTAACGGCGCCGGTTATGACTCCTGGGCCAATAAACTACTAAGCGCCAGTCCTAGCAGCACCCGTCAAGTACTGGATGTTGCCAGTTTACTGGGTAAGAAAAACGGGGATAACCCGCATTTTTGGTACAGTCCGATGTATGTGAATAAAGTTACCTACCAAATCCTACAGGACCTTATCCGGCTTGAACCTAACAACAAGAGTTACTTCAGTGGAAATTATCAGAAACTGATGACATCACTTAAAACGTATCAAAATCGAATTGCAGATATCAAACGGCATTTCTCGGGCGTTAAGGTAGCAGCTACCGAAGACATATTTTATTATCTGGCCCAAGCCAGCGGATTGAACCTGGTGTCTCCTCCC
This sequence comes from bacterium, assembly GCA_021799575.1. GTDB lineage: Bacteria > Patescibacteriota > Saccharimonadia > Saccharimonadales > UBA4665 > JAJZWH01. Next base: position 42,582 of record JAJZAD010000005.1, on the reverse strand, counting down.
GCTTTCACCGAAGCCGTAGCCGAAGGCAATGATCCCCCGGCCGGTAGCGTAGTAACATTCGAGCAGCAGCTTGAAAGCGGACAAGTTAAGTTATTAGTGTATAACACTCAAACCGTCACGCCGTTAACTAGCAATATGAAAGATTTAGCGCTAACGAACAATATACCGATTGTCGGCGTTAGCGAAATCATCGAACCGCCTAATACCAGCTTTCAAAACTGGATGAATGGAGAAATAATTAATATCGAGAATGCGTTGAATATGAGCGTCAAAAGGAGTCCCTAAAAAACAGGCAATGTCAGAACTAATCAGAGCAGAAAACTTATCAGCCGGGTTTAAATTTAAGACCATCTGGCATAATGCCAATTTTGTAGTTGAACCCGGCGAATTTATCGGCTTACTGGGTGCAAACGGGGCAGGCAAAACGACGCTTTTCAGATTACTACTCGGTATAGAACAACCCTTTTCGGGTAGTCTGTTAGTATTTTCCAAACCTCCTGAACGCGGCAACCCGCGAATCGGTTATGTGCCGCAGCGGCGTTCAATTGACAGCGAAACCAAAATTCAAGCTTTAGAATACGTACGCTTAGGGACTTATGGCAACAACTGGGGGTTTAGCTCCCCCGCGAAGGCTACCAGAGAACGGCATCAAGCCTTAAAGTCGCTTGAACAAGTTGACGCACTAAACTTGGCGTATAAACCACTCAATGAATTATCCGGAGGAGAACAACAACGAATATTTTTAGCCCAAGCTCTGGCAGGTAAACCGGATCTGCTGCTACTGGACGAGCCGTTGGCCAATTTGGACATTCGCCGCGAAAGCGAACTGATTAAACTTGTCCAAAGTGTCGCTAAACTTCATAACATGGCAGTCATATTGATTGCTCACGATATTAATCCGCTGCTGCCGGTAGTTGAACGCATTATTTATATCGCCAACGGCAAAATAGCCAGCGGTAAAGTGGATGAGGTCGTCACCAGCTCTTCATTGTCGGCCCTCTATGACGCGCCGATAGAGGTATTGCGTGATAGTCGCGGTCGTTTAGCGGTACTTGGAGTTGAGGAGGCTATGCACCATGCTTCGTAGTCTTGCCGTAATATCCAATACGGCTTTCAGTTGGAATATAGCTCAAGATTTAAGATCAATGTGGCAATACGCTTTCATGCAGCATGCTTTTGAAGCCGGAACTATTGTTGCCATTGTTGCCGGGGTAGTCGGTTACTTTGTAGTTATACGCCGTCTGTCGTTTGCCGCTCACGCTTTAAGCCATGTCGGTTTTGCCGGGGCTGCAGGAGCGGCTTTAATCGGCGTTAACCCCATTTACGGCTTGCTGGCATTTACCTCCGGTGGGGGGCTGGCGATGGCGGCGCTAGGACGTAAGGCGGCAAGCCGTGACGTGCAGATCGGCACCGTCTTGGCCTTTATGCTCGGGTTAGGTGTGTTGTTTATCAGCTTGTACAAAGGCTATGCGACCGAGGCTTATTCGCTATTATTCGGTGAAATACTCGGTATCAGTTCGACAGATGTTTACATCACGCTAATAGCCGGCATTCTAATCCTGATTGCAACTTTACTGTTATACAGACGCCTATTATTTACCTCGTTAGATGAGGATGTCGCAGAAGCGAGGGGCATTTCGATACTGGGCATGAGTATCTGCTTTATGCTGCTAATCGCGGTTGCTACTTCAATCGCGATTCAAGTAGTAGGCGTGCTGTTGATTTTCGCTTTAATGGTAACTCCCGCAGCCGCGGCGCAGCGTATATCCGGCCGACCTTTACAGGGAATTACCATATCGGTAATTATTTCCCTGGTCGTTTCCTGGATTGGACTGTTCGTCTCATACTATGTTGCTTACCCGGTAAGCTTTTTCATAGTCAGTGCCGCTTTTGCCGTTTATCTGGCTACCAGGCTGATACCACAGCGTGCGGCCAGGTCTTAATAAACAAAATTAACTGCTTAAGCTTTTGGTTTGTCTATTAAACCCGTTCGATGTCAATACTGACATTTTCCCGATCATAAACCGAGGCCGAGACATTTTTGCCTGTTCAAAAGACAGGTTGGTTATAAATAACACCTGACCAAGTTAACGCTCGTTTCGTGGTGAAGACGGTATATCGTTTTCTCTAAGCCAGCTGCCGTGCTTGCTGGGCCACCAGTTCCAGCGGTCCAATAATACTACTACGGAGGGGACCAACAGGGTTCTGACCAGGAACGTATCCATTAAAATTCCCAGGGCCAATCCCCAGCCGATATCTACTATTTCACTGCCTCCCGCTTTACCGCCGATAATCGCTAAAATCGCAAAAGTACCGGCTAGTACCAGACCGGCGCTGGTAACGGTAGTGCCGGTTGTAGTGAGCGCTTTAGCGACCGCTTGCTTAAGGGGCAAACCGTGAGCTTCCTCTCTAATCCGCGTCATAACCAGGATGTTATAGTCTTCGCCTAACGCCAACAGGAAAATAAACATCAAAAACGGCAATAGGAAGACGATCCCGCTACCGCCACCGATGTCCAAAAAGATCAACGTGACCAGGCCCAGTGCTGCCAGATAAGATAAAGCCACAGACGCTATCAGATACATCGGCGCTACCAGACTGCGCATTAACAAGGCCAATAATAGCCCGATGACTATGATTGCCACCGGAATTACTCTCATCAAGTCACTGTTAGAAATGTTGCTGATATCAAACAGAGCAGGGGCTTCACCGGCTACCCCATAATCTTTTGCTCCGATGGCCTTGGCTACTTGAGCTGCCTGGGCACGTATGCTCGGTACTGCTTGCAGTGCCGCTGTACCTCCCGGATCCCCCACCTTTAGCCCAGTGATAAACTCAATGGTCTTTCCGTTGCTACTAACATAATTACTAATCGATCTGTAGGCTTCGTAGAGTGTAATCGGAATATGCAATCCAGAAGACGGAGTAACCGGCAGATTGCTACTGGGCGGACCTAGCCGCTCATATAAACCGAGTAACTCAGATTCACTCAACTTATAGCCGTTAGGGTTAAGCGGCCCGGTTACTTTAATAAAATCTGACTCATGCGCCAGTACTTGCGAAGCTGTCAGCAAAGGAGCCGGGTTTTGCCAAACTGGTGAGGATAAAACATACAATAAAGCTGTAGGATTAGCTGAAGTCTGAGGAAAATGCTTTGCTAGCAGCGCGTTACCGGCAGCCGAATCTGAACCGGCTGGCGCGGTCACGTTGCCTGCAAAACCGCCGGATTTATACCCTCCGATAGCTAAAGCCAGTCCCCCGAACACGACAAGTCCTGTTAATAGCGTAGGCCAAGGATGTTGTACTACTCTGGCTGAGACGCGACCCCAAAGCCCGGACTTATTAGTCCCGGCTTGGATATTACTTGGCCAAAAAACTGCCCGGCCGAAAATAGCCACCAACGCCGGCAATAACGTGGTGCCGGCGATTAACATCAATCCGATACCTATAGCTAGCGGTACACCTAGATCGGAATAAATCTCAAAAGTCGCCAGCAGTAGTGATAAAAGGGCCGCGATGACGGTTGCGGCAGAAAAGGTTATCGATTCTCCTACCCGGCTAAGAGCTTTTACCACCGCTTCACGGCCTTCTAACCCACCGCGCAGCTCTTCTTTGGTTCTAAATATTAAAAACAAACCGTAATCGGTCCCCGCACCGATAATCAGCACCGTTAACAGCAGCTGGGCAATCGAGGACACTTTAAGCCCGGCTTTACTGGCTTCGGCAATTAGCGGTCCGGAAGCCGTAACTACTATCAGCGGGGGGATAAGCGTAATAATCGGCGCCAGAGGAGCTCTAAAAATTAAAACCAGGAGCACAATAATAAAAAGCGCGGAGAATAATTCAATCTGGCTATTGGAGTTATTGGAGCTTTTGCTATTATCTACCATGGTGGCAACATCACCGGCCAAATGTACTTGCAAGCCGTCAGGTAAGGCAACTTTGCGTATAGCTACTCTAAGCGCACTAATTAACTGATCCGCAGTATTGCTAATCTGGGGTTTAGCCAGTACGACCAGTTCGTCTGCCTGACCGTCTGGAGAATGCCCTCGATCTTCCACGCGCGTAACATCGCCGGTACCGGCTAAAGCCACTTCGATCTGAGTTATTGTATGCTGGTCATTAGCTGTCAATTGACCGTTATTCCTAGCAATTACAACCGGTATAGGTTCGATATTATTGTTGCCAAATACCGCTGCCAACTTGCTGGCTTTTTCGCTCGGAGCGCTGGCGGGAAGAAAATTGGCATTATTAGACTGGGTCACACTGGATAAGGACGGTAGGAAATGGACGCATAAAACTACGCCAATAATCCAGACTAAGACTACCAACCAGCGAAAACGAACCGAGAAATTGCCTATCGCTCCGAAGATACGAAAACCCCGATGTTCCTGCCGGGGATCAGTATTATTCCTTTGGTTGTGTCCGTTGTCGCGACTCCTTAAAACCATTCGACTAAGTTATTCCTTCTAATCAGGCTAAATTTAAGAGAAGTAAAAATACACAAAGTCCAGTCTACATGGCTTCATATAGTTTTAGCAAACCCATCATTTTTGAAGTGAGAATTAACAATCGATACCATTGTTTGATTATTAACCAATTGCCCCATGTACTGGTGATCATGTTTATTATCTGCTTATAACGAACACCGGCAAAGATTGATCTTGCTCCTCGAGCAGAGATAGGTGGTTAATACTGTACCAAATTGCATAAAGCTCAGTGATAGTAGAAGACATACTCGTTGTGGATGACTTAAAAGAATATACTTCCAATCTAGCGGATAAGAATCAGTAAGCTCGGTTTTCGTGTCACTCATTGCGCCGCGCGAACCCCATACATAACAAATTCTTACGCTCCATGTTAAAGCAACGGTTACCAAAAGAATTAGAACAATCGTGGCTATATTCTCCGGTAATCAGTAACACGATCCTGCCCGAAGTCAGATCAGACAAAACCCCTTCAACTACAATCCAAATAAGTTTAACTCTCTAAGTATAATTTGCTGAGAGTTAAAGAAAGTTCAGCGAGTGTTCATAGACTTTACCAACGGACACATATCCCCATAGCTCAACGTCTGTTTCAATCCTGACAGCCTAGCCACCGGATAAAGCAAAAGTTCAGTCTGTTCTAGAAAGAGGTTTGGACCCGAGCCGTTAGGTTAAAAACGGTTTTAATGAGTACTTATCGACCGGTTCCCGACACGTTGTCACTTTACACATTCTCTTGCTTTAAGTAACCGTTAAATTTGTTATGATGAAGAGGCTTTTTTTATTTAGATTAAACGTTTTTACTATTCAATATAAATGTCAGAAATTATCCTGAAAGTTAAAAACCTCTCTAAAACTTACGGTGACACCGTTGCCGTAAAGGGGATAAGTTTCGAGGTCAAAAAAGGTGAGGTCTTCGGTATTCTGGGGCCAAACGGTGCCGGAAAAACAACCACGCTTGAAATGCTTGAAACGCTGCGCACTATTGACGGCGGCAAAGCCAGCATTGACGGGATTGACGTTGCAAGTAACCCTTATGCTATTAGGGGAATAATCGGTGTACAGCCACAGTCACCAGGTTTTCAAGATCGGACAAAACTGACGGAAATAATTCAAATGTTTGCCTCGGTTTATGGTGAGAGGGTTAACCCTAAACGCTTTTTAGATGAGGTAAATTTAGGAGACAAAGCTAATTCTTACGTCGAACAGTTATCAGGTGGCCAAATGCAGCGCTTCTCAATCGTCACGGCTCTGGTGCATAGCCCTAAAGTCTTCTTTTTAGATGAACCGACGACGGGACTAGACCCTCAAGCCAGACGCAATTTATGGGAATTGATTAAAGAGGTTAGCAACCGCGATATTACCGTAATCCTAACCACGCACTACATGGAAGAAGCACAAATGCTCTGCGACCGGGTGGCAATTATGGATAGCGGTAGGATCATAGCCCTGGATACGCCTAAAGCGTTAATTAAGGCATTGCTTAGTCGTGGCTTTACCAAGAAACAAGAGGTTGAACAAGCCAATCTTGAGGATGTGTTTATCGATCTCACCGGCAAAGAGTTAGGGAGAGACAGTTGATGAAATACCTGATTGTTCTGGTCATAGTGCTAGTGGCGATCCGAATCGTTCGGGTAGTAATCAAACGTCGCAATAATAGTCAAAATGTCAAAGGAGAGGATACCAGGCTCAAACTACCGCCTAAGTTAATTAAGCTTTATACGGTCTGGGTATTTTTTGTGGTAAACCTAAAACGGGTTTTTAGAGACCGGGTGGCGCTGTTTTTTACTTTTCTTTTTCCCCTGATTTTTTTATTTGTATTCGGCAGTCTATCGCATAGCGGCAGTGTGTCGTTCAGAGTCGCATTAATCAACGACGCCCATACGACGCTGGCAAGCCAGTATGCCGCCATCTTAAAGAAAGACAAGACGTTCAATATATCCGCAAGCGTAACCACCCTGGCAGAAGCTAACCAAAGCATGAACCGGGGAGAAATCGATGTTATTATCCAGTTGCCGCCAGGTTTCGGCAAGAATAACCGTAACGGTATTCCGAGCGGCAGTGCGGTTATAAGCTACAGTCAAAGCAATGCTCAAGAAGCCGAAGCGCTTAAATCGATCATGCAATCTCAATTAGCGTTAATAAACAGCCGTTTTGTAAAAGTAGACACCCCCCTAAAAGTAGTCACCAAACCTACCAATCAATATAGTCTCACTGCGTTTGACTATACTTTCACCGGTTTACTCGGATTCGCGGTTTTAGGTGCTGGTATCTTCGGGCCGATGAATGTTTTTCCGGAGTTAAAGAAAATGGGTATCCTGAGACGACTACATACCACGCCGTTAAGGGTATGGCAATTCTTTCTATCCAATATGCTGGGTCAAGCCGTAACCGGCTTGTTATCACTGGCAGTCATGATAGCAGTGGCTATAGGCATTTATAACTTAAAAGTTGTCGGAGATTTCATAACCCTGACTGCGTTTTTAATTTTAGGGATTATCCTAATCCTCGGTATCGGACTAGCCTTGGGCGGGTGGGCAAAAAACGAACGCCAAGTGGCTCCGCTAGGTAACATTATCGTGTTCCCGATGATGTTCTTAACCGGTGTATTCTTTCCGCGCTATTTAATGCCTCAGTGGTTACAGACCATCACTAACTATATGCCTTTGACTCCCGTTATTGACGGTGCACGGATGATATTAACCGAAGGGAAAAGTTTACTCGATCTTGGGCCCCAACTGGCAGTCATGGGTGTATGGCTGGTAATAGTCTACGCAATTGCATTTAGGGTATTTCGCTGGGAATAATTAGCCATACTTATAAATGTGCAGCCGCATTTTTAACGAATAATGTTTAATGTTACAAGCAAAGTTTATAAGTTACTGACTACTTTTCATATCAGCTATTCGGAGAATTTTAGCTTATGTAATTGGGGAATCAAATTTAAGCCGGTATAATATACTAGCGTGAAATTCGGACTGAGTTTAGAAAAAGTTTACCCATGGCTGTTAGTGGTCGGCGGAGTTATCGCTTTGGTAGCCTCGCTGATTCTGGCTCACGATACTCTGGCCATAGCTAAAAATCCCAATTACGTCCCTGACTGCAATTTGAACCCGGTAGTTAGCTGTGGCGATGTTATCACCTTTAAGGGTGATTCGATTTTCGGTTTGCCGTATCCTTTTTACGGCATCGCCGCATTTGCCGTACTCACTACCATAGGAGTAGGTATGCTTGCCGGCGGTGTATTTAAAAAATGGTTTCATAATACCCTCTGGGCAGGTGTAGGTCTCGGCATAATCGGTGCATACTACCTACTGCTTAAGAGTATGTACGAGATACATGCGCTTTGTCCGTTTTGTCTTTCAGTGGACGTAGTAATTACAACTCTATTTTGGTACACCTCCTTATATAACATCGACCACGGAGCCTTCAAGAAACTTAAGGCTAAAAAAGCTTATCTATGGGCCAGAAAACACCACCTGGATATTCTGCTGTTATGGTTTATAGTAGTTATCGCATTCATCCTTAAGCATTTTTGGTATTATTACGGCAAACATTTATAAGTTTCAGTTATTTCTATTAAAGTAGCCGAGCAGAAATCTTTTTTTTGAGTTGGTTTTAGAGCAAATACCTTATCAGCTAACAACCGGGAAATTACAGTACTACCGTAATTTCCGGCAAGCCTAATCAATTAGCGCTAAAGATCAAGTACATCCAATTTGACAACTCAAAATCCTTTGGAATGTAACAAAATTCGCTGACGGCTTTAAGCGAGACTTTTTAAAAAATGGGTCCGGTTACCTGATTAATAATACCCGCGGATACATAGGTGGCAGTTTAAGCCGGAAGATTATACGGTTAAAACCAGGCAATTTTTTACTTCCGCATACGACACAAAGATTGATCACAAATTTTGCACGTGCTGAAATATTTAATATCGTGTCCTCAACAAACGCGATAGTGATAATTAACAACGGTACCTATCGGGTGGCCGAACCGGCTAATGTCTATGTTTTAAAACTCTCAGACATGAATATTCTCCTAAAAACAATACCCGATCACAATCCTTGTCCTATAAGATGACAACCCACGGTAAGGACATTCAAGCCATTGATTCCGAAAGACATTGCCGAATCCATTGTTAATCCGTCCGGAGCTGACAAAACGTTTGATCTTAAAGAGGCATTGGTTTATCCGCTTAAACATCAACTAGACATCGAGAGCAAACCGTATGGTCAATCGAATACACTGTTTGCTTGAAGCTACACCTAAGTTAAAAATTGAGTGTCTGACTCTAATAATATTATTTAAGCTGTCATCAGCTGTTTAAGGTCTGCAATGATCACTTTGGCGTGATCTTTAGGATTTACCCCTATATATTCTTTTACGATTGATCCATCCGGAGAAATGATAAACGTATTCCGCTGCGTACCCAGGAAAGATTTTCCCATAAAAGACTTGGGCTTCCACGAGCCATAGGCTTCAATGACCTGATGATCGGGATCGGCCAATAGGGTAAAGTTCAGACTGTGTTTGTCGGCAAATTTTTTATGAGAATTGACGTTGTCGCTACTTACTCCTACCACATCGACATTTCCTAAGTCCTCAATATCCGACCTCTCGTCCCTGAAGCTACAGGCTTCAACCGTACAACCTGGAGTATCGTCTTTGGGATAAAAGTACAGAACTAACCAGCGGCCTTTATAGTCTCGAAGTTGGTGCCATTTGCCGTTCTGATCTTGTAACTTGAAATCAGGTGCCTGTTTCATTAGTTTTATTATACGACTAATCTTAATATTAGCAGTATAATTAACTTACTAACTGGATATAACAGCTAAAAACCCTATGAATCAATTGATACACCGCTTTTCGCATTGGTTATCCAGATTTACCGGTTCAACTATCGCGTTTACCTTAGCGATTATCGGAGTTCTGGTTTGGCTTATAACCGGACCCTATTTTAAATTCTCAAATACCTGGCTAGTCTCGATTGCTACTATAACCGATGTAATTATCTTCTTAATGATTTTTTCTTTGCAAGGAAGTGAAAACCGTAACAGCAAATCTATCCAGCTTAAACTTAACGAATTAATTACCGCCAACCAAAAAGCCAGAGATTCGTTCGTGGGCCTCGAAGAGATGACCGATGAGGAACTGGAAGAGTTAGATAAACAGTTTCAGGAACTGTTAACTAATTTAGAAAAGCCTAGCGCAATGCACAAACTGCATAAATCCATAAAACAGGAACGAGATAAACGTCGTCCGTCTCTTTACGAACAGGCGGAAGATTTATTGGGAAAAATTATTAAGGAATAGCATGGGTAAAACACCTGTGGAGGGCATAGCTTTAAAAGACAGTAGAAAATCTCCCATCTATTTAAGCATTATTCTAACTCTCAATTTTTTAGCTCTGATAGCAGTTTTATTACTGATGGTCCTGGCAGGAATAAGGGTCAACCGAGGAGTGACTACTTTGAATCGAAAACTGGATACTAAAATTAACGTTCTGAATTCTCAGATCGGCAAAATAAACCATAATTTAAACTTAATCAATACGACTATCAAAAACTCACAGCCTAAGATCACGCTACCGTAAGTTATCAGCCTCAAATATGTTATTTTTAACGCAGCAAATGATTTAGCTTTGGCAGCTGAGTTCTAATACGCTCAATCTCTTTTACGCTAACCGTATCTTTAAGCGCCTGCCAAGCAGACAGGAATTGTTTTCTGGCTCTTCCTGCGTTAACGTGCTGGAAAACCATAAACTGACGCAATATATCCGGTCGGGAATTTTCATCGCTCGGATACACCGATAACGCCATACCCTTAAGTTCATCCGGTAGATGTTCAGCGAAATCCTTGCGTTCAGGCTCACTAAGTCTGACTGCCAAGGTCTCTACGAGACAATCAATGGCATCTTTGCTCTCGTCATCGGAGAATCCAGAGTAAATTTTAACTTTCTCGATTAAATCACTGTACCTCACGCTCTTAGCCCTCCCAAAAGACCGTTACAGAAAATAATGGTTAAACCAATATATGTTAGTCTTTAGGGCAAGGACTATAAAATAACTTACTTCATTTTCATGTCTGGATAGCGGATTATAAAAGCCGAGTTATACAATGACTGCCTTATTATGTTTATTTACTGAAGAGGTCAATTCCGGTCAAAGCTTCATGAACTGGCCGCTGCATATAACTTTGGTACCCTGGTTCGAACTTAAAGACGATAAGCTGAGCTCTTTTTTAGATGAACTTGCTAGAGTCGGAAAAGTAATAGGACCGTTAAAACTAGATACCCGTGGCGTAGCCTATTTCAGTCATGATAGGGTAAAGGTTACCCTTATTAACAATGACGACTCTTTGTTTAGACTGCACAATAAACTCTTAAAACTACTGGACCGGTTCCATGTCAACCTGGAGGCGTCTAAATATACAGCTAATCATTACCGCCCGCATATTACTCATAATAAACACGGTTCGATGATCCCCAAGTCCATATCGGTTAATAAGGTACATATGGTAGTTAAAACTGAAGGTAATTACCGCAAGATCATTAAAGAAATTAATCTCGGCGGCCACTAAATCCTACATCCTACGCGAAGTAAATCTGCGCAGCAAGTAATGGCCGGCAGTACCTATAGCGGTTGCGGCCCCAAACCATATCAGCGCATCTTCGCCGGGCCCGGTATTGGTCAAATTACCGCTACTGGGCGCAACATTACTGTTAGTATTAGGGCTTGAACTTTCGCCCGTAGTCGATTTGGTCGACGGAGGTGTGGTGGTGGCCGCCTTTGGCGACTTAGCCGACTGGTTAGTTGCAACATGGTGGGTCACAGACGGTTTGCTGGGTCCAGAAGAAACAAGACTATAAATACCGTAAGCTGCACCGCCTAAAACTATCAGGGCTAATAAAATGGCTGATGCTATACGGCTTATAGACCATTTCCGTAAGCCCACGTCATCATTGTCTGATATTTCTCCCATAAAAAGACTTCCTTGCTGACGGTTATACCTTTACTATATTATATTTTTAGCACCCCGTCCATTATATTTTTAGACCATTATGCTTATCACTTTCCTAAACCTGACGAGTATAAATCGTGAGTGTGGATTTCCGCAGTCTGCAAAACAGATCAGTTTGGAGACTAAAACAGCATCCCATTGACAGTAATGCTAATAAACATTAATAATTTACTTATACATAATAGGGTGGGAGAAGAGGGTATTATATGGCTACACCAAACAATTCAAAATTTAATTGGACAATATTAATTTTTCCATTTCTATATGCGGTCATGTTAGTAGCGCTGCCGATATTTAGAAATGCATTCGCTCACAGTTTGCCGCATTATATTCTATATCCGTTCCACAATATGCCGCTATCCGTCTTGTGGTTCGGCCTACTAGGGGGGTTGCTGGTCAGTCTATATAGGATTGTCGCCCGCCGGGAGTGGACCAAACCGCTAAGTTTGGAGAATGTATTTGGCGGTATGCTTGGTACGATCTTCGGACTGATCAGTTATTTACTGGTAGTGGTGTTAATTAACGCCGTTACGATCAATAATAAATTCGATCACAATTCGGCAGCATACGACGTTATAGCGTTCCTGTTCGGTTTCGGCCAGGCAGCAGGCATAGGGCTGTTAAAACGCACTACCGGTATGACTGAAAACAGTGACAAACTTGAAGATATTTAAAGTGAACCCACATAAGGGGTAATAAAACTTTTTGCCACGTTTATCGGTATTGAAAAGCCTAGGTCTTGTCCTTGTTGACTGGTAGCGGTGTTAATTCCGATTACTAGACCACTGTCGGTAGCAATTAAGGGGCCTCCCGAGTTACCTAAGTTAATTGCGGCATCAGTCTGGAACAGTCCGCTTAAACTCTCGCTGCCGGCAGCAGAAGAACTGTCGGAAGCGGTAATCGATCGATTGGTAGCCGAAATAATCCCGTTGGTTACCGTATTCTGAAACTGACCCAAGGCATTACCGATAGCAATAACACCATCCCCAACCTGAACATCGTCGGAGTTGCCTAATTTGACAGTCGGAAGGCCTTTGGCATTAATTTTTAACAGTGCCAGATCATTTGTCGGATCAGACGCAACAATAGTGGCTTTGTATTGTTGCTGGTTAGTTAAAGTTACGCTAATGTCACTGGTGCCCTGAGGTACTACGTGATTATTGGTCAAAATATAGCCGTTCGGTGTCAGTATCATGCCGGTGCCTTCACCCTCGGAGGTAACAGGTCCACCGAAAAAGCTATAAGCAGTACTCTGTGTAGTAATAGTCACAACTGCCGGTGCATTTTCAGCTACCAGTTCCGGAATCGTCATATTGCTGGAATTGGTAGCTTCTACAATCTTGGGCGCGGATCCTAGATTCTTAACGATTGTACCGCCGTAGGGATTATCCGTCCTATACCAATAGGCGCCAAGCAAACCTCCTCCTATACCGGTACCGAGGACTACAAGTATTAAGACTAACTGTTTTATACGCCTATTCATAGTTTATTAGTCTATCTGACATTTGTAAGAACAAGCTTAAAGATCCTTACAGTGATGTGATCTGACCCTTATCTGTCGTTTCCCACGCATTAACAAAATGCCAAACCCCCTTGACATTTAAAGTAAAAGATTTGCTCTGACCCATCTCCAAAATCCCCAGATCAAGTGCGGGATTTTGTTCGCTGTCGCTTGTCAGTTGCCTAAAGTACATACCCCCCTCGTCGGTTGAATTCAAGATCGTAACTTTAGTTCCCACCGGCACGCTGGATATATTGGGCACAAAACCGTAATCGGTGTAATTTATTAACAAGCTATGGGTAGCCGAGTTGTACCTAGGTAGTTGTAATGCACTCAGTCCGTTCCAGTCGGGATTTGCTGCTATGGTACTTATTTCACCACGTAATGCGGGATTATTGTTGGCTTGAAACTGCCAGCTGCCCAAGCGATTAACCGTAAATGATTTACTGCTACCCGGTGCGATCATTCCCAAGTCTAATACGTAAAGCTGATCGGCCTGGCCCGGTAAAGCCATAAATAGCAGCGGAGCCGTACTGGCGTTAGTCACTTCTACCGTAACTCCTATCGGTACCTGGAATTGGTTGGGTTCAAAGCCGTACTGATCGAACAACACTACCACATTTTTATTTAACGGCTGGGAAATCGGGCCGATATTAGGATGAGGCAAGGGCTTAGCCTGTACCGTTTTTGATGACACGGTCGGTATCGCCTTTCTACTACTACGGTGCATTTTTGTTATCAGAACGTAAGTTCCCGCACCGATAATCACCAAACAGACGAACCCGATGATAGCCACTTTACGTAAGGACATTTGTTTATAATTAACCCTCTTAAGCTTAGAATAAAATTCCGCTTCCAACAAATACCGGATCGGTATATACTTTTACTTAGGCAAGCATACTACGGTCCCTGCTTGAACCTCTGTTATTTTTTATATATTGCAATTAGTGAAACCAATTGCCGGTTTCGAGTACGAACCCTGCAATGATTCGCTTTTAAAAACCTTCTCCGTCTTTTAAGGCCTTTTGAGGAGCAGGCACCAATCTAAATATCTCTTTTGGATTATTATTAAGGCCTCTTAAAAACTCTAATAGGGATTGATACCAGGATCTCTACTTTTATTAATTAATGCCCGTATTTTTTACTGGCAACAAGGAGTTATGAACATGCGAGAGACTATAGGTAAAGAAGTAAGTGTGGTCATGATTTTTAGCGCCAAAAGCCGGCTAGCACTGCCGCATATAATCCGCTGGCAAAATCATGACTACAAGGTAGGCAAGATCGGTTACCACCACAGCATCAAACAAGGTCTTACCGTGCACCACATATTCGAGCTTATTGACGACACCAGGTCGCTTTGGTTTAGGTTAGACTTTAATACCTCAAACCTGCACTGGAAGCTGGATGCCGTAAGCGACGGCCAACCGGGATAAACAGTATAAACAGATCATGGATTTAGAACTTAACCGTGCCGAACCGCTAATTATGCACGTCGATCTCAACTCGTGCTTTGCCAGTATTGAACAGCAGGCTAACCCACTGATCAGAAACTGCCCGGTAGGTGTCGCAGCTTACGATACGCCTAAAGGTATCATCCTAGCCGCCAGTTATGATGCCAAGGCTAAAGGAGTAACGGTAGGTGTCAGTGTCCAGGAAGCCAGACAGCTATGTCCGGGAATTATTATTTTAAAACCTGATCCGGACAAATATTTCGATGCTCATAACCGTTTTAAAAAAGTACTGCTTAAGTATACGAATGAAATAACCCCCAAGAGCGTAGACGAATTTGTCATCAACTTTAACGGCTCTACCGCCTTTAAGAACCAAATACCACTTGAAGAGATAGGCAATAGAATCAAGCGAGACGTCAAGAATTCGCTGGGAGAGTACGTGACTATTAACGTCGGCATCGGCGCAAACCGTTTCCTAGCCAAGCTTGCCGCCGGGTTACATAAACCGGACGGCCTGGATAAAATAACCGCCGCCGATTTAAGGAACATATATGGAAACCTAAAACTGATAGACCTGCCCGGTATCAGTTATCGTTATGCCGCTAGGCTTAACCTAGCCGGTATCCACTCTCCTTTGGAGTTTTTAGATGCTTCGCTGCCAAAGCTACAAAGAGAGGTTTTTGCCGGTATCAACGGTTTTTATTGGTACCTAAGACTAAGAGGTCACGAGATAGATGCTATTGATTTTAAGCGCAAAAGTTTCGGGCAACAGTACGCCTTAGGGCATAAAACCGCCAATGAACAGGAGCTGTCCAGATTGCTTATGAAGCTATGCGAAAAGACCGGCCGCAGATTAAGAGCTGCGGGGTATCAGGCTCACGGCATTCACCTTTGGATGACCTTTATGGACCGCTCGTACTGGTCAAAGCGCCAACGTGTACATATGCCGCTTTACACCACGCAAGATATTTTCATGGCTTCAGAACATTTACTGAGAACCGCTACAGTTCCGTTTCCTGTAACTCATATTGGAGTAACGGTCTACGGACTAATACCGACTACACCATACCAGCTGGGGTTATTTAACGGGCGGTTGGACAAATACCAACTGGCTGCCGCTATCGACAAGGTCAATAACTGCTACGGCGAGTTCACGCTCACTCCGGCCTTAATGGCAAATATGGATGACACGATTATTAAGCGTGTAGCTTTTGGTCAACACAGTTTTTAAAAAGAAGGCCTATGTTGCTAGAAATAGGAATCGGGTGCTAATACGTGGCAGTTATAGTCATAATCTTGCATGCCGTCACTGGAAATGTACTGGGTCATAGACACGGGCGAACCGGTTACTGATTGCACTGAACAAGCTTGACGAGCTGCTACGATGGAAGTACTACCGGTGCCAAGCCATAACGGCAGACCCAGGCTCCAATTACCTACAATAGCTCGCCATTGGTTAGTCGTCGTATAAATACCCAGTTTCGGGTGCAAGAACCTGACTGAGGCTAAGGCCTCGAGCATACCGTAAATATCTGCCCGGTTAGCATACCGAAACACGGTCCAGCTGTTATCCGTCTCAACATCCAACCACCAGAATGCAGAGTGCAAATTGGCTAAATTAGCCTGATTAAGGGCGTAGATACCGGCGTTATAGCCGTAATTGAAGGAATAGCAAACCAGCGCATCTTGACTGGTACAAACAAACGGGCTGTTTTCAAAGCGTTTAATTCTGGGTAAACCCGGATTTCCGGTATTGGCGTATATTTCATACGTTTCTGCCAACGACGCCTCATTACCCGAGCACTTGTTAACATGGAAATCCAATCCGCCAGTTACTCCGACTACAGCTTTGGAAAAGTACGTTCTTGGTAAATGAGAACAGTTAGGCCAGGACAAGTCAACAATTGCACTACTATAATGCAGGCGCGTAAAAACCAAAAGAACCAATGTGACCGCCAGGGTTAACATTAAAACCGCTAAGCTAATAATTGAACTTCGATCTGTCCGATTAAGCCGATTAATAATATGTTTAACTGCCATCCTATCGCCCCGCTTTAGCCTAATAATACATCTTTTTAAACAAAGGTAACCTATGAGCTTTCCGATAAGAGTAAGGCAGCCTGTGCTGTAAAATAATAACTGTATGCACGAACAGGTATTTGAACCGTTAAAGCCGGCAGTGGTATTAGGGATCGCTGCGCATCCTGATGATCTCGATTTCAGCACTCCCGCATCAATGGCCAAGTCCACCATGGAAGGAGTTAGCGTCTACTACCTAATATTAACAGATGGCAGTAAAGGTAGTGACGATCGATCAATGACTTCGGAACAACTGGTTAAAATACGCGTCCGGGAACAACTAGCCTCGCTTAGAGCCATAGGCGGGAAAGAGGCAACTTTTCTCAGTTATCCCGATTCTAAACTTCAGGTAACTATGGATCTTAAAAGAGACATAGTAAAAGAGATCCGCAGACTTAAACCTGATCTTGTCATCACTAATGATCCGACTTTCGTCTACTCCGCCAGAAGAGGATTTATTAACCGCTCCGATCATCGGGCTGCCGGGCAGGCTACGATCGATGCCGTATTTCCACTGGCTGGAGATCATCTGACTTTTCCCGATCGACTAAAAACCGGCTCGGAGCCACATAAAGTTAAAACCTTACTACTTACCAATTTTGAATATCTCAATTCCGATATAGACGTTACCGAAACTGTGGCTAAAAAATGGCTAGCACTTAAGGCTCACCAGTCAAATAAAGGATTTCATGGCAATAAAAAACCGCTTTACGGCTCTAGCTGTCCTCCTCTCTCTGGGTAAACAAGCCGGATATGAATACACCACCGCGAAGGCTTTGTACGCATTGAGCTGCCGCTAAATTAGAGATTGGTATGATGAATCAATGAACTATCTTGCACATCACGAAGTCGCTGCGCATTTATCCGACCAACCGGATTTTTTGTTTGGGTCAGTAGTCGCGGATCTAGCCAGAATGTGCGGGTCACGCAGAGCCTTACATGAAATAACTAATCCACAACTGGCAGCCGGCAATATAATCCATAGGCTAACGAACAAAGTTTTCGATAATTATCCTCCCATCAAACAGCTGGAGGAAGAAATGATAGCATCTTTTAAATGGTTTCTTCCTTGGCGAGAAGCAACCCAGGCGGCAAGAGCCGGCAAAGACTTATTATTTGACGGTACCCAATTTGTCGACTCCCAAAAAGTTAATAAATTAATGAATACTTTCGATCAGGTACTTTCATCGACTGACAGACTTAGTCAGGAAGGCCTCCCTGATAACTTATGGCAACTGGTAGATAGAATTCGCTCCCGTGGAGTACCCGACTATAGTGAAACAGAAATCGCCACCGGTTCGTTAATTAAGGTACTTAGCAAAACTCGAACTCCCATTCCCGCGCCGAGTTATGACCAAGTCGCAGTAGTAATGGATAAGTACAAAGTTGCTGTTGTTAATTTAGGAGAGGCGGCAATGAGTTACACAGTTTCTAATCTCAAAAATCAACTTTAGAAGCTGTTAACTTGACCCAGCCGATACTAAAGACACGAAGTAAAGCTAAGCTGTTGATTTATGTATCCGGTTATTTGGTATCATAGACAAGTGCAAACCAGAAGATTAGGTACCTCCGAGCTCAAGGTTCCGGTTATTTGCCTAGGAACTATGAACTGGGGACAGCAAAATTCGGAAGAAGAGGCCCACCGGCAACTGGATTATGCAGTTACTCAAAGGGGGTTATATTTTATCGATACTGCGGAAATATATCCCATTCCTCCCGAACCGGAAAAACAGGGAAGAACTGAAAGATATATCGGCAATTGGTTAAAGCGTAGAGGCAAACGTGATGATCTGGTGATAGCCACCAAGGTCGCCGCCAGTGATCTAATTAGAACCAGGGATACCGGGCCGATCCCTAAGTATGATAAAAAAAGCATCCGGGAAGCAATCGACGGATCATTAAAGCGGCTGCAAACAGATTACGTTGACTTGTATCAAGTTCATTTTCCCGAAAGGAAAACCAACTTCTTTGGTGTCCGGGGATATATGCACAGCCCAGACGATTCATCAACGCCCATAGCAGAAACCCTGGAAGCCCTTGGGGAACTCGTTAAAGAAGGCAAGGTTAGATACATAGGTGTATCTAACGAGACTCCCTGGGGTGTTAATAAGTACCTAAGTATAGCTAAAGAAAAATCGTTACCGTCAATCATATCGATACAGAACCAGTACAGTCTGCTAAATAGAACCTTTGAAATCGGTTTGGCGGAGATCTCGGTAAAAGAGCATGTAGGCTTACTAGCTTACTCTGCCTTAAACATGGGGGTTTTAACCGGTAAATATCTGGACGGGGCAAGACCGCCTGGAGCCAGGTTCACTATCTATGAGCGCAACCAGGCTCGCTACAACCCCGAACATGCTCAAGAAGCAATCAGACAATACGTACAATTAGCCCAGCGACACGGACTAAGGCCGGAACACCTGGCATTGGCATTCGTCATAAGCAGAGAGTTCGTAACTTCGGTCATTATCGGAGCAACATCAGTTGACCAATTAAAGTCCGATATCGATAGTGCCGAGATTCATCTATCCCGGGAAATACTTGACGAAATTGAAAACATACACCGGCATTATCCCGATGTAACCCACTGATCAAGTTTAATAACACCTTTTATTATTTAACCAGTAATGAGTGCTGCTAACGGGCTTATAGGCTCCTTCTGGCTATGTCAGATTAAATACATACTTGTTTTTGACTTACGTTTGTGTAAAGATATGCGCACACTAGAAGATGCTGCTAGTAAATCTTGTTATCAAAGAGAAGTTCTAGAATAGTGTAGTAAATTTAAGTTCGAGTTAATGAGGTGCAGCTAAGCGTAAGTACGACTTACCTCAACACGCGAAGAAAGAGGTAATTAAAGATAGTTATGACAAATAAACTATTTGTCGGCTCATTGGCTTGGTCTGCCACAGATGACGACCTGAAGAATTTCTTCTCAAGCGCCGGAACAGTCGTTTCCGCCAAAGTAATAGTTGAGCGAGAAACGAACCGCAGCAAAGGTTACGGTTTCGTAGAAATGAGCAGCGAGGAAGAGGCTAAAGCGGCTATTGACAAACTGAATGGTCAAGAGTTAAACGGTCGCCAAATAGTGGTGAGCGAAGCTCGCCCACAAGTGGCCCGTTAAAAAACTCCTGCTAAACTTAAAGAGCAGGCTAAAGAACCCTAAGATCATAAGATTTAAGGGTTCTTTTAATGCTATAAATTGTTAAAATAAAGCTGCTAAGCAGGGTATAGTAGATAAATAATATGCAAGTATACAAAGTCGGTTCTCCAGAAATTGCCATTGCTCCGCTTTCAAGCAGTATCAAGAGTGCGTTGTATCTCGGGCCAACCTTATGGTTAGTGCCGGGCGGCAGTAATATCCCGATTACCATCGCTACGATGGCCAATATCGATGACGAACTATCGACTAACCTAACTATCGCCCTAACTGACGAACGTTTCGGTCAGTATGATCATCCGGATTCGAACTGGACCCAATTAAACCAAGCCGGTTTTTACCCTAAAAAAGCTAAACTTATTAGCGTTTTAAAACCCGACAATAGGGACTTAAACGCTACTGTTTCCACATACAATCTAGAGTTAGAGGCGGAACTGGAATTGGTTAGTAGCGTTATCGGTCTGTTCGGCATGGGAGAAGACGGTCATATTGCGGGAATTCTACCTAATTCACCTGCAGCAAACGAATTAAATACTCTGGTCACGGGTTATGAAAGCGCTCCTTTCAACCGGATTACTCTTACGTTTGCCGGTATTAGACGGTTAAGTACCGCATTCCTGATTGCAGCCGGGGAATCCAAGCGTAACGCGTTAGACAGACTTATTCATCAGGATTTGTCTCTTCGGGAACAACCGGCGCAAATTTTAAAACAATTAACCGAAGCATACGTATATAACGACCAAATGGAAGGAGAAAGTAGATGAAAATCGCCATTCACGGTCTGGGCAGAATGGGAATGCAAATTGCACACAAATTAGTTGACGACGGACACGAGGTTATAGCCCATAACCGTTCAGTGGACAAAATCGATGAAGCCGAAAGTTTCGGTGCGATTCGGGCCGAAACTAAAACAGAGGTAATTAGTAAATTCGGCAGTGCAACACCCGTAATTTGGCTGATGATACCGGCAGTCGCAGTCGACGAACAGGTTGATGAATGGACCAAACTCCTGCCTAAAAACAGCATTATAATTGACGGTGGCAACTCGGACTTCCGCTTAACTAAAATCTTAAATACCAAACTCAAAAATTCAGGTTATAGGTTAGTGGACGTAGGTGTAAGCGGTGGCGTATGGGGTTATCAAAACGGCTTCTCCATGATGTCCGGAGGCGATGATAAGACCGCCTTCGAAGCAATCGAACCGGCGCTCAAAAGCCTGGCTCTCCCAGAAGGAGGTTATGCTTACTTCGGTGCAAGCGGTAGCGGACATTTCGTGAAAATGGTTCATAACGCCATCGAGTATGGAATGATGGAAAGCCTGGCCGAAGGCTATCATATACTTAAAGCCGGTCCTTATCCGAACTTAGACTTAGCGGCAGCAGGAGAAGTTTGGCAGCACCACAGTGTCATTACTTCATGGTTAAACTCTCTTTGTCGAGATGCCCTAAAAGAAAACCCCGAATTAAGCGGCATTGACGGTTATGTTGCTGAAAACGGCGAAGCGCGTTGGACTCTGGAGACCGCTAAAGAGTTAAATATCCCGATGCCTGCAATTCAAACCGCACTTGATGTCCGCTTGGCATCTCAAAAGGGAAATGTTAGCTTTGCTACACAGTTGCTGGCAGCTATGCGCAACCGTTTTGGCGGGCACGCATTCAATAAGGATGATTAAGTAAGTGGAGAATGCACCGAAACTTAATCCTTCGGTTCTGGTAATTTTCGGGATTACCGGAGATCTGGCTAAACATAAGATTCTGCCGGCGCTATACAACCTGGTGAAGTACAACTTGCTGCCCCCGGCAACCAAGATTATCGGCATCAGTAGGCGGGAAGTAAAACCTATGGAAATCCTAAAAACCGTCGATCTCTGTGTTTACGAAAAAGAAGGCAGCTGCGACCCGGAGGTGGTCAGACGTATCGGAGAACAGTTAGACATGTTTAAGCTGGATCCGTTAAACAATGATGACTATGTACGCTTTAAAGACTATCTGGACCGCCTGGAAGAACGGGCCGGATTATGCCTGGATCGTCTTTACTACCTGTCTATTCCGCCGCAAGCCTACCATCCGATTATCGAAAAGCTGGGTCTTAACGGCTTAAACGGTACTTGTAGGCACCATCGTGCTACAGCCAAATTACTCGTCGAAAAACCGTTCGGTTTTGATGTAGAAAGTGCTCAACAACTAATCGAAAATACTGAAAAAGTATTTTCCGAAAGCCAGACTTTCCGGATTGACCACTATCTTGCCAAAGAAACCGCTCAGAATATCCTCAAATTCCGAAGGCACAATCCGGTCTTTTCCAGCCAATGGGATTGCAGGCACATCAGCCGGATACACGTAATAGCCAAAGAGAAGATAGGTATTGAAGGCCGGGTCCGGTTTTACGAACAAACCGGTGCTTTGCGTGATTTGGCCCAAAGCCATTTGCTGCAGCTGTTATCGCTGACAGCTATGAATATACCTACAGAATTAACCAGTGACGAAGTACATGCAGCGAAACACGCTTTTATATCCAACTTATACTTACCGAGTGATAGCAAATCGGGACATCCTTTAGCTGTCCGCGGCCAGTATACGTCTTACAAACAAGAAGTGAACAATCCTCACTCAAACACGGAAACTTTTATATCGCTGGTATTAAGGTCAAAAGACCCTAATTGGTCGAACACCGAATTGCAACTGACTACTGGTAAGTCGTTGAATGAAAAGTTAACCGCGATTCTGGTATATTTCGGCGATAAAGATCCTAACGTTTTAAGGTTCCGCATCCAGCCAGATGAAGGTATAGATATCGATCTGATGATCGAGGAGCCCGGATTTACCCATAATCTGCGCAAAGTCAAAATGAATTTCAGTTACAGTGAATATTATGAAACCGATACCCACGATGCCTATGAGCGCGTGCTGATCGATGCTATACGCGGTGACCGTTTATTATTTGCTACCAGAGAAGAAGTCATGGCGTCTTGGCATTTGCTACAACCGATACTCGATTACTGGCAAACGGATAGTAACGATCTAGTTAATTACCATAACGGCAGCGAGGGACCGGATATTTCCAGACTCAGCCGCCTTGATTCTGTTAAACTAGAGTCGGTGTAACAACTTACGCTTATGATCGTCGACATAATCATTATTGTGTTGATTATTAGCGCCGTTATCCGGGGTAAGGAAATCGGCTTTGTTCAACAAGCTTTTTCTACGATCGGTTTTTTTGGTGGTTTACTGCTTGGGGTATTGATCGAGCCATATACCGTCAAGTTAGCTCATACCGAGCTTAGTAGATCGTTAATAACCCTGGCGACAACTCTGGGCATGGCAATTATCTTTTTGGTAGTGGGAGAGTATGTCGGCATATTCTTAAAACACAAATTGGTTTTAGCCAAGATTAATCGTTTTGATAACATCTTGGGTTCATTATTGTCAGTTATTTCAGTGCTGATCGGTGTCTGGCTAGGAGCGGCGGTGTTAAGAAGTTTGCCTTATGTATCGTTGCAAAACGAACTAAAGTCATCCAGGATCGTGTCGGCTTTGGACCGCCATCTGCCGCCGGCCCCGAATGTGATAGCCGATCTTAGCCACTTAGTCGACCCCAATGGATTCCCTAGGGTGTTCAACGGCGGGGAGCCGGCTCCTCCCGGTTCGGCCAAACTGCCAGCAACTAGCGAACTCGCTGCAGCCGTTAACAGTGATCGTGATTCGGTAGTAAAAATAGTCGGCAACGGTTGTGGCGGTGTGGTGGAAGGCTCAGGATTCGTAGTCGGCAACAACGTGGTGGCAACGAATGCTCACGTCGTAGCCGGAATCAATCAGCCATACGTCGAAGACACTAAAGGCAATCATATCGGAACGGTAATTTACTTTAACCCCAACCTTGACCTGGCGTTGTTAAGAGTTAACGGCCTCAACGAGTCCGCTCTGAATGTTGACCCTGGCACGGTTGCCAACGGCACTCCCGCAGCCGTACTTGGCTACCCTGGTGGTGGTAGTTTTAAGGCTAGAATGGCGGAGGTACTACAGGAGTTTTCTGCCATAGGCAGTAATATTTATGCCCAAGGATCAACCGTACGACAAGTCTACGAAGTAGAAGCCACTATCATACCCGGTAACTCTGGCGGACCCTTAATCAACACCAGTGGCACGGTGGTAGGTGTGGTATTTGCCCAATCCACCGAATATAACAATATTGGTTATGCGTTAGTAACTACTCCAGTGGCGCGCATCATACACCAGACATCACCAAACAGTCACGCGGTTAGTACGGGTACCTGTGCCGAATAAAAAATATATTATTCGTTTCTTAACGCTTCGATCGGTTCTTTACCCGCAGCCCTGATCGCCGGAATTGATCCGAACACAATACCTATCAGCATTGAAACAGCTGCTCCGATAACAATAATTTCCCAGTTAATAGAAGGCGAAAGATTAGTTGACAGTTTAAGGACTAAATCTGCAATTAAAGCTAGTCCGATACCAATTAGACCTCCGGTGATACTAACAGTGGTAGACTCCACTAAAAACTGTGACATAACTTGCCGATTACTGGCTCCAATGGCTTTTCTGATACCGATTTCATGTATCCGCTCAGCTACCGACACCAGCATGACGTTCATAATACCTACACCCCCAACGAACAGGGAAATTAGAGCAATACCGATAGTCAACTCGGTAAGCAGGTTAAGTATCCCGGTATTATTCTGAGCCACCTGAGATGGGAGCAGAACGGAAAAATTGGACTGACCTCCATGGTTTCTTAACAATGCGGCGGAGATCCGAGCAGCTACTTGAGATAGATCTTTGGAATTGTCGACTCTGACCAAAATTTGAAACAGCGAACCACCTCCTGGAATCAATTGCTTAGCTGAGGCTACAGGAATGAAAATGGCGTTATTATACAGGGTATTATTAGAAAAAGGCGTAGCCCTGAAACTATTTAATACCCCGTCAACAATGAAGGTTTGTCCGCGCCAAGTGAAACTAAAGCCAAGCGGCACGTTTTCCTTAAACAAGCCCGATGAAGCGTTATATCCTAGTACTGCCGGATCGGAGCTGGTATCTGCCGAACTGAAGAAAGACCCGTAAGCAAGCGACTGGTTTATTACACTCGGCAAGTCAGGACTGGTGGCAATCACCACGCCGCCGCGAAAAGTTTTTTCACCGGTAACCAAACCGGATTCAACGATCATGGGTACGCTGGCCTTAACACCTTTAATTTTACTGATGGACGACACATCCTGGTTAGTAAGCGTTGACACGGTCGGTATCTGCGGAACGCCGAAATTACTTAGGTTCGCAGCCTTAGATGTAACCGTAATGACATTCTTAGAATAAGCATACACCTGATTGGTAATTTCATTTTTCACTCCTTGACTGATACCTATGATTACGATCACGCTGGCAACTCCAACCGTAATGCCGAACATTGTAAGTAAACTACGCCAGCGATTTGTCCGCATGGTAGCAACTGCAGTATGAATATATCCGCTTCTAAGACTCATATCCTAAGTACTCTTTACTTTCTGGTAACGCCTTTTACGCCTTGAGGTGGTACCTTTCTTAGATTTTGTACGTTTTGATGATGAAGACTTGCTAACGGCTTTATCTGGCACCGCCTTCATAAGCAGCGACACTCCCATCAAGTCATCCTCTGCCGTCATTCTCGGTTGAGTATACAGACGCCGTCTAACCGTTTTGGCGACTTCACCGATCATAGTCGGTTCATCCTCTATGATCATACCGTCACGCATATAAACTACTCTTGTAGCATATTTAGTCAGTTCGGGATTGTGTGTAACAAATATTATGGTGTTACCCATTTTATGAATCTCACTCAACAGCTCCATGACCAATCTACTGCCCGCACTATCCAGGTTACCAGTTGGCTCGTCAGCAATAATTATTGACGGGTCATTAACCAAGGCTCTGGCAATTGCCGCACATTGAATTTGACCTCCAGATAATTGATATGGGTAATAGTATTCACGGTTCTGCATGCCGACACGTTCTAAAATCTGACTGGCCTGTTTAAACCTCTTGGTCGCGCCGATTCCTTTATAAGTTAGAGGTAGGGCAACATTCTCCAATACCGTAAGTTTTGGCAGCAAATTATATGACTGAAAAATAAAACCGATAGTATCCCGTCTTAGCTTAGCCGCCCGGCTCTGGCTCAAACGGTCTACCAGCCGGTTCTGTAGTCTGTACGTTCCGTTAGTTGGACGATCTAACAGACCCAGAACATTAAGTAACGTACTCTTACCACTACCGCTCGGACCCATAACAGCAACAAACTCACCTTTATCAATACTTAAGCTGACCTCGTCTAATGCCAGAGTAGTGGCATCACCGAAGCCGTACAATTTGGATACGTCTTCTAATTTAATCAGGGGCATTGCTTTATTAATTTTACTTCTGTAGTTTGCTTTTTAGCAATGATTATTGTAGTAATTTAGTCCTGACCGGATTATGTATAATACCTACATTAAGGAGGGGTCGCCTAGCGGTCTATGGCGCACGCTTGGAGAGCGTGTTGGGTTATTAACCCTCGAGGGTTCGAATCCCTCTCCCTCCGCCAAGTTTAGTCAAGAGTTTTTAGGGGATTAAGTCGGTTTGGTAGGTGAGTAGTAGGTTATATTAAAATTGGTTGCTCGAGCTAAAAGGTAATCTTCGTTTTAAGTTAAGATCTAATTAACGTGCCAGTAGATTGGCCTAAGGCGGCCGAGCGTACACTGCCGGCTTTTAAGGCATCGAAAACTATAATCGGCAAATGATGTTCAACGGCTAAACCTAATGCCGCTTTATCCATCACCCGAATTGCCGGATTAGACACCGCTTCTTCGCCGGTTAGATTTTCCAGTTTTATCGCTTTAGGGTCGGCAACGGGATCAGCACTGAAAACACCGTCGACTTTAGTGGCTTTTAATACTACGTCGCAAGATAACTCCAGTGCCAGACTTACGGCAGCCGTGTCAGTGGTTAAATACGGGCGTCCAATGCCGCCGGCTACAATTACCACCCGTCCTTTTTCCAGATGCTTTTCCGCCAGCCGGTGAATAAATGGTTCGGCAACCTGATCGGCAAAAATATTGCTCAGGCAACGTGATTGCAAACCTCGGTATTCAAATATGTCATTAAGTGCCAAAGCATTCATCATTGTACCTAGCATACCGATCTGATCGGCAGTTACTCGTCTTATCCCATGACCTGCCAATTGGGCTCCCCGAGCAAAATTTCCGCCTCCAACCATAATTACCACTTGTATACCCTCAGCCTCAACCAGTTTAACCTCGTCGGCTAGCCAGGCACCAAGTTCACTATCAATGCCGCCGTCATATTTTCCGGCCAGTTGCTCACCTGAAAGTTTGAGAAGTATCCGTTTATATGCCATTGTCTGCAGATCTAGTCTAGCAAATTGACCGGACAGTGACTATACTTCCTAGAGTAGATGACAACGTTGTTTTCTTGGAATGTTAACGGATTGCGAGCGGTAATAAACAAGGGTGCATGGGATTCGTTTTTAGACAAATACCAGCCCGATGTTTTAGCCTTGCAGGAGATTAAAGCCAAACCCGATCAAATTATTATGACGGATAATGGCTATAAGGCGTATTGGTATCCGGCAGAAAAACCCGGATATTCAGGCGTAGCCGTTCTGACTAAAATCGAACCGCTCAGTATCAACTTCGGTCTACCAGAAGACATCATTAAACAATATCAGCTAAAAGGAGATTTATATGGAGACCCTAATCAAGAAGGTAGAGTAATTACCGCAGAGTTTAAAAACTACTTCTTGGTCAGTGTATACACTCCGAACGCCAAAGAGGATTTAAGCCGCTTGGAATTAAGATTTAAGCATTGGGATCCGGCCTTTTTGGCCTATCTAAAACGCCTTGAGAAAACCAAACCGGTAGCGACATGCGGTGATTTTAATGTCGCTCACACTCCGGAAGACTTGGCCAACCCTAAACCCAACGAGGGTAAAAAAGGCTTTACTCAAGAAGAGCGCACGGGTTTCGAGGCTTTTATCCGTGCCGGTTTTGTTGATACGTTCCGTTTGTTTAAGCAGGGAAACGGTTACTACACCTGGTGGAGCCATTTTGCTAATGCTAGAAGCAGGAACATAGGTTGGCGGATTGATTATTTTCTGGTTTCTGCGGCCTTAAAATCAATGGTTAGCTCAGCGGAAATTTATCCTAACGTTATGGGTTCCGATCACTGCCCGATCAGTTTAACTTTGAATTTCTAACGGTTATGCAACAGCATCGATACGCCGTATTTGACATAGACGGAACGCTGATACGCTGGCAGCTATACCACGCCATGGCGGATACGCTCGTAAAGCTTGGCGCAATTCAGAAGGACGAATATACGGAAGTTTTATCGGCTAGAATGAATTGGAAAAACCGCCAATCGATTAATTCGTTCGAAGATTATGAGCAGTCTCTGATAACGTTAATTGACCGGGCTTTGCCGTCCATCGACCATAAGCTGTTTGTTAACGCCTGTATAAACGTAGTGGACCGCTATCGTGACCAGGTATACACTTTTACGCGTGATCTTATAGCCGATTTGAAGCGCCAAGATTACCTGTTATTTGCAATCTCTGGTTCTCCTGAAGAGTTAGTGGGCAGAGTAGCAGAGTATTACGGATTTGACGATTACGTAGGCACTAGGTATGTGTTTGAAGCTAATCGGTTTAAAAACCGCGGACCAACTATGTTCGGGCCCGCCAAACCTAAAAAACTGATTGAATTGATCAATAAATACCAAGCTCAAACCAGCGGCAGTATAGCTGTAGGAGACTCAGCCGGAGATATCGGCATGCTTGAGCTGGCTGAGAAAGCGATTGCCTTCAATCCGACGCGCGAACTGTTAGATCATGCAATAAAGCGCAAGTGGGAAATAATAATTGAACGTAAAAATGTAGTTTACAGGTTAGAAGATGAACGGGGAAGATACATACTTAAAACGACAAACGGATAATAACCCGTTGTTTTCCGATGTGCTTTGGAGCCGTCCCGAGCAAAAAACCATGGCCGGGAAGATAGCCATAATCGGAGGCAGCGCTCATGGCTTTAGCAATATATCCCGTTCCTATAACGCTGCAGGTAAAGCCGGTGCCGGAGCTGTTCGTTTACTTTTGCCAAACGCTCTAAAACGGACTTTAGCTAAAATCTGGCCTGAGTGCGAGTTCGCCTCCAGTTCTAAGACTGGCGAATTTGCCGATGACGCTTTAGCCGAGTGGTTAGAATTGGATCAATGGTCTGATGCCGTCTTGTTACCCGGGGATTTAGGGAAGAGTAGTCAGACAGCCATACTTATGGAACGTTACCTGGTTCATAGCACCAACCATATTACTTTAACCGGGGATAGTATAAGTATTCTGATCGGTTCCCCTTTACCAATTATGGAAAACAACCGGATTCTACTGGTGTTAACCATACCCCAACTTCAACGGTTATTGGTTGCTATCCGCTATCCGATGACAGTGCGCCAAGACGGCACTATGTTCCAACTCGCCGCCTCGCTTCATGCATTGACCTTAAATTACCCTTGGGCAATCGTTACTTGGCACGAAAATTTCTTTTACGCCGCCTATCTTGGCAACGTATCAACTACTCAGGCAATCGATGGTTCATTAACTGACGCCGCAGCATTTGCGTCGGTTTGGCGTATGCAGCAACCAACTAAAGTCTTCGAAGCGATTACTTGTGGTATCTATGAACTCACTCAATAAAAAATAAAGTCTGTCAAGCTTAGATCAATACGAAACCTAGTTGGTCTTCTATTGAATCATAGTATTTTAATAATTTATTAGTGGTTACAAAACGTAAGATTACCTCAGTTAAACTCCTATTAGTTGGCTTAACCAGACGTTCTTTTTTCGCCTCCTGGTGAATCGGTATCAATTCGGCTACAGAAGACTCAATCGCATAAGCTAAAATATCCCTACCGGCATTACGCCGCTGTTCTTCGTTTTTCGGTCTGAGAAATTCAGCAACCTTTTGCTCAACTTCTGCCCTAAATGCCAACTCGTCAAGTGAATTATTGATCACGTAGTTAACTAGAAAACTTCCGATCTTATTACGTTTAGAATGCTTGAATTGATCGGCACCTTCATAAAAAGTTCTTAGGCGTACAAAATTATATTGACGGTCGCTCATTTCAACAATCCTAGCCTCACCAGGGACATAGAGTTCGATCGCCTGC
Organism: bacterium; assembly: GCA_021799575.1. Lineage (GTDB taxonomy): Bacteria > Patescibacteriota > Saccharimonadia > Saccharimonadales > UBA4665 > JAJZWH01. The sequence goes on along the minus strand of JAJZAD010000005.1, from coordinate 12,673 downwards.
CTGGGGACAATACCGGCACAGGCCAGGACCACCGTTTTAAATTGATCTTCATCAGTAGTCGGTAACAACGGACCTGAAAATGTATCGTGGTAACGGTCATGCAGCCAGCGGGGAATTAATTGTCCCCGACTGTGTCGTACAGCTAGTCCTCCTAATCTCTTAGCGTAATCCCTGTATAGCCTGGAGTTTTCAGTATCAAAACCTAGTTGCTCGCTCTTCTCGGGATGAAAATGATGATGGAAATCGGCTATCCCTAAATTAAAATCCGAGCTCTGCATGAGTACTGGTAGCGGCAGCAAGTTAGTAATACTAGAATCAATCGGAGTTTTATCTAAAGCCTGAGCCACGCTACCTACCCGCTTTCATATTTTTTGTTTCACCCCTAATAAAACAATAAAACACTTATGATAAATATGCAAACGGATATTTAAGCTGCTGTGTGCACGGGAGCAACTGACTTTTATTATTTATCGATTTTGAAAAACTTAAGCTGGTGCCGGAAGAGGGACTCGAACCCTCAATCCAAAAAGGAACACGATTTTGAGTCGTGCGCGTATACCAATTCCGCCATTCCGGCAAGAGCTAACTTAATTGTACTATACTGATAAGGTGTTAAAGCGATAACCTTAGTTTTTTAAGCAGCATGGCAACAAAAACGGACACTAATTCGGCTTTTCAGCCCAACGAACAAACTCCCCAAACCGACAAGGATAATCAGGTCAAGAGGAGCCAAGCTATTAATTTGATCCGGGCTAAACTGGACGACATTTATAATAACGAACCCGATGCCATAGCAGAAGAAAAAGAAGTACTAGCTACTCCCGTACGCAGTAAACACCAACAGTTCATGTATGAACTGACAACCTCCGGTAAGGATCTGGTACAGATTCAAACTCAATGGCACAACTATTACCAATCATTAAGCGATGCGGAAAAGCGTCAGGTTTGGCAAGAATTTTACGACAGTAATCAAAATGCCGCTTCTATGCAGGTAATAAGTACAACCGAACCTGATAAAAAGGTGGTTTCAGTCAACACACCTCAGCAACTAACTCAACAAGCCAACCGTCGGATCGCTTCGAGGACTGAGAATCTACACAAGCAACTTAAGTCAGCATCTAAAATTAAACGCTCCGACGTAAAACCGTTAGCAAAGATAACACTCAAACAACATTTCCAGTCACTCCTGTTCGGTTTATCTTTAGGAGTGGTAGCGGTGATTGTGGTGTTGTTCGGTTTTTTTAACGAGGTGATTATCGCACCATTTATACAGCCCAGTAGGAATGATACGGCTACACCAATTATTTTAAGTACCGAGTCTGTTGCACCATCATCAACACCGGAGGTCATCATTCCAAAAATCAATGTCGAGATACCGGTTGATTATTCGGTTAATACCACTAATGAAAATGTGATCGAAAATGACTTAGAAGGCGGAGTAATCCACTATCCGACCACTTCTTTCCCGGGCCAAACAGGGAATGCCGCCTTTTTTGGACATTCATCGAACAATATTTTTAACCCGGGGAAGTACAAGTTTGCTTTTGTGCTGCTGCATGATTTGGTAGACGGTGACGTTTTCTACCTGACCTATAATTCAAAGATCTACGCCTATAAAGTTTTTTCAACGTCTATAGTCAGTCCTAACGATGTCAGTGTTTTAAATCCTATTCCCGGTCATATAGCAACCGCAACACTTATTACTTGCGATCCGCCTGGAACCAGCATAAACCGGTTAATAGTAGTAGGGGATCAAATTAGTCCTTCTCCTAGCGGCGACACACCTGCTACTCCTTTGGTTACAGCCGGTTCGGTTAAACAGCTGCCAAGCAACGGACCTTCGTTGTGGGACAGGTACATTTCAACTGTCTGGGGCAAAGTGATTACCGGATTGGTAGCAGTAGGTTTAATTTATCTAGTTTGGCGTTGGTCAACTCGCGAACCGAAATGGTACTAAGAAGCGATCAAAGATGTCTGTTCTAGCTCCACTTGTCCGTTCTTTAAACTTAAAGTGAAATACGATTGATAGTTCGGTGCAAAGAAAGCCGGATATTGCGGCAGGGCAGAGGTCAGGACTTGGCGGTTGGTATTGTCATAATCAATGATATTGACACTCGAACTACTAACATAATCCAGACGATCGCCATCCATCCAATAAACGTGCTGCTGAGGGGCATCCAGCGGTTTGGATAAAGTGTAGTGGTACATAGTATCGTTCAGAATGTCATAAATAGCTACCGAAGATCCGTTCTCGACCAAAATAAACTGAGCAGTCGGTGCAAACTGCTCAAAATCAGGCGCATTAATTTGCAATGCTCTAAAGGGCAGAATTTTAGCATTAGTCCCGCCAGTAACTTGTCCCAGCGGATTTTGGTAAATATAGACAAACTCGGTCGAACTATCGCCTACAACGGCATAGTCGTTACCGTTATACCCGGCCATGTCGAGCAGGTAAGTCTGGGCCAAGGGTAAATCCCTGACGAAATAAGTACTGCCCGAATTAGACAGATCAACTGCTACATCTCCACTTGGAGCACCGGCGGTAGTCGCATAAATCAAGGTGTTGTTTTGATAGCTTTTGTAAGCCACTACCGACGTTGCCACTTGAGTTAGAGGCGAACCGATGGTAGCGGCAGAAAGGGTTTCACTGGTGGCATCATAAAAATAAAACTGGTTAAACTTTAAATTGTTAAAGGTCACTGCGGTCGGTGTCACATTAAAAGTCCGATTCAGGTTAAGAGACTGAGACGGATTTGCTGTATCAACCTCTATAAACTCTTGGGTGCCGTCATATAGGTGTTCAAGTAGCAAATGCTGGTTGTCATCGGCCCAACCAATTACTTTCCAGCTTTGCGAAACACTGGCAGTGGTAATCAGTCCTGCCGGCAGATTCAGTACTACCGGAGCGGCGCTCGGGTTTGTCAGGTCATACATATAAAAGGTCGTGAAGCTGTTTGGAGACGACATCACAAGATAACGTTGAGAAGGACTTTGAGTTGCAAAAGCCGGGGAGGCTGGAAATGTGGCAATCTTTCGACTCACTAATTTCGTAGGTACTAGCAAAGGATAATCATAATGCACCACTTGGTCTCCGAATACGGATATAACGTGTTGCCACGGACGGTATCCCGGTGCCGTCAATTCAAATCTGTAAACACCTTCGGGAATAGTTAAACGGGTATTAGTAGTAGCGGAATTTAACACTCCGTTAATATAAATGGATGCCGGATTAGGTTGTGATGATATAAAAACCATCCCGTCCTGGACAACCTGACCGTCTTGCACGCTGTAGCCAAACGCTTGCCAGACTAGGATCAGTATACCGACCGCTATACCGATAGTCACTAAAAAGTAACCTGTAAACAGGCTGACGCGGTAGCGTTTACGTTTTTCCGGATCAAGATATTCCATAATGAATAATCCCCGTATTTAAAAAACGAGTATTTGCATAACTAAAGCAAGTAAGCGTAAGCAAAGGTGCAACACCGACTTCAATCAGACGCAAGTAATACTCTCATTCATTATTCTAAGTACCCTTGCTAGCAAGTACAAGTAGTACTAAGATGAGACTTAAGGAATTAAAAAGTTATGTTAAAAAAACAGATGAGCTAACTAAAACGGAAATCAAGTGCATAAAAAAACTCAAAGTATTATTAAAATCAAAGGCGATGAGTTTGATGCTAGCTCCGGACAACGATTAACCCTTATTAACAATGACTCCTCAATCGCCGGGCAGCCTTCATCTCAAGATATCGGGGTTTTAAAAACCAGAACCCAGAACATTCTAAAGATACACACTGAACACACCAAGACCCTAATGCGGCATGCGGTTAGCAAACCGAGAGTAAAGCTTAGTCGCATTGCCGCTGTCAGTTCACCCGCCGATTTAATGCCGAACGGACAGTTAATTAATCATCCAGTGATAGCCGGTAAACCTGATCCGTTAATCTTAAAACGCGCCAGGACAATCGCTAAAAGCAAACGGATCTCGCGTTTCGGAGCGGCGGTAAAAAGCAACCGATCTGTTAAGCTGAATCAAGCCACAATCGCCAACTCAGACATTAGACCCAATAATGTCAAACCGTCTACTAAAACACCTTTAGACAAACTACTGGATGAAGCGGTAAAAAACGCAAGAGCACACGAACAACCTAAATTAAGCCGGAAAGAAATTAAGCAGATAGCCTGGCGGGGCAGGCACAAACGTAAGACCGCTCTTATGGCGAGTATTTTTATGGGACTGGTAGTTATCGGTTACGCTGTTTATGTCAACATACCGAACTTCATGGTCAAATTCGCAAGCGTCAGAGCCGGATTCAGCGCCGTATTACCTAGTTATAAACCGACCGGGTACACACTCACAGCCGTTTCCTACCGCCCCGGCCTGATTACTATGCAGTTCGAAGGCAACCCTAATACTAAACGGTACAGTTTAACTGAACAAAGTTCAAATTGGGACAGTGCCGTGTTGGTTAACAGTATTATCCGGCCTTTCCAGGGTAGTAATTACCAAAAACTGGTTATTAACGGACAGGGAATATATTTATATGGAAACGACCAGGCCGCTTGGGTAGCTAAAGGTATTTGGTTTCGCGTAAACGGTAATGGAAACTTGGATAGCTCCCAGTTAGTTCAACTGGCGAGACGGCTTTAGTTGTTTAGATTATCCATTTAGTATTTACTAGTGTTAATATGAATTCTTTGCGCACCAGATTCGCACCCAGCCCGACAGGATATTTGCACGTCGGCGGTATCCGTACGGCGTTATTCGCCTGGTTACTGGCCAGACAACAAAACGGCAAGTTTATTTTGCGCATCGAGGACACTGATAAAGATCGAGAAGTAGAAGGCAGCACTCAACATATAATCAAGTGTTTAATCAGTTTGGGGTTGGATTATGACGAAGGACCGAATCAGCCCGGACCGTACGGGCCGTACCGTCAAAGTGAGAGATTGAGCATTTACCGAAGTTATGCCGAAACCCTAATTAAGCTAGGGCGGGCCTATGCCGATCCGTACTCCAAAGCCGAATTGGCTAATTTTCGTCGTCAGGCAGCTAAACAGGGCAGCCCATTTTTGTACCGTAACCATAGGCCGAGTAGCCCTCCGGATTGGAAGTATGGGTCTTTGCCGCTGCGCTTTAAGTCCGATCCAAAAGCTTATAGATGGCAAGATGAAGTAATGGGTAACCTGTCAGCTGGCGAGGAAGCAATCGATGATTTTATCCTTATCAAGTCCGACGGCTTTCCGACATACAACTTCGCGCATATTGTGGACGACTATGAAATGAAGATAACCCATATTATAAGGGGGCAGGAATTTATTGCTTCTACACCCAACTACTTGAACTTATATGAAGCATTAAATATTACCAGGCCCCTCTTCGTAACCCCGCCACCGGTACTCGGCCCATCCGGCAATAAAAAACTCAGTAAACGCGATGGGGCGAAAGACGTACTTGAATACATAAAGCAAGGTTATTTGGAAGCTGCATTGCTTAACTTCATCGCTTCGCTAGGATGGAATGATGGAACAACCCAAGAAATTTACACCGTAGACGAATTGATAAAGTCATTCTCACTAAAGCGTATCGTCAAAAGCGGTGCCCGTTTTGACGAACGTAGACTGCTATGGATGAGCGGAGCACATATTAGAATGCTCAGCACGGAAGAACTAACTAAACGCGCCAAGTCTTTTTGGCCAAAGGAAGCGATAGGTTACCCGGAAGAATATAAAATACGTGTTTTAAGTTTAGTACAAGAGAGGCTTAAATTCTTAGCGGAAATCCCGTCTTTAACCCGCTTTTTCTTTGTCGATTTGCCTCTAGACCCCTCTTTAATCGATAATAACCCGAAGTTGTCTGCCATAGGAAAACCTGAATTAAAAAAGTTGCTTGGAATAGCTCTAGACAGTTTAGCGCAAAGTGATTTCAGCTTAGGTGATTTACAATCTAATTTAAACTCGCTTCTAGACGTAACAGGTCAGCCTCCGGGGATATTGTTTAGCCTAATTCGGATCGCCAGCACTCAAGCACCTGCCAGCCCACCTTTAGCAGAAAGTTTAAAGCTGTTGGGCAAAGAACGGACTTTGAAGCGGATAAAACAACAAATAGGCGCGCTTTAAGTGCTAAACTAAGCATATGCATGATGACATACGGCCTGTAATGCCGGTATCACCAAGGGGAAGGACAACTTTTTTAACACCTGAAGAGGCTGCTGTCAAAGACACCAGAGAAGAAGTTAAACCCCAGACCACAACCCAAGCATCAATTAATACGCCTGGTAATAGTGTTGGTTTACCCCGTAGCAATAGCCCGCTTGGAGTACCGATAAAACAAAATAAACGTCATAAATTTTGGCCGCCGACTAAAAAGCAACTATTAATCGGCAGCATAACAGCCGTTGTCGTTTTGGTGGTTAGCGGAGGATTGTCATATATGGCCATCCATCATAAACCTATTACCTCAAGTACACCTAAAGTCGTACTAGCACCCAAGCCCAAACCACGACCGGTTAGTAACACCGTGGCATCGATACTAACCGGTTTACCTGTTCCGCCAGCGGATAATAACCGGCCGATTACAGCTGTTATGATCGAGAATACTCCGTTTGCGCGGCCTCAGGCCGGCCTAAGTCAGGCCGGTGTAGTGTTTGAAGCCTTAACGGAAGGAGGGATTACTCGTTTTATGGCACTTTTCCAGGACCAACTTCCTAATTTTGTCGGTCCGGTACGATCAGCACGACCCTATTTTGTGGACTGGGATTTAGGTTTCGATGCTCCTTATGCTCACGCTGGTGGTAGTCCGCAAGCTTTAAGTGAAATCCAAGCACTTAACGTCAAGAACTTAGACTATATGTACTACCCGGATTATTACACGCGAATTTCCAGTCGGGCAGCACCTCATAACCTGTATACGAATATTAATAATTTGCTTACCCTTGAGGCTAAACTGGGCTGGACTTCCAGTAAGTTTAGCGGGTGGCCCCGCAAACTGGACTCACCATCAAAGAACCCTAATGCAACCAATATAAACTTTAATCTTTCCTATTCGACGTATAACGTCAACTACAGTTACGATGCCAAAACCAACACCTACAATCGAAGCGAGGGCGGAGAAGCCCAAATCGATGCCAATACCGGTTTGCAATTGAGTCCTAAAGTAGTAATCGGTATGATCGTACCATGGAGTCAAGGTTCACTTGACAGTTCTGACGCATATTATTCCGTATACCAAGACGTTGGCAGCGGTCAGGCTTATGTGTTTCAAGATGGTACACTGACTATCGGGGAATGGAATAAACCGACGCAAAGCTCGCCTCTGACATTTACTACATCCAGCGGTCAGCCGCTCAAGTTAGACGCAGGTCAAACCTGGATAACTGCCCTGGCTTCAACCAATGAAATATCTTATAACTAACACATATTACCCCGCATGGCGAAAAAATCAGATTATTTAAGCCGAGCCAAAAAGCAGTATGTCCGAAGATTGCTTATAACTTTATTGGTTTCCAATGTTATCCTGATAAGCCTGTGGTATGTTTTAAGCACCACTCTCCACGAGCATTGGTTATCCAACCTTAAAGCAGAATATGCGTTAATTCTGCTGGGCGCGGCAATCATTATTAGCTTGATTGGAGCTTTTATTCTTGCCAACAATTTGATTACTCCATTACGGGCTATCTGGGAACTAATTATCCGCATGACACCCTCCAGCAATGTCGCAGCTCCCAATATCGACTCGCTTAGGGTCGGACGGGAATTAGTGGCAAATCTTTATACTCAGATTTTGCAGTTAAACAACAGCCTATCTGCAAAACTAAAGTCGGAGTCAACTGCAACTTTAAGCCGAGATTTCATCGCCAATAATTTGCCGCTTCCTTTGTTTATACTCGACTCACAAGAAACTATCGTCTTCGCCAACAAACAGGCGGCTGAGTATATAGGGTTAGGTCAAACTGAAATGAACGGTAAAAACTTTTACATGATCATGGATATGTCATTTCCCAGCGACAACACATTTGAAAGTTGGCTTAAACAGGTTAAAGCCAGCAGTGCTACAGCCAACACGAGCTGGGAACGAGTCCGTTTGAATGTTTTGGACAACCACCCTACACTAATGTTTGACCTGGCTGCATTTTACAACCGTGACAATCCGGAACATTACGAAACCATTTTAGTTTTATTTGATCATACCAAACAATATTCACAAGATGACCAGGCAGTCAGTTTTGTCGCCTTAAGCGTACACGAACTCAGAACGCCATTGACCTTGTTACGAGGTTATATCGAAGCTCTAGAAGACGAGATGGACACCAGTAATCCCGAGATGCAAGACTTTATGCAAAAAATGAGTGCAACCGCCCAGCAGCTTACTTCATTTGTTAACAATATCTTAAACGTGGCGAGAATAGATAATGATCAGTTGTATCTTAAACTTCATGAAGAAAACTGGGGAGATATATTAGTATCCGCAGTTAATGATATTAATCTTAGGGCAAAAGTCAGAGGAATTACGATTGAAGTCAACATAGCGCCAGATTTACCGACGGTAGGGGTGGACCGTCTCAGTATATATGAAGTAATCAACAATCTACTGGACAATGCTATTAAATACAGTGCTGATAGTAAGCTTATAAAAGTTAATGCCCATCTTTCACAAGAAGGTTTGGTAGAAACCAGTATTCAAGACTTCGGCCTGGGTATTAACCCGAGCATAATGCAGAATTTGTTCACTAAGTTCTATCGTGATCACAGAAACCGGTCTCAAATCGGCGGTACCGGCTTAGGACTTTATCTAAGTAAAGCCATTATTTCCGCGCACGGAGGTAATATCTGGGTCAGTTCGGAACTTGGTAAGGGCAGTATCTTTAGTTTTACGGTAGTACCATATGCCCAACTTGCCGACGAAATAAAAAACAGCGATAATAAAGAAGTCATCCGTGGAACTCACGGGTGGATTAAAAATCATTCGCTCTACAGGAGATGAGCATACAGTGGATAACCATAACGAATCGGTAAGTTCACCTAATACTGCCAAAAAAGTACTTTGTATAGAAGACGAACGTTTTATAGGAGAACTCTATAAACGCGCTTTAAGCAAGAGCGGTTATGATGTAACTCTGGAAGTAGACGGGGTTAAGGGTCTATCTCTGGCCCAAACTGATCAATACGATATAATCCTGTTGGACCTTATGCTTCCAAACCTAACCGGCATTGAGTTACTGGAAATCTTACGCGACCCAAATAAAACGCCGCATTTAAAGGCCAAGATTATCGTGACCACTAATCTTGAGCAAAGAGAAGACATAAAGAAGAATATTGAAAAACTAGCCGATGGATACTTAGTTAAGGCCGAGTTCACGCCAAATGAACTGGTTGAGTTTATAAACAACATCGATTAGTCAATAGAGTAGAGGACTTATCTCTTTGAGCAGTTCTTTGAAACAAATCAATACGGCTACCAAATTAGTCAGAAGCTACAATCTAATCAGTGAGCAAATGGATAAACGCCGGCTCAACATTCTGCTTAAAAGTCTTGAGGCCGTCATCGACAACGATATTGAAGGTGATGTAGTTGAATTTGGTTGTTTCATCGGTACTACCTCTTTATTTTTACGACGCATGCTCGATGAACTTAACAGCTCAAAAACGCTGCACGTGTATGATTCTTTTGTTGGACTACCCGATAAAACGATTGAAGACGCATCGGTTGCCGGATCGGAATTCAAAGCAGGGGAGCTAAAAGCCAGTAAGCGCAGTTTGATACGCAACTTTAAAAAAGCCGGGTTAAGGATTCCTAAAATACATAAAAGCTGGTTCCGTGATCTAAAACCCAAAGATTTACCCGATGTTATAGCATTCGGCTTTATAGACGGAGATTTTTATAACTCGATTGTTGATAGTTTAGAGCTGGTATGGCCGCGATTAAGTGTGGGCGGTCAATTGGTTGTTGATGACTTTATGAGCAGTAACTTACCGGGTGTCACGAGGGCAATTAGCGATTTCTTTATCGGATCCGATGTAAAGATAGAACACCGCAATAACCTAGCTATTGTCTATAAATAACCTCCTTAAGATTATTAAATACCGGCTACATTGATACTTCTCTAACAGCCTTTAAAGTACAATTAAAATAATCTAGTTCGATATCAGTAGGTATGAAAGAAATATATCAATATGACTTGCTTAACTAGATCTTTGGTTTCACTAGCTTTTCTTCAACTTAGATCTAATTCCAACCTTAAGAGTCCAGTTTCCTGGACTTTTATTTATTCTTTTTAGTAACTAACAACTTATAGGAGCTGGCTAAATACTTAAAACAGTAATCTAAAACCTAATGTCAGGGATTGTAAGTGCAGAGACCATACTGCTCATAGAATCCATCATATTCATGTGGACAAGCTTGTGCCGTAACTAGTGCCAGGTTATGTTGATCTCCGGTAAATTTGTTATTTGAGGTTTTTACTTGGTTGGCGTTGACGTCGAATAACAATAGACCGGTTGACGACCAGGTAGCACCAGAGTACCAGTTCCCGTTAATATCGTTACCCCGTGCGGAACCGCTAGCACCATAAGCAAACTCAATTCCGTTTTGGGCTATATAGGGGATTATCCCGTTGCCGTCAACGATATTGTTCAGGACAGCAACATTAGTACCTGTCTCGGTCGCTGCAAACCCGTTCTTTTGGTAATCGGAAAGGGTGTTTCCACTAACCGTACCCGAAGATCCATCAGTGTAATAGACATCGACACCATGCTGGGCTCCGGTAAAACTCGGTTGGTCGCCGATGTCAGTAATCGTACTGTCTGTTATATTAACTGATGCTCCCTTGTCAACAAAAACACCATAGTACGTAGCGCCGGATATATTAACGTTTGAAAGGCTTCCATTTTGGTCGTAATACACCCCTATCTGGCAATTAGATACACGGAGTGTACCGCTCGATACATTTCCCGGGTCAACAACAGCTGCAGTCATACTTCCTTTCGAGGTTGATACTGTTGTGCACACAGGCTTTTGCATGTATGCATCAAAAGCAGCAAAAGCTGGCAGCGCAAATCCCGCAGCTAAGCCACTACTCACTGTAAGCATAATTGCAAGTCGTTTTATCCTGGATAAATTCCTAATATTTTTCTTGTGACGTTCAAATTTCAATCTTTGTTTATAAAGAATGTTGCGAACCATAACCAACACCTCCTTGTGTTTATACTGAAATTTTAGCACTAAAAGTCAAATAAGGATATTGGATAATCACATGATATATGTACAGATGAAGTGGTGACCCCTGCGGGATTCGAACCCGCGATTGCCGGACTGAGAACCCGGAGTCCTAGACCGCTAGACGAAGGGGCCTCCCTGTTATGACTCGTGAATCTTAACATATATAATGCTAAAGCGTCTACATAAATGCACTTACTCACTACATCGTGGACACTTTGGCTCGTGGAATAGTTATGTCTAATGTATCACAAAACTCATCAGGAGTGAGATAATCTAGGGCTTGATGTGGTCTAAAGAAGTGGTAGTCATTTAACCAACGGTTAACTTGGTATTGACGGCCTTCGACCGTCTTTATGGTTCGGTCTTCGTCTAAGCACTCCTGTTGCAACTTGCCTATCAGGTTTTCAACGTGTGGTTTGTCTTTAGGGGTTCTTGGTCTAGCAAAATATTGGGTAATATCTTGCTCACTAAGGTATGCAAGGGCATACTTAAAATTCTCGGATCCATTGTCATTAACAATACAGATATCCTTGCCAAACCTAGCCAATACTTGCTCCAGAGCTAATTTAGCTTGCAAGGAGGATGAGGTACTACCAATATGTATGACGGCTTCTTTAGTGAAAATATCTACCGCCACAAAGGCGTACTGCCTTTGGTTTAAGGCGTAGATATGCTTCATGTCGAACTCAATGACCTGATGGGGTCCAGTGGCCTTGAGATCATAGGGTTTTCGTTTAATCCAAGACTTTAGGGCTCTCTTACGGTTCTTAGCTAATCTAATGACCTTAGAGAAATACAGTCCAAACTTCTTAATGATGCGACCAATGGTAGCAGCTGAGTAGCTTAGTCCGTAATCCCTAAATACTATCCTAGCTAGTTTCTTAGAAGAGTAGCTGGGATAATCTGTCCTTAACTTACGTATTAAGCTAACAAAACTAGTGTCATAAGTAGCTCGACGGGTTTTAAGGGGTCTAGTGCTCAGGTTTTCCAAGGATGCCAGGTGCCTGGGGTTAAACCGCCTATACCATTTGTAGAAGTAGCTTCTAGTAATGCCATAGTGCCGGCAAGTCAGGCTAACGTTAGAACAACCTAAGTAGTACTCGATGATCCGAAGACGCTGCTTAGCCTCCTTACTTAGCTTAACGCTAGCTACACGGCTAAGCGCCAGATTATTTGGTAATATTGTTCCATAGATCGTAGACGATCCAATACGGTTAGACATAGTATGTCTCTCCCTTCGTAAATTAGTTAGTGTTACAAAACTATTCTACGAGATGGATGTGTCTACGATCTATTTGAGTACCGCCACATAAATATAGATCATTAATGCATAAGTTCAGAAACATATTGGACTCCTAGCTACTAAATAGTTAGGAGGTATTAATGTCTCATGAGGGTGTAGATAGAACAGTCTTTATGTATGGCTTTGTGACGGGTTATGCTCGTAAAGCA
>JAJZAD010000012.1 GCA_021799575.1 bacterium | reverse complement strand
CACTACCCCGGTCAAAGTGTAGATAAAGCGGAGTTTTATGACTGCTCAAAGCATCGTACATAGCACTCAGGATCAGCTTGGTATCATGACGGGTACTGAGGCCCCAACCAACTATCTCCCGGCTATATAGATCAATGGTGGTAGCAACGTAATACCATCTGTTCAGGCACCATAGGTAGGTGAAGTCACAGGCCCATATATGACCAGGATATTCAGCTACTAACTGTAATTCCTTAAGTAAGTTAGGTGGCGCTTCCCGGACAGCTTGATGGTGCTTGTAATTACGCTGGTGAGGTGAGCTAGCCGGATGCAGGTTAAACTTATGCATCACCCGCTGAGCCCGGTTCTTACTAATCCCAAGCTCCATAGCCACCCGTCGGTAACCATAATGTTTGTGGTGAGACATAACAGCCTCAATTTGCTCCTTAAGCTGGCCGTCATGATCGAGCGGCGGTTGGTAGTACATGCTAGTACGGTCGACGCCGAAGAAGCGGGCTAACTTCTGCCTTAGTCCAGCGTCAATTTCCCGCACTAAGGTTATCTTTTTGGGCGCTTCAGCTCAGCCGTAACTTTACCTAAAATGGCGTAAAGCTGCTCATTCTCCCGTTTTAACCGAGCAATCTCTAAAACACTACGATCACCACCAACCCCATCTCTTAGCCAGGTGTAGATAGCTTTAGTGCTGATACCATGCTCACTAGCTACATCTACTACTCGCTTACCCTCATCCCTAATCTCTTTAATGATCTGCTGTTTGGTTTCAGCACTAATGAACTGAGCCATTATCTACCCCCTTAAATTAATTCTAACTGATCACCTATGCCAGCCTCCGGTCCCCTCCGGCTGGCATAGACAACCTGTCTAGAATAACGGGGTCATCTCACTTAATCTAATGCTTAAACAAATCAAGGCGCAATATTAACCGGGTTACACGGACAACACTCGTTTGTGCTTTTGTAGGTCTTATTGACAGTGAGACCGTAGAGTTGCTTGGGATATTTCTTTGTCATTGTAGCAGTAAGGAGCTTGCGAACCGTCAGAACTCTTGAAAAAAGCGGAGTACAGTTTATTCAGCAATGACTCGTAATCTCCCAAAGCTACAAAAGGGTGAAAGCTTGTACTACCTTGCCTGAGTAGACCGGACAGTACTATGGGAAAGTAAGTAAAATAAAGAGCCTTCTTCTGTTAAGGAACTACTAGTAAACAAACCAATCTCCCTTTGCTGAAGTTAAAAGGCAGCTACTACAATGGTTAATGTACAGCAGGTAACCAAATGCCGTAACTTAAGCGGATGCCGACTGCCGGTCCGGTTTGGTTGATAGCTTAATCATGCTATTGGTGGTGTTCTCTGATAGCCCTTCCCATAAAGGGCATGCCGAATAGCGGTGCCAGAATACAGAAGTTAAAGACCCCTGCCAATAACGCTACTATGCCAATTGCTCCGATAATATATCCTGGGATATTGTGCATGATACCAAAACCTACATAAAGCAACACCACCCCGGCAACAATCCTTAGCAGACGACCCGAACGGCTAGCCATAAACTTTGAAAATTTCATATTTTTCTCCTTATACTAAGCAATATTGCTCAAAGCGTTTTCAAAACGCGCGCGGTCAAACCCAAGTATTTTTTCAACCCTACCGTCATCATACTCAATTGTGCTGAACGGAACACCCATTTGGCCGCTCATATTTATCATCATTTGAGCCGCAAAGGGGTTTTCATCGACATTATAGTTTGTATACTTGATCGATTTAGTATCGAGCCACCCTTTTAGCATTTTGCAATAGGGGCAAGTCCTTGTACTGTATACCGTTATTTTCATATTCAATACCTTTCCTTTCTTATTTGCTTAATACAATTCTTGCAAGTCCCGCTAATAGTTAAACTGCCTAATAGCTGGCAATCTGCTACGTAGGACTCAAGAATCGGCAAGAGCTTACTTTTGACATTGATGTCTAGCAGGTTATCGCAGTCACTGCAAACAAAATGATCATGGGGCTTTAGATTAGCGTCATAACGCATCGAGCCATCTTTCGTGGCAGGCGCCAAGCCGATTTCACCCCGGTCGGCTAAGCGGGCTGTTGCTCTATGCACAGTAGTAGCGCTCAGGCCAGGAAAAATCCGTCTCAATTCATTAAGTAACATACTATTTGTTGCATGGCCGTATCTGGATAGAGCACTTTTAACGGCCTTACAGTATTTAGTTTGTCTAGCCTTCGCACTGGCATTGCTGATCATGCCTTACAATATACTAGACATATTACTTAATGTAAATAGTTTACATTAATAATAAGGGAGATCGTGCTAATTTTCTTACTGGCTACAATTCTAGCAATCTCTTAATTAGCACTCTTGACATTAGAGTGCCAGTTTTTATATACTGTACTTAGGTGGGAATCCACCAATTGTCGTTAAATAATTTAATGTCAGTCGCTACTCCGCTGGTCTTTTGGTTATCGGAGTTGGGAGTTGCATTAAAGAACCCAACACCCCTTGAAGCAACACTCCTTTAGCCGGTTACCGGCGAGTTTAGCGGGAAAGGAGTAAGGCTATGTTTGATTTAGTTCGTCGACCAAATGACACGCTTGGTTTATCCACCTTTGAAGAGATGGATGAGTTGTTCGATAACTTCTGGCGATCGATAGGTTTGCCTAGTCGAGCTTTCAACCTGCCTTCAGTAGATATCTATAGCCAGGATGATAAGCATATGGTTGTTGAAGTTCAAGCTCCGGGTTTTGACACCAAGGACATCGAACTTAACGTAAGAAACGGTGTCCTGGAAATAAGGGGTCAAAAGTCCGAAAAGGAAGAACAAAAAGACGGTAAGCGCAGCTATATGGTGCGTGAAAGCAATACCGGCTTTGCCAGGCGCGTAGTTCTTCCTGAAGGTGCCGATGCCGACAACATTTCCGCTGAATTGGATAAGGGCTTGTTAAAGGTTAGCGTACCCGTTGTTCGGCCGGAAGCCAAAAAGATAGAGATCAAAGGCGGTGAGAGCGTGAAAACGGAAAAGCTAGCTGCAAACGCTTAAAAAACAACCGCCAATAACAAGCATAGGGGAACCTCATTGTTAAGCTAAAGAGAGTTCCCCGTTTTTTATGTCCATTGGGGAGAATGTCCTATAGCTAACAACAGCCATAGACAAGGATACTGCCGTAAGATGAAAACAACTTAAGTAGCCAATTTTCAGTTTCTGGCTAGAATTAAATCGGTCTTCCAAAGCAAGCAATCCGTTATTACTTAGCAGCGTCCTGGGTTTTCCTATGCCATTGCTCAAACCGATAAGTAATCCCGTTTTCGGTTATCGGCTTGCTTCGGGTCAATAAAACAAAGTTGTCCTTAAATTCCGGAAAGAACTTGGTACAGTGATAATCGCCTTCCAGTTGTGTTAAATGTAAATCGGTCATTAAATCGAATGTCGAAGCAAACAAACCCGCCCCTCCGAAGTTCCAAACGTCCGCTTTACTGTTTAATAAAAAATCTCTGGCATCTTTAACTAATTCGAAACCCGGACGCAGTTGCCGTTGTTGACTGCTGGCTACGATATTTCGTCCCGGTAACGGCTTTGACAACTCAAGGTATGTTTTATAACCCATAAGAATAACTCCGCCATCAATTTCTTGATGATAATGCTTGACATCGGTGGGTAATTTACCGTGCCAAGGTATCCCGTTATCGTCAGCAATGCCCCGTTTCGCATCAAGTGCTGTCACGCATATAAACCTTACCATATATAGCTATTGTAATATAACCTTAAGCTTAACAACGCACTTAATCTGAAAAGGTCTTGCTTTTATTTAAGGCATAGAAAGGCTATTGGTCGGAGTATGTTCAATAGCTCAGAGGTTTGTACTATCTGGTTATGAAATTTGTTTCATTTAATAAATTTAAAATCCTATACGGTTCTAGCTAGTTACAGAGCTAAACGGCCATAGACGGTCGTCTTTCATATAACTTAGGCGGAAAACTAAATCAAGTCCCAAATAAAACAAAGATTAAGCACTTTAAAAAGACCGAGCTTGTACATGGTAAAAACAGATGCCGGCTGGTTAGTGGCAAGCCGTAAATTACTTTTGCCATAACTTCACAAAAATCCGTTTTCAGCGGCTGCCTTAAGTTTTTTAAGGTTTTTAATGGTTTGTGAACGGCGTTTAGAAATCATAGTATTTACTTAAATCCGGGTGTATACTGCATGTGTTTAATTAATGTTAAGGAATAAACATATGCCGAAACTAAAACAGAACAAACGAAAAGCCTTAGATAAACTATTAACTTCAATCGGGGCTTTGATCGTAATCTTCTTAGTGGTTGTAGGTTCGCTGGCTTGGTGGGCCTATTCTTTTACTTCCAATAATGTTAAAAGTGAGCTGGCATCTCAAAAGATATACTTTCCCCCGAAAGGCAGCCAGGCTTTGTCCAGTCCTGAGATTGGGCCTTACTTAGATAAATACGCTGGGCAACAATTATTAACCGGGCCCGAGGCCAAAGCTTATGCGAATCACTTTATAGCCGTTCATTTAAGCGAAGTGGCTAACGGACAGACCTATTCTCAAGTCAGTCAGGAAGCCCTGGCTAATCCTTCCAACCAAGTCCTTAAAGCCGAGGCGCAGACTTTATTCCAAGGTGAAACGCTACGAGGTTTACTGCTCGGCGATGCCTACGCTTTCTGGACGGTAGGCCATATCGCTCAAGTCGCGGCTATCGCCTGCTTCATAGCCGCAGGCGTGATGTTGGTGTTGGTACTCTTAGGCCTTTGGCATCTGTCTACATTCTAGACTTTACTATCAGTTGTTTCTTGGGTTATGCTGAGGTAATCTTAAAAGGATTAGAAATCACGGCATGGAACATTTCCTGGTAACAGAAATCAGTCGTCACGGATATCTTGCGATCTTTCTATTGATGACTTTAGAGTCTGCTTGTATACCGATTCCAAGTGAAATCGTAATGCTATTCGGAGGAGCATTATCCGCCGGTGTAGCTATTGCTGGAGTATACGGTCATTTTAATATCCTGGCGGTTGCCATTTTAGGAGCATTAGGTAATTTAGCAGGCTCGGCCATAGCATATTGGGTCGGACGCACCGGAGGACGGACAGTTATAGACAAGTGGGGACGCTATGTCCTATTAAGACATAAAGATCTGGATAAAGCCGAAGTATTCTTCGCCAAACACGGTCAAGCGGCGGTCCTGATTGGAAGGATACTGCCGGTAGTGCGCACTTTCATCAGCTTACCCGCCGGGATTGCAGAAATGCCGGTTTTTAAATTCGGGTTGTTTACGTTGATCGGCAGCCTGCCTTGGACATTCGGCCTGGCATATACCGGCAAGGCAGTGGCCAGTAACTGGCAAAGCCTTTCTAAATACTCTACCCCGATCAGTATAGTCTTTGGTCTGTTGATCGTGGCTTTGCTAGTCTGGTGGTATATCCGTAGGCGTCAAGAATTAGCCCCTAAAACCGACAAAAGCTCCCCATTATAAAAACCAGCTTACTTTATTAGTCCTGTGATAGGATAATTACCGAATTCGGAGAGACTGCTAAAACTCCGATGTTATTAACAACATTAACGCTATAGTCCGACATCTTGGTTTTGAATCCGTTGTCATAACCGCTCCAGGCACTGTTAAAACGTATGTGCCAGCTACCGTCTTGCGGGAAATGAATATCATAGGTATCAAAACCGCGGTTGCCGAAATTGATTATTACCACCACGTCATCGCCTGCTCCGCCCGAGAACCAGCGATGATAGGCAATTACCTTGTTAACTTCGTCGTTATGGATAAGGTTAAAGCCTTTGCCTACCAGCCCTTTGGTATTACCCCAACTGTTTTTTCTTAGCGCAACCAAGTGCCTATGAGCCTCAGTTATACCGTTAAAACGTCCGGCTTTGTTCCAATCTATGCCTTGCCAGTCATTAAATGATCCACCCTGCATGAATTCCTGACCTTGAAAGAGCATTGGTATCCCAGGAACCGTCAAGATAATCCCAGCGGCAACTAAAGCTTGGCGCCTGGCGAACAGACTATCCGGTTTGCCCGGAGAGATTGTTTCGATTAACCTTGACGAACCGTTGGCTGCACTATCGTGGGAATCGGAGTATACAACTCTGGAAAAAGGATTGTCATTATACCTGCTGTCCAGTTTGCTTAAAATGCCATCCAGTTTAAGATTCGCTGGATCGGCAGTTTTTAATGCTTCTCTTAACATAAACGGAAAATTAAGTTCCCACTGAGCGGTAAAGCCTGCCCCCTTTTCGTGCACCGGTTTAACGATGTAGTTATTGCACGCCAGATCTTCTGCGATAGTAATCACATTAGGGTTTATTTTTCTCGATATGGTGTTGATTTGCTGGAGCAGAGACCAGCCTTCCAGGATATCGTGTTCCGGGTCGTCGTTATTCCCTTTTACATTACGGATGTAATGCGTCGAGTCCACCCTTAGCCCATCTACCCTACAGTCATGCACCCACATGGAAATGTTGTCTAGTATATACTGACGGACTTCTTTCCGGCCGAAGTCGGGCCTGGTATTTCCCCACGGGGTTTCCGCGCGCCAGTCGTTATAGAAGTAGATGCCACCATAACCTTCTTCGTGCCAACCGTCAAAATTCCATAAATCTAGATGTGAATCCGGACCCAAATGGTTATATACTACGTCTAAAATTACGCCGATACCCTTAGAGTGTGCGGCTTTAACGAATTGCATCAGCCCGTGTCTTCCGCCATACATGCTCTCAACGGCAAAAATATAATCTATCGCATACCCCCAGCCCCGGTCCATAAGCATCGTGCTCACCGGCATTAATTCGATCATGTTGATACCGAGTCCGGATAGGTAGTCCAACTTATCGATAAGGTCATAAAAAGTTCCATTAATTGACGGATCGGGCCGATTAAAGGTGCCTACATGGAGTTCATATATCACCTGCTCTTCAATAGGAGGAGGAACGAATTTATCGTCACCCCAGTCAAATGTGCTTCGCGCTATAACCGACGTACCTGCGGAAGTCGTAAAATGCAACGCCCTAGGGTCGTTACGAACCAGAGTTTCATTTCCCCTACGAATAATAAATTTATATTCCTGGCCCGGGATAGCACCTCGAACCATGCAGTACCAATATCCGTCACCCTCATTGTCCAACGGTTGTTCATTCCAGCCGTTAAATGATCCTATAAGAGATACTTGATCGGCAAACGGGGCCCAAACCCTAAATGACACTCCCGAACGACCAACAACCGCTCCCACGTTCTTTTTTGTTTTTTGACTCATAATCCTACTACAATATTATGCTTAAGTTTATTACTAAACGCAAACTTTAGGTATTTTTCAAGAACCGTATAGAATCTGCTGAATGGCGGATTTAATAGCGCTGAAATTATTTAACCCGGAAGCGGGAATCAAGGCGTCTAATCCGTCTGGATAATAATTGGCCAGAAGATCCTGGCCGTTATAGTTATTGAGCGTTACTTGTTTTATTCTGGCATTGGAAATTCCTTTGGTATCGGAATAGATGGTTTCCATCTGGCCGATTTTTAAATTCGTAATGACATTATTGCCTACCGAATTCATCAGTTTAAGTACCGTCAACGGATCAATCAGAGACGATAACCTGGATGCTTTGTCTTTAAGGGCAACCAGTTCTTTCTGCTGATATTGGGTACGGGTAAAATCCGCATCAGGTATGCCGTAGGCGCCAGGACCATCACCGCGCGTGCGAGCAAGATCAAGAGCCTGCTGACCATTTAGGTGCACCGTACCGTTTGGCAGTTTTAAATGAGTATAAGGATCATAGATACCTCTGGGATCCGGACTGCTTATGGTAACTGTTATCCCTCCTACCGCATTGACGGCATCCTTAATGGCAGCGTAGTTAATCAGGGCGTAGTAATTAAAATTAATTCCGAAATCCTGACTTACTATTTTTTCCAGCAGACCCATGCCGCCGTAAAAGTATCCAGCCTTGTCAAAGTTGCCGTTTTGCCCATACTCATAGGCCGCATTTATTTTATTGTAGCCATAGCCGGGAATATTAACCCAAAGATCGCGCGGTACACTAATCAACGTTGCCGATTTAGTACTCGGGTTAATTGAAATAATCATAATGGAATCGGTAAGTTGGGCACCGCCATGATGGGGATCATCAAGCGAATAACCGGCAAGTAATATGTTGACCCTACCTTTTGATTTATTTAAACTGTGTGGCCAAATAGATAAAAGTAGGGAGATCGGGTCTTTTTCACCGGTCAACTTAGAAGCTGTGGAGTAAAATTGCCAGGCAAAGAAGCCAAAGAAGATAATAACCAATGCTAACAAAAAGAGAATAGATCGTTTTAACCATTTTCTAACCCTGGTTTTTTCAACCTTTTCCCTGTCCAGTAATTCTTCAGAGGATACTTTTTCCAGGCCGGTACCGAAAACCGAACTTTCATTTCTAAAGCGATCACGCTTGGTTGTAACCTTATCTTTCATGATATAACTATTTTATCTTTATTTCTTCAAATGATTCCGTGCTAAAAGTCATATCAATAGGATATTACCTCTTTACCAACGATTATTGCTAAGATATATACAGCTCATTGGACGAGCCCCCTTAGCTCAGCGGATAAGAGCGCCTGTCTTCGGAACAGGAGGTCATAGGTTCGAATCCTGTAGGGGGTACCATCAAGACTTTTGAATTGATAAACTTTTTTATTGAAGTTCTAAATAATTTACGAATACAGCCACCAAAGCACATTTGCTTCTAAAACTGGTTCGAATCCTGTTCGGTCAATTCTTAAGACGTTATTATTTAAGCTGCTGACTTGAGACTAGTAACTGAGGGCGGATTAAGATTAATTTTTATTGGCGATTCTATATAAAGCAGCTCACCTCTGTTTGTCTATAAAAGTGTCAACTTGACAACTTTTACTCAATTTTGCTAGTATAGTTTATATGAAAACAATGACTACCGCTGACTTCAAAGCTAACTTTTCATCCGTTGTAGATGAGCTTAAGCATGGAAATAAAGTTGTAATTACTTATGGTCGCAAAAAAGTACCATTGGCGACAATTATTCCGCAAAATCAACTAGAAAAACCAAACCACTCTGTAAAGATAGGCGACCTAAAGTCTCAAGGCTGGACATATGCCTTAAACGACTTTGAGATGACAGAAGAAGAACTTATTAATTCGTGAATTATCTACTAGATACTCATATTCTGCTTTGGCTTAGACTAAGCCCTGATAAGTTGAGTCCGGAACACAAAAAAATTATTGAGTCATCTGAAGATGAAAAGTTCGTTAGTTCTATAACACAATGGGAGATTAGCTTAAAATATGCTATAGGTAAGCTAGAACTTGGTAGTCATACTCCAGATGAATTCCTATCCGGAATATATAAAATTGGGCTAAAGGATATCGCTCCTTCTTCCGAACAATGGTCCACCTATTACTTACTACCCAAGATAAAGAATCACAAAGACCCTTTTGACAGGATGATCATATGGCTAGCTATCCAAAGTGGCATGACTTTACTATCTAGCGATAGCATGTTTGGTGAATATAAGCCTCATGGACTTCGTGTAATTTAGTGCTTGGTTCTAATCCGGCACGGTAGTTACTGTGCTAGATTTGGCAGAGGGGTGACGCCTCAAATGTTTCGTGCCAGCAAAGCAACTCGCTCTTGAGGCGGTGACAGGAAGGTGTACCAGCTTGGAAATGAGTATATAAGTACAGAGGTCGTAATAATCTCTGGTTATTTTTTCTCATCATTTAACTCGTTGGAGCTCGGTTCTAATTCTTCTCGGTTTGGTAAAATGTATAGCTTTACTACTGATTTATCTTTACTTTATCGAACAGTAAAGGAAAGGTATGAAAACAATTACTATATCCAGTAAAAACCAAGTGGTTATTACCTAGTTCGGTTAGAACTAGACTGAAGCTTCATAGCAATGACAGGCTAGTAATAGAAAGAATGACGGATAAAGAGGTGGTTCTTAGTAAAGAGCCAAGCTACAGAGATTTTATTGGTACACTGCCCACCCAACAGCAGGATCCTGTTAAACGGATCCGTAAATTAAGGGATATTTGGGATTGAGAGTAGTTAAATCATTGCTTTACTTCGACACAAACATACTTATTTACTTATTCGAGTTACATGATCCTTACAGCAAAAAAGTTGCGACTATACTCGAAGAGTTTACGGATAGTGGTAAACAATTGCCTACCTCAGCCATCACAGTAACTGAATTTTTAGTGGGAACAACTTCTTCAAGTCTTGAGACATTACACAAAGTCCAGAGATTAAACATTATTCCTGTTGATGAAAACTTAGCTGGACAGGCGCAGCTACTTTACAAAGAAAAAAGGCACTTATCCCTGCATAAGTGCCCTGAGTTATATTTTATCGGTGCAAATTAGGTCTGACTTGGTAATTAGGGTAGTAGCAAATAAGTAGATGACAGTTTTCTATGTCGTTGAAGAGTATGGCAGACTAGTAACACCGCTTATTACCGGCATATCTATGTGCTTGTCTGGATACGCCTATAACCTTCATAGTGCATCTGTTAATTATCGCATTAATGAGGTTGTCGAGGGTATGTGTGAAGGCAATCCTGTTTGCTGTATAAGTTCAATACGTACTGAGCTCAGTAAAGCTAATATTGCATCCTGGTAGAGAATCCGGATTGTCGACTTAAATGAAAAATCCACATTTTTCCTTTAAACTAGATTTTGTAATTCTTAAAGAGCGGATACAGCCACAAACGTAGGTTATTAAGCTGTTGATTTTAGCGCCATCGGATTGTAGGCAGGATGTAAGATAAAGTCTTAGGTGAGTATCTCTCATTAGTAGAATAGTTGTATAAAACTCTTAAACTATAGCTTATTAACAGCAGGATCGGTTTTAATAAGTTTAAGCTTATGAAACAAACTAATTTTCTAACCCGTAGGTTTAAACGATATGTAAATTACGTTAATGATCACGATTTTTTACTAGCTCTGCTTATAGCTGTTGTAACGATAGTAATTGCCTCCGTTCTGGGTTGGTACAACAACCGTGTTGTTCCTCTCTATCCCTATCCTCACTTCCACTATGTTGGCAAAAACCTACTCGGTTTTCTGGCCAACTGGGACGGACCGAATTATTTATATATAGCCCAGCACGGTTATAGCAACATTAAATTGTTCTCCTTCTTTCCGCTTTATCCGATTTTGATCAAGGCCGGATTTTACGTTTTTAGATCCTACCTATATAGCGCTTTGTTCATCTCCTGGACATCTATGGTTGTGGCGTCATATTTTTTTATTAAGATTTGCAAACAAATAAAGTTTGCTCTGACTCAATCGGATGCCGCCAGAGCGTTATTATTCTTCATCTTGTTTCCTACCGGGATATTTTTGATTGCAACCTATACCGAACCGTTATTCGCCGCGCTCGCTTTAGGATCTATCTATGCAGTCTTAAAACACCGTTTCTGGCTGACTATACCACTGCTTATGTTGGCAACTGCTACTCACATTACCGGAGCCTTCGTGGTGCTTTTGATTCTAGTAATGATGTGGGAAGAGAGGGCAAGCTTTGTGCAGATAATTTTAACCTTGTTTAGCGGACTGGGGGGACTGGCCGGTTTCATGATCTATGCCAAGATCAGAATTAATAACGCCTTTGCGTTTGTACGTTCACAGGTTTATATTCACAAATGGTTTGAGAATAGCTATTTAAATCTGCTCAAAACTACCGATATCTTTAATATTATTTTGGTTTTGTTAGTAATATTAGCGGCAATTTATTTTTGGCACAGACGGATCAGTTTTTCACTTTACAGCCTACTCTTTCTACTTATTCCGATTCTAGGTAAGCAATGGGGCGGATTCAACCGCTACGTTCTTATAGATTTCCCGATACAGTTTATGTTGACGGATTATTATCGCAAAAACCGTGGCTCATACACATACATAATTGTACTATTCGCTGTTTTGTGGACCTATACAGCGTTACAGTACCTAGGTGGATACATAGGCAGTTGAAGATCAAAGCGATCAAGGAATAATTTGTCGCAGAATTAAGGTATGGATTGGCAATAAAACTCCTAAATTAGCAGATTATCTGCCCCTGACAATGTTTTTAAATAGAGACTCGAGATTGTGCCGTTCCCAGAAATCCTGAAAATGACGTTCAACCGGACCGATCAGACCGGAACTTCTGATTCTGGCGATGGATAGCGCCAATTTTTGTTGATATTTAGGTGAATCATGCAGTAGAAATGCCGGATGCTCAAGCAGCGATTCTACTTTAGGGGGCTGTATTGACAGATTCTTGATAGTGCTTAGCTTTATCGGCTGGGGATCATGTATGATTTTTTTCCACCCTAACGCTCTTAGTACCCCTGCCAAGGTTAAATGGGACAATCCAGGTCCGTCCAGCATCCAGCTTATAATTTCCGGGTCACGAACCAATATATTATCCACCATTCTTACGACTTTAGAATCGTACTTTGGACGAATGCCGGCTATAGACCTGGTGGCATTATTTAAGATCATCATCGCCGGGTGCGGTACCGGAATCGGTTGCGTTTTGCTGCTAATAACATGCCAGGTTTCAAGCGAATCCCCGGGAGCGTTTACCCCAAAAGGGAATACCGCCTTAGTAAAATCGTTTTCTCCCGATGAGTTGTCATCATCCACGTATCGGCCGGACAATGCCGCTGTTAAGGCAGGTTTGGAAAACGGCTCATCTATCATCTTTTTGAGTTGACTTAACGAATGCAGGTTAAAGACATTTACTGTGATTTTATGATTGCCAATCGTATCCTTCGCTATTTGCTCAACGTCACTTACCGATTCAGCAGAGGTAGATAGCACCAATATGTCAACATCCTTAGGTGATCCGTTTTCTCTAAGATAAGGAACGGACAGTCTTTCCGGCGCTATTATTTCCTTTCGGTCGATATCATAATACGTCTCGGGTTCAAGCAAAGCCGCATAACCTAATCCGCCTAAAACCTGGTAGGGTATTTCCCTACTGTTCGCTTCGGTTATAAAAGGACGAGCGATATCCATACAATCTTCCATACCTAATTTTTATAGAATAAGTGCCGATTTTGTGCAATCAATAAATTAGTTTAAGCTGTTTAGGATGAAGTATTTGTACCGCATTCTTTTTTACCCTGCCCTGTTATATTGGTTTATCTTTCGACCCGCAGTGAACGGTGTCGGTGTGATAATAGAAAAGGATGGTAAGCTGTTAATGGTTCGGCATACCTACGGAAAATCCGGCCAATGGCATTTTCCGGGAGGTGCAATAAAACACGGTGAAACGTCTGACAAAGCAGCAGCGCGTGAAATAAGTGAAGAATTAGGCTTAAATCTTAAATTAACCCGGCTTGGGAAAGTAAGGGTAATCCATAATTATAAAAGGGTAAACGGCGTGTGCTATTATGCTAAATTGAAAGACGATAAGATAGTAAAAGATAAGAAAGAAATAGCAGAAGTGGCATTGTGGCCTTATGACAATTTACCCGGGGAAATCGACCCTGTCGTACATAAGGATATGGAATTATACCTGAAATTTATAGGCAAAACCCTAAAGGCCCAAAGCGGTATTAAATGAAATAGTCCCGCGCCTAATTATCAAAATTAGAAGCTATAGGAAATTTCGTGTTGGTTTTTGGTCATTAGTTCGACTGTAAAGATACCATTCAACCAAACGTCTTTGGTGGATTCCACTCATACCTCTATGTAGCTTTAACTTTGTTCTGAGTTGAGAGTTAATACCACCCTCAACATGGTTAGTGGTTCTGGGTATTTGTCCTGTTTGTTTAACTAACTCTTGGTCCAGATAGACAAATAGTTGGTTATCATCAATAAGCTTCTTTAGTTGCCTGTAGGCTGAGCGTAGCCTTCCATGAGCATACCACCATTTATGTTGTCCTGGCCTAGGATTATCTACATAGGTTCTCTGTTTAATTAGTTTGTCATACTTCTTACCCCAGTCATGAATTTGTTTCTCCTATTTAGCCATGTCTTCAAGACTGTCAATACCCTTAAGCAGCACTTTGGTTAAGGCTAGTAACTCCTGCCCAGCTTCGGTTTTAGGATGAAGGGTTAACTTAGTTCTAATGTTCTGCCAAACATGGAAATGGCAGCGTTGGATACGAGTATTTGGCCAGCATCTACCAATAGCTCCTAATATACCCTTCTGGCCATCACAAACCACCACCAATGGAGCTGGTAAACGCTCTAATAACTCAGCCCAGCTATCTGAACTCTCCCAGCTTACCCAGTGCCAGTTAATTACATACGTAATCGTCTGGCTATTAGATTAACTAGTGATCCTACTCTCAGGCCATCTATCAGGATAATGGGATAGATTTCACCAGTTAGTTCTGGCTTAGGGATAATATCCCAGCACCAAGCTACCTGGTTACGCCAAGAACGAGCAGCATTAGCTGAACCTGTTAATTCCTCCTGGGATTGTTTACCAAGCAGCCAGTTAACGAATTGCTCTAGTAGCAATCCTTTAGTTAGGTCAGTTCGCTTTCTGGTTTGTGTTTTAGCATACTTCGGGCAGCGCCACCGAGGAGTACCGGCTGCTGTCTTACTCCATTTCTGCAGTTTAGTTTGACAGGTGCTACAGTACCTAAATCCACGTTGTTTCATGCCTAAGTAATGACTGACGACATTACTTATTGCTAATTAACAGAGGAAAACTAGCTAAAAAACCAACACGTTTTTTCCTTTAAGTCGCTATTTGTTATTGTACTGATAACCCGTCTTAGCGGTTATTACTATATGGTTTTAACTAGAAAACTAAGCTGACGCTGCTAAATCAACAGGTTCTTCGCCCAGTAATATAGTCCCTAGTACATCAAGCTCCTCAAAGGGGTTTATGTCTACTCTTGCTCTTTCGCCTTCACGGGTAACACCGAGTATAGTTACGCGCCCAAGTTCACTAGATACTCTCTCCATTTTTTCGGGAGCTATATGTACTACTTCAAAGACCTCGTCAACGTTACGCGTAGTCTTATCGATCACTGTATCAGGACGTTGGCCGGTGTATTCTCCATATCGGTTCTGAACGTCATCAGGCATTGATAGCTGTTCTGCTATAGTCTCTAAAGACGGGTAGGAAACCAGTAATAACTTTTTACTCATAAGATAGCTACATTATACATATTATACATAAAATATTCTGAATAACAAAGTTGACTTTATAAGAATAATTTGTTACAGTATTACATGTCAACTCAAAACAAAAATATGGCAATTACTGAAACCTTAACTTCTAACGAACTGACCCTTTCTGCTCCAGAGGCATTATTAGCCTTAGATGGTAACTATGATACCTATTGGCAGCAGTTCGGTGAATTATATGGTGGTGATATCCAGGTAACAGCGGAGACTAACCAAGCTAGACAGACAGCACTAACTACTCGACTCCATAATCCATCTAAAAGTACAGGTAATAGGTTTGTTGATAGCTTATCTCCTGCTGATGTTGCGGAAGAGTGGTATATGGGTATCGGCAGTCTAAATAAACTAAGAGGTAGTAGTGCCAGCATGCTTTTAGCAGCGGCGACTTTATGGGAAAGTCCTCAAGTAGCCGAGTTACCAGACCCCAAGCTAGCTACTAGGTTTATAACGGAGGTAGGCACAATACGAAGAGGACAAGTTCCAGAACGCATGGAACGAGCATTAGCTGATCCTACGCATCTTCAACATATGAGTTTAGCGGGCCAAGCTACATTGGACATTGCCCGTATACCGGAAGATGAACACATCAATGAGCGGATTTTTGCAGCAGATTTATCCTTACAAATTAACCAGGGACTATTTAAGCTTTTACTTGAAAAACCTGAGCTATCGTCAGAGCAAAAAAGAGTATTATCAGATTCGCTAAAAGCTGAGTATGATGCAAAGTTTGAGTTAATTACACTAAAAAGAAGCAATGGTGAATTAAGCGATAGCGATTATGAAGTTAACTATAACCAAGTACTAGTAGAGCAAGTTCAAGATACCCTAAGAGCTTCTAGCAACATGACCAATGGAGACTTACACGAACACTACTTTGTAGCTTTAATGCGCTACGCCTTAAACACTTGGCAAGAACAATCTGGTTATACAGTAATGTCAGCAACTAGAAGACAGGACGAACCGTACGATAGATTTGCACCAAAACACTTACCAAAGTTCTCTTATGACGTGATAGTAGCAGAACCAAGCAGGAATGAGTTGACTCTGATACAGCTTAAAACTAGTCAAGATCCTGAAAGCATGCCTTACGCTAATGGCATAATGGTATTAGATAATATACTAACTCCATATGCCTCAAATACTGAGTTGAGAAATGAGCTGATGACAGGCCTAACCCAAATGAGGGGCTTACTCAGAGAAGTAACTACCGGGGAAAGATATACAGGCAGTGACCAGATAATTCATCGACATGTGGATAGAATCTTACAGAGCTTTGAACCTTAACAGCGTATTATACATATAGTCAAAGAACGTTCCGATTTCATATTTGACAGAAGCATTAACAAAATGTTATAGTATTCAGTCTATTGCGTATTGATTTCTTAGTATACGCTTTAATTTTTTAAGGAGAAGATAAATATTTATGGGCGAGACCAATCCAGAACAACTAATTCAAGATGTAGAATTGCAGACAGCTCTTAACGAATCAGCTGAGGCTGTTAGTAGTTATAGTGGAGACGAGGTACAGAAACGTAGTACAGAATTAGCTGTACGTGAACATTTCAGTGGCTTAGAGTCAGCAGAAACAGTACGTCGTGCCAACGCTTTATATAGAGAGTTCGTTGAGGAACGTGGGTATGATCCGCACCCTACATTAGTAGCTGCTGTAGGTAATGCCATGGTTTATTTTCCTGAAGCCGAAACCACTGGTGTGATATTGTTTAAAGAGTTATTCGATGCCGGTGATTTAGGAGTTAATGAATCTCCTGCCAAAGAAGACTTGGACTCTATTGGTCACTATCTAATTGAGGGCGACCGATTTAGTTTAAGTGAAACAGATGTGAGAGAAGTTGCTGACGCATTGGGCATACCTAAAATGATACGGGGACTTGAGCTTATACGTACTCTAGCGGGAAAAATGGAAGATGGTGAAATCACAGCAAAACTACTCTTTGATTTAGGCATAATTGACTCCAGGGCATACGAACAAGCACGCGCTGCCGAAGATAACGAAGACAGCGAGCTAGAAGACGAAGACGACTTTGACTACTCTAGCGATGAAGAAGCTGAAGACGTTGGTGACGTTGACATCTTTTGGGATTGAACGGTAGTTCTTATGTCTGAGTTTGGCTTTGAAATAAACCATGATACACAGTTAGCTCCTTTTGGACTTACTGATGGCTTTATTGAAAGTCTTACACCTGAAGATTTACGAGGTGTTCTATCTGCAATTGCTAAATATGCAGCTATATCAAGACACCCTGACAGATTCGGCTCGAGTAGAGTTGACTATAGCTTCGGTAATACTGACGCTAGGACTCTTACTGCAATTGCTGGTAGGTTTTCGCAACTCTCAGATGAAGAAGTAGCAGAAGTACAAGAAGCCTACTCTGAAGATGCTGTAATGAAAGAGTATCGCGACCACGTATTAAATCTTAGCAAGACTATCGAAGACCAAAGGCAAGAACTGCGTGCTGTTAAAGCGCTAGGGCTTGAGTTACTTATACCAGACGAAGATGGCGAAACTATCAATGGTTTCTCAGGCTTTCTGTTTAGTAGAAGAGGTATATTAACTCCAAATATAACAGCTATTAAAGTTGAAAAAGGCGGTAAGGTTAAATCTACTTTGGAAGTATCACCACTTGATAAAGAGTTCGTAAAAGATGCCGACGAATGGGTGCAGAACACTTACAGAGTTGCACAAACTGTTACTGGTAGCGATAACCCAGAAGCAAAAGCAGTATTTATTGTTTCAACAACCGAAGGAGCAAAGCTTCGAGCTGGCGGAGAGGTTATAGACTTAACTACATATGGCATAGACGTGCCAACACCCAATAACCAACGAAGATCTATCATTCCTCAAATGTACGTTATAACACCATCTATAAGTAAAAAGACGGGTGAATCTGATAAACCGGTGTTTGTTACATATTCTCGAGTAGGCAAAAAGTTCTCAATGCCCGCAAATACCCGCATATTAGGGTTTATGGATAGCAGGCAGCTATATGATTTCCCACCCGAAAAAGTAGTAAATATACCTGAAGGCTTGCCAAAACTGATGGCTGCTCGGATATCAATAGAAGAGATTCCAAAAGTACTTAATCGAGTAAGTATAGATAAGTTTTGGAGTCGTATTCTCGCTGATAAACAGGAATTCAGTCGTTCATTAGAAGCCCCGAGCGGATTTGTACCAATATTATACGATCCTTCAAACCGTAATGATGAGTGCTTTGCCCTTGGCAGTTATTACATGGCAGTTAGGGACTAACTCTGTTTTTGCTATTGACTATATTGTATAAGCATGTTAGAATATTCACATAATACTGACTTAAAGGAGTTTGATATGGTTCGAAGAGAACGAAACCCTGAGCAAGCTGCTTTGGAAGCTGAGTGGGAAGCTAAGTTAGCTGCTGAAGGTTTGGCAGCAAACTTACGTCCAGAACAGGCTGAAACTGCTGGCGATGCACTAGAAGTTGCTGATCCAGATAGTGCCGCTGAACGTGCTGAACTAGCCGCTCGTGAAGAGGCTGGTGATGCGCTTTACAGTAATCAATAAAAGAAAAATACTTAAAAATTAGTAAGAGAGCTGGATTAGAGATAGTCCGGCTCTTTTTATTGTGCGTCTAACACGTAGCAGAGCGCTTGAATATGCGCTTTTTCCCTGTTGAGCTACATAATGGTAAACACATGTTGCTACTTTTAGGCCGTATATTCGCTCTAAAGGTGAATTCATGTCTACTCATGGTGTTTCTAAACTACTAGTGTTTATAGAGTAGGAGAGATACTATGGCAAGACCAAAGAAAATAAATTGGGCTTCGACTCAATCAGACTACATACAAGATACAACACTAACCCATGAAGATATTGCTAAAAAATACGGGGTATCTGAGAATGTTGTTGGACAACGAGCTAAGGCCGAAGGGTGGATTCAGTGTATAGAAAAGTATACAAAAAGACTATTCAAGCGGTAGAAGGAGAGATTATAGACCGCAATAGCCATATAAATGAGATGTTATATTAACCTAGCAAACGGTACTATAGTGGATAAAAAAGAGATACTGACAGCAATTGGTCAGAACCCTGTGTTAATAGATGGAAAACTTCAAGTTACCCCTGATGATTGGTTAATTCCGCTTAGAAACAGTACAAAAGAGATTCGAGAGGAAGTAATTAAGGTCAGACTCATGTCAGAACAGATACGAAACAAGTTTTTAGGAGCTTTTCGTATACGCTGGTACGCCCGAAGGGATTTGAACCCCCGACCTTTGGTACCGGAAACCAACGCTCTATCCAGCTGAGCTACGGGCGCATATTAAGAGACTTCCATCACCTAAGTATATTACCTTTAATTTGCTACGTTATAGGCAAGCAATTTGATATGTACCGCACATTAAAAAGTCAATAGAATATAAGAGTAAAGACGACAATGTTGATTGGGGGCTATTAATATGCCCCTTTCATATCAGATATCCAATTATTTGGTTTTGTTATATTCGGGATGCTTGGACCAGGTATAAGCCAACAGTAAGGCTATTAACAAGGCGCCGACAGCTACAAGGGTAAACGCCCTAAGTAGATGTTGATGAATATGTCCCCAGTAAAGCAACAGGGCTGCTACTACGAAGTTAACCCATCCCCAGACTACATTGACAATAGCCGAGGAAGGTCTACCGAAAGGTGTTTGGTGTTTTTGACCGGTTATGCCTTTTATAAAATGTGGTACTCCGTTAGCGCCGATTATTCCAGCCAAGAAGCTGTAAATGTAAACGTGCCAATCCATTTGTTTCTCCTTATATATAATTATTCATTATCTCTCAATCAGTTGTTTTTGCATAGTATTTGCTTATGGTTAATTTTGTATGGGGGTGCCGCTTGTGCCGGTGTTGTCCCAATCCTTACCCATAATTACCACGAAGTCGGTAGTATAATTGGTGGCTTCATTGGCCTCTTGGGAGCCGGAAGCAGATGTCACTACCTGACCATGGATGTCTTTTTCTAGCTGGGCCAGCGAA
Source organism: bacterium (assembly GCA_021799575.1). Lineage (GTDB taxonomy): Bacteria > Patescibacteriota > Saccharimonadia > Saccharimonadales > UBA4665 > JAJZWH01. Next base: position 1,764 of record JAJZAD010000012.1, on the reverse strand, counting down.
GCCGGTTTATTCCCTGAAGTATTATTAACTATTAAGCTTGTAGGATATGTGGTCGATGCGTTGGCAATGGAACTGACAGTAAATCCTTGGGATTCGAGAAACGTCTTCTCTCTTGAAGCCAAGCCGGAAACGTCACTGCCGTTAAGTAGAGTAACCGTCGGTGCTTCACGGATTATAGGGTTGGATGACGTTAACTGCTTGAAGTACGCTTTAAGCTGAGAGAAGTTGTTTTCTCCTGCGGAGGGTATTAAGGCTTCTTCGCCGTCAGGAGCAACGTAGTTAGTTAACAGACTGTTAGCTCCACCGAAACTGTATGTTACCGATTGCAGGCTGGAAACATTTAAGCTGTCAGTAATGCGTACTAGGCTAATCGCATCGCCTAAACTCAAATCCGTACTGATATTACTACTGAAGCTATTGAATAAATCGGTTATCTTTACCGGATTTGACAGTACTCCGATCGTCAGAGCCTTCTTTATAAGCGCTACCAGCATCTGGCGTTGGTGCTCAGTACGGCTAAAATCGCTGTTTGGCAGTCCATAGGAAACATCGCCCGCAACATTATCCCCACGTGCTCGGGCCAGATCTAACGCTTCCTGTCCAGTAAGAGTCACCCAACCGTTTGGTAGTTTAAGGTGGGTATAGGCATCATATATACCCCTGGGATCGGAACTCTTAATATCTATAGTTATGCCGCCAACCGTATCAACGGCATCTTTAAAAGCCGCATAATCGATCAGGGCTTCGTAATCGATAGGAATGCCCAGATCGTTTTGGACTATTTGCTGCAACTGTCCCATACCTCCTGCTGGCAAACCGGGAGAACTGAAGTTACTTACGTCATTGGCAGCGTTAATTTTCTGGTATCCCATCGATGGTATATAAACCCACAAGTCTCTGGGGATGCTCAGAATAAATCCGTTGTGGGCAGCAGGATCATAACTGATAACCATTATCGAATCTGCTAACGCGGCTCCCTGGTGTCCGGGGTCTCCTACGGAATCGCCCGCTAACAATATGTTAATCCGACCGTTGGACTCTTTTAGAGGACTACCGCTAATTAGAGCGTGGACGTCAGAAAAAACATTACCGTGGAAAACTTTATCTACACTATGAAGAACCGAAATGCCGAACCAGGCTCCAAAACCTAAGACGGCTACAGCGAGGGTAATTAAAGACGGTTTTAATATCCGTTTGAATTTTGAACGACGTTTTTGGAAAACCGGGCGCAGCTTAGAAGCTGGATTTTGTTCGACCGTCGGGTATGCGTAGCCCGGTAACGAACCTTGTGGTTGAGGTCTATTTAGGTCAGTATCTGCTGCTTGATTAATAGTTGGGGGTGCTGTCTTATCCGGATTCACCGCGCGATCATTTACCTCGTACACATAATCATGTCGGCTTGGCCGGTCTATTCCGGCATGCGCTCTAGACGTGTAAACGGTCCGGCTTTGTGGTGGCCGTCCGTAATTTATACCATTACGGCGTAAGTTGGTTGACGGCCTGGATATCCCGTCAAGGTAGTAGACAACTCCGCTGCTTCCCGCCGTATTGTTATTACGCCGGCCTTCAGATTTTTGTTCTTCCATAAACTTAAAAATAGTATAGCAGAAAGTTAGAGCTTTTAAGAACCCTTAAAATGGGTTATGTAAGCCACTTGGTACAAGTCCATAGTCAGGAGGACAATTATGGACATGTACAACTTAAGACAAATACCTTCAGAAGCTAAGATACGTAAGTATCTAAGGCACGCTGTTTTTGGAGGTA
>JAJZAD010000011.1 GCA_021799575.1 bacterium | reverse complement strand
ATTGAGCGCTACAACCGGACTGTCCAGGAAGAGTTTGTTGATTACCACCTAGAAGATATGGCCTATGACCTGCCTAGCTTTAACTACCAGCTAACGGACTGGCTGATTTGGTACAACACTGAAAGACTCCATTGGACGTTAAAACTTAAAAGTCCTTTGAGAGCATTACTTGATACATTACAATTGCCATTAGCAGAGTCCAATATGTTATGGACCGATACAAAAGTTTGACAAAATATAAATTCCTACGTAAAATAATACTACTGACTGCTTGATTGGCGAACGGACTTATTATCCAAAAAATAGTCCTGTTTGCATTCAAGAAGTTGCACATTGACATATCGGATTGTTTTTTTCTTCCTTCGGGTACAGCAAGAAGACTTTAAGCTAATTTACTTTAAATTTTCTTGCTGTACCTGTCCCGGTGGAGCATTGCAGAAAACAGCAACTAAGTAATTTTCCTAGAGGAAAGGAAGAAAGAAATGTTTCGTAGGGTTAGCCGTATTTTGGTGGCAAGTTTTGTGGCTATGGTCAGTCTGACTGTAGTTTCAGTTAATTCGTCTGCTAGTGTACATAGCTACTGGCCTTTTGCAATTGAGAAAAATCCCCTTGTGCACGATAACGCTTATGTAGTAGTTGAACCTCACGGTATACTAGTGGCCTACTATGGATACAGACTTAACACTCAACAAATAATCGAGGTGCATAATGTAGTCGGAAAATTTAAGAATTATTATAGAATATGTACGCTCACAGTTCAGGATGACATGTCTTGCTGGCTACGATTGCCTAGTGGTCCAGAATATGCCGGTAGTGCAACCACTAACAAAGGACTAGTTTGGATTACTGGCGCGGCAGTATCACCACTAATTGACTATGTAGTATCCAGGCAATTAACTCCTGCATCGTTTCATGTTCCGTACTACTTCAGGTTGCGTGTTGCCGGTGGTCGCGGGCCATATACTTGGCGTCCGTTAATTGCTCTACCTGATGGGCTGATCCTAAATCGCTCCACAGGCGTCATTAGTGGCACGCCTTTGCGTAAGGGAAATTTCTCTTTCAGGGTTCAAGTTACTGATAACTATGGTATAGTTGCCGGTAGCCTACCCTTGAGCTTGCAAGTCCGGAATTAATGTTCGTTATGTGGGGGAGTGCAGGGGTTTATCCTTCTGCAAAGTGCTTTTAGCACACTCCCCCACTATCAATCCGATATGTCTTAACAAGTTCATTACAATCGTATATTAAGGTTAGGATTAAGAACGTTTCAAATCTAATGGTTGAAGTATTGCTTATGCTTTATATATAATGTATATGTGGCTAAGGTAGATTCAGGAACACAAGATACCTCGAGGGCTTTTGGAGTATCATATCTAACTAGAAGTAAAAAAATAATACTTTTGGCAGTATTAGTTATAATGGCTTTGGGCTTAATAAGTTGGGCTCTTTATATCCATAGTAGTTCTAATATTGTCGGAAAAGAATGTACCATAGACGGTAACAGACATCTTCTACAGGAAGCATCAACGTTAATTACAAATCCTAATGGTCTCTTATTAAAGCCAATTGTTACTAAGATCCAACACATTGCTAATTACCAAAAGGACCCGAATTGTCTATATCCTTTGTTGGTTTACTCATTACATACTAGTAATTTAAGTGCTGCTAGTAAATATTTAAAAGAATTTAACAAGGTTTATAATTCTCATATAGGGCTTAGCCCATATTTAGGTAAAGACTTATATTCTATTAGTAGTTTGAAAGAAGCAGTAGTGACCTTACAGAATCAAAGTAAAGTAATAAAGGGTCTAACCTTTTCATCGCACCCATGATATTTAATAAGAAAAAACATACTGTCCAAAAAGCACTACTTACTCTCCTTAATAAGGTGTTAGACAAATTTCTACATAAACGGCATATTTACGAGATAAAACTTTGGAAAGTAATTATGCTCAGCATAGGCTTTACTGTTTTTATGAGTTTTTTTTATACGCATACTGCTACTGCGCTATATAGCGCACAACAACTATTACAAAAACTTCCTTCAAGTCCCGTTGGAGAAAACCTTCATCAATACGACCATAGTCTTGCTGGTTACGCGCCAACTGATACAGATTCTTGCTTATATGCACCTGCTCCACAACAATATAACCTTCAGTACTGGCTGAGCGTGCAAAATGATCCGCTTAATACTGGGCCTCTTATTGAAACTAATAAAGTTCCTCTACAACTGAACGAATTAACATTTTCTTGTTATACTATCTCTGCCGCCATACCAACCAATCAATGGCAAGATACTCCTCCTTTTGATGTGTTGCCAAATGGTCCCGGAAACGATTTAAAGTCTACAAGCGTAGAAATAACAGGTTATTCAGTAAATGTTTCTTCGGGTGTTAAAGGAACAGTTTCTAATCTGTTGGGAAAAGTGTTTACCGTATATAGGGACAACAACAGCCGTTACTGGTTTGGGAACCCAATACAATTTGATTATTTATCGAAAGATACCTCAGGTCAAACTGTGACTTTGACACTTCAAATAGATCCTATCAATTCTTGGACTAATGGGACTTTTACATGTGTTACCAATGGCGGTAAGCCTAAATCTGGTAGTAGTGGTCCGACTTCTTCTCAAGATTTTGGTGCATGTAATTCAGGTAATTCATATCCCCTGTCGATGGTACTTAGTCCAATACAAACAGCTACTCTCAATGGAAACGTCTATGTGCAGTCCTCATCTGGTGCTAGTAGCAACCTTCCGAACAATGATAAAGTTACGGTACAGGTTTGCAACTGTGGCGGTGTTTGTGCGCCGAATGACACATCTGTTACATCCTCGAACCAAGGAGACTATTCTACAAATTCTAGTGGATCTTTTGCTTTTACTGTACAACAGAATGTGGACTCGTGTGTCAGCATCATAAATGTCCCTTCAGGATATAATGTGACATACAACCAGGGTTCTCAGTATTTTGTTAGCTCTGCTAATGACTACCAGATTAAACCTGTACTGGGGAATGTAAATGGTTTGAACTTTACGCTTAAACCTAAAATTTCCAACTGGAAATTATCCGGAAGAAGCACAGTACAGCAAAGCAGTTCCGGATCAGATCCGTACTGTACCTCTAAACAAAGCATCAATGCCACTCCGGGTGAAACGATAGTTTTTCATCACTGTGTTACTAATGATGGACCCCAGGCAACGGATAAATTCAAATACGAAGTAGAATGGACTTCTGGAGAAAAAGGTCTAGTGACATCTGCAACCGTACCTTATCCTCTGGATGCTAAAGATAGCGGCTCATATAACAGCAACAATACTTTCGAATATAACTATGTTTTTACTATCCCCACGAGTAATTACCAATCAGCATACTGCCAAGAGATCAAGTTTCCTTCATCTTCCGCTAATCCCAATACGCTAGATGGAGTGTCTTCACAGGCGTGTGCATTCGTAGTTGGTAATAATAGGTGGACTTTGTCAGGACGAAGTACGGTTAGTAGCGTTTCAAAGTCTGATTCTTTTTGTACCGGGACTCAGAATATCAACGCTCAACCCGGACAAACTGTCGTTTTCCACCACTGTGTTACTAATGACGGACCGCAAAATATGATCAGTTCTTCGTTCCAGTATCAGGTAGTGTGGACTTCAGGTAAAACCGGCGCAGTTACTTCTTTGGCATATGGACCCAGTCTAGATGCTGAAGGAGGAAACTCATATAATAGCAACAATACTTTCGAATATAACTATACTTTTTCTATCCCGAAGAGTAATTACCAACCCAAGTACTGCCAAAAGATAGAATTTACTTCATCTTCTGCTAACCCAGATAGCTTAAATGGAGTATCTTCTCCCGCTTGTGTCACAGTTAACGGAAAATGGACATTATCCGGTAGGGCAAGCGTTGATGCCAGAAGCGCCAATATTAACGATCCTTTTTGTCAATCAACACAATATATAACCGTCCAGTCTAAGGAGGAAGTAGTTTTTCACTTATGCGTAACCAATATCGGGCCGGAAAATATGAACAAATCTGTGCCGTACAGGGTAATTTGGACCCATGGCAGCCCTAATCCCAACTACCGGGTGATTAAGACTGGATACTTACAACTTGATGCAATAGTTAATAATCAATATAGCAAGAAGAATACTTTTGAGTACAACGATTACTTTACAATCCCTTCAAACGCAATTAGTGGAAGCGAGTTTTGCCAGGCCATAGAATATACAGCCTCTTCTGCTTCTACTCAAAATTTAGATGCAACTTCGCCTCAGGCCTGTGCAAAAGTGAATATATGTAATTTGCCACCTTGGCTAAGTGCAAATAACACAGTCGACACTATAATTAACATGAACGCGCCTCAGCCAAATGGAACCTACAGTTATACACCTCCTCAATTCGGTCCGGCTGGATCAACTTGGGTATATGCTACTCCCAACCAAAAATATGAAATAAACCAAGCCTATGATCAATATACTAATATCCCTTACTACGGTTCTCAACCCACATCAATAACTTGGTCACCTACAGGCTGGCAGAATTCTAACAGTTTCACCTTAAACTACAGCAACTATATTAAAAACTACCCGTATGATTATCACGCAACGCAAATACACTTTACTCAACAGTATACAGGGTACATTTATCGGACTAAATTTAGCGGTATGTATCAATGTAGAGGCTATACAAGTTCGTCCTCGACCTGCATTGGCACTATTCCAGCTCCAGAAACCTGTACTACAACTTACAAAAAAGTCAAAGTTGGTAAAAAGTATGTTCCAGTACCTCAAAAAACTTGTACTTGCCCATCAGGTTATTCTAAAAGTAATGGATCTTGCATCAAGACATATCCCTATCCAGGTACTCCTTTATACGAATATTACAACACAGGCAAAACCGAAACCCTATATCCTACTGGGATATATTATGGTGCGCCGATATTAAATGAGATATGCCCTAGGAACTTTGATGTTTTGCCACCATCCTCAACAGATGTTGTCGGAGTAAATCTAAACCCGAATTCCGAAAGTCCTACCTCGGCAAACGTAAATACCCAAACTACTGTTCAATTTTCCCTCGACTACGGTGTTACAAACCTTAGATATCCAATGCAAGTCAATTTAACCTATAACGGTCAATATTATATTGAACATGCCGACTATTACGGTTCAACTCCCATTACGCCCAATCCTCAACAATACCCCAACCCATATTCATTTACCGTATACGGAGGATTGGCACCGGGGACCGGGTATTCTCAATATGACGTATCATTCAACGTAAATCCTCCTCCACTAGTCGTTGGCGATCAGGTGTGTGCCCAGTTCACGATTACTCCTCAGCAAGGTCAGATGACAGAAGAAACTCCTTCTTCGTATGCAGGCGGATCACCTACACCAAATTGGAGTTTTAGCGGAGGTGGTGTCCAGAATTCTTCTCCTATCCCAACGGCTTCTACATGTAAAACGGTTGTTAACGAACCATACTCTAGAGCATATGGTAACGATGTAGCTGCCGGCATTAGCTTTGAAGGGTCCGAGGATCCAAGTGCTTGTAATAACCAAGCGGGTATAACTGCCGGCTCCGGTTCAGGTCCTAGTCCTATTGGCTCAGGCAGTCAATTTGCTGCCATGGCGTTAGGTCAAATATCAGGATATGCCAGTGCTTTTCTAAGGAGTGCATTACCGACAGCCGGTAACGGTCTATCATTCGCCAACACTACTGGTACTTACGGGGGGAATTTTGCCAATAGTTGTCAACCTATCTATAATTACTACCTTAATCGAGGACAAAATCTGACCAATATCAACCAGACGACAGGTTCTTATGACGTTAATTCAAATTCAGGGGTAGTACAACTTAACCCTGTTGGTAATAATTATGTTACTTTATATGCAAGCGGTAACCAGATTAGTAATGAGCACGTAATCTACGTAAACGGTAACGTTTATATACCAAACAATATTACATATAACCTCGGAAACTTAAGTTATAACAGCTCCACCGCCAATATTCAGGGCGGCACGGTTCCTAATCTATATGTTATTGCCAGTGGCAATATCTATATCGGACCGAATGTATCTCAGCTCGATGGAACATTCGTAGCAGAAAACCAGTGCGACGGATCGATTAACAGTAATTGCAGTTCAAGTACGGGGGGCTATATCAATACTTGCGCCGACATAGCCAATATAGACGGAAATCAATCCGGTAGTTTTCCGAGCGACTCACTTTTCCAAAATTGTGCCAATCAACTGACGATTCAGGGCTCGCTTATTGCCGACAACGTTAAGTTGGAACGCACTTACGCTTCATTGCGCAACAGTGTTGGCGGGGAAAATCCGATCAGCGGTCCGTCACATGATTGCAGTCTGGGTAATGGAGCCATCAGCCCGGGTTCCGGACCCGACTGTTCAGCAGAAATATTTAACTTCGATCCGGTTAATTATCTAGGTAATCCAAACTTCAGCTCCAACAATAAAGTCAATTATGATTCAATAATAAGTTTACCGCCGGTATTATAGGAGTTAAGAGAACTTGAACACGCTAGGGTGGAACAGCTATAAAGAATTAACAGATAGGATATTTAATTATTGTTGTAACGCTTATGGTATAATCGAGGCTATATGGGTATCTTAAACGGTAAAAACGGAACTTTCTTTGGGTTGGATATCGGGACTAGCGGTATAAGGTTAGTGCAATTGTCGCATCCTTCCAACGCCTTACAAGCTTATGCCTATATGCCGATTGATATAAAAATTGCTATGAGCGATTCTAAAGTCGATCAATTACAACTTGTCCAAGCGGTCAAAAACCTGGTATCCAAGTCTGGTGTTAGAACTAAGAATGCAGCCGTCGGACTACCTTCGCAAAAGGTTTTTACAACCGTTGTAGATATAGAGCATCTTAGCAAAGACGAACTGGCAAAAACTATCAGGCTGCAGGCTGATTCTCTGATACCGACTCCCATAGCCGAATCAAAAATTGATTGGCAGATGCTGGGGAATTCCCCTCTGGATAAAAACAAAGTGGAAGTGTTGCTTTCGAGCGTACCTAACAAGTACGCTGAGGAAAGACTGGACCTGCTAGAAAGCATAGGCTTAAACGTCATAGCCTTTGAGCCGGATCCGCTGGCTATGGTTAGGTCTCTAGTGGCGCCGGATGCCATGCAGGCGCAAATGGTTCTGGATATGGGAAGTCAAACTACAGATCTAGTAGTGGTAATGAATGGATCCCCGAGGCTGACCCGTTCAATACCAACCGGATACGAAGCGATTATTAAGGCAGCAATGCAAAACCTTAATATAGATGATGCCCAGGCCAGGCAATTCGTAAAGAAATTCGGACTCGATCAACAAAAACTGGAAGGACAAATCTATCACGCAATAGTCGGGACTATCAACCTATTGATGGGAGAGATTGAAAAATCTATCAAGTTCTTTTCTACCAGGTATAGCGGAGTAACTCTCGAACGCATTATCTTGGCAGGAATGGGCAGCTCTTTACCTGAGTTTCCAGTGTATTTAGCCAATAAGTTTAATATTAATGTGGAAATAGGCAATGCTTGGCGTAATGTCAGCTATAGTCCCGAGAGACAAAATGAACTGCTGTCTATATCTGAACAATTTTCAGTTGCAGTAGGCTTAGCGGAGCGTAAAGAATGACTCAATTTAATTTACTACCGGACATTAAACTTGAATACCTAAAGGCCGAGAGGAACAAACGGCTAGTTATTAGTTTTTCAATATTGGTAACAGTAGTTTCCGCGGTCTTTGCAATAGCAACATTCTCGTGGACCGAAATTCAAAAATCGGACATTAGCAATCTTAACAGAGACATCCAACACCAAGGATCTCTGTTATCCGCTCAGAATAACTTAAATTCCATTCTAACTATGCAAACGCAAATTGAAACATTAAAAAATCTACATCAGAACGAACCGGAAGTTACCAATCTTGCAACTTATCTCAACCAAACAATTCCGGTTAATGCCAGCCTTAACAGCTTATCGATCGACTTTAACGAGGATACTATCAGTATGTCAGGTAGCGCAGACAGTTTAGCTACCGTTAATCAGTTGGTAGACAACCTCAAGTTAGCTACATATACTGTTTCGGGAGTCAAAGGATCTAATCCGGCATTTTCTGATGTTGTATTGTCTAGTTTCGGTATAATAAGTACTACTAATCAATCAGGTCAGCCAGTACAACAGGCTAACTTTAGTGTTAACTTAAATTTTAATTCCAATCTGTTTAATAACACAGAAAAAGTTACTTTAAACGTTCCGACCAAAGTCCCTACAAGATCGCAGTTAGTTCAACCTAATATTTTATTTAATCAAAAGTCTTCTAACAATAACGGCAGCAGTGGGTAAAGAAATGAATATTAAAAACCAAGTCTCTTTTAAACGATTAGCTCTCAGTAAAGCAAATACCCAAATAGTTGCCGTTACGGCAGTCGCAGCATTTATAACCGTATTTTGCCTGGTTGCGGCGTATCATTTTATGGGTTTAAGAAGTTATCAAGCGAAAATTATTGCCGCCGATAATGCCGCTAATTCCAAATTGCAAGCCGATAACACCGCCAAGAACCAACTCGTCAGTGCATACAATAAGTTTATTAAGCAGAACCCTAATGTTTTAGGCGTGACTAACTTTAATAGGCCATTTATCTACAATAACGCCACCATAATCCGTGACGCTTTGCCTACGGTTTATGATTTTCCTGCGCTTACTTCTTCGATACAAAACCTTCTGCCATCTAAAACGTTTAATATTGACAATATCAGTGGTACCGACCAATCTACCAGTATTTCCAATACTCCTTCCAGTAATCCTCAGCCGGTATCGATGCCGTTTTCGTTTACCATTACAAACGCCAGCTATCAATCCATTCAGTTATTATTTAACGAAATGCAGTTGTCCATTAGGCCAATGGTGATCGATAATATGACAATTACTGGATCAGACAGTAATATAACTTTGGCGGTTAACGCGCATACATACTTTATGCCGGGTACGCAATTTAAGATAGGTACGGAGACGATAAGCAGATGAAGTCTAAAGATTTTGTATTAATCGGTTTTTCGGTAATTTTAGGGATTATTTTTTCTATAATTATCAGTAAACTTATTTTCTCCAGTTCTTATGCTAACCAACAAGTAGAAGTTGTTCCGACAATTTCAGCTAACTTTCCAAACCCCGATCACCAATATTTCAATCGCAAAGCTATCGATATAACCGAATTCATTAGCATAGGCAATAACGCAAATCCCAATCCGTTTTATAACCCTACTGCTTCGACACAATAGGTCTTAAGCATAATGAGCGTATTATCCTTAACAAGCGAACAGCAAGTCAAGGAAGCCCTGGTAAACAGCGGGTTGATTGATCATGAAAAATTGGAGACGTTAAGCAAAGAAGCGACTTTAAATAAAATTCCGTTGTTTACTTACCTGATACAGAAGAATCAGATTACTGATGAAGACTTAACCAAGATCATTGCTAAAATAACCCACGTTCCTTATGTTAATTTGTCTTCGGCCCGCGTAGACAACAGTATCCTTAAACTATTGCCAAAAGAGGTTGCAGAACGATATATGGCAGTTCCATTAGGTGAAATGCAGCATAAATTGGTGGTCGCAATGCTAGATGCCGGCAATGTCCAAGCTGTGGACTTCTTAAGCAATAAAATCGGTCGGCCTCTCAAGGTGTATGTGGCCAGTGAAAACGGTATTCGGCAGGTATTAAAGCAATATTCTACGCGACTGGATACAACCTTTAATTACTCGATCAATCAAGATAAGACTGGTCAAGAAAATACTTCAAAACAAAAATCGGATATTAAAACGATAGTTGAAGACTCGCCAATATCTAAAGCGTTGACCGCAATTATGGAGTTTGCAGCCCGTAATCGTGCCAGTGATATACATATAGAACCGACTGAGAACGAATTAAAAATACGTACCAGGGTGGACGGCATACTAAGGGAAATAATGAAAATGCCCAAAGACAGCGAGCCGGCTCTGATTAGTCGTATTAAGATTTTATCCAATCTAAAGATCGACGAGCATCGTATACCTCAAGACGGCGGTTTTAGTATTAAAGTAGATGACCGGATTATCGACTTGCGAGTTGCTATCGCGCCAGTGGTATGGGGAGAACAGGTCGTTATTAGGTTGTTGGACAAAACCGGCACTTCTCTTAAGCTGGAAGATCTAGGCTATGCCGGCAGGCCTCTGAAACTTATCCGTGAATCATTAAAGTTATCTAACGGCATGATTTTAACTTCTGGTCCTACCGGATCCGGTAAATCAACTTCGCTTTATGCTTTGATTCAAGAAATTAAAGATGACGCGATAAATATTGTGACTCTTGAAGACCCTGTTGAGTATAAAATCGGGGGCATCAACCAGATTCAGGTAAATCAAGAAGTAGGACTGACGTTTGCTTCCGGACTTAGATCGATTCTTCGTCAGGATCCTGACGTGATTATGGTGGGAGAGATCCGTGACACTGAGACTGCCGAGCTGGCGGTTCAATCCGCCTTAACCGGTCACTTGGTTTTTTCGACTCTACACACCAATTCGGCTGCGGGAATATTGCCTCGATTACTGGATATGGGAGTCGAGCCATTCCTAATTGCCTCTACCGTAAAGACCGTAATCGGTCAGCGTTTAGTTAGAAGAGTAACCGACAATGCTGAAAAATACACTTCATCACCTCCTGAAACACAAGAGATTAAAGAAGTTATAGGCGAATTATTGCCTAAGACCGACGATCAAGTAGAACAGTTCAGTAACGACCTGGGTATTAAGAACTTGCCCTTGGCTACCCAAAACGCTTATACTTTATATAAAGGTAAGGATACAATCGATACGCCAGGTGGATATAGGGGAAGAATAGGGTTGTACGAAGTGTTCTCAGTAACCGAACAAATACAAGAATTGATTATGAAACGAGCAACTACCAGCGAAATAGAAACCGTAGCCAAAACTCAGGGTATGATCACTATGCGTCAAGACGGATTTTTAAAAGCATTGGATGGTAAAACCACCTTGCAGGAAGTTAATCGCGTTGCTACTGCCGATGTGGAAGAGGAATAGTTAAAGAGAAAGCATGAAAAAGGTGGAAGTATAAACATGCAAGGACAACCAAGAATAGAAATATTGCTCGAAGAAGTAATAAAAAAGAATGCTTCCGACTTGCATATTCAAGTGGGGCTACCGCCAATGCTAAGGATCGACGGCAGATTAGCCCCCGTAAACGGCGCGGACGTATTGAGCGAGGAAGGTGTTGAGGCCTTAGTGTTTGCAATTCTAGATGAGGACCAAAAACAGATACTGCTTAAAGATAAAGAATTCGACTTCAGTTTTGCTTTCGGTGATCTAGGACGTTTTAGAGTTAACGCGTTTCACGAGAGAGGTAATCTGGCAGCAGCCTTAAGGCTTATACCGAACGAAATTCTGACTATAGAACAGCTGGGACTGCCCGAAGTGGTTAACAAGTTTACCAGTTATCCAAGAGGTTTAATTTTAGCTACCGGGCCTACGGGTTCGGGTAAATCTACGACCTTAGCCGCCATGGTTCATAAAATTAACACCGAAAATCCACTTCATATTGTTACTATTGAAGACCCGATAGAGTATACGCATAAATCTATTAAATCGGTTGTAGTACAGAGAGAGGTTCATTACGATACTTATAGTTTCAGCGCAGCCTTGCGTTCTGTGTTGCGTGAAGATCCTGACGTAGTGCTAATCGGTGAGATGCGTGATCTTGAGACCATAGCCAGTGCCATAACTATCGCCGAAACCGGACACCTGGTATTTGCAACTTTGCACACTAATAGTGCTTCACAGTCAATTGACCGAATGATCGATGTATTTCCACCTCATCAACAACCCCAGATCCGTTCACAATTATCTAATATATTAATGGCGATAGTTTCCCAACGTCTAATTCCAAAAATTGGCGGCGGTCGTATTGCCGCGGCTGAAATACTAGTTGCCACTCCTGCGGTACGGAATATTATTCGAGAGGGTAAGAGTCACCAACTAGAAGCTGTTATTCAAACAGGTTCAGAGTTTGGCATGCAATCAATGGACAAGACCCTGGTGGGATTAATACATAACGGAACCATCAGCTATGACGAAGCCCGTAATTATGCGGTAGATATAGATGAGCTCGATCGCTTGATGAGAGGCTAAAAAGATGCTTACTTATACCTACGAAGCACGTAACACGACAACCGGCGAAAAAGTTAAGGCTCAAGTACAAGCTGAAAACGAACAGGTTGCTGCCAAGTTATTGAAAGATCGGGGGTTAACCCCTATAAGCATTAAACTAAGCGGCGATGGAGTGAATAGATTTTTCAAGCATATACGTACAAAAGACAAGGTATTGTTCAGCCGCCAATTGTCGACACTTATTAATGCCGGATTGCCGCTCGTCCAAAGCCTACGCAGTGTAGCTCAACAAACTACTTCGAAGCCAATGAGAGAAGTCATTAATCAGGTGATAATTGACGTTGAAGCCGGTTCTTCCTTTTCCATGGCGCTGTCAAAGTATCCCAAAGTCTTCAACCGAGTATATATCAGCCTAGTAGAAGCAGGCGAGTCGTCAGGTACACTCGATAGCGGGCTGGAAAGGATAGCTAATCAGCAAGAAAAGGATGCGGACATTTTAAGTAAAGTAAGAGGTGCGATGATTTATCCAGCCATCGTCCTGCTGGTTATGGCCGGTGTAGTGACTTTTATGGTTGTAAAGGTCTTACCACAAGTGCAAAGCATATATTCTGGCATACCGGGGTTGAGCTTACCAATTGAAACCAGACTACTATTAGGGGTTTCGCATTTCTTTATTAACTTCTGGTGGTTGGTTATCATCCTTATAGTAATAGCTATAGTTTTTTCAACCAGACTTTCTAAAACAAAGCCGGGAAGACGAATTGTAGACAAGATTAAAATGCGCGCCTGGCCGTTCGGTCATCTATTCATGAAAATGTATATGGCTCGTTTTGCACGTACCGGTACTACCTTGGTCGCAAGCGGCGTGCCACTACTTCAAGTACTGGATATTTCTGCCGATGCGGTAGATAACGTTTATATAGGGGATTCTTTACGCACGGCTGCAGATAAAGTTAAGGGCGGCAAGGAGCTATCCGAAGCAATAGCTAATGATCCCAATTTTTTGGAATTAGTTCCAAGTATGATCAAGATCGGTGAACAATCTGGTGCACTGGAAACAATGCTTGATAAAATAGCCACCTATTATGAAAAAGAGGTAGATAACGAAATAAAAACCATTTCAACTATTATCGAACCTGTTCTAATGGTTATCATGGGAGCTATAGCATTGACTATCGTAGCTGCCATACTTTTGCCCATCTATGGATTAGTTAACCAATCTGGGTTTACGTCTGGGATTGGTGGATAAACTATTGCTTTGAAAGTGGTAGCCAGTATAATATTGAAGCATAAGCATAACAATTTGCTTTTTTAAGGGGGAATTTAAATGCACCATAAACATAAATTAACTAAAAACCAAGGATTTACGATTATAGAAACAATGATCGTGCTTGCTATAGCAGCTCTTATTTTGCTGATTGTTTTTCTAGCAGTACCGGCTCTACAACGATCAGCTAGGAATACCAGCCGTAAAAATGACGCAGGCAATATCGCTGCTGCGATAAATACATGGGCAGATAATAATAACGGAACATTACCTGGTCTAGATCAAGCCAATACCTGTCAAAATGACTTAAACTCTGCGATTAAAGGAATAAATCTGGGATATTATCTTCCAGCTAATGTATATTGTGCTGCTAATTCCACTCCTAATACCACAGCTAGTATACCAAATGTATGTAAAGGGGTAGGTACTAGCGGTTGTAATTCTTCGTCATCAGAATTAAATACCGAGGACGTAATATATCTTCCTGGCTATAGCTGTAGCGGCAACACGCCACAAGCAGGTGCTACAAGAGGGTTTGCCATCTTATATGAAATCGAGGCATCAAGCAGCGTTTCATCCGAACAGTGTATAGGCAGTTAGAAATTAAGCTAGCTACTTAATCAAAATAACGGGCTTTGTCCCGTTATTTTTGATAATATTAAGCATAATGATTATCGGGATAATGTTTATTGCCGGTCTCTCTGCTGGGAGCTTTGTCAACGCGTTGGTATGGCGACTGCATGAACATAAAGATTGGTTAAACGGTCGCTCGGAATGCGTTAAATGTCATCATAAACTTGCGGCAATAGATCTCGTTCCGGTTATTAGCTGGATAATTCTAAGGGGGCGATGCCGATATTGTCATCAAAAGATATCTATTCAATATCCGATTGTTGAACTGGCTACTTTAAGCTTGTATCTGATTTCTTACGAACTTTGGCCTAGACAGCTAAGCGGAGCCGAAATAGCGGTTTTTGTGCTTTGGTTAGGTATCTTGACAGGGTTAATTGCACTCGCAGTTTATGACTTGCGCTGGATGCTACTTCCGTCCAAGCTAATTTATGTTTTATTGACAGCCTCAATAATCATGACCTGTATATCTGTCATTGCATATAACCATACATTATCTGCACTGGTTAACTATTTAGTTGCCGTTTTAATCGGCGGCGGCTTATTCTACGCTATCTTTACCATATCTAAAGGCAAGTGGATCGGAGGAGGCGATGTCCGACTCGGATTTTTACTGGGACTGCTAGCGGCAACCCCTGGACGCAGCTTTCTAATGATCTTTCTTGCATCCTTATTAGGATTGATAGTATCCCTGCCTTTTTTAACAAGACACAAACTTAACAGATCAAGTATAATCCCGTTCGGTCCTTTCCTGATAGCTGCATTGATAGTAGTTCAGTTTGCCGGACAAGATATTATTCAATTGTATACTCGATTCTTCATAAACGGCTAGAGCTTTTATAACCCTTATGCTATACTTTGATTCATGATGGGTGGTGTCAAAAAAACACCTAGAACAAAAACCGGCTTCACAATAATTGAGGTGATGGTATTTTTGGCAGTTTCCGGATTCACATTTCTGATTGCAGCGGTATTTATTGACGGCAAGGAGGCTCAAGCCGAATTCACCCAAGGAATGAATAATACCAATTTGAAAATACAGTCCATTATTAACAACGTAGCTTACGGAAATTACCCTCAACCGGCTGGATATTATTTAAACTGTACAACTGCTGGCGGCGGACTGGTAATTACCAGCCAGGCAGCATCGGTGGGGCAACCGAGTATCCAACCCGGATGCTTGTTTATCGGTCAAGTTCTAATTCCTGAGGTAAATAGCAATATCAATTCCTATTATGATCTTTATTCTATAATTGGGTGCCAGTTTCTAGATAGTAATAATAACTGTTCATCTACCCCCGGCGCGATACCGACTAACCTTCAAGAGGAGAATCCTCAAGTGATACCTACTAGCGTACTGCATATTGCGGCATCACAACAGTGGCCTGGCAGTGTAAGCCTGGCTCAGGTATTTATAGTAGACGGCGGCAAGGCAACTCAGACCGGTGCAGTCGGTTTTTTTAGTACTTTACCGAGAGATAACGGTTCAGTTTTACAAAACGGTACCCAATCTGTAGGGATTGTTGAGATAAATTCTTATCCTGGAGAAGGTAGTTCCAAAATTATTAGTGAAATAAATAGCGACGGCAGCTATAGTGACGGCTCTATTCAATGGTTACCCAATAACGATTATGTAGTTATGTGTTTTAACGGTGGTAATAATGAAAAGGGAAGTATTACCATCGGTGGTTACAATAGAGGAGCTCAAGTAAACACTACTATGGGCTTAGGACAGGCGACGGCAGCACAATGCGCAAGTTAAACATACAGGGTGATACGATCGTAGAGGTACTTTTCGCTCTAGCTTTTCTATCCCTGGCTTTTGTTATTAGTTATGCGACTGTTAACAGGGCACTTGAGATATCCCAAAATGCCCAAGAACATTCCCTTGCTACAGACTACCTTGATGCGCAAATCGAGGCTTTACGTTATTACGTGACGCAACCCTCCAATCCAGCGATAGATTCTAGCCAATTTTGTTTTAACTGGGAATTCAATAAAAGTATTGATTTAAAAAATGGTAAATGTTTAGAGGTTGGCAACGGTTTTAACTATACAGTTTATATCGAACCTTCCAGCACTCTCCCTGCTACTTATCATACTATCGTTACTTGGAGTGGACTTGGTAGTTTAGGCACTCAGAGCGAGCAACTTAACTATAGGGTTTACAGCCAATGAAAAAAATACGCGACACCAAAGGTTTTACGATCGTTGAACTGATGATAGCCATTAGTATATTGTCTGTTATATTACTGATGAGCACTGTAGTTCTGGAGAGCGTAGGTAACCTGTTTTCCAAAGGTCTCAATATGGCAAATGTTCAAAATGATTCACGTAACATTATCTTAAACGTAGTGTCATCTATTCAGTTTAGCAACTCCGTGCTCAACAACGGTGTTTCCTCTCCTGAAACAACCATCAACGGTGAAAAAATCTATGCCTATTGTTTCGGGGAAACCCGCTATAGCTACGTACTCGGCTTTCCTCCTACGGGATGGCAACATATACTCTGGGTGGACAAAATGATCAATACGTCAGGTTGTACACCTCTAAATATCAGCCAAGCATCACCTTCCTGTTCGGGAATTAAGAACTGTATCTCCTCGCAGTCAAATAGCGGCAGCGAGCTAACGGGTAAAAACATGCATCTAGCAATCTTTCAGGTTCAACCCATCCCTAATGATCAAGGTCTATTTGGAATAGGTGTAGGTTTGGCATTCGGTGATAAAGATCTATTTATAACAGATACTTCCGGCAAAAATCCAAAGCTTGTTAATAATGAAGATTATCAGTGTAATACTGCGGTAGGGGATGAATTTTGTGCGACCAGTTACCTAACAACATTGGCTGCGGAGAGATTGATTCAATAATAATGAGGTAGAATTAAAGCATATGCATAAATATAAATTCATCAAATTAGGAGAAGAAGGATTTGCTCCGATTATCGTTTCGATCATAATTATTATCGTACTCAGCTTACTCACCATCGGATTCATATATTTAGCAGAAAGCAGTCAGAAGACTGCCTTAAACAGTCAACTGAGTAATGATGCCTACTATGCCGCAGAGTCAGGTATTAATGATGCAATTGAAGCCATTGCCAACGGTTATGTCGGACCTAAGACTAATTGCGGTCCTCTTTCTGACAGTCAGGGCCAAGGCAATAACAACGGTGTACAGTACTTAGACAATAACTATGTCGATAAACCGTATGTGTACTATTCGTGCCTATTAATCAATTCAACACCATCGAGCTTGCAATATTCATCTATAGGGCAAAATCAGCCATCAGTGGTTCTGCTGTCAACTATTAATGCCAAAACAAAAAAACCAGAGAGTCCCAAATTTATAGAATTTAGTTGGCAACCCTCACCACAAAGCGAAAACAGCCCCTACACCTTTGCTCCGAATGGCTACTATGCGCAGTGTTCTGTTTATTCAGGTGTTTCAGGACCCTGCTTCCCACCTTCTAACCAATGGGTCACTGCCGGCAAACCTATTACGGGAGTACTAAGAATCGCTTTAACACCTCTTATTAATAGTAAGCCGCTACCAACTAATACTGCTACCACACTAACTGCATTTTTATATCCAGATCCCAGTAGCGACAGCAATACAAATTCACCACAGTTCTTAAGGAATAATGCAGTTACCTATTCTAAAGACACGATAGGGGTTAATTCCGGTATGGTTTTAAGCGGCAACTGTAACAATGGTAACCAAGGGACATATGCACCTGATGCCTGTAATGTGGTAATTGACTTAAGCCAAGCTCATACCGACGGGTATATTTTGTCCATGAGATCGATCTATCTTAACTCTCAAGTTACGATACAAGCCTTCAGCGCTAACGGTAATCTGCTAGAGTTTAAAAACTCACAGACTGTTATAGATTCGACTGGTGACGACCATGGGGTTTTAAGAAGAATACAGGTTAGGATTCCAACCCTCAACGATACCGGTTTTCCGGCATATGATTTAGCCTCAGGAAATACCATATGCAAAGATCTTAGTGCTTGGCCTACTAATATAACGACAGGCAATCCAGGAGGCGTTGATAGCTCTTGCAGTCTTTAATTTTGCTTTGAGCCGTGATACTTGTCGTATGAAGCTTTAAGGTGCGGATCGGTAATATGGGTGTAAATTTGAGTTGTCGATATATCGCTGTGCCCTAGCATTACTTGAACCGTTCTTAAGTCAGCACCGTTCATAAGCAAATCGGTACCGAAACTATGGCGCATAGTATGCGGACTAACATGTTTGGTTATCCCAGCCAGCAAGGCATACTTTGCTACTAAACGTTGTACACTTCTTGCAGTAAGGCGGTAGAAATTACCGCTCAGATCAATCTTTTTATTGCCGCTGTATCTTATAAATAACGCTTTAGAATTATCAGTTCGTTTATTTAAATATGCCTGTAGCCAGTTTGCAGCCGACGGACTAATAAATACTAATCTGTCTTTTTGACCCTTGCCTCTCACCATGAACTCTCGCCTCTTTAAATTTATATGACCGCGATCAAGGTTCACTAGCTCACTTACCCTGAGCCCGCTCGCAAATAACAATTCTAAAATAGCACGGTCTCTTAGACCGGTAATCGTTTGAGTATCCGGCTGAGCAAATAAGTTTTCTAACTCATCTTCATTTAGAAAAGTTACTTGTTTACGGTGGGTTCTAGCCAGTTCGATTTTTGCTGCATCCATCGCCTCGATATTCAGTTTGGCGCAAAATTTCAAAAAACTTCTTAAAGCTATCAGATGGTAATTAAGTGTAATCGGGCTCAACTCATCATTAGTATTGGTTCCCAGGCGGTTTAGCCATAACCTCCACTTACGTACCAACTCTGGATCTATATCTTTAACATAGATATCTCCAGCAAAGTCTAATAGACGGGTTAAATAGTGGTCGTAGTTGGCAATAGTACGCTGTGAACGGTTTTGTTCTATTTCCAGGTATTCTAAAAAATCGGTTTTGGCTTTTACGAACTTCACTAACATAGTTTACGACATTATGTGACACATGATCTATGTCAGTTATAGATTATCTGATACAATGGGCCGTAATAATGGAACGTACGCTAGTATTACTAAAACCGGATGCGCTACAAAGAGCCATAGCCGGAGAGATAATTACCAGATTTGAAAGGGTTGGGTTGAAAATAGTTGCCGCGAAAATAGTTAGACCAAGCGAGGAACAATACTACCATCATTATGAAACTATAGGCAAGATGATCTCTCGTCGGGGACAAGAAGCATTCGATGTGACTTTAGAGTTCATGCAAGAAGGTCCGGTTTTAGCGATGGTGCTGGAAGGCATAGAGGCAGTGTCGGTTGTAAGGAAGCTAGTGGGTACCACGGAGCCCAAGGCTGCTCAGCCCGGTACTATAAGAGGCGATTATTCACACATTAGCTTTGCTTACGCTTCAAAAAAAGGTTTGTCACTCCCTAATCTTATCCATGCTTCGGGTGACAGTGCAGAAGCTAAACTAGAAATTGCCCATTGGTTTAGTGAAGAGGAAATATTTGACTACGATACCGTTAATGATAAATTTACCCAAGGTAAGAAGTAAGCCCCTATAGTTCAATGGATAAAACGGCTCCGTCCTAAGGAGAAGCTGGAGGTTCGAATCCTTCTGGGGGCACCAGATGAATTATAAGCTTTAGGTTTTCAAAGCGCCCTAATGTTTTTATGGTTAAAATCGGTTGAGTTGCGTGATTGACAGCTTGTTAACGAAGCTAAAGATGCGATGCTGCTAGTAATATAAATAGTTTAACTTCTATTAACATATAGTTTAAGATCTCGCATAGATTTTAAACAATAACAATGCTCATTAATTTTTCCTGATACCCTAAATATGGAAGATACAACCTTATGATTTAATCGGACTCAACTGAAATTAAAAAACCTAGGTTTTGACACGGTCAAATTCATGTCTTATCTTATTTCTATAAGATCGTGGGCCATATAAAAATGCTCCGTAACACTTTGTTAACCCTTAGACCCCCGTATATTACTTTAAGCATATGTGCAATGGCTTAGCGTAAACCAAGACTTAAATTAAGCGCTATACTGGTATCTAACTAACCATAAGTACAAAAAAGCAGTACAATAAATTTTAACCATGTCGAAAACTAAACCCGAGAAAGGGTTCAAGTATTTTGCTGATCAATTTGACGATGAGGATGTAATATTTGTATTTAGAAAACATCCAGTTGTGATGCGCAAAGGCTTAGTACTAGGTTTAATGGGACCTTTACTAGGGGTATTGCCGGCAGCTATACATCCCGCTTATGGAATGAAAGGCTTTTTAGTTGGTCTGGGTATAGGTGTAGCAGTCGGGCTTTTAGTGTTTTTTCCATCTTGGATAGGCTGGTATTTCAGTGTTTTTATTCTAACTACGCAACGATTTATAGAGATAAAGCAGAAGGGTCTATTTACTAGGAGCGTATCAGATTTAAGCCTTCACCAGATTCAATCTGTAAACTATGAAATTGCCGGCATTCAAGAAACCTTACTGGGTTTTGGTACAATTACTATGAGGACTTATGTTGGTGAGGTAGTTATTCATGACGTGCACCATCCGGCAAAGATACAAAAGAAACTTGTCGGCATATTAAAGGAACTTGGGATAACTACTTTAAATTATCCCACCTCCGTGGAAGCCCAATCACAAACTGATGAACAAATTGAAGAAGCTTAAACTTAATAAAATACCGAAACTGAAACTGAAAGGACGTTTTAAAGTACTGAAACGTCGCCCAGCACCGGAAGAACGTCTTAAGGAGGCATTTGCTAACGTACCGAAAATCACCAACGAGACTGTAGCTGAGCATCGGGAAGATGTATTGTCCAGTGCCCGAAAATATATTTATCCTTTAAACCATTCAAGGAAACGGATTGTTATAATCTCGTCTTCGATAATTGTTTTGGCAGTAATAGGTTTTTTTGTGTACGTTGGTCTATCGCTCTATGATTTTCAAGACACAAACGGTTTTATCTATGGGGTCACCCAAGTATTGCCCTTACCGGTAGCTAAGGTGGGGAGTTCATGGGTGTCTTATGAGAGTTATTTATTTGAGTTAAGACGCTATATGCATTACTACGAGACACAGCAGCAAGTTAATTTTTCTACTAAAACTGGTCAAACTCAACTTGATAGGTACAAACAACAGGCAATGAACGAAGTAGTAACAGATACGTATGTTAAGCAGTTAGCCAGCAAGTATGGAGTTAATGTTACGGATCAGCAAGTGAATCAGGAGGTTTCGTTAGTACAAAGTCAAAATCGACTCGGTACTAATATGCAAGAATTCAATGCCGTTTTAAATGATTTTTGGGGGTGGAATGAATCCGACTTTAAAAGAGAGCTAAAGATGCAAATGCTTCAACAGGCGGTAGTTGAAAAACTCGATACTGCAACCGAACAAAAAGCCGTGTCGGCACTTACTAGTTTGAAGCATGGTGCGAATTTTGCGACATTGGCAGCACAGGTCTCTGATGATACATCTACCAAGAATAATGGTGGACAATACCCAAATACTATAACTCCAAATGACCCGAACATCGCTCCACAAATTACACAAATATTATTCAAACTTAAACCAGGACAGTACTCTGGAATAATTAACACTGGTTATACCTTGGAAATTGTTAAAGTTATTTCTAGACAAGGTAACAATGTTCAAGCTGCTCATATATCTTTTAATTTTCAGCCAATATCCACATACATAGCACCATTAATGAAAACAAATCCTCCACATTATTTTATCCATCTTTGAACTAATAAATTAAGGATAATTATAACGAACACAAATATTGGTACAATATAAAAATAATCCGTTTTTGGTTCTTTAATATTTATTCTAATCATCAATTAGTCAATTTCCCTCTGTTATTGGCTTTGAATTAATGTCGTGAGACATTAATGTTATGAAAAAAGGAGATACAAATACCGCTGCCCCACGTGCGGTAATGAACTACAAAGACGTGGATTAACAGATGCGGGGGCACAGCGCTACAAGTGTGTAGCTTGCAGCAAGAGTGCCACTAAGCCCAGGGATGATCTGACCAAAGGATTGTTGCTAGAGCGTTTTGTTAAGTGGCTGCTAGGTAAACAATCCCAGGCA
>JAJZAD010000016.1 GCA_021799575.1 bacterium | reverse complement strand
ACCAGAAAAGTTCCCAGACTACGTTAGAGAATTCTGCTTCAGATTTTCCACGCCAGAGTTATTTAGTTCGCCCCAGTTATATTGTGAGAAAACATTAATTCTTGTACCAACACGTTAACATTACCCAATTAAGTCTTGATCAACGACACCAGGCCTAGGTAGATAAACACGATGACCGGCAAAAGGGTCGTCAATCTCTTTAGACCAAGTCTCGGCATCTCTAACACCTTGTATGATTAATACCCTTCCGTTTTCATCGGGTTCAGTCATACCGGTGGTATACACCACGTTCCTGGTAGATTCATCTTTTGTCAAATTACTGGGGAATTCGTCTGCCATAGCAACGAGTTTTACATTTTCGAGCTTACGTGATCTGGGATCATATGTTCCGACAAAAGTAGCATATTTCTTAGGCTTATCTTTTGCTTCTGGGTTATAAAGCGGACTGTTAATGTCATAACAGGCAATATGTCCTAAAACGCCGATTTTACCATCTATTAAAGGTAGGCCGTATTTAATTCCTCCCCATTCTCTCCCGTTTATAAATCGAGTATTAATTAACTCGGCAGCTTGTAGAACATCGGGTTTTAATATTTCATCAATTTTATCTCTAGTTACCTCACCTATTTGGCCAAGGCCACCTAGAGCTTCGTTATCGGGATTCTGTGGTCTGGTGAAAGTAACGATACCTGATGTTGGTGTCATTACGGGAGTTACGTTTTTCATGCCGTCTGGACCGCGGCCTACTGCGATCATATTACGAACGTCTTTACCCATATAAAATCTTTGCCACCATTTAAGATGATAGCCGCTATCACTATCGTCAGGTACGGATTCTACCTCGATAACACCGAGAAATAATTCATCACCGAGTTCGATTAATGATGGGTCTTGACCGTTTATCTTCGGTAATTCATTATCATCTTCAACTTGTTCCCACTCTGTTGACGAAAGAGATGAAGCTCTAAAAGCTACAACCTTGCTTTCTTTTTCATCATCTATTTTCTCCATACGTACGCGAAGAATAAAATATGGATTTTCTTCGGTATCATAATATTTATCTAGAATCGGTTGCGTGGCATTGTAACCTATTAAATCGGTTATTTCCTGGCCATCTTTTTTAAATACCAATTTACGGCATTTATTCCTCTCGGATTCTAGGTTACGGCTTTGACGATAAATCGTTTCAAGTTCATTAAAACTTAAGTACTCAACTTCTTGTAGTTCCGGATTGCTGTCAGTTTCATTGGCACTATTAACGTCTTCTAGACAACCTTCAACACATATTCTTCCCGCCGCTGCTCCTAGGAAAGTAAATGGCATCTTTATAAGCTTAGGCTCAAGCGACTCTGGTGAAAAACCGTTTTCTTCCAATGTTGAGATATTCATCGTTTGACTATTTGTTTTGAATATCCAATCTAACTCTAGAAGTAACTATAATGCTAATTTAGATAAAAGCAATAGCCGTCGCAAAAAATACACAATGCTTTTGAGTTGAAAAAATAAGTTAAGTATAAACGCAATTATTTAATGACCACGTCATTCTAGATTTATGTCAAATGCCAACTAATAAAACTAGCTAAAACTAGCACTATATTTGCTCCGTTCAATCGAATGTTTAGTAATATCAAGGCTGCATGAGTGGTGTTGCTTGCAGTAGGCTGCACATATTTTTGCAGATTGCATATCTATGTAATGCAGACCACACTCGGTACGTTGATAATAATTTTTTCCTTCTTTATTGTTGTTCAAGCGACCCGTATAGATAAAACATAACACTTACTAGTTAAATTTGTTCAATATTAGTAACTATTAATAATTTTTGACTTTTTAATACAGTCCGGTCGTTATTTAGCTAAGGTAGTACGTTGCTGGTATCTGGCGACTGTAAAAGACATAATAATAGGTATATCGATAGCAAACACAACCAATGCTAAAGTTAGAATTAATAACATTGAGCCTCTTACCTTATCATAAACAAAAATATACTCTAACATACCGGCTTCAACTAAGTATTCTAAGCTCATCCAACGTAAAACCAGGAAAAATTTATCCCAAGCAAAATCTTTAATTCTAGCTAACAAAAGACAGCTGATAATTGACAACAACCCGCCTAAGCTAAGAAACAGAGAGATTATCGACATTGAGGGTATATTCGGTAGATGTGCAGCAATATAAATTCCATCAATAATAATAAATAATAGTGACCCTAAGCACAGTTCGTTAATAGGCGGTAATTTTCGTTCCCAAAATTCCAATCGATTTATGTCCGGTTTAGGCAATTGTTTGGACCTGGATTTTGTGGAGTTCGAGGTGTTCATATGGTCGCAACCCTAGTCATAATAATTAGCGTAGCTACTTGCATAACACCTAGAATAGCTGAGCCATAGATAAAACGACGCATTAGAGAACCAATAATTCTAGGATTAGGATCAGGTTTTTTTAATTCAAATAATATTGCCAGGTTGGCCGGAGCTAAAGTACCCATGGCAATAAGCAGCATTACACCTACAACGCAAAATGCTACTATTAGCCAGTTATGTACACTCAGTTGGGGTGATAGATAACCTAGATGTCTCGCCAATTGAAACCCTCCTGCAAGCGTCATAGTTACTAGAGTAGGTACGATTAATAACATTTTGGGCATAAATCGTTTAGAAAATTCTATCCTTGCCGGGATCGATAATTTAGCAAGTACCATCGGTCCAATCAGCAATCCTACTAACAGATCGGTAGCAGTCCATAAACCTCCTCCGACTATATGAAAAAAATCTAGTGCCCAAAGTTTGTTGGTTGCAATGGCTACAATTAAACCTATCAATATTACCCCAACAACAGGTAAACCTCGAAGAGGAACGATTTGAAAATCGCTAGACTTAATATTTTGCGCCAGATCTTGCTTCTTCGAAACAGACATCGCTTCGGTAGCCATATTAAATCTATAACAAAAGTCTCTGAACTTAACAAGTTTTTTTAATTAAGCAAAGAACTTTAGTTGAACTGCATTAAATACAGCTTAGGTGTATTTGTTGAATTTTTTACTTTAAAATTATTAAATTGATTTTCGATTAGCAAGTCATTGGTTACTAACAACCTGGCGTGTAGATTATTGTTTAAACTTAAAGGAGTCATTCAGCGTGGAATCAGCTCCGGGGTGAACAATTATCGGTTTATACGGTTCGCTGACAGATGTAATCAGCGAGATTGCATGTCTTCTAATAACTGCTCTCACCCAGTAAATGAAGATCATTGTTCCCATCAGCAAAATAGCGCTGCCTATAGCATACTTTACGTTACTAGAAGAAATAATTTTTTGCCAAAACGACTTGTGATCTACAGTAATGATTTGGCTCTTAGTTGTGATGTGTCCACCGCTGTTAATTGTCTGAGTTACGGTGTACGTACCATTTCCCAGTTTATTCGGGTTAACCGGGCCAGAGGTCGGGTTACCATCTATTGAATAGTTGACAGTGTTTGGAGTACTGGATGACACAGTTGATGAAGGAGTAGCGGATTGGCTAGACTTAGGTCCTGAAGAAGTAGAAGTTTGACTCTTAGTATTGCTTGAAGAGCCTGTTGTCGGTGAAGATGTAGAGCCGGATGATGAAGTGGTTGATGAGCCGGATGATGAAGTGGTTGATGAGCCTGTGTTAGTCGAAGTAGATGAACCAGTTGTAGACGATGAGCCTGAACTGCTACTTCCCGTTCCGGTTGTTGACGAAGATGCTGCCGTCAAATCTTGTAATGCATAATAGGCAGGTTCCAGAATAGGAGTAGGCAAACTGCTGACATCATAAGTATTTACGTCAATAATACAGTAATAATCTTGCGTGCTTGTTCCACTATCCGTGCAATCAGCATCATACCAATACAACCTGGCTACGTTAGGCAGAGAGGCGGCATCTTCATAAGATTGCGTCAAATAAGTAGCCTGTTCTGATTCGGTTATCCCACCCCCTGCAGTATATGTGTTATAACCGGTTTCGGTTACCCATACGGGTTTGCTGCCGTCGCCGTATTTCTCCATTATGGGATAGATGTTGTTTTTCCAAGTATCAGCCAACGTACCGGGGTCAATAATATTACGACTCGCGGCCGTACCATTATATGCACACCAGTTATCTCCGGGCGGATCACAATAATAATGCTGTGAAAGTACGTCAAAATAGTTCTTAGCTCCTTGTTCGTACATGGTTTGTAGAAAAACTTGGTTATTTCCGTCAGTTCCTGACAGCGAACCACCGAGAATCGTAACCGAGGGATCAATAGCTTTAGCGGTAGTGTATGCACTCTTTAGAAGAGTGGTGTAGTCAGTAGCATTATCGATTTCATAATTCGGATAGTTATCATCGGTGTATTGCCATGACCAACCGCCATCGGGTTCGTTCCAGATTTCATACTCATTTACCTTACCTAACCAACGCTGCATTATAAAAGACAGGAAGTTGTCATACTCAGCTACGCCGTTATAAGGCGTACAGTTAGTTAACGACGGATTACAATTGGGTCCGATTATAGTTCTTAAAGGCGGTTCTGAACTAGGTGACGGGTCGCCACTAGGAGCACCGGTAACCCATGGCGGAGCCGAAGTTATTATTGCTAGCGGATCGATACCGTTGGCGAGAAGTTCATTGACGGCATTATCTAACCTTGATAAATATGTCTGGCTGTAAACGCCTTGTGTATACTCAATGTTATACCAGGGGACATCAAATCTTACCGATTTAACTCCCGCTGCCTTAAACAATGCAATTTCCGAGTCCTGTACGGAGGGATCAATCCAAATCGGATGCCAATTCAGACCGTAAAAATTTGACGATGCCGACGCAAAAGCCCGTGGATAAACCTGTATATACCGGTTTGGAATTATATATGTACCGATAAATACGCACATTAAAACTGTTAGCGTCATACTAAGGTCTTGCAATAGATGTTTTTTTGTATATTGGACTTTTTTCAGTTTAAGCATAACTGTTTCTTAATGTTTATTATACAGCTTAAATGCATATGGCAATCAATGAAATGAATCTACTAAATAAACTGGGTTTTGGACGCATTTTGGATTTGGCAAATTCACAATGCTAAAGTATAAGCATGACCAAGTTCAGATAGATAGGCGCCACTTCTAGAATACAATTAAGCTTCTAGGAGATAGGCGATGAGACACACTGGAGTACGGACCCGAACTGGTGTGGTGGTACCAGGACTAAACAGCATTAAA
>JAJZAD010000004.1 GCA_021799575.1 bacterium | reverse complement strand
GACTGGCTGATTTGGTACAACACTGAAAGACCCCATTGGACGCTAAAACTTAAAAGTCCTTTGAGAGCATTACTTGATACATTACAATTGCCATTAGCAGAGTCCAATATGTTATGGACCGATACAATTAATTGTCGTTAACAATTGTTAGTGAGATAATTACCTTAAAGCTTATGATGGGTAAAAAAATCAAACATGAGTCAAAGCTTAATTAACTATTCTATGGCTGAACATCGTAAAGGTATGTCCACTATAAGGACGTAGGGCTTATATGTTTGGATTCGGACAAAATAAACATAGTCAAACAGGGGCTGAATTAGAAAACGGCTTAAGAGATAACCAACAAGCCTCTGCGATTATCTTAAGCGCAATTGAAGATGGTGTTTTGCTGGTAGATAAAAATGGTCTAATACAATTATTTAATCCCGGAGCCGCCAAAATTACCGGGTGGGCAGAAGAAGAAGCTAAAAATCTGGATTTCAGATCAGTCATTAGGCTAGTCAACGATAGAGGTGAAGCATATTCACCTGATCAGAATCCTCTTATGCAAATCTTTAAGGGGTCTTCAGAAACAATTCGAGATAACAAAGGATTTTTAGTTACCAAGAGTAACCAACAAATACCCATATCTATAAGTGCATCGCCACTTATGGGATCCAATCAACAGCTTAGCGGAGTTGTGGCTATTTTTCGTGATGTCACTAAAGAGCGGATAGAGGAAAAACAACGCAGCGATTTTATTAGCACTGCGAGTCATGAAATGCGAACGCCGGTAGCAGCCATCGAAGGCTATTTAGCTCTTGCTATGAACGATAAAGTCAGCACAATCGACAGCCGTGCCCGGCAGTATCTTGAAAAGGCCCACGAATCCACCCAGCATTTAGGCCAACTATTCCAAGACCTACTAACGTCAGCCAAAGCTGAAGACGGTAGGTTAACCTCTCATCCAGAAGTAATCGAACTCGGTAGTTTCTTGGAACAATTGTGTAACGATTTAAGGTTCCAGGCCGACAAAAAGGGTTTGGTTTTAGAGTTTAACATCGGAGGACCGCAAACTATCGACGCTACTAATTCTACAGTAGTCGGCCAAAAAGTTATCAAACCCCTGTTCTATGTTAAGGCCGATCCGGAACGAATGCGTGAGGTTATAACCAACCTCTTCGATAACGCCGTTAAGTATACCGATCAGGGCAAAATTACAATTGGCACTACGGGAGACAACCAAGTAGTTCAAATATACATCAAAGACACAGGTGTGGGAATTCCGACAGAGGATATACCGCACTTGTTCCAGAAGTTTTATCGAGTTGATAATTCAGCCACCAGAACTATCGGAGGAACTGGTTTGGGTCTATATATATCTCGAAAAATATTGGAACTTTACCAAGGCAGGATATGGGTTGAAAGTGAAATCGGCAAAGGATCCACTTTCTTTATTAATCTGCCACGCCTGACCACCGAACAGGCTGAAACTGAAAAACAGCACAATAATCTTTCTGCAAGTTTTATGGAGTCTACTGGGGCATTAAGTAATAGCATGCTACAATAAGTCTCAAGCATAAGCTAAAATATAATCATGCAAAAAATACTCCTAGTAGAAGACGACAATAATTTAAGAGAAATATACCAAGCTCGCTTACAAGCTGAAGGCTACGTTATAGTTTCGGCAAAAGACGGAGAAGAGGCATTAGTGGTAGCTAAAGCCGAAAAGCCCGATTTAATCATTTCAGACGTCATGATGCCCAAGATCAGCGGTTTTGAGATGTTAGACATATTGCGCAATACCCCTAATTTAAGAAATATCAAAGTCATTATGTTAACCGCGCTCGGACAAGCTGAAGACCAGAGTCGAGCCAATCATCTGGGAGCAGATCGTTACCTGGTTAAATCGCAAGTGACATTAGAAGATATCGTTAAGGTGTCTCATAGTTTATTAGACGAGACCGATCAGGGAAGTACTGACAATTCTTTAACCCAGAACACTAGTGAACAGATGCCTACGGATCGGTATAGTACTAATGCAACAACTGGTAGTAGCAGTACATCACCGGATCATTTAGACCAATCTACAGATTCTGATGTAACGTCACAGCAAGGAGATGGGTTAACTTCAGACTCGAATTCTTCCGTTACCCAGGTTCAGCCAGAGCCGGCTAACTACATCGACCAATCGGAAATACAGTCATCCGAGCCCACAGGAAAAATACCGAATTCGGATAACGGTTCAAGTGAAATCAACCCGAATCCGACTGCTACTCAAGCTAATCCGGGAGAGGGAGCTGATGAGTCGGCTAAGCTTGAAAATATCAGCCAGCCACCGGTGTCAACCACGGACTTAAGTGAGGGAACGATTTCTATCGACCAGAGCGGACAAATGACCCAATCTCAATCTATCGATCAGGAAAACGATGCCGTTAATCAGCAAATCAATGACTTTATTAATAAAGTAGGGGCTGATTCAGCACCGCCTATAACCGCTACAGCCACTAATCAAGCTAGCGTTTTACCCGAACAACCGCAACAAACTTCAACGCAACCCCCGAATACGAATCCTGTGCAGCCTTCTGAACCTTCATCCGCAGATAATCAGGTAATTCAAAATACAAGTGATCAAACCGTAAATGATCAGACTCTAAACCAAGCTGTCAATACCTTAATGGACTCCTCTACCACTGAAAGCGAACCCGAAGTTCAGCCGGTCGATACTGCTAATGGATTAGCCGATAAGGATAACTTCCAACCCGAGCCTGACACATCAGGTTCCTTTCATGCCATTGCCGGCAGGAAAATCATCCAACCACCTGTACATACTGAAGCTAAAAAAAGCCTCAAACAGTTAGCAGAAAAAGAAGAGCCGGTCCATCCCGGACAACAAATAACTCCTGATTCTCCAGCCGACCAAGCTACTACAGAATCAAATTCAGCAGTTCATTTTGATCCTACCGATCCGAACAACATTGCCATATAATCTAAATTGATGCGACTTAATGTTTTCGTGGCCCAAGCCACCGGAATTAGTCGTCGTAAGTCGGATATCCTCATAAAACAAGGTCGGGTTCTTGTCGCTGGCAAGAGTGCAGAATTAGGCATGGTCATAGCTGTTACGGACAATATAACTCTCGACGGAAAACTAATTCGGTTACCACTTAAAACTACCACTATAATGCTCAATAAACCGGTTGGTTATGTGGTTAGTAGGTCAGGGCAAGGCGGAAAGACAATCTACGACCTGTTGCCGAGAAAGCTCCACGATTTAAAACCCGTGGGAAGATTAGACAAAGAATCTTCAGGGTTAATCATTCTAACAAACGACGGCCAATTAGCTAACAAGTTAGCTCATCCTTCTTTTAATAAATCTAAAATTTATCAAGTCACTCTAGATAAGGTATTAAACCCAATGGATAGGCGAGTAATTAACGCTGGAATACAACTTGAGGACGGAATAAGTCGTTTAAGAATTGACGCTGGTTATCAAGACTGTCATATAAGCGTAACAATGAGTGAAGGAAAAAATAGACAAATCAGACGCACATTTGCTAAGCAAGGGTATAAAGTATTAAGGTTGCATCGAATCAGTTTCGGAAATTTTAATTTAGGTAACTTAAGACCCGGGGAATGGAAATTAATATAGCGATTAAAAATAAACTATACGTGCAGTTAATTAACGTTAATAATTGTAAACTGTCTATATATGCAAAGTAGAAAACTTCCCATTGTAGCTCTTGTCGGTAGGGCAAACGTCGGTAAATCCAGTCTGTTTAATGCGTTAATTGAGCGGCGAGAAGCCATAGTTGCCAGAGAGTCGGGTACCACAAGAGATAGTATTTCTTCTAAGGCTACCTTTTTAGGACAGCAGTTTTGGGTAGTAGATACGGCAGGGGTTAAAGACCCGGAAGATGACTTTGAGCAATCGATTCAAGATCAAATTTTTCAGGCCAGCCAAAGTGCAGATATTATTCTGGTGGTGGTTGAGGCCGATGTACCGGCTAGTACAGAAGATCGCCAAGTGGCAACTCTGGCATTAAAAAGCCAAAAACCAGTTATCTTGGTGGTTAATAAAATTGATAAGGCCAACCACGATGATATCTTTTCGTTTGCCAGGCTAGGCATAAGCAATATTATCTCTACCAGTGTAACTCAGTCTTACGGCATTCATGAATTATTGAAAGAAATCGTTAAGAATATCGATAAAGTGCCGATAAAAAACGAGCCAGAAAGACTTAAAATAGCCTTGCTAGGCCGACCCAACGTCGGTAAATCAAGCCTGTTTAATACCTTACTTAATAAACAGCAGGCCCTAGTTGCAGAACGGGCAGGCACCACCAGGGATATTAACCGGGCGATAGTCCGTTTTAAAAACCAGGAAATTGAATTAATGGATACAGCCGGCATTCGAAGGAGTGGTAAAATTGAACAGGGTGTAGAGAAGTTCAGTGTTCTTAGATCCTTGGCTGCAATAGAAGAATCGGATATCTGCTTGCTATTGATTGACGCGAACGAACCTAATACTGCTCAGGATCAAAAAATTGCCGGTTTAATTAAGGATGCCGGTAAGGGATTAGCTTTAGTGGTAAGTAAATGGGATATTTTGCACGAGCAAGAGAATTTCGACTACGATGGGTTCATAAAGCGCATCTCAGCCGATTACGAATTCGTCGATTGGGCTCCGTTGATAGTTACTTCATCAATCAGCGGACAAAATGCAACTAAACTATTCGATTTGGTCATGAGGATTAAGCATGCCAGAGAAACAATTATATCCACCCCTGAACTGAATAATTGGCTAGTCCGTACCGTCCGTGAACATCCTCCGGCAGGGATGAAAAACCATACGCCAAAACTTAACTACATTGTCCAGGAAACGGATAACGAAACACCTTCGTTTAAGATATTCGGCAGTCATACGCGTTTCGTTCACTGGAGTTACCGACGCTATTTAGAACGCAGACTAAGAGAACAATTCGATTTTTTCGGAAATCCGATTCAGTTATGGCTAATTGAAAAGCGCAGCGCTCGTTCGGCAGCCAGCAAAGTAAACTTAACTAGGATAGGGAAATAGTAAAAATGGGTTGGCTGCAAAAACGACCTCAAGTTGCTTTACCGGCAACTTATTACACAACCGGTCAGAATACCAGTTTAATACTAGTCGGGTTGGGAAATATAGGTAAACAATACGCCGGGACCAGGCATAATATCGGTTTCGACTGCCTAGACCACTTTGTTAACAAGCTCTCGGAAATGAGTGATTGGGTAAATAAGGCAGACTTAAAGTGTTTACTTGCTTCCGGTATAGTGTCCGATACTCGGGTGATCGCAATTAAACCGACCACACTTATGAACTTGAGTGGTGATTGTGTTTCAGAGGTA
Source organism: bacterium (assembly GCA_021799575.1). Classification (GTDB taxonomy): domain Bacteria; phylum Patescibacteriota; class Saccharimonadia; order Saccharimonadales; family UBA4665; genus JAJZWH01. Next base: position 73,909 of record JAJZAD010000004.1, on the reverse strand, counting down.
GTAAACTTCTATAAAATCCAACCAGACCATCTGGTGGTAATTCACGACGACCTGGATGTTGACTTCGGTAGTATTCGTACCCGTTACGGAGGCAGTTCTGCAGGTCACAACGGAATAAAATCAATCAGTTCTAGAATAGGCGAAAACTATGGCCGAATCAGAATCGGTATCGGTCCCAAAAAACCCCTAACAATCGATAGCGCCGATTATGTACTGCAAAAGTTTAATGAAGAAGAGGTTTTACAGCTTAATAATTTAAAGCAGGAGTGTATGGCTATTTTAAGTGAGTTCGTCTATTCCAAAAACCTGTCCGCCGATACACGTTCTTTTATCGTCTAAACCAAAAAACAGACCGACGAGAGGGGGTGGGCACCGCTCGTCGGTCTGTTTTCAGGGACAACGTCTGTTATCCCTGTACGCACCCTTCAAGCCCACCCGGGCGAAACACCAAGAAATAATCTAAATATAGATCTTGTGTCTTTCGGTTATAAACCGTAAAACCGTTTAGGCTCGCACTTGACCGGGGGTTTACTTGAAAGGGTTAGTTTGCTTTAGAACAACATCGATAGTTCGATGCTTAAAGGACAGTAGTGGAGGGTAACAACTACTTTGTCTAAAGGTCCGCATGCTCTAAAGCAATCTAACATTGTTAGAATGGGTAAAAGGTGCGTGAGCTCTAAAATGTTATCAAAACTCACAAATGGGCATAATAGCAAATGTATGTTATTATGTCAATACATATTAATAGAATTACGTTTTTGCCAATTTAATGTTCTAAATTAACGATTCATCCTGCTTATGGTAGAATAGTCTAAGTGAAACGGTTAATTTCATTTTCTATCCTGCTATTCAGTACACTAGGAGGATGGTTGGGTCAAATCATGGATCACGGCAATTGGTTGGGCGGATGGAGTATCTTGCTCGGTATTGTCGGAGCATTTGGTGGAATATTTATAGGATACAAAGCGGGTAAGTATTTTGGTTTTTAAGTTTTTTAAAGCCTAATCTAAGTCTCACAGCTTAAATGTTATATATTAATTGAATTGCAAATAAGTACAGCTATTGCTTAAGATGTAGTAATGTCCAAAAACCTTATAATCGTAGAGAGTCCCGCCAAAGCCAAAACCATTGAGAAATTTTTAGGTAATAACTATAGGGTTAAGAGTAGTTTTGGCCATATCAGAGACCTGCCACCCAAAGGTCTCAATATAGACATTGAGCACGATTTTAAACCGAACTACGAAATAAGTCCCGGAAAACAGAAAGTTATTAACGAACTTAGGAAACTAGTTAAAGACAGTGATGTATTACTGGCCAGCGATGAAGATAGGGAAGGAGAGGCTATAGCGTGGCATCTGACCCAGGTTTTATCCCTTGATCCTAGCAAAACCAAACGGATTGTTTTTCACGAAATTACCAAACCGGCAATTGAAGAAGCGATCAATAAGCCGCGGACTGTAGACTTAAGGCTGGTTGATGCACAACAGGCAAGAAGGGTACTGGATCGTCTAGTCGGTTATGAACTTAGCCCAGTACTATGGAAAAAAGTTCGTACGGGACTTAGTGCCGGCAGAGTACAATCCGTTGCCGTGCGGCTGATAGTAGAACGTGAAAGAGAGATTAGAAATTTTAAATCGGAGTCAAGTTTTAAGGTAAGTGCGGTTTTTAGCCATGATAAAGATCTCATCTCGGCTGTACTAAACACCAACCTGCCGAATGAAGACAAAACAGCCAAGTGGCTTAAAGATATAGCTAAAGATACGTTCAAGGTTTTAAATTTAACTACAAAACCTGCAAGACGCAGTCCCGCCGCTCCTTTTACTACTTCTACACTACAGCAAGAAGCATCGCGTAGATTGGGGTTTAGCGTTCGTCAAACTATGACTATAGCTCAGTATCTTTATGAGGCCGGTTTGATTACATACATGCGTACTGACAGTACGCAATTATCCAAGTTGGCAGTAGACTCTATAGGAGAATTTATAAATCAGCAATATGGCGCAACATATCTTCAAAGCCGCCAGTACAAAACTAAAAGTATCAGTGCCCAGGAGGCCCATGAAGCTATCCGTCCTACAAATATTAGCCTACGCACCATTAAAGGCGATCAGACTAACAAGAAATTATACGAGTTAATCTGGAAAAGGGCAGTGGCTTCTCAGATGGCGGACGCTAAAATCTCTCAAAGTGAGATCACTATCGCTATCGGGGGCAAACCGGAACTATTCATCGCCAAGGGTGAAAGTTTACTGTTTGACGGGTTCATGAAAGTATGGGGAGGAACAAAAGAGGATGTTATATTGCCCTTGGTTAAAAAGGGTGATGTTCTCAAATTGAAATCTTTGAGTGCTAGCGAACAACTAAGCCGCGGACCGGGACGCTACAGTGAAGCCAGTTTGGTACGCAAACTAGAGCGGTTAGGAATCGGCAGGCCGAGTACTTATGCGCCTACTATCTCGACTATCCAGAGCAGAGGCTATGTTAATAAGACCGATCTGGAAGGGGAAGTTTGCACCGTAACATCACTTGAGCTTAAAGGAGATAACCTGGTTAAATCCACGAAGCAAGAAACGATTGGAAGCGATAAAAATAAGCTCACACCGACGTCTATCGCCGAAGTTACAACCGACTTCCTGGTCAAATACTTTCCGTCAATAGTTAACTATGATTTTACGGCTCAAATAGAGGAAGATTTTGATGAAATCGCCAGGGGTAAACGTCAATGGCAGAACATGATCAAAGACTTCTATAAGAGTTTTCATCCTCTTATTGAAAAAACCGCTAATATTTCCCGCCAAGAAGTGTCCCAGGCCAGACTGCTAGGTCTAGATCCAGTTAGTAAACAACCGATTTATGCTCGCTTTGGACGTTTCGGCCCGATGCTTCAAAGAGGGGAAACTACGCAAGAAGAGAAGCCTGAGTTTGCTTCGATGCCAGAGGGAAGTAGTATCGAGACGGTAACCCTTGAGCAGGCGCTTAACATGTTTAAGCTGCCTCGGGTCGTAGGTAAGACCGCAAAAGGGGAAAAAATCCAAGCTAACATCGGTCGTTTCGGTCCTTACATTAAAACCGGTAAGATATCTGTCTCCATTAAAGGGTACGACCCGCATACCATCGACGAAGTAACCGCCAGACAATTATTAACAGAAAAGGTAAAACGAGAATCAAGCAGACTAATTAAAGATTTAGAGCAGGGTATGAAGATATTAAATGGCCCTTATGGTCCATATATAACCGACGGAAAACGAAATGTAAGAATCGATAAGGGTAAAGACCCGGCTTTAATTACTCAGCAAGAGGCTGAAGATATATTAGCGAAAGCACCAAACAAAAAGCGGCGCTATCATAGAAAGCAGAACAAATAGTTTAAACTCCTACAACTCTGTGACATTGTTTAACTCCTATAACATCGTCTATGCACGGTAGTCATTAATGTGCTAGAATAATATTATAAAAAGCTAGTTTTGCTTTTTTAGAGCATGTGTTATATAATATAATTAAAGTGCTGGTGAGAAATATAGCTATGACCGACAATTCTAGCAATCAAATATCCACTAAAGATCTTGTTAACGGGGTCCTCCGTTATATAGAACGAGATCGGGAAAGAGAAATCATTTCCCGACGTTTTGGTTTGTTTGAGCGCAAAGAAACCTTGGAACAAATTGGTGAATTGTTGGGTATAACGAGAGAAAGAGTTCGACAACTCGAGAAATCGGTGATCCAAAAACTCAGAGTGGCAGGGAAGGAGCACAAATTACCGGGGATTGATAATTTCCAAACGAGAATTCTACCTATTTTAGCAAAAAACGGTCAAGTGATCAGGGTAATCGATTTAACTACTCAATTAGTTAGTAATTCGGATCGGAACGAACAGTCAAGGGTAGCGTTCCTGTGCGACCTGTGCCCCGATCTTATTTTAATCACCGATGATGATAACAATTATGCCAGTGTAGCCGACAGTAAGGCGTTTACGGAGAAATCCCTTAAACAAGCCTCGGCTAACATTGTAACGGTTGTTACTAAAATCGGCGAACCGAAGAAAATTGACTTCATTGCTAAACAGGCGGGTATAGAAGACTTGAAAAAAGCCGAGGCGTTAGCCAGTACTTCTAAACACTTGGCTAAATTAAACGAGCAGTGGGGACTCATTAAATGGCCATTGGTCAACCCTAAAAATATCCGTGACAAAATATACGTTATCCTTAGCCAAAACGGCCATCATATGCACTTTAACGAAATTGCCGAGGCGATAAAGCAAAGTGACTTTAAACGCAAAAACGTTACAACCCAAGCAATACACAACGAATTAATCAAAGATAAGCGTTTTGTGCTGATCGGTCGCGGGATTTACGCTTTAAGGGAATGGGGTTATGAAAAAGGCACAGTAGCCGATATCATCAGTCAGGTGCTAAGAGAAGCTAATCAACCCCTGCATAGAGACGAGATTGTTAAACGGGTACTGAAAAGCCGTTTCGTAAAAGAGGCTACGATATTACTTAACCTACAGGGTAAACCGCAATTCCGGCGTGTAGCTAAAGCGACTTATGCTTTGGATGAATCCAAATAAACCAAAAGAAAAATAACATTGTTAATTATCTAAACATTTTACGAACAAGTAGTTGCCGGTATCTAAGTAGACAACATTGATAGAAGGCAGTAAAAAATAAACAGGTTGCTAATAAAAAGGGTGGAATTAAAAAATAGTCTAAAAAAATGACGGTTAGAAAAGTAAGCTTCGAAAACTGGCATGAAAGAGAACTAGAAAGAGATATCAACTGGATGTCGCACAATATATCTTTTACGACATGGTATATCTTGCTGTAGTTTAGTAACAATACCCCTATTGCAGGGAAGTATAAATCGTATTTTTAGATTTTGCCCTAAAAAATTTATAGGCCTTAATAATTTTTTCATGGATTAAGCTAGTTAACACTCTAATTAAGGCTGATATTTTTAAAATTAATTAATAAACACCGGTCTGTAAGTATTTTGACAAAAGTAAGATAACATATTGAACATATAGTTATCCACAGATAAGTATCTAGGAATTTGCATTTTGTCGATTTTAATTTATTTATATTTGTCCCCTATCCTGCCTTCTCTATCTCTAAAAATTTGCTTTTTAAAGAAAATACTATTTTTATATTAATATTCTCCTGAACCGTTTATTTTTTCATTAGTGAACAAATTACGAACTACTAGGGTAGAACCGGGGAATCGTCTATTAAATTTTTGTTTTGGTTTCTTAGGCTACTATACTTACTTATTAACTTGTATAAGGGTCTATAACTATAGTTATTTGTAGTATGCCCTGCCATCCACTCTTACGTCTACATATTGAGTGGGCATGGGTTGATGCTGTTGTTTAATAGTGGCTATCGCCGCAAGATATGTGCCTACCTGCTGTAAAGCATCAGTTTCGTGCAAATTGAACTTAATAAAGTAGCTGGCTGCTGCCGGATACACATCTAGTTCCTCAGCCATAGGAACCAGAGACATCTTATTTATAGCTATGCTTTTGGCATTAAGCGCTTCCCACACTGTCGCGATGAATGCTACATCGCTAGAGGTTAACACTTGCGAACCGATTGACGGATCACCTGCAACCGTAGAGGTTACTTTAGCCAAAGATTTTTGTTCATTGACGTCCAGCGAAGAGCTACTAGCGATGACGTCACCGGCATGGTTTAGGATGTAACTTTGTCCACTACTGGATATGTATATCAATTCCGGACGATACAACTGTATATAGACTACCGGGGTCGGTCCTATAAGTGAATAAGTTGACGACGCATATTCTATTTCTGGAAATTCTTTTTTCAGTTGGTCAGCTATATCGCTCGAACTAAATGTTAACTTAAACTTGTTAAACAAAGATGAATTAATAGCGTTTGCTGCAGCCGTCCTATATTGATTCAGCGTGTGGGGTTCGTAATTAAAGTTAGTCGGTTCTATAACTACTACTTTAGGAGTACCGTTAATGCCTAAGACAACCGCCAAGACTACTATGATCAAAGCAACCAAGCCGAATGGCATTAACCAACGTTTGTATCTGTTAACTCGTTTATTATCAGCTGTCTCAGACCGTGAATTAGAAACAGTTTGTTTGCCTCCCTCTTTAACCGGCCGTAGTATTGGACTGCGAGAATAATAATAACTGTTTATTGGTAATGGCTCATTTGTTGATCTAGCGTCAGCCTGTCTAGCTGTTTTAGGTAGATTTTTTTTGAAACCGAATTTCATATGCTACTTATTTACCTCAGATGTATAAGCGATTTCAAGTAAAAGTTCAGCAATTTTTTTGGCTGCATCGGGTACATAAAATTGAGCAAAATTTGTTTCCAATTCTTCCCTGCTCTCTTTATGATCAAGTAAATCGGAAACAATGTGTGCAAGCCTAAGTTCTTGCTCGGCTTGATCTTCGCTAAGTTCAATAATTGCGTTTTGTTTAGCTAAGGCGTGGGCATTCCGTAAGTTCCATATTAACCGGCTGGATGGAATGATGATACAGGTTTTTCTCTGAGCTGCGAATTCGGTCAAATTGGTAGCTCCTCCCCTGGCAATAATGATATCTGCTGCACCACTATATCGGTATAGATCAGTAACAAAATCCTTCACTATTACCCTTTTCCTAAGTCCAGGACGCAATAAATTGTCATATTCCTTCTCTAAGGCTTCAGATAAATTCCTCCCTGCTATATGTACTATCACTAATTGAGGAAACTTCTTAAGCAGGTACTCAACATTATTTTTAACTAAACTGTTGAGTTGCTCAGCACCATTACCGCCGCCTGTCACGAATAGCATTTGTTTAAACTTATCTAATGCTATCTCTTTTTTAAACCGCTGCTTTGTCTGATCATCAACAGTTTGAAATTTCGAACTAATCGGAACGCCTACTCTAACGGTCTTAGATAAAGGATAGGGATACATACTAGGCTCAAGAGCAACAGCGTGTTTTGCTGCCTTAGGGGCGATAATTCGGTTAGCAAGACTGGGCATAGAATCAGAATCGTGAGTAATATAAGGTATATGTCTCAACCAGGCCGCTAAAGCCACTGGAACACTTACATATCCTCCTCGAGTAAATACTACCGCTGGTCGAATTTTAGCGAGTAAACGCCAGCTCTGAGTTAAACCACTTACTGTTCTAAATAAATCTTTTACATTCTTATACTGGGTATTAAAATCCAATAATTGGGTCAGGCCTTCCCCGTGATACCGCCGAAACTTTCCGGCCGAAATTTGATAACTAGAATCAATATACGGGTCCTGTTCCACGATATCTAATAGGTGTCCGCCTTTCTGACCGATAAATACAATCCTTGTATCAGGAGAAAGCTTTTTAATTTCAGCCGCGACCGCCAAGATCGGAGTGATATGCCCCCCTGATCCGCCGCCCGTAACTACTATAGTCATCGCTAGCCGCCCTTCTTCGTATACGTTTCAAATCTTTTAATGATACGCGTGGAGTATAGCATGAAACTTGATATACAAGGCCTAAAGAGGCAGCAAAGAATACTACTGACGTACCCCCATAGCTAATAAACGGCAAGGTTATACCTTTTAATGGCAACAGACCGATCATTGCCCCTATGTTGATCAGTGTTTCGGTGCTCATCCAAACCAATGCTCCAACTACTATCAGCTTGGAAAAATCATCAGGTGCCCCTTCAGATATCTTCGCCATCCGCCAAAACAAACCAGCAAACAATATCAGTAAGATAATCGATCCTATGAAACCGAACTTTTCGGCGTAAATAGCAAAGATAGAATCATTATCTGCTTCGGGTAGGTAACCGTATGCCTGAACTCCGCTCCCTAAACCCAAGCCACTAATTCCGCCACTACCTACTGCGATCATAGCTTGGCATGCCTGGTAGCCGGTGGTTTGACAATTTGAAGTCGGGTGTAAAAATGTCTCTATTCTAGCTAATCGATAAGGGAAAGCAATTACCGAAATTATTACCAATCCTACGATTACGGCCGCTATTATCATAATTCGCTTGAGAGGTATCCCGGCGACAAACAACATTACTCCCATCATGGCCACTATTACACCTGTTGACCCTAGATCACTTTGGATAATAGCTACTATGCCGGCAATTATTAACAGTACTCCCAGTATAGGTCGAATAGTCTTGGTAAAATTAGTAATAGTGCCATTTTTTATTCGCACCGCCAAAAAATGGGCAAACCAAACTAGTAGGGCAAAAATCAGCAGTTCGACCGATTCAAATGAGAAACCGGCAAATCTTACCCAACGATGTGCCGGATAGTTCGGATTTACAGGCAATACTATAGCAATAAGCGTACATAAGGCGGCAGCCGCCAAGAGCCACTTATAATATGCTCGCCATTTTGCAATCGGAAATTTATACGTTATAAAGAATGCGACGAGCGCAAGAGCGACCGCTATCACCTGCCTAACGATATAATAACTGCCGCTAACACCCGTAGTATCCGCTAAAGCCGGGCTGATAGAATAAATTAAAGCTAAACCAATTGCCAGCAGGATTAAGCATTCGATTAATAACCAATGATCCGGTTGGTGACGACGAACGGATGTTAAGGTTTCACCATCAGATGCTAGACTTTTTCGCCCTGAGGAGAAGATAGTATTGCTAATTCTATTGAGCATACCTTGCAATACTACTTCCCTGCCAGATAAACCACTAAACCGATCACCGCAGCTATTTGTCCTAAGATCCAGAACCGCATCGTTACTTTAGTTTCCGGCCAGCCTAATGCTTCAAAATGATGGTGAATAGGTGAAGACAGAAAGACTTTCTTGCCATGACGAATCTTCTTTGACAGTCGATTGACAATAACCGACCCGGTTTCAATTACGTACACCGCGCCTATGATCGGTAAGATATACACGGTATCCGTCTGCATGGCGATAATGCCTAGGGCAGTACCCAAAGCAAAGGACCCCACGTCTCCCATAAAGAAACGTGCAGGATAAATATTAAACCAGGTATAGCTTAAAATGGCACCGACAACGGTTAGACAAAAACCGGCCAGTACGTATTTGCCTTGAGAGCCACAGATAAAGGTATACACCAAAAATGAAGAGGCCAGTAACCCGCCGGCAAGTCCATCTAATCCATCGGTTATATTAACTGAATTGGCGGTGGCTACAACTACAAACCAAAATAAAATAATAATTCCAAAACCGATATTCCATTCATGAACCCAGGGTAAGTAAATTGAATGTACGTTAAGTTTTTCATAAAACCAGACACCGCCAACCAAACCGACTATACTATAGAGCACAAACTTAACTTTTGCTCGCATACCCGCAACCTTAGCATTATCACCCCTGATATTCATAATGTCATCCGCCAGACCGATCAGTCCTGCCGCCACCATACCTGCTAGTGGCAACCACGTTTGCTGTCGCTTAAGATTCATCACAAGCGTGATAATAGCTATCGAGAAAACAAAAACTATCCCGGCCATGTTAGGTATGTTGCGTTTATGCTTTGCAGCATGCAATCGGTTGTACACGGTTGCTTCGCCCCCACTCCAAGCCTCTTTGCGCTGTTTTTTCCACCATTTATACTTGTACGCCAAAGTAGTATAGATAGGTGTTAGTGCCATCGTTAATCCAAACCCTAAAACTCCTAGCAGTAAGACATTTACCAGTTTGTTGACTTGAAGTGTAAAATGTAACATTTTATTTGGCAGCTTATCTTGTTAAGTATAATCTAGGTGAAGATTTATTAACAGATGACTTTATTCTTTTGGAGTAACATATCCTTCGTTAATTAACATATGAGCGATATCGGCAAAAACAGGCTGACCGCCGTATGAACCGGCATAACCAGGAGTATTCGGCTTTATATTATAAACCACGATGACGTACTGCGGCGTATCCCCGCCAACGAAACCGATATACGTACCATTATATATGTTTGAGTAATATCCTCCTGTCGGCTTAGCAACCTGTGCGGTACCCGTCTTTCCGCCAACTATATAATTGGCCGGGAAATTCATGAACGAGAAGCCTCCCTGTAAATATGCCTTAACCACACCCTCCATTAACGGCTCAAGTTCTCTTCCTACCCACGGACTGACTACGTTACGTTCCTCCACTTTAGGCTTATTGACGCTCACCTTACCGCTGGGAGAAATAATTTTATCTATCAATGTCGGCTTATAATACGTCCCACCGTTTAAGACACTCGAGAGAGCTGAAATTAATTGGATTGCTGTTATGCTTACTCCTTGACCGAATGCAGTATTGGCATAGCGTAAATTTATACTCGGATCGTTAAGATTGGCAGGCGGAACGTAACCGCTAGCTTCATAACCTTGCTCAATACCTGTAGTTTGACCTAATAAAAAGTGCTGAACCATATAATTGTGCCAAGTTTCTATACCGTGGGCATTAATCTGAGTACCTCCCTTATGGCTCATTTGCATCAACATCCAGGTAGCTCCGGTATTTAAAGACAGTGCCAATATACTTTGAATATTCTGCTCTCTGGCACCGCCGTCGATAGATATGTCGTGTATATTAAACCCGTCAATAACCCAGTGTGCTGGATCGTAAAATGACTCGTTAGCAGTAATCGCTCCACTGTTGAGAGCCGCCGAAGTGGTAAGAGTTTTCATCACCGAACCTGGTTCAATAGGATAATCAACTGCATAGTTCTGGAAAAGTTTAGGGTTCGATACATTAGCGTAATCTGCAGGATTATAAGTAGGATAATTTGCCATAGCCTTGATGTGACCGTTATATGGGTCCATTACAATGGCGCTCAACTCTTGGCTTTTAGTAGCCTTATATTCCTTAGCCAAAATACTTTCCACTTGTTGCTGGATACCCAAATTCAGCGTTAATACCACATTACTACCGGGAGTAGGAGCTATTTGCGTATTCTCCTTGCTGGCGGCCAACGGTACTCCGTTAATATCGGTAATAGCCTTAAGCATGCCGGGTTTACCACTTAAGATCGGGTTTAGTGCCTGCTCTACACCATACTCTCCCACTCCTTGATTATTAACGAACCCGAGCACTTGAGCCGCTAATGATCCGTCGGGATAAACCCGATAATCCTGACCCTGGGTACCTAATCCCGGATCGTTTAAAGCCGTAATTTTCTGGTTTTGGGCACCTGTCAGTTTGTAGGCGATTATCGAGTATTGGGTATTTTTAGCCGTTAACGCTGGCAAATAGCTATCGGGATTACCGCCGATAATTTTACTTAATTGTTGCGCAACACTATACGGATGCTTAATAAACGGCGGGTCGGCAAAAAGCGTATATAATTTTTGATTTAGTACTATCGGTACGTCACTACTGCCGTCTTCTGCCTCAATAATCCCCCTGGTTGCCGGTATTTGATATTGTTTTAACTGATCATTAAGAGCCGCCTGCTTGTAATGAGCATAACGGATTACCTGGACATAAAATAATCTAATTCCGAAAATTATCAGTGCTAATATAATAAGTGACGACCAGAATCGAATTCTGCCCGTAACAGTAGATAAATCGGGTTTAAACGATTCAGGCATAACCTTTACTATAACTAATTAGTAGCGGTTGCAGAAGGAGTAAGTGGAATCATGTTCTTAGCTACTGTGCTGTTTTGTGCCCGACTGATAGACTCTAACTGCGCAGATGAGACCGCAAGATTGGCATTCTCCGTCTCTAGTTGAGACTGTTGCTGTTGCAAGGAATTCAAAGTAAAGCCTTCGGCATTAGTTTTGGTAACTTGAGATAAATAAAACAGACCCAATAAACAGGCTAACACGATTAAAACTATCGTGTTGCTTACTGGACCTAGTTTTTTAGTTTGGGTTTTAAATGCAACCGAGTTACGGTTTCGGCTTGCAAATTGAGCCCTTGAAAGGGCAAGTGAGCTTGAATATGTCATATTTTATTTTTGTTTCCTTTTTTAGCCAGCTCTGTTCCGGTTTAAGGAACAGAGCCGACCCTTACTAGGCATTAGAGCACGCGTACGTGGATCTTATATGCCCGGGAGTTGCTTTTTACCTGAATCGGCATTCGCATTTCCCTTTCATTTTTGTTTCACTGCGACCCGTAGTTTAGCACTACGAGAACGCGGATTATTGGCTATTTCGTGAGGACCCGGAGCTACCGGGTGTTTGGTTAGTACGGTCAGGATAGAATCGTAACGATCTCCCGACTCGCTAGCGAAAAACTGTTTGACGACCCTATCTTCCAGGCTATGGAAGGAAATGATCGCCAAACGGCCTTTCGGAGCAAGTAGCCTTAACCAAACCGGTAAGGCCTGGCCTAATTGCGTAAGCTCATCGTTTACGGCAATTCTAATTGCCTGAAACGTCCTAGTTGCCGGGTGGGTACGGCTATGCCTACCCCACGCTTTTTGCGCAAGAGCAGCCAGCTCCGTTGTAGAACTGATTGGACGGTTTTTAACAATTAATTTAGCTATCTGACGATATCGCGGCTCTTCACCGTAATTTCGCAAGACATCTGCTAATTGCTCTTCACTCGATTTATTAACTATGTCCCAAGCAGTAAGTTGTTGCTGCTGGTCCATACGCATATCGAGCGGTGCGTCTTTAGTAAAACTAAAGCCTCGACTAACCTCGTTAAGGTGCGGTGACGATACCCCTAAATCCGCAACTATAATATCAAAACTGCGGCCCTGCTTGAGCAAGCTTAAACTTGCAGATAGGTAGTCTTGGTGCAGGATTTGTATACCCCTGCCTCCAAACTTATGCATGAGTTCTTTTATGGCGGAAGCATCCCTGTCGATTAATACCGACTGCTCATAATTTTCGCTCCGGCCTAAAATAGCTTCTGCATGACCACCATAACCAGCCGTTACATCCAGATATCGTTCAGCTTTTAATGGCTCAACGTACTCGATGACTTCGGCGAGCATAACCGGTGTATGAACATTATTAGTGTGAGGATTTCGGTGCATTTTCTTGTTTTTGTTTTTGTACAAGGTCACCTATTCAGCAGCCAACTTTTTGTTTTAATGAGTTTTTGTTTTTGATTGGTTCGAAAAAAGCTACATGTAAGAAAAATCTAAATGATTTTAAAAAAATCTTCAAACTTCTTACCGCTTTTTACGAAGAGTTTGAGAGAGACTTTGTGTGAGGTGGAGTTTTGGGAGGTGTTTTTGAGAAAAGAACGAGGACCGTTTAGAGTGTGTCCAGTGTCCACTTGTTGACTGCCGAATAGCTAACCTCGAGGATAGTGTTTGGTTTTTGTCTTCAGTTTAAATTGTTAAAGTACGCTAATTTTTAGGGCCATCCATATCGGTAATCACTGCTTGGCTATCAGCCGCCAGTATTGCCCTGCTCTTACGGCTATCAAATCTTTTTTTATACCTGCATAGTCCAAAAGATGTTGCTCAAGTACGATACGTCCTTGCTTATCATCTAATGGTCCCTCTATCTTGCCCATCCTAAACTGAACGTTAATGTCCGCCGTGGCCTCATCGAGAATGCTCCCTTTAAGCGCCGGCTCCACCGTTTCGTCCCAAATCTGTTTAGGATAGAGGTGCAGGTATTTTTTAAAGCCGCGGGTTACCACAACACCTCTTGCGAATTCGGCTCTAAGTTCGGCCGGTATCGTTAACCGGTTTTTGTCGTCAAGCCTCCGTTCGAAGTAATCTATTGTAGCCATCCCTTATATTTACTAGTGGTTTTTATTTTTGATAGATCGACACTATTTTGGTGTTGTTCTATATAAGCCACTAATCAGACTATACTACCCACTATTACCCACTGCAACCCATTTATATATAAAATAGTGGTTTTTTTGACACCAGTGTTTGGTTATTGCTTTGTAACCGTTTTTACTACGAATTACACCTTTTAAACTTAATAATTGCTCTATAATATCGAGTCTTTATAAAACTTAATTTATAAGATGAACTGTGAATTAACTTTGATTTTATCCACAGCTAGATATTAAAAGTTGTGCTTGTGAGTTCAGATTATTTAAACCCTTGGCACTTCTATGCGACCCGCACCTATAACCGACGAACCGTTATTCTCTGTATTCGCAATATATTTAACTATGGCGTATTGGGTTGCGGCATTAATATTGGGGTCAACTTTTTCTATAGCCCCCATAATAGAGCTGGCTTCGTACTGTCCGTTGGGGGGCTGAAATGTACTTCCGTTAGGAAAAATGACTACACTAACCTTTGGATCAGCTGCTAATTGTTCCTCGGATGGTGCATTGGCTCCGGTCATATTATTTATCCCCTTTACTACCATCCCTGCAACGCTGCCACCTTCTCTTTCGATACTACCAGCATTAGCACCGGCAGCGAATCCGGCTGCAATGGTAACTGCTGCTGTCACTACAACTGCGCCTATACGTCTTATAAAATAAGGACTTCTACGTTTAGATTCAGCAGCTTCACCGACACTACCGTGCCTGACTTGCCTAGTAGCCTTTTTTTCTGGATTCAAAGATTGAAATTTTGTACCTGAGTTATGCATAGTTAAACCTTTTTAGTTATTTTTATCTTTAATAAACTATCAATTAAGACAATTAGTATATTAGCAATAATTAGTACTTTTGTCAACTTAGTTATGTTTTATTAAGTCGTGTTCGCAGCTAGTTTATCTAGTATCTCAACCTCTTCTTCATCTAAGACTATATCCGTACTGGCAATGTTTTCTTCCAGATGTAATCTCGAGCCGGTTCCGGGTATTGGCAAGATATTAGGTGAGTGATCCAATAGCCATGCCAAAGCAATCTGAGACCAGCTAGCGTTTAACCTTCGTTCTACTTCTCTTAGCGCTGTCGGTTGTTTCTGTTCTAGCTGCCCGGCACCAATCGGAAAATACGGAATGAAGGTAATTCCGTGCTGCTCACAAAGCCTAAGCACATCTTCGTGCTCACGGTTAAGCAGATTGTAGTTATTCTGGACCGACACAAAACCACCCATGTTAATCGCAATCTTAAAATGTTCAGGCTCGATATTAGAAAGACCGATATGACGTATCTTCCCCTCTCGCTGTAAATCCAATAATGTCCTAAAAGATATTTCGAACGGAACCCTGGGATCTACGGTATGCAGTTGATAGATGTCAATCATATCCACTTTAAGACGTCTTAAACTATCCTCGCATGCGTCACGCAAATGTTTAGGCGAACAATCGGTACGCCAGATACCGGGACCGCTACGGATTAATCCCCCTTTAGTGGCAATTACAATTCCCCGATAAGGAAATAGTGCTTCCGCAATCAAACTTTCTGATATCCCAGGACCGTATGAATCTGCCGTATCAATAAAGTTAACACCTAAGTCCACGGCATGTCTTAACAACGATTTAGCTTTATTAGTATCATAAGGAGGTCCCCATATACCTCTACCGGTTATTCGCATGGCACCGAAACCGATCCTGTTAACTAAATACTTACCGATCTTTATTTGACCTGCTTTTTCGGCACTAATCTCATTAATTCTGGCACTTTCATCCATGCTTAAATTTATCTCCCAACTCTTTAGTTTGTATTATTCTTTACTACTAATAATATTACAATAAGATATATTACTTGAATAATTTTTTTATTCAACGATGCTATGGGCTCATATATGTTTATGCGACTAGCTTAATAACCTAACAAAGTGCCTTACGCTTCGGGTTTTAGATGAAGTAGTCAGAAGCCGTTCGTTGGCTTGAGACTCTGAGCGCACTAAATCATCGAAAGCGAATACCCCTCGGTCCAACTGCAAAGCGCGACTATTTAAACCGGATAGATATAATCCGTTGTAACTTTTCAGCCTACTAAGTGCCACATAGCCCATGCCGTAAGCGAAACTTTGTCTCAAATCAATTTCAGCCGCATCAAGACTCATCCCCTGACTCTTATGCACCGTTATTGCCCAAGATAGCCTAAGTGGCAACTGAACTGCTTCTGCTATAGTCGTTCCATTAATTTGTTTTTTCCAACTATGAACTTCTACCGTTAATTTTAACCGGCTGTTTTTTAGTTTTACTACCGGTTTTCCGCAACGGAATTTCACTACGGTTCCTTGTGAACCGTTAACGAAACCCTCACTAAAATTATTAGCTATAAACATTACCTCGGCTCCCACCTTAAGGTTTAACTCTTTAGGAGCAAGTATGGAACCGGTAAGTTCAGCAATTGCGCCCCGGTTTCCGAACGTAAGCATTTTATAGCTCTTAGTATCACCCTTGATTTGATTTAAACGCCCATAGTTAACAGCATCAGCCTTACGGTTATGGGTCATTAGCATCGTAACCGGCTGATGACGGATACCCTGCCTGGACAACAGTAAATCCAGATGTCTTTTGGTTAAACGATGATCTCTTAATGCTAGTAATATATCCGTTAGTTCATCACTCTGTTGTCTATGCTGTTCACTTAAGTAGCAAGCTAATAAGTCTGCCTCACGCCAAGCTTCGGACATGAATGCATAGCCTATAGGTCCGGCATTTACGGGAGGCAGCTGAAAGAAATCTCCAGCGAATATTGTCTGTATACCGCCAAAAGCCAAATTCGAATTGCGGCCTAATTTAAGCAGCGTGTTAAGATCGTTTAAAACCCGACCGCTAAGCATAGAAATTTCATCAATAATTAAGATATCAGTTGCATTAAATCGCTCCTTTAGGAATTGTTTACCAATTAGCCGATCCACATCATACTTGTTTAGTTGTTGCGTTAAGGCCATACCTGACCAAGAATGAACCGTGATTCCGCCCAGCAAACTGGCGGCAATGCCGGTTGAAGCCGTCAGTGCCACCTTCCTGCCGACTTTTTCAGCCCAGGCGACATAAGCGGACAGCACGTAACTTTTACCCGATCCAGGAGGACCGGTTAAGAAAATATTCCGACCTCTACGCATTAATTCAAGGGCCTGCTTTTGAGTCATGCTTTTAATTCGTTGCTAAAAATTAATCCAATAACCAAAATGAATATTGATTATATAGCTTGTATAAAATCAATGCTTGATTAATTTAATGACGTTTATGTTGTTTTCTAGGACGGTCTTTATAGGCAAGTTCGTTTCTTAGCTGATCGATACGGATTATATAGTGCTCCCATGGTTTAAGCAGCGATGAATACTGCCAATTTGGAGTCATGATATGCAGAAGCTTATTTTGATCAGCCAAGTACTCAATCAGACTGACGAAATCACCGTCACCAGAAACGATTATTGCTTTATCGTAATTGCCTAATTCCTTCATGGCGTAAAGCACAAGGTCTGCATCAATATTACCTTTGACTGTCGGTTTATGCTCTTCACCTTCCCGCTCTTTGTCTCCCGCGGAAAGATCCACTGTTCGCTTTAACGCTATAAGATAACCTAGCTCATGCATATGTTCGTAAAGAGGTTCATTCTCTGGCATGTAGCCGATAAACATATAGGCCTTAGAAACATTAAATTGATCCTTGAGATAGGCCCTGAAAGCCCGCCAGTCCATTTTCCAACCGACTTTCTGAACCCCCAAGTTAAGGTTTTGGCTGTCTATAAACGCATAAACGGTTGGGGTTTTCTTATTGCGGCGTTTAAGCATTATCTCTTCAGCTCCTTAACCAGCATTTTACTCAATTTATCGCTATTCACTCTATCCTGAGCGGTTGTATCGCGATTCCTAAGCGTAACCGATTTATCTTCTAACGACTCAAAATCTACGGTGACACAAAACGGAGTCCCGATTTCGTCTTGTCGTCTATAACGTTTGCCAATGTTCCCATTATCATCCCACACTACCTCTCCGATAGCCGCTTTTAACTCTTTATATATCTTTCTAGCCATATCTACCAGCTCCGGTTTATTCTTCAGTAGAGGCGATACTGCAACTTTGACCGGCGCTAAATCGGCAGGTAAACGTAAATAGATTCTTTTCGCGCCATTAATTTCATCCTCCTTATATGCGGCAGTTAAAACAGCCATAACTGCCCGCTCGACACCGAAACTTGGTTCAATGACATGGGGTACAAATCCTTTTGTACCGTCTTTTGGTTTATATTCCATACTTTTGCCGCTAGCACGCTCAATATTTTTTAGATCAAAATCGGTTCTATATGCTAGACCGAGTAATTCATCGCGGCCAATCGGGAAATCAAATTGAAAATCAATCGTCCGCTTACTATAGTGTGCCCGCTCCTCTGGCGGCACTTCGAACTCATGCACCATATTGTCGGGTAATCCAATGGCCAAGCACCATTTACGAATCTGTGCAATCCAGTCATCGAAAGCTACCTGCCAGTTGTCCGGTCTAACAAAATACTCGATCTCCATTTGCTCAAATTCCCGGGATCGGAACAAAAAATCCCTGGGGCTGATTTCGTTACGAAAGGCTTTACCTTGTTGAGCTAACCCGAACGGAATATCCGGGTAAAAGCTGTCGACTATATTTTTAAAATTAGTGAATATTCCTTGGGCTGTTTCCGGTCGGAGATATGATTGGGCTCCCTTGTTGTATACCATTAAACCGTTATAGTCTTCCCGCTCGATAATGCCTATTGAACTTATCTCATCTCCGTGCTTGTTTGTAATCTTGACCTGACTGGATTTAGAAAAGTAATTGCCGTCATCGGCTTCAAAACTGCCCCAATTCGGTCCCACAATCGTCTTAAACATCATATTAAACTGACGCGGTTCCCCGAAAGTTTTTACTTTGCCGCATGTAGGACATTGACCAAGATCGATTTTGTCTGCTCGAAAACGGCTATGGCAGAAAGAACATTCAACCAGGGGATCGGTAAATGTTTCAGTGTGTCCAGAAGCCTGCCAAACTTTCTGATTCATTAAAATCGCCGCATCAATTCCGTATATATCTTCCCTGTCACTAACAAACATCTTCCACCAAAGCTGCATGATGTTACTTTTCAGCTGCACACCATACGGACCGTAATCCCAAAATCCCGACAACCCGCCATAAACATCCGATCCTGGAAAAACAAAACCTCGGCGCTTACACAGGCTAACAATATCTTCCAGGGTAGGTTGAGTCATAAGGGTTCCTTTTAATCTTTAGCTTGAATTATACCCTGCCTACACTATTAATTACACTATCTTAATAAATGGCTTTGCATTAAGCCGGCTATAGGCAATAACTCTCTGATTAATTCTTCCCCACTGACTACATTAAGCATTACTTTCGGAGTTTTAGCCATCAACACCAATCGTAAATACTTTATATGATTGGGCTTGTATATTCCCTCGGGTTGGGGTATGAATGACATTCTGTCAGAATCAAAAGTAAAACGCATACCGTCAATGGAAGCTTCATTACCGGAAACATATACGCCTAAATTAGGTGAATGTCCGGATATTTCCATAAGGTGACATACAAACCACAGCTGACTGATTTCTAGCGGTATATTGGCATTGTTTAAACTTTCCAGTGATGCTTCCAGCAGATCAAAGTATTCTTCTTCGACTATGTCTTCGGTAGTCCGATTAATCGTTTTTAGCATGTCGTAGCCTAACTGTACTCTGTCGATATCTTCTAGAATAGAGGCGTAATATTTATATAAACGTGCCGAGGTCAATGTCGCCAATTCACTTCTGCCTCGGATAAAAGATATATCACTGATTGAAAACAGTTCGATTCCTCCTGCCAGTTTACTTTTTAGGGCTCTGACTCCTTTAGCTATTAGATGTACTTTGCCGAAGTCCGGAGTAATCACGGTTATAATGCGGTCGGCTTCTCTATAGTTAGTTCTACTAAGTACGATCGCTTTAGTTTTATGTTGATTCATTATGGAAATCAGTCCTCTGAATAAGGCTATTTAATTTACGCATAAATTCAACCAGCGATGTATCTGGTTTATATAAATAATTTTTCACCCCTAATTGGTTAAGCATGATTTCTCTGCTGTGGTTAAACTCTGCCGGAGGAACGCTGCTGTATATCATAACTGGTATATTTTCCCAATCGGTATATGATCTAAACTCATATAGAAATTCTATGCCGCTATGGTCTACCAGTTGCAGCTCGAGAACCACCAGGTCAGGAGTCGATAGATCGGCCTTCATAATCGCTTCCTGGGCCGTAAAAGCGTGTACTACTGTATAGCCTTTGGGAACTAAAACGGTTGTCAATATCTGTGCTAAAACCATATCTGGCTCAATTAATAAAAGACGGTTTTTAGGCTTACTCATTAAATCATTGCCAGCTGAGAAGACGGCTGTAAGACCACCCCCAGTCCGTACAAACGATGATGCCTGGAGATGTGGAGTTTAAGGCGCATCGCCTTAAAGATAGTATCGGCGACAAAAATCCCCGCACCTGTAGTGTGGCTAACCGTTACCAGCGGTTGGCGAGAATTACCATATAACCTTCGTCCCCTCTTTAAAGTGTCACTGCTTAAACTAGGTAAATCGGCATAAACTCCGGCAACTATGCCGTAACGGCAACGGTGCGTAGCCAGTTGAAGGGTGGATTGTTCGCCAGCCGATTGTGACGGCAAGGCTTCTATTAAGGCACTTGCTAAACCTATAATCGCTGCCTGCAGACCTTGTCGGTGCGCCAAGACGGGTTCAAACCGCCCGCCTATATTAAGTTTAAGCTGTATATTATAAAGCCTGGCTAAAGACTGTAGTTGTTGATCGGCTTCATAAAGCACCGAGGATACAGATACCGATTCGGGGGTTAGCTCATAACTGTTTAAGTTCGCCAATTGAACACCCAGGCTATAACCGTCAATAAGTTGTATGCCATTTTCGGCTAAGGTTCGTATCGACCTATAGTCGGGTTCAAGTCCTAGTTGTGCCAGCTCTGCCTGTCGAGCAATTTGCACGAACGGTAATTTCATCTGCTCGATAATGGACAAAAGCAGGTTGTTTGAAATGGCCGGAGCTTGTACGCGCGAACTCATAAATCGGACCTTTTACCTCTAATGTATGTAGTCCAGATTATACTACCGGGAATTGTACTAAGCCAATTTTTAGGAACTATGGCTGGAAACTAACATTCGGTAAGATCTGATTTTCTAAAAGATTTGCGTATTGATTAAGATCAGTCCAGATCAGTAAAGTATTTGTGCGCAAGGGTAACATCACCATGACTCCCTGTGAATTCTGTGTCAGCTGACCGCTGATCATTACTCCTACAACCTGTGGCACTTTTTTAAGTGCATATGGTGTTATACTTAAACCCCCACTTTGTTGTTGGCTGATGTACTGAGACAAAAGATCGCTGTATGAGCTGGCATTAATCTCCAATCGTAAGGCGAACAGATTGCCCTGAACGTCTACGGAAGGAACAACTCCCGGATTAAAATAGCCGTCCAGGGGATTAGTATTTCCCGATGTGTCAACATAACCGCTCCAGTTCTTAGGATAAGGTAAATAAACACTGCCGTACTGAGACGGTCCGGTATAGCTCGTAAACGGGCTCTGGTTTTGCTGCTGGAATTGCTGGTTTAACGCCGCAGCCTGGTTCTTTTCTGCCGTCTGTACAGCTTGAGCAATTAAGGCAGAGGTATTATTTTTATACTTTTGCTCTTCTGAATAAGAACTGATACCGAACACTAGTGCTGCAATAAAAGCTAAACACACCACTATGAATGCCACGGCTAAACCGGTGATAAAACCATCTTCAGACGTGTTTTTCATTATTGCTAATGGTAACTCAATTTAGCATGATTAGGCAATGTTATTTAGGTAGCCGATAAAGATAAACGCCGTCTTTTTGTTTAATCGGATCAAGGTTCTTAAACTTAAACGCGAAACTGATTACAATAACATTTTCTAGTCCTTCTTGACGAATTTTGCGCTCAACCCGATCCATTAATCTCGACAACTGAAACACATAAATTGCATCGGCTCTCGGCCAAGAAGCAAGCCAAAAGTCACCGAAAATTACCTTAATTTGCTTGCCAAACCGTCTGGTTCTGATCCGACTATAGATAAATAACAACGGATTTAGCTCGTAACCGACAGCCTTAAGCCCTGCCTTAGCAGCAGCGATTAAAACCCTGCCGTCACCAGAACCCAACTCAATTATCGTAGCTCCAGGCTTAAGATCAGCCAGTTCAAAAGCACACTTAATCTGTTTGCGCAATGTTGGCAAATATGGAGCTCCGCGAATCAGTACCCAGCCAAAACTAAGCACAACAATCAGTGCCAACAGTAATAATATGTCAACCCATAACACTTGATTTAATTTTCCTTATCGAGACGTGATATCTGTTTAATCTTGTTTTCGGCAGTCTCGAGGTAAGCGTTTAGTTCCTTTATAACCTCAACACCTCTTTCGTACAACTTCATCGACTCTTCAATGGAAGTATTGTCGTCCTGCATTTTGCTGACTATTTGATCAAGCTCGTTACTTAACTTTAAATAATCTATTTTATCTGCCAACTCTTGTTCTCCTCTTTAAGACGTTTAGTTATTTCTGCCCCGAATGCAATTTTGGCGAATTCAATAGTTACTATACTACCCTTCTTTAAATCTCTACCGTAACTGACATGTCCTTTAGTCTTAACGAGTGCGTAGCCGCGTTTTAAAATTTCTCTAGGACTTAATACCCCGATTAATTTAGTCCTGTCATCTATGTATTGTTTCTCACGCTCGAATTTATGCTTCAGGGCTAACGTCAACAGTGAGCCTATTTGGGAGTTATAGGCTCTTGCCGAGTCGATTTTATGACGTAAATACTCGCTTAATAGGCTTCTTCTCGCTTCCAATTGAGATTTAGTGCTTTGTTTGTCAGGAACTAGCATTTCCACTGCATTTGAAGGCGTGGAGGCTCTTCTGTCCGCTGCCAGCTCGGCTAGACTAATATCGCTTTCATGTCCGATTGCTACTAATGTCGGGACTCGACTTGCAGCTACGGCTCTGGTAACCTGTTCGCTGTTAAACACCGCCAAATCCTCAGGGCTGCCTCCGCCTCGGATAATCACCAATACATCCGGCAGTACCGATAAGGAGGAAAAGTAATCTAAGGCTTCGGTAATTTCCCCCAAAGCATTTTCTCCCTGAACGCTGACATTATAAACATCGACCTCTATACCTGACCAACGGTTATCTAAAATGCGCTTAAAGTCCGCAAAAGCCGCAGACTGTACAGAGGTGATTAAACCGACTCTTTTTGGCGGGTAAGGTAGTTGACGCTTGCGCTCAAGAGCAAATAATCCTTCTTGCTCAAGCTTCGCTGCAAGTAGTTCCTGTTGTCTCTTTATCGATCCGATCCCGGCAGGACTAATAGCATTATAGTTAAAACTAAACCCCCAACGAGGGTGTAATCTAGGGGTTCCGCGAACTTTAAGCATCATGCCATCCTCTAGCGGACCAGGTAACGCGTAGACAGAACCGAAGCAACTGACACTGGCTTCTTCGTCCTTAAGATCAAAATATACCCATGCTTGTTTTCTGACTCTGAAATTGGCTAGCTCACCATGGATAAAAATGGAAGAAAAAGCATACTCCATAGTCTGATTAAACACAGCTACAAACTCGCTCACCGACAAATCAACTGCTTCTGCCATAATACTCCCTGGTTTTCGGCGGTTTTCCGTGCTGAGAAATATACTTTTGGTAAAAATAATAACCCGGCGGAAGCTGGATGAGAGTATTAAGCACGCGATACATAATAATTACCGGTAAGCTCAGGTCAGTAGAAACACCCGCTGTAAACAATACCGCTATCATTAAGGCTTCATATATACCTACCCCTCCTGGAAGAACTGATATAAAACCGGAAAAGTTGGCGACACCATATGCTAAAATGACCGCCCCTGGATTAATGAAATGGCCAAACGCAATAAACACCACATATATTACTGAGATCTCGGTAATGTTTAACATCAAGGCATAAAGTAGCGGCTTGCGCATTTTACGTTTATCTTTTCGCATTTCCGAAAACGTTTCGTGAAAATCATCAAAAACCATTCTCGCCTTAGTGATGTCAATAGCCTCTTTTTTAGTGCTAGGGATTAGGCTTATCAACCGGTTAAGCTTTACGGTCACGTATTCAAGAAACGCTCCGATCCGATGCCGGTTGCCGATAATATAGATAAACATAGCCGACCCTACTAACAATAAAGTGGATAGAATGCTGGCCACCAGGATTGTAAAACTGTTGACCTTACCTCCTATGGCCAGGAAGAAGATACTTATAAAAACCAATATCTCAAATGAAAATATAGTTAACAAAAGCTTCATGAACTGGACCATACTGGCTTTAGCGCCGCTGATATCTTCATCTCTAAGCCTTAAACTGAAATAAGAAATCCCGGCTACACCGCCACTTGGAAATACGTGGTTGACAAATGCCAGTTCAAGAGATGCCCGAAACAAATAACGGTAGTCCAATTTGTTGCCTACTATCCTGAAAAGCATCTGATAAAGCCTGGCCTGGTAGTGATAATTAAACATTTCGATCGGCACCATCAAGAAAATCGCCCAGCCGTTGACGTGTAATAAGTTACGAAATGTGGTAGCTAAATCGTGACGGATAAAATAAATCAGGAAAATCAGTGCCACTACTGTGACAATATTCAGTAAAAGCCTCCACCTCTTTACGATGAAGCTTAAGGTTTTGCTCATGATCTAGACCATTATAGCTGAAACTTAGCTTAATTTAGCGTAATTGAAATTTCAGGCTAATATATTTACCAGTATGCAAAGCCTGGTTATCTTAGGACGTCAGCCTTATTTGGGTATAGCCGAACTGGAAAGTCTGTACGGAGCAGAAAAAGTCAGACCGTTAGGATTACAGGCCGCGGTTTTAGATATTGACCCGTGTCTTTTGGCTTTCGATCGCTTAGGTGGAGGCGTCAAGTTCGCAAAAATACTAACCGAATTAGAAACTTCCGAATGGCATGAGATAGACCGCTTTTTACGCACAACCGGTCCGAAGCAGAGTCAGCTTATTCCCAAAGGCAAGCTGAATTTAGGCATCAGCGCATATGGGTTTAATGCTTCAGCTAAGCAAGTTCAAGCGATGGCTATTGCACTTAAACTAGCTATCAAAAATACCGGCCGCAGTGTGAGAGTAGTACCCAACAAAGAAACATATTTGAACAGCGCTCAGGTCATTCATAACCATTTAACAGATGAAAATGGTTGGGAGTTACTGTTAATCAAAAACGGTAAATCGACGGTTATTGGACAAACTATCAAAACTCAGGATATTGCAGCTTACGGCCGACGGGATCAAGGACGACCGGCTCGCGATCCCAAAGTAGGTATGTTGCCGCCCAAACTAGCTCAAATCATTATTAATCTCAGCGTCGGTTTACTACCTAAAGCAGCCGAACGATCGATATGCGCAACACCGCGTGGGATACCGTTACAAAAAATTCATTTTAAAGATCGATTATTGGATCCGTTCTGCGGCACCGGGGTAATCATACAAGAGGCTGGAATTATGGGCTACGACAGTATCGGGACGGACATTAATGTACGGATGGTAAATTATGCCAAAGCCAATATAAAATGGCTAGCTAAACTGCCCCAAACACCGTTAAACCCAGACGTTTCGATCACTATATACCCTGCAGATGCCACTAAGCATCACTGGACGCTCGGACCCGATTTTATTGCTAGCGAGACCTTTCTAGGTAAGCCTCTACCGGCTTCGGTAAAAATTAATGATTTAAAACCGGTGATTGCGGAATGTAACGACATAATCCAAGGATTCTTGGCTAATATTTATCAGCAAATCGATAAAGGTAGCCGGCTTTGTCTGGCCGTACCGGCGTGGCGCAACAGTAACGGTAGATTCACCCACTTGCCGCTTATTGACTCTCTAGAGGTGATTGGCTATAATCGGGTAAGTTTTGTTCATGCTCCCGACGAACAATTAATTTATTATCGGCCAGATCAAAGAGTGGCGCGGGAGCTGTTAGTATTAACTAAGATCTAAAGGAATACTCTCTATGTCCCACGTAAAAGCAGGCGGTACAGCTAAAAATGTTCACGACTCTCCGGGTCAACGTTTAGGAGTCAAACTATTCGGTGGCCAACAAGTTAAAGTCGGTCAGGTAATAGTCCGGCAAGTCGGCATGACTAAAAGACCGGGAGCTGGTACTAAAATGAGTCACAACTACACCATCCACGCTGCTCGCGACGGAATAGTCAGCTACAAAACACGTAAAGTCCGTTTATTTACCGGTAAATCGGTAAGGCGTACCGAGGTAAGCGTTAATTAAGTCCTAGATGGTGACGAATCCTATCGATAACGTCAGCGATGACAACTTGAGATTTAACCAAATAATCGTCAACTCCTAAACTTTGAGCTCTTTGTTTATCGCTATCCTGACTAAGTGCGGTGAGCATAATAACCTTCAGCTTGGCAGTTTCCGGAGTATTCCTTAGTATATCTAGCACATCAAAACCACTAACCTTGGGCATCATTACGTCAAGCAATACCAGATCGGGATGATAGTTAACTGCAGCCGCTAGGGCATCTTCTCCGTCAGCAACCCTCCGTACATTAAAACCCTCAGCTTCTAGACGAGTTACATAGACGTTTGCCAGGCCGTCATCATCTTCTACTAACAATATCCTTTTATGAGTATCGTCTTTCAGTTCATCCATACAGCTTAAGGTAAACTATCGGCGCTCTTTTTGCAAGGCAGCTTTAATTAATCCGCCAAATAATGGATGACATACTGTAGGTCTGGATTTAAACTCCGGATGAAATTGGCTTCCTATAAAATACGGATGCTTAATCCCCTCAACGACCTCCACCAACCCCGTACCAGGATTAAATCCTACTGCTCTTATACCCCAATCCTCATAGGAATCGACATACTTCGGGTTACACTCCCACCTGTGTCTGTGTCTCTCTACAATGTCTGTTTTACCATATAGTCTGGCAGTTAAACTGTCAGGAGCCAGTTTACATTTATAGTTACCCAGCCGCATGGTTCCCCCGGTATTCTCCTTACCTCTTTGGTCTGCCATGGTATCGATAACCGGATACTTGGTATCGGGATCGACTTCGGTCGTATTTGCCCCTTTAAGTCCGCCTATACGAGCCGCGGCAATAACAGCCATATGTAAACCGTAGCACAAACCAAGATAGGGAATATTATTAACCAGCGCATACTGTGCGGCAGCAATCTTTCCTTCTACACCGCGTTT
This sequence comes from bacterium, assembly GCA_021799575.1. Lineage (GTDB taxonomy): Bacteria > Patescibacteriota > Saccharimonadia > Saccharimonadales > UBA4665 > JAJZWH01. The sequence goes on along the minus strand of JAJZAD010000004.1, from coordinate 46,865 downwards.
TCCAAAACCTCCGGGTACAATAATTGCATCGCATTCTTTTAGGGCTGTCTTGACATCTTTGGTTTCACCTAAGTTTACGGCATCAATCCAAACCAGTTTAATACCTGTATTGTTACACCATGCAGCCGACTTAAGAGCCTCGTTCACCGACATATACGTATCGCTATTATCCAAATATTTAGCTACTAAACCCACGCATACCTGTCGCTTGTAGTTTTTGTTGGCCTTGGATACCATTTTTCGCCACTGGTCTAAACGTGCAGGTTTTCCAACGGCAATATTGAGCTTTTGAGTGATTACCCTTCCTATCCCGCTGTCTTCGAGTGTCAACGGTACCTCGTAAATAATCTTAGCGTTCGGTAATAGGACGATTGAATCTTCGTTCACTCCCGAAAATAAACTTAGCTTCCGTTTTGCAGCACCATTGGCCGGAACCTCACTTCTGGCCACTAAAATGTCAGGTAGAATGCCTAAGCCTCGGAGTTCACGTACAGAATTTTGAGCCGGTTTAGTTTTGATTTCCTGCGAAGCTGAGAGAAAAGGCAGATATACGACATGAACATATAGACAATTTTCTCTACCTACCTTAATTGCAAATTCTCTTATGGCCTCTATAAAACTAAGTGATTCGTAATCCCCGACGGTCCCGCCAATTTCAATTATATGAACGTCATAGCCATTACCTGCCGCCTCAATATATTCCTGGATAGCAGCGGTTAAGTGCGGAATGATCTGTACATCATCCCCGTGATATTTGCCCGCCCTTTCGTCAGCAATCACTTTGGCTAGTACTCTGCCTGCCATAAGAGAACTGGCTTGAGTCATCTCTTCTCCGGTAAAACGCTCGTAGTGTCCTAGATCCAAATCAGTTTCAGCACCGTCTTTAGTAACAAAGACTTCTCCGTGTTCCCTCGGATTAAGCAGTCCCGCATCAACGTTAAGGTAGGGGTCACATTTTTGCAAATTGACACTCAAATCCCGGGACCTTAATAGGTTGCCAATTGAAGCAGCCGTTATACCCTTACCTAGGCCGGAAAGAACTCCACCAGTAACAAAAATGTATTTGGTTTTACTTAGTGCCACCGGTGAACTACCTCTTAATACTTTAGAGATGTTACCATATTCGTTTTCTTTATACTACCCTAAGTTTTTAGGAATAAATCGGTTTTTATTTATATGGCCTAAGTCCGGATATTTAGCATGGTACAATCTATCGCTTAGGTTTATTTATTGGCCAGGTACTGTTCCGCAGCTATAAGCTGATTATCTGTCCCGTTCGTACCCTCTTTGACAATTTCGTCTGGCGTTATGCCTTTGTGGTTAATGTTTTCTCCGTCTGGTCTATACCATGAGGCAACCGTAACTTTAAGTTCGCCCCCACCGCTAAGACTAATTAGTTGTTGGACTACGCCTTTACCGAATGTTTTTGTACCAATAACGTAGGCGTCGTGATTATCGTGAAGTGCGCCGGCGGTAATTTCGCTGGCGGATGCCGAACCGCCATTGACTAACACTACAGTTGGTATACCGTGGAGAATATCTCCACCTGTAGCATCATATGTCTGGGTAACTACACTACCCTGCCTTTCCTGCATAACCTCCTGACCTGGTTTTAACCATTCACTGGCCGTCGCTACGGCGGCAGTTACCAATCCTCCCGGATTATTTCTAAGATCCAGTATGATTCCCTTGACTTTGTGGCTATGCATATATAAAGCTGCTTGATTAATTAAACTAGCTGTGTCATCGGCAAAGCTATAGATAGAAATATAACCAATATTGTTAGCTAGCAGTTTGTAGTTGACACTGGGAACCGTAATGTTCGAGCGTTTAATATTAAAGCTGAGCTGACGACCTCCGCGATCCACGGTCAAGTTAACTGACGTACCCGCCTTACCGCGTATGTCAGATACCGCTTGATCTAAATTCATTCCCGAAGTGGATTTACCGTTTATATCAAGTATGATGTCGTTTGGTTGTAAACCGGCGTTTGCAGCCGGTGAATCCTTCAAGGGAGAAACCACTACTATCTGCTGGTGTGCATTAGCACTCAGTTCGGCTCCGATACCACTAAAAGAATTATTCAAAGCGTTATTAAAAGCTTTTGCCTGTTGGGCGGTAAAGTATTCCGTATAAGGATCACCCACGGCGTTAGCCAAGCCTTCTTTTATACCGTTAAGCAATTGAGTGGTAGTGAGTTTACCGTCATAGTTATCAATTAAAGCCCGGTATTCCTGATTGACGGATGAATAGTTTAGCTGGTCCGGTAAGCCGGAGTTTTGTCCATTACCCGTTCCGAAATTCAAGTTGCCGTTACCTATATTTAATCCTAAAGCGTACACACCGAACAGTAAAATCAGACCGGCAACTACTTCAAAAGCCAGCCTGTAACGTTTAATTAACCGGCTTAATTTAGACAAAAAACTCATTCCCCTCCTTTTTTTCCGGGTAACCATACCGAGCTACCGAAACTAAAAACTTAATAATTATTGTATGTTAACTTATCGTTTTTTAGAAAGTTTTTTTATTGCGGATTTATATACATTAGATAGTCAGCCGGCCAAAGTGTGTACATAAAATGCCCTGCTTCGTCCTCATTCATACTCATCACCAAGACATAGCCGTTGGGCACATAAGTTCCGGTAGCGGCACTAGTATATGGGAACTGTCCGTTGTACGTCGTACCCGGTAAAGCCAATACGATCATCACATGTCCATAATAGCTACCATGCAGACTCGGCACTGGAGCATTTAGTACACTGGAGGGTTCAACGCCTATTGCACCGACTTTCACATCCGGATAAGTACTGGCTGCACCGTAACTATTAGTTTCCCACCACCAGCCAGCATTACCGCTGGCACTGAAGTTACTTTGCCCTTCCACATCTACAAAATACCAGTTCGCAAAAGAGGTACATTCACGGTTTTGAATTCCGAAAGCATCATATATCGAATCTTTGGGTGCATTGCACCATGCATAAGGGTAGCCGCCGTTGCCTTGTCCTATATCGCATGCTCCGCCGCTACCTCCTGATGCCGTTACGTTTACGCTTCTTGTTATTGATGCGAACGCTGCAGCTTGCTCGGCTTCAAGTACCGCAATTTGCTGGTTATTGGCGGCAATCTGGGAATTATAGTTGGCTTGTTGCTGCTGATTTAATCCCAACAGATAACTAACTTGATTTTGATCGGCGGCGACCAGCGCTTGTTGAGACTTCTCGGTCGCCAGTAAAGCTGTTACCTGAGCTTTATTAACCTGGGCTTGTTGCTGAAGATTCTGGACAACAGTCAGTATACTGTCCAGGTTATCCTGAAGCTTTATATCATACTCCTGTTTATTAACAAATGTACTCAGATTCTGACTGGTTGCCAATTGTTCGATCATCGACATTTGACCCTGTACATACATGGTTTTTAAATCATCGGCTAAATATTGTTTATTCTGGGCTATTTTTGCGTTATCGGCAGCAATTTCCTGTTCGTACTGAGCCAACTTTGCCTGATCGGCAGCTATAGCGTTATCGATACTGTTAATCTGCGTCTGATAGGCGTTAATAGCCTGCTGGTAATTATTGGCTAGTACTTGTAAATCGTTAAGTGCTGACTGCGCCTGAGCATTTTGGGAATTTAGCGAGTTAATTTGGCTTTGGTAATAATCCGCCCTAGCACCGGGTATAGCGATTAACGCAAGCACCAGCACGCTTAGAGTCAGAGCGATAAAACCGGGGCGCATATGGCCTAAAGCTTTAGCAATACGGTTTTTCATATATAGGTTTTTGTTTTGGCCTCGTGACTTAATTATATCGCGTTTTGTCAAAAATTCACCTTTCTTAAACATGTGATCTATCTAAAAACCGCGAGTCTATCTTACAAACGATAACATCGCTATGTCCTTTTGCAAAAAAGGCTCTTAATTTTTCCCCTCCGGGCACGATATTTAAAAAGTTACCTATGTTGCTTGTTTTCCACCCGGAATCGGTGACTTAATTATCTGATTTTAAATTTTAGATACCGTCTGGTAGCAATAAATGAAGAAACGGCTCCTATAACCATACCAATACCAACTTGAGCCGTCAACAAGGTCAAAAAATGGTTAGTAAAAAAGGTGTTGGCGTAATTAATGTCCAATAGCCCTAGGCTACTGGCTTGGAGGGTTCCGCTGCTCGCCTGAAAGGCTGAATTAATAATTAGGATTGATATTAAAGCCGCTAACACACCGTAAATAATACTTTCGACAATAAAAGGTCCCCGGATATATGCTGTTCCGGCCCCTAATAATCGCATAATATGAATTTCATCACGACGGTTGAAAATTGCCATTTGGATAGTATTGAAGATAATGAGCACACTTACGATTGCAAAGACGATTACGGCAATAAACCCGATCTCTCTAAGAACATTGGTCGCATGAGTTATTCTGTCGATCGCTTCTTTCTCTTGCCCGCTGTAACTGGTAGGTGCTGATTCCAAACCGGTAATTTTGGGTTGATCTAAAAAATTTTTGATTGATTCTAGATCATTTAAATTTATCGGTTTAATGATTATCGTGGCTGGAAGAGGGTTATTAGTCTCGCTGACCGCCTCAATTAATTGTTTATTGGATGCATTTTGTTGCTCATATTGAGCTAGTACCTGTGATTTAGACAAATATTGCACACTGGCAACATTAGATAGCGACTTAATTTCTTTTAATAGCTTGCCGGTTTGAGCTTGATTGACATTATCGTTTAGATAGACTGAGATATCTATTTTGCCGGTAATCTGATTAATAGTATGGGTAAAGGTAGAGTTAACGATCCAGGAGAACAGTACGATCGTAAGCGTAACTACCATGATCGCCATAGCGGCAATAGCTAAAGAAATATTACGGATAAAATTAACTGCCCCGTTTCGAATAACCCGCCAAAATGTAATTAACTTTCGTTTACCGCTCAAGTCTGTTACCTAAAATTGCTTACCTCTATATTTTATAGCTCGCGTGTGCTCTATCGCTGACGATTTTACCTTCCTTAACAGTCACTACGCGACGCTTTAGCTTATTTACTATTTCCTGGTTGTGGGTAGTAAGTAAAACCGTAGTACCGTAACGATTAATCTTCTCCAGTATCTTAATTACGTCCCAAGCATGTTTGGGGTCAAGGTTTCCGGTTGGCTCATCGGCAATCAGGATCTTCGGTTGACGCACAATCGCTCTGGCTATTGCCACCCTCTGACGTTCGCCGCCCGATAACTCCAAAGGCATGTTGGATTCCTTTCCTGTTAGGTTAACTATGTCAAGCACTTTAGGTACAGTATTTCTTATCTCACTGTTACTGACACCTACAATTTCCAGTGCAAAAGCTATGTTCTCGAATACGTTTTTGTCCGGTAACAGCTTAAAGTCCTGAAATACCACACCTATTTTACGCCGTAATATGGGTATTTCTTTGTCTTTTAATTTATCGTAGTCGATTCCTCCAACTATAATTTTGCCGGAGGTCTGTTTTTCTTCTCGGGTTAATAAACGCATCAGCGTAGTTTTACCTGCCCCGCTTTGTCCGACTACTATGACAAATTCTTTAGGTTCGACATGCAGACTAATCCGATCAAGTGACGGTTTGCCACTTTTGGAGTAAGTCTTACTTACCCTGTCAAGTAATATCATTGGCTTTGATTATAGCACTAAAAGTCGATCGGGTTTTTCGCTAAATTCTGGCTATAGCTTCAAATTAACGATACTGGAACATGCTTTAAAGGTAAGCTCCCTATAAATCACCTTTTGTTTAAGACTACTTCAACCTAGAAACATGTTCGAGATATGCGTCAATGATTGGACCGATGTTGCCGTCTAAGACTGCCGCTACATCACGCGTTTGGTAATGGGTTCTTAGGTCTTTAACTTGCTTATAGGGATGGAGTACGTAATTTCTGATCTGATTACCCCATTCGGCCGCCTGGTTAGGACCTTTAAGATCACTCAAACGTTTAGCATGTTGTTCAAGCTTCAGCTGTGCCAGTTTAGACCGCAAAATTGTTAACGCGGTTTCTCGGTTTTGAAGTTGACTGCGTTCATTTTGAATTGCTACCGTTATACCCGTAGGCAAATGAGTTACCCTTACTGCCGAATCGGTCGTATTTACACTTTGACCGCCGTGACCGCTGCTCCGATAAACGTCGATCTTTAGTTCTTTATCATCAATCTCTATCTCAGCGGAGGAGTCTATTTTGGGAATTACTTCAACTTTAGCAAAACTGGTCTGTCTTAGGTGATCGGCATTAAACGGGCTTAGTCGAACTAAGCGATGTACTCCGTGCTCACCTTTCAGTTTACCGTATATAAAACCGTCGCCGCTATTTACCTCTAAAGAGGCAGTTTTAATTCCCGCTTCCTCACCCGGAGATTCATCAACCATCCGATAGTTCCATCCGTTTTTATCCATAAAACGAATATACATTCTAAGTAGCATTTGTGCCCAATCCTGGGCATCGGTTCCCCCTGCTCCGGCAAATATGCTTAATATTGCTCCGTGGTCATCATACGGTCCAGACAATATTAGCTCTCGCTTCAGTTTAGATAATTTGGTTTCAGCTTCTATCAGACTGGTTTCAATTTCTTCTTGAAGACCACTATCCCCTAACGCGTTCAGCTCTATTAGCTCACCGGTTAAATTTAATAATTCATCCCAGGGCTCAATCCGACGTTTTAAATTCACGATTTGCTGCATCACAGCTTGGGCATGGGTATTATCTTGCCAAAAGTCACTGCTTTGGGATTGTTCATCTAGGTCTGCAAGTTCGGCCTTAAGTTTATTTAATCCCATACTTTCGGCCGCATCAATAGCCGCTTGATTGACCGCTTGTATTCTGTTCTCCATAACTAATTTAATTCTGACACGGCTGCGTTCTTATTCCAAAGCGAAGCTACCTGACCTCTAAGCTGTTCACTAAATTGCTTTCCGCAATCTCCAAGTACCCCAAAACCCCAAATATTGTCAGCAAACATACTGCAAACAATATCCACTATCAAATCCTTTTTAACGGCATTTATGCGTGAGGGGATATTATAATAATCTTCCACTATCTCATCAAAGAAATAACGGCCGGAGTAGCCCGCAGCCGTACCGCTAACTGTCTGTGCCGAACGCTGAAAACGTCCTAGAGAGTATTGTTTGGTAGCCTCAATATCTTCATCGGCAATTTGTCCTTCCATAACTTTTCGAAGCTCAGAGTTAATAATATTCATTAATGCAGGCGCATTTTTTGCCGATACTTGAGCCCCAAACCACCAATTACTGACGTCACGGGTTTGCGATAAACCCGAACTCATACCGTATACGAGCCCTCTTTCTCTGGCAGTACCAAGAATCTTGGAATACAACGTTTCCGTTAGCATAGTATTCACCAGATTGAGCGCGTCGGCTTCTGGATCACTCAGCCGTCGTTTCATAAACGTATCTATATAAAAGTATAAGTTTTCGACTGTCTTATTACGAATATAAGTAACCCCATTCAGTCGTTTAGGCCGTTCATGTGGTAATTTGTAGCGCCTGCCGGTTTTAGGCAGCTCAATGGTCTCAAATAGTGTTTGAAGCTGTTCACGACGTCGAGAATTTATATCACCTGCGATCACAAAACGCATGTTTTTAGCAGTATGTGTTTTAATGTAATGGTTTCTAACGTCATCTACGGTAATATTGTGCATTAATTTCAGTCTTTCTGAATCGGTCTTTACCAACAATCCTAGTTCCTTACGCATTTCTAGACTTAATCGCCTGAAATGATTATTGGCTCTTGATGCCATCTCTTCTTGTACGTTGCCATATTCGGCTCTGAATTCTTCTTCTAAAAATAACGGTCGGGTAACGGCAACCAATAGTAAATCGAGTACTCGGTCCCACTCGAAATCCGCACACTCGGCTTCATAGGTAATATCATAAATACTCGTGCTCGCATTCGAATAAGCACCATTGCGTTCTAATTCAGCCTGAAAGTCCCGTGATTTGGGTATAAGTTCATTAGCCCCTAGAACTATATGCTCCATTAAATGCGGTACTTCCCATTTATCCGGTTCTACGAGAAATTCGCCTGCACGGAAATTAATGTCAAAAGTCATCACTGAGGCATTAGGTATATGGATCAATAGACCCTTCCCACCGTTACTTAGCGCAATCTCGGAAACGGTATGTCTCATAAATCTTCCTTATCTATTTTTAGTGTCTCCTGCGTTTGGCTATAGCTTTACGTTGGCGCTCACTTTTCCTGGCTTTCTTACGGGCACTACTAGAAACTACTTTTTTAGAACCCAACGACTTGACTCCATCCTGCGTAGGCAAGGATTCGGATGGAGCGGTTTTAAAATCTTCTTCATGAAATTCTTCTTGCCCTTTTATGACCTGTCCGGCATTCTCGATCGAGCTCCTGGCGGCGCGGGTGAGTGATGTCTCAACCGGTCGTTGATCCAGCTGACCGACATCCACCGGAAATGTATGGAATAACATTTTGACTATCAGGTTCCTCAAATTCGCTTGCATGGTTTCAAAAAGTACCTGGCCCTGTCTCCTGTATTCGACTAACGGATCTTGCTGCCCTACGCCCATCCAATGTATTCCCTCCCTAAGATGGTCCATATTCTCGAGGTGTTGCATCCATTGGTCGTCAAGCACCTGCAAGTAAACATCTCTCTCGAGCCGGCGCATAAATTCTTCACCGAATGCAGACTCCCGGGATGCATATAGTTCTTTGGCCTCACTTAATAAAACTGCTCCAAATTTATCAGCTTCGGTGTCAAACAGTCTGTCAAGTGTAGGCTCATCAAACGGGAACACTTCTTTTACCACTTCATCAAAATTTTCTTTCAGGATATCCGGAGAGTCGGCAATCGCCTTTACTTCGTCCTCGATTAATTGTTTAATACGCTTGCTGATATCCGAGGCTTTAAGAATTTCCCGGCGCATACTGTACACAGCTTTACGCTGGCGGTTCATTACATCATCATATTGCACAACATTCTTACGTTGATCAAAGTTATAACCTTCTACCCTCTCTTGAGCTTTTTCAAGAGAACGAGAAATAATCCGATTCTCTAGTGGAGTATCATCGTCTTTACTTAACCGGTTCATCACTGCTCCGATTCGTTCACCCCCAAAAATACGCATCAGATCATCTTCCGTACTGACAAAGAATTGCGTGACACCCGGATCACCTTGTCGGCCTGATCGTCCTCGCAACTGGTTGTCTATCCGTCGAGACTCGTGTCGTTCGGACCCTAATACAAATAATCCGCCGAGTTCCACTACTCCATCACCCAATACAATATCGGTACCACGGCCAGCAATATTCGTAGCCAATGTAACAGCGCCTTTTTGACCAGCTCTGGAAATAATTCCCGCCTCGCGCTCATTATTCTTAGCATTCAACATTTGATGCGGAATGTTGGCGCGCTTTAATAATCGACTTAATACTTCATTCTTTTCGATGGATGCAGTCCCTAGTAACACCGGTTGGCCTTTAGCATGCAACATCTGTACTTCTTTAACAATTGCTTTAAACTTAGCTTCTTCACTGCGGTAGATTCTATCCGGACGATCTATTCTAATCATCGGCTTATTGGTCGGTATTTCAACTACGTCCAGTTTGTAGATTTGGTGAAATTCTTCGGCTTCGGTCATTGCCGTTCCGGTCATTCCGGACAACTTATCATAGAGACGAAAGTAGTTCTGAAACGTAATTGTTGCCAGAGTAGTAGATTCTTCCTGTACTTCTACCCCTTCCTTTGCCTCAATCGCTTGATGCAGACCCTCGTTATACCGTCTTCCATGGAGTAAACGTCCGGTAAATTCGTCAACGATTATTACTTCGCCGTCATTATTTACTACGTAATCTTTGTCTCTTTTATATAGTGCTTGGGCAAGCAACGCTTTTTGAAGATGATAGATAATACGGATATTTTCACTGGCATACAGGTTCGAAATACCTAATGCTTTTTCCATCTTATCCACGCCTTTATCGGTCAAGATGACCTGTTTACGTTTTTCGTCCGTCTCGTAATCCACATCTTTTTTTAGCGGTCTGACAATTTTTGCAAACTGTGCATAGGCCGTCCCGCTAGTTACGCTCGGAGCACTGATGATCAACGGAGTTCTGGCTTCATCGATCAATATCGAGTCCACTTCGTCGACAATGGCGAAATTTAGTTCCCTTTGTCTTAACTGCTCGACTTCTCTAACCATATTGTCTCTAAGGTAATCAAAGCCGAACTCATTATTGGTTCCATAAGTAATGTCCGCGCCATAAGCCTCCTGGCGAGAAACTTCTTTCAGATGACGCATTCTCGGGTCTTCATGACTCTTATTCTCAAAGGACGGGTCGTAAATAAAGGAGTGATCCGGCATGATCACCCCGATATTTAAGCCTAAAAAGTTATATATTTGCCCCATCCAGCCGGCATCACGCTGAGCCAAATAGTCGTTGACCGTTACTACATGCACACCTTTTCCAGTTAAGGCGTTTAGATATACAGGCAAGGTAGCAACCAAAGTTTTACCTTCTCCGGTTTTCATTTCAGCCACTTTGCCTTCATGCAAAACTATCCCGCCTATCAACTGCACGTCAAAATGACGCTGTTTTAAAGTTCTCGTGGCAGCTTCCCGCACTATAGCAAAGGCATCAGGTAAAATATCGTCCAGTGTCTCCTTAGCTAAGCGCTTTTTTAACTTATCGGTCTGTGCACGTAGATCAATGTCGCTTAACTTAGCATACTTATCCGCCAAGGCGTTAATTTCATTAACCTTGCGGCGCATCCGCTTTAGGGTTTTAGCTTGAGGGTCACCCAAAATTTTTTTAAATACTGCTTGCATTGCTCTCCGGTGTTTACTTAGAAAGTAATTTGATCCCCATAATTATACCCTACCCAGTTCCGGGTAAGATACGTCTAAGGAACGCAATCGTTATCAATAATAACCTTAAAACTTATTCTACACCTATCAATAAACCTATTTAATATTATTCGCTTGGAATATTTATAACTTAGTACTAAATAGTTTTGGAATAGTTAATTGCCAAGGTTATTTAAACTCGTTTAAACACACTTATATTTTAGTCTGTCCGCCCATAAAAGGCCGTAAAACGGTTGGAATAGTTATATGCCCCTCGCTATCTTGAAAGTTTTCAACAATTGCGGCCATTATTCTACCTAGAGCAAAGGCTGTAGCATCGTTGGTATGTATAGGTTTCAATAACCCATCCTGAGTCTTAAGACGTATCCGTAAATCACGGGTCTGATAATCTGTCATGTAATCGGCAGTATGGGTTTCACGGTATGTGTTCTGGGATGGAAACCAGGTATTGATATCTACACCCCGGGCATTTGGTTTGCCTATATCGGCGGTACATTTATTAATCAACTGATAGCTAAGCCCTAGACTGCTTACCAAATACTCTTGAATGGCAACTAAGAGCTTATGTTCATCAAGCCCGCTATCCGGATCGGATAATACCTCCATCTCCAGTTTATCGAACTGATGCAGACGAAAAATCCCTTCAATATCTTTGCCGTAGCTACCGGCCTCTCTTCTGAAACTGGTAGAATAACCTAAAAGTCTGATCGGCAAGTTCCGTTCATCTATTACTTCGTTCATATACATGGTGCAAAGAGTATGTTCAGCGCTGGCGTTAAGCCATAAATCGTCCTGGTCTATTTTATATGTCACTTCTTCAGCGTTAAGTCTGGCACTAGCTTCATAAGGTCCGGTTTTGAGTAAAGCCGGGGGTAAAATAGGTAAAAAAGGTTTATTAGATAATTTAAGCCCGTTGTCTTTAATCAGTTTTGCGATTAGTTCGGAATTGGTTAGTTCTCCGATGACAAATCCGATAATAGCAAACTGCATACGTACAAGATCACCTTTAAGATAGGCAAACCGGCTACCCGAAATTTTAGCTGCCCGCATTTTATCTATTAAGTCTAGTTTATCCCCCAGATCCTGGTGAGCGAGCGGAATAAAATCGAAGTGAGGTTTATCTCCGACCGTTTTTTCGATAACGTTCTCCGATTCGCTACTACCGATAGGAACATCGGGGAGTGGCATATTGGGAACGGCTTTTAATAACTTAATATAGTCTGACTCGATTTTTTTCAGATCGTCCTCAAGGCTACTCAGTTGTTGCTTGAGATCGCGACCTTTTTCTTGTGACGCCGCATCGGGTTGCTGATTTTTAAGCGAGTGCGCTAGCTGATTGCGTTCTTGCCTTAGACTGTCGACTTGAGACCGTAGTTTACGCCTGAGATCATCGAGCCTGATTAGTTCCGGAATATCTACCTTGTATCCTTTTTGAGCGGATTTTTCGCTAACCATCTTTTGATTAGAACGAATATAGTTAATATCGAGCATGGTTCATTCCCTTTTATGTTATCTTCAAAGATTTCTTAACGGGAATGTTCATAGATTCCAGCGTCAGTTCGGTCCTAGACCGGGCATAGGCACAATATTCACATGGTCCCCCCATAGCAGCCATACCCACTTCGGGAATTGTATCGTCTTCTAAACAAGCTTTCATGTTAACCAGCGTCGGTTCTACCCATGAATCATCACCCTTATAGGGTATCAGTTTGGTCTTAAATTCTATTTTATCATTGAACCCGTTTGCACCTATATTGGCATTGGTGTAAACAAAGTAACCGGTTTTTGCTACCTTTAAATCATTTCCTTTAAGCAGCCATTGGTAAATTTCCAGCTGACGCTTATAACCAATCTGCCATTCGCTGTCAATATTAACTTCTTGCTCCTTAGCAGTCGCCTTATAATCGACCACTATAACTTTACCATCGGAACCGACCCACAGATCATCAATTGCTCCATAAACCAAAAAATTAGTAGGCTCATGCAGTACTGACACTCCGATAAAATTCTGTCGCCAGACGTCCAGTTTGTCGTGTTGCATCGGTATGGCATCTACCGAAAATTCAGTCATTAAAGGGTGAGGTTTACCCTCGTGTCGGTAAAGGTCGAATTCTTTTTTAAATAACTCGTCAATAGCTTTGTTAATTGTAAACGGAGGACTGGAAGGTCTGACTATATGCTTGCGAGCATCAAGCCAAAAACAACGCTGACACTGCATATACAGCTCGATTTTGCTACGCGAAATTTTATAAGGTTGTTTTTGACCCGGCTCATATACGGAACGCTGATAGGTGCGGTTGCGATTACTATTATTCGTCATAATTCAGATTTAATTGTAACAGGAAAGAGACTATTTACTGTTTGAACTAAACATAAAATGTCCTGAACTGGAGTTATTTTAGGTTTGAGTTATTGTTTAGGGCGAGTATCGCATCAAAAAGCTGATTAGGTGTTCTGACTATGTCAGTAGGTTGATGCTTGCGCAGCAGATCTTCGCTGTTATACCCCCAAGTCACCCCTATAACCGGCAGGTTATACTGTTGTGCCATGACAATATCCCTATCTTCATCACCGACGTAGATAGCACTATCCGGTTTAAGTGAATTATCACTCAGGACTTTTTTTATTAACCGTCCTTTGCCGAACAAGCTGGCGCCTCCGTAGACCTTTTTAAAATAGGGCTGGAGACCTTTTTCGCTTAAAAAACGCTCAACATTGCGTTTACTGTTACTGGTCACAATAAAAAGCTGGTAATGCTCCTGGTTAAGTTTTTTTAAGACCTCCCCTATGCCGCTAAAAACCGGTATGACATGGATGTTTTGGCTCATAATACGCCTCCCCCTACTAACCAGCCAAGGTAAATGCCAACGCGGTATGTTTAAACTCAATACGGCGTGCTTCAGCCCCATATGCTTGTTGCGCATAACTTTAACGTATTCAATATCTGCTAACTGTGGACGTCTGGTAAGCTTATGGGCAATGGCAATCACCGTGGCAAAACTATCGGCTATAGTGCCGTCGAAATCGAAGATAACTGCACGTTTCATTAGGTCTTCTTTTTAAAACTTACTTCAATGTAAAACATATCTAACTATACAGTACAGTTAAGATCAATATGCTTTATCTCAAAGGTACGCTCTTCCTCAATTATTGCTCTCTAGTTCATGGATACGATCGTGGTCCAAGCCGTAATAATGTCCAATCTCATGCCATAGGGTATGGCGAATATTTTCCTTGAGTTGCTCTATGTCGGCACTCGCTTGAGATAGAGGTAGTTTAAATAGGGTAATTTTATCAGGTATAAGCTTAGTTTGGCCTTGACGAAATGGTAGTGGTACTCCCTCGTATAGACCAAATAAGGTTTGATCATCCCTGAGCTTCAACTGTCGCCTCTGTTCATTACTAGGAATGTCGGCATATATAATGGCTATGTTTGAAATGTTTTTGGCATGAACTCCTGTCAGACTAGCTAAGGCTTCCCTGGTAAGCCGTTCGAATGATTTATCGTCAATATCTACCATATGCTATTTTAAAAGTTAGAGCTTAGCTTCAGGATAAAGTTTCTTTGTGGTCGGGTCGATTTCCAGCCGTAGTTGCGGAAAGGGCACGCCTTCCCTGGCACTAACACCTTCGAGCAACCAAAACAGACGTTCACTATAGCCTAATCCGCATGCTGGAGGCATGCCGTATTCAAGCATTTCAACAAAGTCAATGTCCATCATCATAGCTTCGTCATCACCACTGGCACGCATTGTTTGCTGTTCTAAGAAGCGGTTGTATTGTTCAAGCGGATCGTTTAATTCGCTGAAGCCGTTGCTAACTTCTGTGCCGGCAATAACTGCCTGGAAGCGCTGCACGGTTTTAGGGTTATCTGGATTAGTTTTCGCCAGAGGACTGATAAAAGTCGGGGTATTAATCAGCCAAAGCGGACCGGCAAGATCCTTGCGAACATTCTTCCATAACTTATCTATACCTCTGGCTTTATTATCGCTTCTTTCCACTTCCAGATGATATTTATCGAGTAATTGCTTAACTTGTACTAAGTCGCAGTTAAAAATGTCGAGGCCATTATAATGTTCAGCGATTACCTCTGCATAGTCCAGTTGTTCCCATTCACGTCCCAAGTCGACTTCAAACTGATTAATTTTGAATTTAAGAGTATCGAATGTCTGCTGGGCAATGCTTCTGAACATATCGGTTTGCAAACGCATTCCGTCCCGCCAATCGGCGAATGCCCAATACCATTCCATTGCTATGTGTTCCGGCAAATGCTCCTCGGTATAATTCTCATTTCTAAATCTGGGTCCAATGTCGTAGACCTTCTCAAAACCGGCTCCCAATAAGCGTTTTAGAGGCAATTCATGACTTATGCGCAGGTAAAAATCTTCGTTTAAAGCATCCATATGGGTGATGAAGGGTTTAGCATCAGCACCACCGGTAGAATGCTCTAGTACCGGTACATTAATCTCAATAAATCCGTTATTGTCCAAAAATTCGCGCGTACTTTTCCAAAAGCGACTACGCCTAATAAACCGTTCGCGTACTTCATGATTAACGTTCATATCTACGTAACGACGTCTTAAACGTTCCTCTTTATTGGTAAAACCTTCTCTTTCTAGAGGCAGCGGCCTCAAACTCTTAGTCAAGAGTCTTAACTGCTTGACTGAAACGGATATTTCGCCAGTCTGGCTTTTAATTACTTCCCCGGTAGCTTGTAAAAAGTCACCGTTGTCCAATAACGGTATCTGACTGAAACCGATTTGAGAATCCGCAGGATCGAAGTCTTGAAGCTCCGATTTATTAAGCAAAAGTTGCAATTGGCCCGATTGGTCTCTTATGACAATAAATGCTATCTTGCCCAATTTACGCAAGTTTATAGCCCGGCCTACAACCGTAACTGTCTGATGCTCGAGTTTCGAAAAATGCTCTACAACTTCTCTTAGTATGTGTGTCCGCTCAACTTGAGCCGGATAGGGATTAACCCCGAGCCTCTTTAGTTCATCAAGTTTACGTAGCCTTTCTTTGCGCAGTTCTTCAATAGTAGCCATATATAAATATTCTCTTTTGGTTTAACGACTAATAGTATAGCTTAGATTCGCTATGGAGGTGATAAAAAGCTTTTAAAACCTAATCGACCGCTATTATTTTATAGATGCTATTTTCAAGCGCTGTCTTAATCTCAACTTCGTCGTCTTTGCGCTTTCCGAGTAAAGCTTTACCGATCGGGGATTCATCACTAATTTTTCCGTTTAATGGGTCAGCTTCTACCGTGCCAACAATTTGAAAGTCTTTCATAGTACCGTCTTCTCCCCGCAGTTTAACCCTTGATCCCAGCTGGATTTTGGCTGATCCGCGAGTGGTTTTAATGAGCTCGACATTCTGCAAAATATGTTCAATCTCGGAAATCCGTAACTCGTTTCTCTCTTGTGCAACTCTTGCGGACTGATACTCGCTATTTTCTGTCAGATCTCCGAATTCACGAGCCGTTCGAATACTTTCGGCAATTTCGGCACGTTCGGCAATAAGACTGTCTAGTTCTTGCTGTAATTCGCTGACGCCTTCTTTAGTCAAGCGGAAGGTTTTTTTCACTACCATATACTGCTTTCTCTATCCTTTCCTAAAGTTATTTTAAGAGTATGCTAATCCGTCTAACGCTGCTCTTTGTGCATAAATCAGGTTAAAATTATATCCAAAAGTGCTTTTAGCTGTACGTTCTTAAGACTAGTTTCGGTTCTGGCTTTGATCTCGTAGTATCCATCAGTAGACGACTTAGCGTTAACTACGACTCGCCAGGGTATTCCCATCAAGTCTGCATCAGCAAACTTTTCCCCGGGACGAATGTCACGGTCATCATATATTACCGCAACTCCATGCCCTGTCAATACATTATATAGCTTATCCGCGGTTTTAATTGTCTTTTTATCCCCTATCGCCAACAGATACACCTTCGCGGGGGCAATCGGAACCGGCCAAACTAAACCATGTTCGTCATTGAAGTGTTCTGCTATCACTCCCATCAGACGACTTATGCCGATACCGTACGAGCTTAAAAAGATAGGTTGTCTTTCTCCTGCCTCATCGGTAAAATATACATTCATCTGTTCACCTTTAACGCTACCGAAATTGAAGATATTACCCACCTCTGCCGCTTTCACCCGTTCTAATTGTCCCTTTTTGAGTGAAAGCTGCTTTAGTACTTCATCGTTATACACTTCTTCATTGACCGCCAAACGCCTCGACCGGTCAAGATAAATAGTATCCTCTCCGCTTGCAGTCACAGTTTGAAACTCATGACTAAACTGGGTAAATGCACCGCCTGACGCGAAAGTTACGAAAGTATAATCTCCTATACCTATACGATCAAATACTTTTAAGTAGGCTTGTTGCGCTTCAGAATAGAATTGGTCCAGTTCTACTTGGCTACGTGAAAAGGCGTACATGTCTTTCATAATAAATTCCCTACCCCGCATCACGCCGCTTTTAGACCGTAATTCATTTCTAAATTTGGTTTGAAACTGGTATACACTGATCGGTAAATCACGGTAGCTTTGCACTAATTGCTGAGCCATCAGCATTAACGGCTCTTCGTGACTCCAGGCTAGACCGATTTCGGTTCCGTTTTTCAGTTGACTTTTAAACCAGATATCTACAACCGAATCATCCCAGCGCTTAGTAGGTTCCCAGGTCTCCTTGGCTTGAAGCGATGTCATCAGTAACTCGCTTGCGCCTAACGCATCCATTTCTTCTCTTACAATCTGTTTTATGTTTTCAATTACTCTAAGCCCTAAAGGGAGGTAAGAATACGCTCCGGCCATCTCCTTATGGATATAGCCGGCCCGGATAAGCAGCTTGGCATTAGTAGCCTGCTCGTCAGCAGGAATGGTCTTGATAGTTTTAGTTATATTTTTACTTAAACGCATATAGTTTATTCTTGCTAGTTCTCAGACTTTTGCTCTATTGTACCCTAACGATTCGTTAGTAGAAACAAACTTATAAAAGCAATCAGATTTTTAAAGGCGTGTAAAAAAATCCCGGGCCATAGACTTTTAGTCTTCTGTTTTAGATAAACCAACACCAAACTAAGGATAAACACGTCTATAGCTCCGACCCAGAATAAACCGGAAGTACCTTCAGGTAAATGAGCAACAGCAAATAATGCACTGGTCAATAAACCGGCGTAAATAACCGGCATCGACTTCTTTAATCCTTCGAATAGGAGGCCTCTAAACAACAGTTCTTCGGCAAAAGGCGGTAAAACAACCAGACTAAAGAAAGTCAACGTCATTTGATAAGCTCCGTGAACAGAATTAAAACCAATATTCTGGCCCTGGTTTAAGTTAAAACTCGGAAAGATTACCTGAACAATCTTAATGGCTATAATAAATAGAATTAAATAAACTGGATAAGCCAGTAAAGCATACCCTCCGTCTCTGAGTCTAAGACGCTTAAGACCTAGTGTGGCTAATGATTTGCCGTAGCGATGCATTAATAGCCAAACCAGACCCACGCCACAACCCTCAAAAATTAAAATAAAGAAGAATTGGCCGGTAATGGATTGGTTTAGCCAATTATTGGCCGTAGCGGCATTCCATCCCCTTGAAAGTGCATATAAAGATAATATAAAGCTAGCTACATACTGAGCAATAAAATATATTAGAATAACCAGTAGGATAACTACGATAGGAAGCAGCCATTTGGGAATTTTCCGCCAAGGCTGGGTTTTGTTGGATTTCAGTGAAAAGTGTTTTTGTTTACCGCTCATTACTTACCCTATAAAAAACGATGGACATCTACTAGGGTTATCAACACTATGAGCACCAATATGATCAGCATTCCAATTGCATTAATAGTCTCCTCTATAGAGGCGCTAAGTTTTTTTCTCATTCCTCTGCTGATAAGCATAGTCCATAACCTACCCCCATCCAGTGCTGGTATTGGTAGGATATTCATAATGGCAAGAGCTAAGGCCACAGTCGCGACAATAAAAAACATATACTGATAGCCCAATATACTGCCGTTCTTTAAGATGAAGAATATTCCGACGGGACCTGCTACCTGTGAAGAGGCTACTTTTTGTCCGTGTTGTCTGGCTTGGGTGTTACCGGTGACTAACCCTGAAATCATCTGTCCCAGACCTACCAAAGCATGTCCTAACCCGATAAATGTAAGCTTGATTATTTGTAGCGTCAAACCAACAGCCTCAATCGGTGCCGACCACCAACTATATTGATCGAGCGATAGTGTGGCTAACTCTACACCAAGATATCCTTTAGGGTTTTTGGTTTTTAAGCTGGCATTTACTACTGAACTGGTTAATAATTGTACGGTCTTGGTAATATCTGTACCGTTATTTTCATATTCCACTTCAACTTTCTGACCCGCATACTGTTTCGTAAGACTTTGCAGCTCACTGATAGAATTAACTGTTTTAAGATGACCGGATTTTCCGAAAGCTATGATTTGGTTTTCATTGCCGATTCCCGCAGCTGCCGCCGGACTATGCGCTTGGACTAAGGTGACTAACAACTCCCGTTTAGATATATGGCCAGCGTTTTTGACATTAAATTGTCCCGGTATAAGTTGTGGTAATCCAGTCCAAGCTAAAATAGTTAGCAATAGGACTGCCGTCAGAAAATTAATCGTTACTCCGGCAACCATAATTTTTGCTTTAACCCAAGTACTAGCAGCGCCGAAACTACCCTGTCCGGTATCGGAGTCATGCTCACCTTTAAGCTTTACAAATCCTCCTAACGGCAACAGGTTTATTGAGAATACCCAGCCTTTCTTGGTTTTCTTTTTAAAAAGCCTTGGCGGGAAAAAGATACCGAATTCCTCGGCGACCACTCCGTTTCGTCGAGCTACCCAAAAATGTCCTAGCTCATGCGTTATAAGCAAGACTACAAACAAAATCAAACCGACGATCAAAACAAAAACTGACATATTAGGATAATTATACCTTAGCTAACATAAAACAGACGGCTGAATTTAATCTGATTTATTAAGTATTTAAATTTTATATTTGACATTTATAGAGTTAAGATTTCTTTCTCTTTAGCCTTAGCGGCCTGTTCCATTCGGTTGCGGAAAAGAGTCATGTTGTCTTCGATGGCTTTTTCGGTTCTTTTAACGTCGTCTTCACTAATCTGTTTATCTTTTTTTGCGGCATCAAGTTCTTTAAAAGCTTCATGACGCGCATTACGCATCCTTATTTGCGCTTCCTCTAATTTCTCACCGATCTGTTTGGCTAATTCTTTACGCCTTTCCTCGGTTAACGGTGGTATTTGTACTCTAACTACCCTACCGTCATCGCTCGGGTTAAGTCCCAAACTTTGATTGTTTCTGATCGCGTTAGAGATTGCTTGCAAGTTGTTGGGGTCGAAAGGTGTAATTTGTAAGAGTTGGGCTTCCGGAACAGTAATATTTGCCACCTGATTTAGCGGCATTTTAGTACCATATGCTTCCACTATTACCTCTTCAAACATGCTTGGATGTGCTCGTCCCGTACGCATCCTTGCAAGCTCTCCACTTAAATGATCGAGGGTCGCTTCAAAAACCATTTGAGTACGCGATATGAGGTTTGATGCGTTCATAACTTAAACCTAATCATAGTCCTGTTTACTCGGTTTCACCAAGAGCCAGTCTGTAAAATCGTCTTACTACAATATTTTCACCAAGTCTGGCGTTATGTTCCTTAACGTAATCACTAACGGTAATGTCCGGATTCTTAATAAACGGTTGACTCAGTAAACAACGTTCGGCAAAATACTTTTCCAGCTGACCGGATACAATTTTATCAATTATGGTCTTTGGCTTGCCCTCTAATTCAGCCCTTTGCCGTATCTCTTCCTCGGCTTGCTTTAGATCTTCAGCGGGTACATCGTCTCGGCTTAAATATTGCGGGTTAGCGGCAGCTATATGCATAGCTACGTCCTTAACCATGTTAGTAAACAACTCATTTCTGGCTACAAAATCAGTTTCACAATTAACTTCTACGATAACCCCGATTCTCTGATCGTGATTATATGAACCGATAATGCCCGCCCTTGCTTGCCTCTCGCCACGTTTTTCAGCCTTTGTCAGACCTTTTGTCCGCATTTCTTTTAGAGCTTTATCAAAGTCTCCCCCGGCAGATTCTAACGCCGCTTTGGCATCGGTTAAACCGACTCCGGTGAGATCTTTAAGACGTTTAATTTGTCCTATATCTATCGCCATATCCTGTTTAGCTCTCCTTACGATGTTCAATTTTAGCAGTAGAGACAGCCTTATCTTTTTTACTGATACCTGTTTCGATGGCCTGACGCACTAAGCCGGTTATTAAATCTATAGTTTTTATCGCATCGTCGTTGGCAGGTATAGGGTAAGTAACAAGTGTTGGATCGGCATTACTGTCAACTATGGCCACTACCGGAATACCTAGGCGATTGGCTTCGCGTACTGCATTATTCTCAGTTACAATATCCACTACATAGAGTGCTCCAGGCCTGCCGTGCAAATCTTTTATGCCCCCGTATTTATGGTTTAATTCGTCGATTTCTTCCTGGTATCGCTGAACTTCAAGTTTACTGTAGCGGCTGGCAAGTTCACCCGATTCCATTCGTAACTCAAGATCTTTTAGGTGCTTAACCCGCCCGCCTATAGTGTTCCAGTTCGTTAAAAGCCCGCTTAACCAGCGCTCTGTAACATATGGTTGTTTAGTGCTTATGGCAGTTTGTTTAATAATATCCCTTGCCTGACGTTTTGTGCCCACCATCAAGACTTGCTTTCCCGAAGCAGTGATATCGCTTAAAAAATGCATTGCATCTTCTATTGCCAATGCCGTTTTTGTCAGATCAATAATATGAATACCGCCCCGCTTGGAATGAATGTACGGTGCCATCTTAGGATTCCATCTACTGGTTTTATGACCGAAATGTGCACCTGCCTCTAATAAGTTCTTTACATCTATGTCCGAAGGCATATCGCCCTAACCTTTCTAGCGATTCTATTGTTAATCTTCGGCTGGTGGCTATTTTCTTGGGAGATAAAGCATCCCGCTCAAGAACAGAATCGCATTACACTTTCAGCCTGTTACGTTAATTTGAGCGCCACTATATCAATTAATTCCTATTTATGCAATCTCTAATTAGGGTTATTATCCGGCCGACAATATTTACCCGAACAACCTATTGCTAAAATGGTCGTAAAAGGATATATTAATAGCCTGTTATGAAAAAAGGTCTACATCCGGATAATTATCGCTTGGTAGTCTACGAAGATTTAAACAACGGGTGGCACCTGTTAACCCGTTCTACTGCTACCAGTGAAGATACGATAACATGGGAAGATGGTAATAAATACCCCTTGATTAAAGTTCATGTCAGCTCGGCATCTCATCCCTTTTTCACCGGAGAAGAAAAGATCTTAGACATCGAAGGTCGTGTAGATAAATTCAGGGCTCGTGCGAAAGCTGCTCAGGATGCCCGCGCACAACGTGCCAACGCTGTCAAAAAGCAAGCCAAACGCCGGGCTGAAAGAATAGTTGCAAAAGAGAAAAAGACTAGTTCCTGATAGCAAGGGTCTCAATAATCATGGATAAGGTGGCAGATAGCCTCCGTTATCAAGCGCTTAGAGTAAAATTAAACTATGGATCGGCAAGAAGAAGAGATTAGAGAGGAGCTTGCGAAAATCGACAGCAAGCTAACGAACCCCAATATCTTTAGTGATAGTTCATATCCGTCTTTAGCTAAACGGCGCAGCGATTTATTAGAACTGGTATCGCTATACGAGCAGAAGAAAAAACTGGTTCAAGCAATAAATGATGCCAAAGAGTTGACAAGCAATCAAGATAAGGCCATTCAGTCGATGGCTGAGGACGAGATTACAGAGCTTACCCCGAAACTAAGGTATGTAGAGGCCAAACTAGGGGCTTCTCTATTACCTAAAGACCCGAATGATGGACGCGACGTGATTATGGAGATTCGGGCGGCTGCAGGAGGCGACGAATCGAGCTTGTTTGCAGCAGACTTATTTAGAATGTATAGCCGTTGGGCGGAAAATCATGGTTACAAAGTAGAACTTATCAGTGAAAGCCCAAATCAAGTAGGTGGTTTTAAGGAACTGATTTATTCAGTGCGTGGTCCCAATGCGTATAAAAACCTGAAGTTTGAGGCGGGAGTACATAGAGTACAACGCGTACCGCTTACCGAAAGCCAGGGCAGAATACACACTTCAACTACTACCGTAGCAGTATTACCAGAGGCTCAAGAAACGGATATTGCGATTAATCCCTCAGATCTCAAGATTGATGTCTACCGCAGTAGCGGTCATGGCGGCCAGAGTGTCAACACTACTGATTCGGCGGTGAGAATTACCCACTTGCCTACCGGTATAGTAGTTTCGAACCAGGATGAAAAATCGCAAATAAAAAACCGCGCTAAGGCTATGAGTGTGCTAAGAAGCCGCCTTTTGCAGCGTCAAATCGAAGCTGAACAACTTAAATTATCTGAGGCCAGGCGTAAATTAATCGGTAGTGGAAACCGGAGTGAAAAAATTCGTACCTATAATTTTCCTCAAGACCGAATTACTGATCATAGAATAGGTTATTCACGAAGCAACTTAACCGGAGCTTTAGACGGGGGAATAGACGATTTAATCGAGTCTCTACAAAAGGCAGAATCTGAATTAATTAAACAGGAAGTTTAAAACATACAGTGGTGAACGTCTCGCAGGCTCTAAAGTGGGCTCAGCATCAATTACGTTCAAACGGTATAGTCACTGACCGCTTGGATTCACTTGTTCTATTAGAAGACACAACCGCTATCGCTAGAGCCAAATTATTAGCTGAACCTGAAATGGCAATAAAACCGATTGACCTAGAGCGATTTAAGTTCCGGGTTATAAAGCGGTCTAAACACGTACCGCTAGCATATATCAGAGGCAAAACAGAGTTCTACGGACGAGAATTCCAAATTAATCATCATGTTCTTGAACCTCGCCCGGAGAGCGAAGCTATAATAGAAGAGCTAAAATCGTTGTTAAACAAAACCGATTTTGCTATTAAAGTCATAGATATCGGTACCGGATCCGGTGCATTGATCATTACGGCGAAACTCGAATATCCGGCCATAGAAGCCTTCGCCACCGACATATCTAGCCGCTGCCTGGAAGTTGCTAAAACTAATGCTGAACGCTATCAGGCTTACATAAGTTTCTTTCAGGGACATTTATTAAAACCTCTGCCCGAGAAAGTTTGGCAAGGAGGTATGACTATTATCTTGGCTAATCTGCCCTACGTACCAAATACCTGGCAAATAAACCCGGAAGCAATGCGGGAGCCGAAGACAGCCATTTTTGGAGGAGCCGATGGACTTAAACTTTACAGATTATTATTCAGACAGCAAACAGATTTAGCCAACCCGCCCATATGGATTCTCACGGAAGCCTTACCGCCGCAACATCCTGCCTTAGCTGAAATAGCTGAACGCCACGGTTACCGACTGAGTAAAACTAATGATTTTGTGCAGGTTTTCAAGCTGATACGGCCTCACAGTTAGCTATGAAGACATCCTGCCCAATGTGGCTACTATAGTCAGTGTTTTCGAGCCGCGCACAACCGTTAAGGTAACTTTAGTTCCTGGTTCATACTGATCTATTAACATCGTTAAGTCGTTTAACGGGTTAACTGGAGTACCGTCAACTTTCGTGATAACATCACCCGGTTTGATGCCGGCTTTGGCTGCGGCAGAGCCAGCTACTACTGAAGGTGTAGATCCGTTATTTCTAGGAATGTACGCTCCATTATCCACTTTAAGTTTATACTGTTTAGCCAATGCTGGAGTTAACAACTCAAACCTCACTCCCAATAATGGCCGCTCAAACTTACCGGTGGTAATAACTTCTTTGATTAAGCCCTTAACTTCGTTAATCGGAATAGCGAAACCGATGTTTTCCGAATTGCTGGCTATAGCCGTGTTAACTCCAATAACCTGGCCGTTAAGGTTTACTAAAGGACCGCCCGAATTACCTTCATTGATAGCCGCATCGGTCTGAAACATATCCGTTAGATTCTCGCTGCTGGTAGATGTTAAACCGTAAATACTCCCTCCTGAGCTGGCGGAAATATTGCGTCCGAAACCGGAAATTATTCCGCTGGTAACCGTATTCTGAAATTGGCCAAGAGCATTACCTATCGCTACTACCCCGTCTCCGACCCGCATTTGACTAGAATCACCTAAAGTTGCCGGTATCAGTGTCTGCCCTTGAGCGTTATTAATTCTTAGGATTGCTATATCCAGACTATCGCTAGTAGAGGTACGTCCCACTACAGACACATCATTAAGTACCGTTCCATTACTTAAAGTAACACTGATTGATGTGGTGCCTGCCGGGACTACATGTCGATTAGTTAGAACCAGACCGTTACTGGATATAATAATCCCCGTCCCCTCTGATTGGGATTGAATAGGTTGTGTGAAACCAAAGAAATTAGAACCCTGAGTGGTAGTAGTGGCATTAATGCTAACTACGCTTGGAGTTAGTTTTTGGGCAATAGAGCTTATAAGCATACTAAAATTGCTGACTCGAATCTGGTTGTTGTTAGTACTTGCGATATATATAGACCCCTGGTAGCTGGAATGTTCGATCCAGCCCCCAAGTATCCCTCCACCTAGTCCTATTGCTAAGACTAGAACTAAAAACAGTACCCTTCCCTTTGTGATCAGATGTCCAACTTTCGGACGCGGCAATCTAGGTATGGTAATAGTAATAGTCTTTGGGTCTTTAGTGCCCTTGGTACTTATACTATTGAACTTTCGATCGTTTAAATTATCACTCATACAAATAAAGTTAACTTACGACTAAACAACTTTACTGCCCCAATCTGAGAAAACAATGATAATTGCCACTATTAATAGCATAACAGTTATAAGTTGACGTCTTAACGATTTAGTTAGTCTATCGTTATGATCCAGATAATAGAGTGCTCCTATACCGTAACCGATAGCAGTAAGTAGCACTGTCGGTTGCGAAAATACGCTGTAATAAAGCAACCAATGACTTAGTATCCACGCCAGAGCCGCTCCGAAATATCCCCATAAATAGCTCAGTAGTTTTGAGTAGCTTTCATCAAACGCATCAAAAAAATGTCTGGCGGTTAGAAAACAAATTAAACCCGTAAGGACTGTTAGTCCATACACGGGGCCATTATCCCAGAATAAATAGACGGCGCTAAGAGCGCACAACTGAGCTATTCCGGCTTGAAAAGAAACCATTAGACTAAAGTTTGCCGGTTTTATATAAATTAACCATACCGCGTAAGCAATTGCCCATCCAAGCTGAATCCATGTGCTATATGCGTGCGTCATAAACACTACGATCGATATACCAACCATTAAGTCAACCGAGTTTGCACGAATATTGGCTGGCCAAAATCTAGGCCGAACGGCAAAAATCCGCCATTTACTTAAAATAATTAATACTATTGCCAGTTGCGTAAACTGGCTTTCGTTCAATCGCACTAAAGCAAAGATAATTAAAGGAAGTGCGATAAGCAGAGAATTATGAGCCAAAGAAGAAAAGCCTTTTGTCGGCTTTAGTCGCCTAAGTACATCGTCCATCTAACCTACTATAGTACTACATAACAAAGTTACGTAAGGTTGAATAATCCTAAAAACTACCTGGCAAAAAGTGTTCCGACATAATAAACTTAAGTTTTTGAAGAGTTTTTTTATTTACTAAAACCGAGCGTGGTATAGTTGTAAAACGTGGACATCAAAAAATTCAAGCGGCACGGTAATAGTCAGGCTACTGACGAGAATACCAAAGTTTACAGCGACAAAACCACTAATCCTTCCAGACTACGAGAAGCTTTATCCATTGTCGGTATTTTATTAGTTGCGATCGCGTTAGCTATTCTTCTCAGCAGTTATGTCTTCCGATCATATGATGTAGACGGGACCAGTATGGAGCCGACACTCCAAAATCAGGATAAACTGATTATCTGGAAAGTGCCGAGAACCTGGGCAATGATAACCGGACATCAATATGTACCCAAACGGGGAGATATTATTGTTTTTAATGAGAGTAATTTAGCGGTGTGCGGGCAACCTTCATCCACTAAAACGCTTATTAAACGAGTTATCGGATTGCCGAATGACAAGGTTGTCATTAGAGACGGAATCGTTACAATTTACGACAAGAAACACCCTAAAGGTTTTCAGCCGGATAATACATTAGGCTACAATAAGTCGCACACTATACACCCATATGATTTAACTAATGAAACGGTTCAGTTAAACTCACATCAACTATTCGTTATGGGAGATAACCGTTCGGTCTCCTGTGATTCGACACGCTTCGGACCAATAAATACCAATCAGGTCATAGGTCAAATGGTGCTCAGGTTACTGCCTATTTCCAAAGTTGAAGCGTTTTAGCGAGAGTTTTAACGAATACGTTTTAATATTTGCATGAGTTGCTCATCGCTCGTAAAGGTAATTTCTAGACGACCACCTTTTGCCATTCTCCTGATATGTACCGTAGTACCTAGCCGTTTACCCAAAACCTTTGTCTCCGGAGTGCTTAACGAGACCCTGGCTTTGACCTCATCGTCGTTTTTAACTCCAGATTTAATTGATGTTACATAACGCTCAGCCTGGCGGACACTCCATCCATTAATACAGTTCTTTAGTAATTTAGTTTGGTGCTCGGGAAAATCTTTCAGTGCCAGCACGGCACGCGCATGTCCTTCTGTAATAATTTTTGTGTTCAATGCTTCGATTGCTTCAGATGGCAGCTGAAGCAACCTCGCAATATTGTTCACTGTTGATATAGCTTTACCTAGCTTTTTAGCTATAGTCTCATAAGTCATGCTGAACTGCTGATGTAGCCGCTCTATTCCAATGGCTTGTTCTATAGGTGTCAAATCTACCCGCTGAACGTTTTCAACCATTGCAACTTCCAGCCTTTCAAGTTCTTTAAACGTCCGGATGATTGCCGGAATAGTTTTGAGTCCGGCTATTTTAGCCGCTCTCCAGCGTCTTTCTCCGGCAACGAGATGGTATTTACCGTCTCCCTTGGGCGACACCACTATCGGCTGCAAAACACCGTGTTCTTTAATTGATTCCGCTAATTCTTTTAGACTGCTGTCTTCAAAGTATTTTCTAGGTTGTTCCTTATTCGGTGTGATTGCATCCAAAGCCAGTTTATGAACTTTTTCGATAGTTTCAGTGAGCATACTTTGATCAATATTTGTCGGTATCAAAGATGCCAAGCCGTTACCTAATACGTGTTTTTGTTTACCTGCCATAGCTTTTATTAAACATAACTATAGCACACTGGACGTAAGTTTAAAGGAGTTTATAAATAGGCTGTTCGTTTATGCACCTCTCTAGCTAAGCTAAGATAAGCCCGCGCACCCTTACTCCATTTATCATATGAGCTAATGGGTTTGCCGTAACTTGGTGCCTCAGCCAAACGTACATTTCGAGGAATAATTGTTGTAAATACTTTGTCACCGAAATGGTTTTTTACTTCATTCTTCACCTGTTCAGATAAACTGTTGCGTTTATCATACATTGTAAGTAATACACCAAGTAATTCAATATTCGGATTTAACCCGCTTTTTACTAATTGCACTACTTCCAGAAGTTGTCCTAACCCTTCTAAAGCATAGTATTCTGCTTGAACCGGAATTAGAACGCTGTCTGCCGCAGTTAGGGCGTTGATCGTCAAAAGACTGAGAGACGGCGGACAGTCAATTATAATATAGTCGTAATTACAACTATTAATTACTTCCTTTAGTCTAAACTCACGCTGATCAGCATTGACTAAGCTTATTTCTGAAGCAGCTAATTCCTGGTTAGTTGGTAGCAGACTAATTCCGTCAACAGCATTTAAGACAACTTGGTCAAGAGCTTTTTCCCCGAACAATAACTCCTTAAGAGACCCCTTTAAGTGCTGTTTATCAACGCCAAGTCCGCTTGTCGCGTTGCCCTGCGGATCGATATCTACAACTAATACTGAATAACTTAGTTTCTTTAAAAAAGCAGCTAAATTAATAACTGTTGTAGTCTTCCCAACGCCACCTTTTTGATTTATGACTGCGATTATATGACCCATAGTTCTCTTATTTCAGTTTTAAGATTAGCATTTTTTATCTTCAAGGTAAAACCGGGGCCATAAAACAAGAGGTGCTTATATCTAGCTTTTGGCTTCGATATAGCACCCCTTTTTACATTTTTCCGTCTTGTTAGACGTTTTAAATGGTTTTTATGTGCCTTTGTTTTAGTTATAAGGCATTTTGTTGTTTTTACCAATTTTTGTTGGCTTAGGACTGGTGCGAGTCTCCCAAGGCCAGGGACCATCCAATCCTATGACAGTAGTATCTATCATGTTTAAAGTGTAATCAAGGATTTTTTGAATAATTTTTGCATGCGTACTTGTCTTATAAAAATGCATTTTTTGTTAGATATATGTTGTTAAAATATGATATTTAAGCCATTTTTCAGCTAAGAAAGTTTTAAAATAGTTGTTTTTTTTGTATTAATACCTGTTTTAGTAGTTGGTATTTTTACATCATGAAAAATATTGCCCTGAACTTATCCACAATCAGAAAATTCAGACTGGTTAACTATATTTAGGCAATACTTGTGATTTTAATAGTTGTCAGATGTTGACGGTGTCCGTGCACACTATGAACCCGTTTTTTGGCTTTATAATGAATAGAGGTCTTTTTCTCTCCGAGTTTATCGGGTTCTAAAATATCGGCGCGTACTTTAGCTGATGCTACATCTGGCTTACCAACACTAATTTTTAATCCATCAATTACTAAAAGCGGAACGAATTCTATCTTCTTATCGGCTTTAAGTTTTTCAACATCTAAAATGTCGCCTTCAGAGACAAGATACTGTTTTGAACCGGCAACAATCACTGCCTTTTTCATATAGAGATATTACCTTTTTAGAAACTTAGAAGTACCGATAGATTCTACCAGATATAAGGTGCAAGTGTCAAAGAGATAGAAACCGGCGGATACGAAGTTTTTGAGTTTTAATTTTAAGTTTGGTATGGAATCAGGTTCCGGCAACCTTCAATTTAATACCTAGTTCAGCACCATCTATATTGACCGCTTCCGCATAAGCATTGCTTAATTCCAACTGGTTTAGAGTTAAAGCTAAAGTTTCGTGTTGTATAAGTTCAGCCAGTTCCTTAGTCGTATAAGCCTGTCTTACCGCTTCCGCAGTAGACCCTAATTGCAGATCTATCCTGTCATCGACGTTCAGACCGGCATTTTTACGCGCGTTCTGAACATTCCTAATTATTTCTCTGGCAATACCTTCTTTTTTCAGCTCGGGAGTAAGTCGCAAATCCATAACGGCTAACAACTGGGTAGACGAATTCTTCGATACCAATTCTTTAACCTCCTTAACATTAAGTTCTTCGGCTATGATTGATTGTAAGACTCCACTTAATTTAACTTCGTCGTTGGTTGGGATACTCACTGATTGCAGAGGTTGTCTGACTTTAATGCCTTCACTTGCTCGTTGCCGAAGACCTTCGTTAATTATTTCTCTTACGTATTTCATCTGCGCGAGTAGATCATGATCAATTGAACCGGCTTGAGGCCAATCCAATAAATGAACGCTTAACCCTCCGGTGAGTTTACGATATAGTTCTTCACTTAGAAACGGAATGAAGGGCGCTAATAACAGCGACAGCTGTAACAAAATATAATGCAGCGTTTGATACGCCTGATTCTTATCCAGATCGTTTTCGGTCTTCCAGAATCGTTTGCGGGAGCGCCTGACATACCAATTTGAAACATCATCGATAAAAGGCAGTACCTCTTTGAGCGCTCCGGGAATATCGTAACTTTGCATACTGGAATCAATCACCAGGTTTAGCTCGTGTACGCGAGAAATAATCCAACGATCCAGAATATGGTCTGAATCAGGAGGATAGTTGTCGGTACTGTTTTCATCCCATTCCCATCCGTCTACATCGGCATAAAGGCTGAAGAAATCATAAATATTCCAGATCATAGACAGTTTACGACTAACATCGGCCACATCTTTATCCATCAGCGAAAAGTCCTCCGCGTTCAACACCGGCGAACTAAGAAGTAAAAACCTAAGTGCATCGGCGCTGTATTGATCCATCAAAATATTAGGGTCTGTAAAGTTACCGTAACTTTTACTCATCTTCCGGCCGTCATTGCCTGCTAAAGTCCCAGTAACAATAACGTTATTAAAGGCGTGGGTGTCAAATAAGGCCGTACTGATAGCGTGTAAATAATAAAACCATGCTCTGACTTGACCAACATATTCCGATACAAAGTCTGCCGGAAAATTGTGCTCAAATTTTTCTTTGTTTTCAAACGGATAATGAAATTGGGCGAAGGGCATGCTGCCGCTTTCAAACCAACAATCCAATACTTTATCGATCCGCTTATACTCAACGCCGTCAATATTAAAGCTAACATCGTCAATCCATGGGCGGTGATAATCCTCCAGTTCAATTCCGGACAGTTCTTTTAACTCTTGATAACTACCGATAACTTTTATATGTTCCTTGCCTTCACTGTCCACCCCTTTCCAGACTGGCATTGCCGTAGCCCAGAATCTATCCCGGCTAATATTCCAATCAGGAGCACTTTCTACTGTTTTAATAAACCGACCGGTCTTAATATGCTCGGGGAACCAATAAATATTACGATTTAGCTCGAGCATTTGGGACTTTTGAGAACTTATATCCATAAACCAACTGGGGTGAGCGCGATAAATTAGTTTCGTACCGCACCGATGACAATGCGGGTACTGGTGAGTAATAAAGTCTACCCGCCATACTATGCCACGGTGGTGCAAAGTCCTCGCTATCAGCCGGTTAGCTTCCCAAACGTTCATCCCTTCCCACTCACCTGAGGTATAAACACCGTAATCGTCCACGTTAGCTACAAGTGGAATATTATTGGCCCGCGCCAAATCATAATCTTCTTCCCCATATGCGGGTGCCAGATGAACTATACCGGTACCTTCGTCAACACTAACATAGTCTGCATCCCATATCTTATGGGCATTGCCACCCAAATTCTCAAATAACGGTTCGTATTGCTTTCCGATTAATTCCGTACCTTTAAAGCTTCGGATAATTTTATAGTCTAATACCTCATGCTTTTCATTAGTTAGCACTTTATCCAGTAAGGCTTTGGCGATTATTAGCCGTTCTCCGCCAATTTCCACCTCGGCGTAATCCAATCTGGAATTAACTGCAAGCGCAGTATTGGCAGGTAATGTCCACGGCGTAGTTGTCCATGCCAGTAAGTAAAGATTACTATTTTTCAGTTTAAACCTAACATAGACCGATGGATCGGTATCTTCTTGGTAGGTATTATCCTGCGCCACTTCGGCTTTGGAAATCGGTGTAGCATCACGTATGCAGTAGAGTAAAACTTTCTCACCTTCATAGATCTTACCTTTATCATATAACTGTTTAAAGGCCCACCAGACGGATTCCATATAGTCCTTATCCATCGTTCTATAGGCCCCTTTAAAGTTAACCCACCGTCCTATGCGCTCGATAGTTTCTTCCCATAAATTGCCTGTCACTACCATGTTTTCACGACAGGTTAAAATATAGTTCTCAAGGCTGATTTTAGTACCTATATCTCTTTTATCACGAATCCCTAACTTGCTTTCCGTGAATACTTCGGCAGGTAAACCATGACAGTCCCAGCCCCACACTCTTTCTACACGTTTACCCTTCATGGTCCAAAATCTAGGAACGGCATCCTTGACTACGCTGGACAATAGTGTACCGTGGTGTGGAACTCCCGTTATAAAAGGTGGGCCGTCATAAAAAACGTATAAGTTTTCTTTTGGACGCTGCTCGACTGAGCGTTCGAAAATCCGGTTAACTATCCAGTATTTAATAAGCTCGGCCTCATATTCTTTTGGTGAACGTCGGCTGGCTTTGGTAAACTTCATTTTTAACCCCTTAATAAAAATAAGCCTCAAAACTTATCGGAATCCCAGAGTTTCAGGGACGGTACCATCCGACTTCTTTTGAGGCTTGGCCTTAAAAGCACTTAATTACTTTTCGGGAATAACGGTCCCTTATAGCCGGCGGGTTCTAATCTACGCTTTCATGAAGACGTATTTCTTCCCGATCCATCGCAGGTGATAACTGCTACAAACGGATTTGTCATCAACTATTGTAACATTTTAATTAAATACTGGAAGTAACATAGTAGTGGACATCTTCGATTTTTGGTATATTATCTGGGCCTTGCCAGCTTTGAAGAACGCTTCCGTCATCGCGCAGTATTAAAAACCCGGGGTATTGTAAAATGTCGTATAGGCTGGCAGTAGCAGATCCGTCTCTTTGATCGACGTCCAGTACTTCTAGCGATGAATCAGTATATGATTCATTATAGCGTCTGATGAATTCTTCAACCGCCTGCCTATGTTCAGATCTAGGTCTATAAAGCACTAGCACTTTCATTGTGCTTTTAGTTTACACCAATCTAGCTACAACCTGTAGTACTACCGCAAGCTGTACAGACGTAACAACTACCTGATCGCTGAGTTTGATTACCGCAGTTATAGCATAGGGGTGCTGTTGGATCGGTAACGACTTGCTTAATGGAAATGTCTTCTTTTACGGTTATTGTCGTATCTATGTTAGGCTCGGTTTCAGCGACTGCTTTTTCTTCATTTTGAACCGTCGATTCGCCGATCAACGAAGTTTGCTGGTCTGAGGTTTTCAATTCCGTAATATCCGCCAAACCCAGTTCCAGTCTATCTTCAAAACTTAGGTAGTCTAAGGCTAAACGTCTTAAGATATAGTCGGTAATCGAACTTGCTGTGGTGATTTGTTTATCGTCAGTTATGCCGGAGGGTGCAAACGTAGTACCGCGCAAAATTCTCACATAATGCTTTAACGGAACACCGTATTGCAAACCCAGACTGACTGAAATGGCAAACGAATCCATAAGCCCGCGTAAGGTACTGCCTTGTTTACTGACATTAATAAACAGTTCTCCCGGTTTGCCATCCTCGTACTCTCCAACCGTAAAGTAACCGTCTAGGTCGGAAACTTGGAATTTATAGGTACGGCTGTTCCTGATTTTAGGTAACTTGCGACGTGCCGGTCCGGTAATTATTATTTTGCCACCTTCCTTAGCCTGGTTATCAGTAGTAGCGCTAGCGTCTTCTCGTTTGGCCATGGAAAGAGGTTGAGCCACTTTACAGTTGTCCCTGTAAATAGCGACCGCCTTAAGACCCATCCTCCAAGCATCCAAATGCAACTGCTCGACGTCCTCGACAGTTACGTCTTCTGGCATATTGACCGTTTTAGAGATTGCTCCGGAAAGAAATGGCTGAACTGCCCCCATCATCTTTACGTGTCCAAGATAGTGGATGGAGTTATCCCCCATAGAGCAAGCGAATACAGGTAAATGTTCCGGTTTAAGGTGAGGCGCTCCGACAATCGTCTTTTCCGAATCAATATA
This sequence comes from bacterium, assembly GCA_021799575.1. Classification (GTDB taxonomy): domain Bacteria; phylum Patescibacteriota; class Saccharimonadia; order Saccharimonadales; family UBA4665; genus JAJZWH01. The sequence goes on along the minus strand of JAJZAD010000004.1, from coordinate 12,506 downwards.
GTTAACGATATCGGCAATCTGAGTCTTTCTGTATCCGAGGGCTTTTAGGGCCCTGGGAACAGTTTGGTTGACAATGCTCATATATCCGCCACCAACCAATTTTTTAACCTTAACCAGTCCCAGATCCGGTTCGATTCCGGTTGTGTCACAGTCCATCATCAAACCAATAGTCCCTGTCGGTGCCAACAAGCTAGCCTGGGAATTACGTACCCCATAACGTTCACCTAGCTCTACAGCCTCATCCCAGGCATTCGTGGCCGCACTTAGCAAGTCTTCGCTAACTAAACTGGCATTGATCTTAGAAACTTCCGCCCGGTGCTGCTTGAGGACTCGTATCATACTTTCGCGATCTTTGTTAAAACCGGCAAACGGGCCGACCTTGGCAGCCATTTTAGCCGAAGTCACATAAGAATGACCGGTCATTAGGGCAGTTATTGCCGCAGCCTGTGCTCTTCCTTCTTCGCTATCGTAAGGTAAGCCTTGAGCCATTAACAGGGCACCCAGATTGGCATAACCGATACCTAATTCTCTGTAAGCCCGGGCATTCTTAGCAATTTTTTCTGTCGGGTAGGAACTATATCCCACCAATATCTCCTGAGCGGTAAAGACTATTTCGACCACATGCTTGAATTCATCGATCATGAATGTACCGTCTTCTTTTAAAAACTTAAGCAGGTTAATACTGGCTAAATTACATGCTGAATTGTCCAAATGCATATATTCACTACACGGATTAGAACCGTTAATCCGACCAGCTTTAGGTGTAGTGTGCCAATGGTTAATAACCGTATCGAATTGCATGCCGGGATCGGCGCATTCCCATGCGGCTTCCGCTAACTGGTGGAAAAGATCGCGAGCTTTAACGGTACGCAAGGTTTTACCGGTGGTTACCGCGCGTAAATTCCAATCCTCGTCGTTCTCTACTGCTTCCATAAACTCATCGGTTACGCGCACCGATAGATTGGCGTTTTGATACTGGACCGAGAAACTATCTTTTCCGTCCAAACTCATATCCCAACCTAGATTTTGCAGATCACGTGCTTTGCGTTCTTCTATAGCCTTGCACCATATGAAGTCGTAGATATCAGGATGATCAACATTCAAGATGACCATTTTGGCCGCTCGTCTGGTTTTACCGCCGCTTTTAATGGCACCTGCACTGGCATCCGCGCCGCGCATAAAACTTAAGGGACCGCTTGCCGTACCGGCACTTTTGCCTAGGGGTTCGATACTTGACCTTAAAGGACTGAGGTTAATGCCTGAACCTGATCCGCCTTTAAAGATCATGCCCTCTTCGACATACCAGTTGAGGATTGAAGGCATAGTGTCTTCAATACCTAGAATAAAACAGGCACTAGCCTGTTGAGTACGGCCTTCTACTCCTATGTTAAACCAAACCGGTGAATTAAATGCCGCCCTCTGGGTTGCCAATATGTACTTTAGCTCTTCGCGAAAATCTTCGGTCGCGGTTTCAGAATCAAAATAGCCCTCATTTACACCTTGACGGACAATCGTATCAACTACACGATCTATCAGTTGTTTCAGAGAATATTCCCTGCCCTTGGTACCGGGAGTGCCACTGAAATATTTTTGTGCAACGATGTTAATGGCATTCTGAGACCAGCCTTTTGGAAACTCTATATTGTCCTGTTCGAATACGACCTCATTGGTCTGTTGATTAGTAAGCAACGAATGGCGAGTCTCCCATTCTAACTGATCGTATGCCTTACTTTTCGCTGGGGTGAATATCCGCCCCACCCCTAGGTCGGTTGCTTGTCCCATTGTTGTACCCTTCCTTTTCTTTAAAGTATTGAACTTTTCTAAAAGCTACTCCAAAAATTAAGCTTTTATTTTTTAGCTAAAGTCCGAAAACTTTTAATTTTTTTAATATTTTAATGTGTTTATTGGAGTTGTCAAAAAGCGTCAAATTGCGCCTTTTGAAAGCTCTCTTTGACTTGCAAAAATATGCTTCATTGTTAAGCCAAAGAGAACATTCAATCCAAAGTATTTATTTTAATTTTAGATGTGTGCGGTTTTCTGCAACCGGTTTTGCTCGCGAATATGGCTTAGTTCTTTTTCGAAGCCGGCGATATCTTTGAATCGACGGTATACGCTCGCAAAACGCACATAAGCCACCTCGTTAAGCAAACTTAGTCGCTGCATTACCATATCGCCTATCATAGCCGAACTGACTTCTTGGTCGCCACAGGCATATAGAGCATCTTCAATATCGCTTACCATTTGCTCTAGCTGTACGCTAGTGACTGGAGTCTTCTCGCAAGCTTTATACAGTCCGGTCAATAATTTTTCCCGGTTAAACATCTGTCTTGTGCCGTCGTGTTTAATAACTATTAACTGTGGTCGTTCAATACGCTCATAGGTCGTAAATCGATAGCCGCAACTATTGCACATTCTCCGACGCCTGATTGCTTGTCGATCGGCGGAATCTCGCGATTCGATAACCCGTATATCTTCGCTATGGCATTTACTGCACTGCATCTGTCGTTAACCTCCATTATAGCCTTTAACCGATAAAGCCGATGATTACAAAATATGTTCTTTATCTGTTAAATCAAGGCTTCTGGTTGTTTTTGAACTGTTTGTTTTTAAATGAACGCTAGCGCATGTATCATTTAATTCCTATATATAGCGCTTGATACCTTCAATATAGCTCTATCTATAGCGCTTTGCAATAGCATAAACGCTGTATAATTTACGATTTAATCTTTTTTCTCTTCGCCGTTGTTCTCTGTTTTGTGCTTGCGATTCTTGCGGCGCAAGCGTAAGAATGAAGGTTTTTCAAGATCTTCTTCTAGCTTGCTGCTCACTACCGCTTCACCGTGGTTGTGATTATCGTCTTCTTGGGCGGTCTGTTTATGATTTTCAGCGGATTCTTCATTGTCTTCGTCAATTGTCCAGATATTCGGCATAGGTGATTCGCTAACGAAATCACTTTCCGTATTGTCATCAAGATCGGTATCGATTTCACTCATGGCAGTTTCTTCATCCGCCGGCGCCAATAGTCCTTTACCCTCTTTTAACCCCACGGCTTCAGGCCGAGGACGTTGGGCAAAATAACTTGCATCAAATCCGGTGGCTACAACCGTAATAATCAGTTCGCCGGCAATTTCAGGGTTAATGGTAGCTCCGAAAATAATATTAGCGTCAGGATCAGCGGCAGAGGTGATTGCCTCAGCCGCAGAATTGATTTCGTGCATTGCCAGGTCGTTTCCACCTATAACGTTAAATAAAATACCTCTAGCTCCGTCGATCGATACCTCAAGCAACGGAGATTCGATAGCCTGTTTAGCCGCCTTGATCGCCCTTTCGTCGCCGCTTGCCCGACCTATACCCATTAAGGCCGTTCCGGCATTGCTCATTACCGCCTTAACATCGGCAAAATCCAGATTGATTAAACCGTGAACCGTAATTAAATCAGATATGCCCTGAACACCTTGCCGTAGAACATCGTCGGCTACCTTAAAAGCTTCAACCAGAGGTGTCTGACGATCGATTGTTTGCAGTAAACGGTCGTTCGGAACAATAATTACCGTATCTACGGCCTGACGCAGTTTTTCAATGGCTTCCTCGGCATTGCGTCGTCTTTTATCTCCTTCGAAGGCAAACGGTTTGGTGGCAAATCCCACTACTAAAGAACCGTTCTCTTTAGCTAATTTGGCTACCACGTGACCCGCTCCACTACCGGTTCCGCCACCGGCACCTATGGTGACAAAAACCATATCCGCTCCCTCTAGAGCCTTTTTAATATCATCGATGGATTCTTCGGCGGCTTTTTCACCCACTTTGGGATCTGCTCCGGCACCCAAGCCTCTGGTGGTATCCTTACCGATATGGACTTTTTTATTCGCTTTGGAATGATGCAGCGCCTGAGCGTCGGTGTTAATGGCTATAAACTCAACATTTTCTACCCCGGCCTCGACCATTCTGTTGATCGCGGCACCGCCTGCACCGCCAACCCCGACTACTTTGATTTGCGCGAATGTTTCAATTTCAGGTTCGACAACCTGTGCCATTAACAGTCTCTCCTTAAGCTTTTAATTTCTAAATTCAAGTATACCCTGCTTAATACTCAGGTCAACAAAAATTGTGTACATCCAAATCCATTTACCCTGTTTAGGGTTATAAATAGTTATTCATGTGCTGTGTGACCAGCATTAAAGACCAACTATTTTTTATTCTTTTTCAATAATTTAAGTCTTCTTAAAGCGTTTGAAAAGACGGTCTACCATATTTAAGGTCTGATTTAGACCCGATTGCGGCAATTGTGTGCTTGGTAGTAACAACATATCCAATATCATCAAACCGACAACTGTACAATACTCAGGACTCTCAACCGTGTCGACAAGGCCTCCGACATTCTGAATCTTACCGGTTCGAGCCGGTAATTGCAGTTTGTCTCTGGTAAATTCGGCCAGTCCTGGTAACCTGGCACTGCCGCCGGTTAGTACCACTCCTCCCGGTAGCTTGCGTGAACGTTTGATTTTGGTCAGTTCTTTATCTACCAGTTCCAGTAATTCTTCAATACGCGCTTCCGTGATCAGAAAAACATCACTAAAATCGAAAGGATATGTTTGTTTATTTAACCTTACACTTATGGTTGATTTAGTGCCGTCATCGATTAATGAAGCATGCTCCAATTTAACCTTTTCCGCCACGTCCAAATCCGTCTTAAGGCCGATGGCCAGATCATTTGTCAGATTAGTTCCTCCTACCGGTATCACCGCAACATGTTGAATTTCTCCGTCTTCAACAACAATTAGATTAGTCGTACCCGACCCGATATCCATAATTAATGTCCCTGCCTCTTTTTGTTGCCTTGTTAAAACCGCTTCGGCTGATGCTAAAGATGAAACAGTGTAATTAGACGGGGAAATTTCCGCCTTCTCCAAAGCCTGAGCCAGATTACGTAAGTTCGGACTGGCAGCGGTCACAATGTGGGCATCTACTTCCAAACGAATACCGTGCATTCCTACCGGATCCTTAATATTAGTCTGGCCGTCCAAAGAATAGCTTTTAGCAAAAAACTGGACAATTTCCCTATTGGCCGGCAATGATACGACCGTCGCCGCTTCTTCCACTCGTATTCTGTCCTCATCCGTTATTTCCCGGTTAGCTGCACTTATGGCTATCACGCCCCTGGAATTAAAACCCAGCATATGGGAACCGTTAACGTTCACGGTAGCTTTGCGGATCCGTTGACCGCTGATACGCTCAGTCTCGGTAACCGCTTGAATGATTGCATTGGCAACATCGTCAATATGTACCACCGTACCTTTACGCATACCGCTGTTTTTGGCTGACCCATGTCCGATAATGGATAGATGACCCGACGTACCGGGTTCAATCATACCCACTACGCAACGGACATAACTGGTACCTATATCTAAACCTACGAAGCATTGATTTTGTGTTTCATGCATTGTGGTAAGTATAACGCCAACTCCTTAACTTCGGCAAGAATAATGGATAAAAACTTTACTTGTATGATGGCTTAAGGTTCTTTTTGTTTTTGGTATCACATCAAACTATTCCAACCCGTCATCCGCAACTGATATATGTTTTGGATTCCGACCATTGTTTCCTATTTGACAAACTATATCGCTAGATCGGTTGGGATAAATTAAATAACTTTTTAGGGTATGCCGGCTAAAAGCGCTTTAAACGACGGACCTTAGCAGATATATTTCTTTGACTAATGGTCAGCTTTGATTACGAAGCGTCAGTACTTCCGCACCTTCTTTGGTTATTAGTACGGTATGTTCAAAATGGGCACTCATAGATCCGTCCGCACTCCTAACCGTCCATCCGTCAGGGTCAACCTTAATTTTCCATGTGCCCAAAGTAGCCATGGGTTCGATCGCGATTGTCATCCCGGCTTTTAGCCAGGGTCCGGTATTCGCCCGCCCGTAATTGGGAATGTTGGGGCCCTCGTGTAATTGGTGTCCGACCCCGTGCCCGACAAGGTCACGAATGATGCCGTAATCGTGTTTTTTTAATACCCTCTCAACCGCGGCGGCTATATCTCCGGTTCGGACACCATCGTGAACCGCAGCTATTCCTTCTTGCAGTGAAGCTTCGGTATAGCTTAGCAATTGTCGATGTTGAGGATCCCTGGGGTTGCCAACGATCAAAGTCAATGCGCTATCGGTTATCATACCACGCCACTTAACTCCGAAGTCCAAGCTGACCAGGTCGCCTTCTCTTATAACTTTATCGGGTCTTGGTATGCCGTGCACGATTTCATCGTTAAGCGATATGCAAATAACGTCCGGAAAACCCTGATAACCTAAAAATGGCGCTTCCGCGCCTAGAGATTTCAGTTCTCTTGCTGCTAAGATAGCGATATCTTTGGTAGAAACTCCGACTTCAACCGACTTGATTAGGTCGCTTAGGATAGTGGCGAGCATTTTTCCGCTTTCCCTCATCGCCAGAATCTCTGTTCGAGTCTTAACCTGTGTATTCATAGCGGCTCAGAAACTTCCGCTATAGATGCAACGAGTTTGTTACATCGTCATTTACCTGATCAACACTGCGCCCGGCATCGATATTTATAACGTCAATATTATGATCTTTAAACCAGGCAAAAAGAGGTTCAGTGAGTTCTTTATATTCTTTAAACCGCTCATTAATTACATTGTCTTGGTCATCCAATCTGCCGCGCGCGTGCAGTCTCTGCTTTACAATATCTTCGCTAGCGCTTAAGTGAATGACGTGGCTAATACTGAACTTATCCTGTTTAGACTTGTCTAACAACCATTCCGCTTGAGCAATCGTCCGCGGAAAACCGTCTAAAACGCATAGATCCTTGTTATCTATACCGTCTAATATTCGCCCAAGTAAGTCGATAACCTCTTGGTCGTCCAATAACTCGCCTGCCAGCATTCTAGACCGCCGTTCGCCGGTAACATACATCCGGATAATGTCACCCATAGATACCAGGTGCATCCCATGTTTGTCGGCCATAATTTTGCCTTGAGTACCTTTACCTGCTCCAGGAAGGCCCATTAACAAGATCATTAGCTTAAAGCCTCCTTGACTAATCTAGCTATTAAAGCCCCGTCGGCACTACCGGCTGTCTTCTGTTTTACTAACCCGATAATCCGTCCCATTTGACTTAAATCGTTTACCCCCGATTCGCTAATAACCTGACCGATAATATCTTTAACTTCGGATTCGCTAAGTTGTTTAGGCAGATACTTCTCAATAATCGCTTTTTCCTTCAACTCTGTATCCGCGCGTTCCTTACTGCCGCCCTTAGCATAAAGCTCCGCACTTTCTATCCTTTTCTTGACTTCGCGTGCCAATACAGTCCTTTCTTCTTCCTCGCTGAGTCCCGAATCTCTTTTGCCCTTTTCCACTTTGGCATACAAAAGAGCGCTCTTTATACCCCTTAAGGTATCGGCTTGCAAACGGTCCCCACTTAAAAGCGCAGTCTTTAAGTCCCGTTCTATTTGCGCTTCAATCATGTTCAACTTATCTTTGTCCCAGTTTAACCCGCTTGATTTTTTGAACCTTACGTTCCTGGCGCAAAATGGCTTTAGCCCTACGTTCTCGTTTACTGATGGGCTTTTCAAAGTATTGTTTCTGCTTGACTACCGCCAGCACTCCCGATTGTTGAACTTTGCGGTTGAATCGGCGCAGCATATTCTCTAAAGACTCTTTCGAGTCTTTTCTGGTTACCTGTATCATAGACGATAGTTTACTCTAAGGTGTTGGCTTTACGCAAATATATCTAGTCGATCACTTGTAATGAACGTGTTATTTCCTTACTTAGGATGTGGTTCCAAGCTGTTCGGTTTAAGAATTCAGGATTAATACACACTATTAACAAATCCCTCCTGAAACCGGTCTTAATTAGCACAGAAAATAATATTACGGCAAATATTTATTCGCCCCTTGTTATAGACATCTACAGATTATCGGGCAGTCTTAAGCATATAAAAGCCTCAAATTTAAACACACCTTTTTATACGGCGTAAGAATTAGTTAAGAGAAATGTTCATAACTAATCTTAATGCATTAAGGTCAGATTTTTGAATGTATCATATCTTTAGCTATTTAGCCGGATTGGGATTCTAAAACTATTTAAAAAGTCGGATTTGCTAGTTTAAACTTCAGATTCTTTGTTGTGTTATAGCCATATAATACCAGTATTATTTTATTGCTTGTTTCTCCCTATCTATTTCATCAAACTCTACAGGTGTAAGCTTCGATGCAAACTTATTGGGTTAAACTGATCAGTCCTTTGCAATCTCAAACAGTTAGTTGCTTTTTTCATGAATGCAATAAAATATTAATCTATTGCATTACGTGATAGTAGAAGACGTAGGTCTGATTGGCTTTCAAGTTGTTGATACTGGCAGAATTAAGATTGAAGTTAGCGGGAGATGTTACTACGTAGACTTGTGCTAGAGCAGCATTTTGATTTGCCGGTGTCAAGGTTATGGTAGGTGGATTAGTATAGGCTTCGGAGAACTGGACTGTCACCAACTGGCCTATAGACGGATTCTCCCCTACGATTTTACCGTTTACGGTACTCTCTTGACCGGTTGTAATAGTAAGCATACCTGCAGTATCGTCACCGATAATGGTGGCGGTAGCATTGGTGCCGGCAGCCGGAAGCGCTGTAATGGTTGGTGTATTGCCCGAGGTAATGATATGTCCGGCAACAGTTAAATCGGTTAGTTGAGTCATGCCTGTAACTGTCAGGGTTCCTCCTACACTCAAGTCGGTACCAATACTGGCATTATTGGCTACGGTTAATGCGTTAAGGGTTGCAAGTCCGCTAATATTCAGTAACTGTCCGTTGATCGCTCCGTTAACGCTTAGGCTGTTTACGATTACGTTGCTGCCCTGCAAATTGGTACCGCTAAGAGGGTTATAGTAACCGGGTTCAACCAATACCTGTATAGTACCGTTAGTAGTAGTACCGGTCAGTGCATAGCCGACTATATAGCCGGGGGCTGTAGCTAACTCACCTACTCCGGGTATTGACGATGAAGTTATGGGATCACCTACCGCTATGGCTCCATTGGCCACACTGACTTGGGCCGGAACTTGACCGGTTAGAGCTACAATAACGTTAGATTTGGCATAATTACTCTGGCAGCTAGTATTGCTTAATTGGCATATTGGCCCGTTACCAATAAAACCAGGATTAGTGGATACTACACCGATCGGTATGGTATTACTGCTTTGCGTTACCGAATTATTAGACCCGCTTAACGACACTAGTTGTCCGGCAGTCGGTAAATCATTAGGATTACTGGCTAGGAAATACTCCGAGTAGTCGGCGCCGGTCGTATCATAGGCTACAGCACTTGTACCGCCGACTATTGCTCCGGCCAGGGTACCGGTTGAATCCGCAAAGCCTATAAATGTATTGCCGCTGGTTCGATTAGCATCTAGTGTTCCTAGCTGTATTAGTAAACCGTCAGAACTGGTGGAAGGAGACCCGGCAACACTATCTGTAGATTGGTTATATATAGTTGAGATGAAGCCGTCGCCATATCCCTGAATTACCGAGCTGCCGGATAGGGTCATATTGCCGTTTACGTTAATTGCAGTAGGCATATTGGAGATATTAAAGATCGTCAGGGAACCGCCAGCGTTAGCCACGTAGGCGTAGTTGCCAGAGACAGCGACGGAGTAAGGATAACTCAAATCGGTAGTGGTATTAGATTCCACAGTGGGAGAGGCCGGGTTCGAGATATTAAAGATCGTCAGGCCGCCACTGTTATTAGTCACGTAGGCGTAGGAGCCAGAGACGGCGACGGATTGAGGACTATTCAGATCGGTGGTGGGATTGGACGCCACAGTGGGGGCAGTAGGACTCGAGATATTAAAGATTGTCAGGGAGTCGCCGTTATAGTTAGTTACGTAAGCATAGGAGCCGGAGACGGCGACGGAGTAAGGACTATTCATATCAGTGGTGGTATTGGACGCCACAGTGGGGGCAGTAGGACTCGAGATATTAAAGATCGTCAGGGAGTTGCCGTTATAGTTAGTTACGTAAGCATAGGAGCCTGAAACAGCGACGGATTGAGGATAATTCAGATCGGTAGTGGTATTGGATTCCAGGGTGGGAGAGGCCGGGTTCGAGATATTAAAGATCGTCAGGGAACTAATATAAGTGTTAGTTACGTAGGCGTAGTTGCCTGAGACGGCGACAGAGTAAGGAATGTTCATATCAGTGGTGGTGTTGGATTCCACAGTGGGGGCAGTAGGGTTCGAGATATTAAAGATCGTCAGGGAGTCGCCGCTAGAGTTAACCACATAAGCGTAGTTGCCTGAGACGGCGACAGAGTCAGGACTATTCAGATCGGTGGTGGTGTTGGATTCCACAGTGGGATCAGTAGGGTTCGAGATATTAAAGATCGTCAGGGAGTTGCCGCCATAGTTAGCCACGTAGGCGTAGTTACCGGAGACGGCGACGGAGTAGGGATAACTCATATCGGTAGTGGTATTAGATTCCAGGATTGGTGTATTACTGCCTAGGCTAATGTTGTTGCTCATTGGGTTAATGTTAAGGATCGGGTTATTGTTAGGGCTGGCTACACTTAAATTAGCAGATATATTAGCGTTAGCTATTTGAGCCTGATTGATCGACGTATAACCGGGTTGGGTAGCGTTGCCGTTATATAAAATCGTCAGGGAGTTGTCACCATCGTTAGTCACGTAAGCGTAGGAGCCAGCGACGGCGACGGAGTTAGGTTCACTCATATCGGTGGTGGTATTGGATGCCAGGGTGGGAGAGGCAGGGTTAGAGACATTAAAGATTGTCAGGGAGTTACCTTTATAGTTAGTTACGTAAGCGTAGTTGCCTGAGATAGCTACGGAGTAAGGACTATTCATATCGGTGGTGGTGTTGGATTCCAGGGTGGGAGAAGCCGGGTTCGAGACATTAAAGATCGTCAGGGAGCTGCCATAGTTGTTAGTTACGTAAGCGTAGGAGCCTGAGATGGCAACGGATTGAGGATTGTTCAGATCGGTGGTGGTGTTGGATTCCAGGGTGAGAGAGGCCGGGTTCGAGACATTAAAGATTGTCAGGGAGTTGCCGTTAGAGTTAGTTACGTAGGCGTAGGAGCCGGAGACGGCGACGGATTGAGGATTATTCAGATCGGTGGTGGTATTGGATTCCAGGGTGGGAGAAGCCGGGTTCGAGACATTAAAGATCGTCAGAGTGCTGACTTCAGTGGTAGTTACGTAAGCGTAGGAGCCGGAGACAGTGACGGAGGTAGGGGTATTAAGACCGGTGGTAGTATAGGATTCCAGGGTGGGGGCAGCCGGGTTAGAGACATTAAAGATTGTCAGGTAATCGTTACCAAAGTTAGTCACGTAAGCGTAGTTGCCTGAGACGGCGACGGAGTTAGGAAAACTCAGATCGGTGGTGGTTTTGGATTCCAGGGTGGGAGCAGACGGGTTAGAGACATTAAAGATCGTCAGGGAGCTACCGTTATAGTTAGCCACGTAAGCGTAGGAGCCTGAGACGGCGACGGAGTAAGGTCCCCCCAGATCAGTGGTGGTGTTAGAAGCAACTACCAGGGGCATAAAGCCGGTGTTAGTAACATAGAGTTGGGAGTTAGAGCTATTAGTGCCGTCAATGGTTAATGCCTGGTCAGTACTATCAACGTTTAGGATGGTATCACCGCTGCTGTCTTGGACTAATAAAGCACTGGTTGAATTGCCTTGGATTAAGGCATTGCCGTTAACGTCTAGGTTGGCACTTGGTGTAGTGGTACCGATACCAAAGGATCCGGTAGCATTAGTGGTAGGAGTATTAGCGGCAGTACCGGCAGTAGTGGTTAGCGTATAGGAAGTAGAGGTAGTGTTGAAGTATTCATTCTCTCCCCCGCTGGATGTGCCGATGTAGACGTTATATGAACTAGCTCCGGTAACCGCACTCCAGGAAGCAGTAATGGAGTTGGTATTGGTAGTAGCAGAGTTGACTGTTGGCGGACTAGCAATAGTGCCGGCAGTAGTGGTTAGCGTATAGGAGGTAGAGGTAGTGTTGAAGTAATCATCCTCTCCCCCGCTGGACGTGCCGATGTAGACGTTATATGAACTAGCTCCGGTAACCGCACTCCAGGAAGCAGTAATAGCTGTATCGCTGCCGGTAGAGAGTGAGGCCTCAGGGCTGGCAGAGGTCTGTCCGTTGCTGGTTAGAGCCGTTACTACTACGTAATAGGTAGTGTTAGTGGTTAGGCTACCTGATGTAGTGGAGTCGGTTAAGGTAGGAGCTGCCGGAGCTGAGATGGGTGTAAAGCTTGCAGGAGTAATAAAGGCTTCGCTTGAGGGTAGAGTTTGTTGACCGGCACTGTTTAGAGCCGTGACTTCTACAAAGTAGTTATCTGCTCCACTTAAGTTGCCGCTACTATTAGAAGCATAGGTTAGTGATAGGCCTGATGGCGGAGCCATTGTATCGATACTGACGTTATTACCCGTAGTGTTGGCATTGAGCAGAGTCTGGCCGGCAGCATTCTGAA
>JAJZAD010000010.1 GCA_021799575.1 bacterium | reverse complement strand
TTTAATGCTGTTTAGTCCTGGTACCACCACACCAGTTCGGGTCCGTACTCCAGTGTGTCTCATCGCCTATCTCCTAGAAGCTTAATTGTATTCTAGAAGTGGCGCCTATCTATCTGAACTTGGTCATATCGCGTATTAATAAAATGCCACTCCTTGGTGTGGCTTAAACATAAGCAATATGGCGGACCGTGGCTTTATAGATATGGAACTATTTTGCTTCAATTGACCAGTAGGCATCTTTTGACAGTATGGGTTCGCCGAATGTTTTTAGGGCGTAAGTTTCCCAAGGTTCTGGACTTTCTAATATAGGGTCATATACAAGGCCGTTCGCTACACAAACAGTATGGCCGCCCCAGCGAACACTGCCGCCGTACGCAAGCGGCACCAAAGTCTTGGTATTTATACTGTCTATTTTAACGCCGGTTAGGGTTAGAATATTCGGTAGTCTGCCCTCTGCTAGTAATCGATTGGCAATCTCTATTGCAAGCAGGCCGAAATGCTCCGCATAAGCCCCTGACTCGTCTGTGTAGCCATCTAGGAGCTTGTTGTGCTTTGCCTCCCAAAATGAAGCGAAGTCTGACATAAAATAATAAATACCATAATTGGGTATTATTTCAAATGGCGGGCCCGACCGGATTCGAACCGGCGATCTCCTCCGTGACAGGGAGGCGTGATAAGCCTCTTCACTACGAGCCCTTATATATAACAGCCGCAATAATACCAGAATATGGGTTATATATAAACAATCGGTTTAACAACAGAGCATGATTTTTTCTGTCAAGGTGTATTTTCATAAGATATTTTAAACTTTAAATTTCGATCATTACCTTTAGCCTTAAGTTATGGTCCGGTTTTACATTTATATGTATACTTGAGGCATTTCTTAAACCTAAACCAATCTTAGTATTATTTAATTTTCTCAATTAACAAGCTTTTCTGAATTGCCTAATAAATCGGCTAATTTATAGTTTTAAACTATATGGCAAAAGAGATAACTCTTACATGTTTCTATGTATTGTGGTGCGGGTGAGGGGAGTCGAACCCCTGTCTCAGCCTTGGGAAGGCTATATATTGCCGCTATACTACACCCGCAGCTGGAGCCACCTGTCGGAATCGAACCGACGACCTACACGTTACGAATGTGTTGCTCTACCAACTGAGCTAAGGTGGCATTAAATTATCCGTAATTATAGCAAAAGCTGTTACAATATAGTCTAGTTATATGGCTACTCCTAGAACTTATTTTCGTGATCATTTCGTGTTGCTTTTGTTGACAACTAATGTATTTTTGGCCTTGTTTACTGCCATATTTGTGTTTTTACGTATCTCAACCTCACACAATAACAGCTATATAACACAATATCGTTCTAATTTGGGTGTAAGCGCATTTCAGACGGGGAGTATTAGTGAAATAATTAGTTTCGGTATCTTTGCTTTGCTAATTCTTATTATCAGTGTATCCTTGAGCGTCCGTACATATAGTATTAACCGAAATCTATCCATAGGAGTCATTTCAGCTGGAATTATATTAACCATACTGGATATTATTGTCAGCAACTCACTGCTAACCTTGCATTAATCTATGAAAGACCTAGAAATACCTTTTGAAAAGGACCGTCACGGCCACTACAGGTTTTTTGAAATACTCCCAGGTGCTCTTAGCTGGCTGTTGTTATTAATGCCAATCATTCTAAGTCTTATTAATATAACTGCCTCGGTGGTATTTATTCTAGCCTATCTCGTAATATATTTTGTCCGGTCCTTAGGATTTAGTATAGCCGGCCTTAAAGGTTATAGAATAATGAAAAGGGATATCAAACTGGATTGGAAGGCTTTAGTTTCTGATGTAGAGCATCAACAAATACAATCCGGTGATGGGGTTAAGCGTCCCGACTGGCATGTGAGAAATATCGAAAGAAAGAAGACAACATCAAATCCCTATAAACCGTCAGAGCTAATTCATGCCGTGATTATTGCTACGGTTAACGAAAGTCGTGAGATTCTAGAACCTACAATAAGGTCAATTATTAACGGACAACATGATAACTCTAAGTTGATTCTGATTCTAGCTTATGAAGGAAGAGCAGGCAAAAAGACAGAAGAACGGGTTTTGAGTTTAGTAGAAGATTATAAGAACTACTTTCTTAATATGTTTGCCGTAAAGCACCCAGCGAAAATCCCCGGTGAAGTTATCGGTAAAGGGGCCAATATTACCTACGCGGGGCGTCGACTGAAAACATATCTGAAAGAAAAGAATATAGATCCGAGGAAAGTCATAGTTACAACACTCGATTCAGATAATCGTCCGGACGAACGCTACTTCCTAGCAGTTAGCTATGCATACTGCCTGGTTCCAGATCCTATACGGGCATCCTATCAGCCTTTACCCATGTTTACTAATAATATTTGGGATGCACCGACTATGATGCGAGTAATAGCTACAGGCAATACTTTATTCTACATCGTAGGTACCACAAGGCCGCATCGAGTTCGTAATTTTTCGGCTCACGCCCAATCCATGCAAGCTTTGATAGATATGGATTTTTGGAGTGTTAGAACAATTGTTGAGGATGGACACCATTTTTGGCGCAGTTATTTTCATTTCAATGGCGATTACCGAGTTTATCCATTAAGTATTCCTGTATACCAGGATGCCGTACTTGCTGATACGTATATTAAAACTATTAAAGCGCAGTTTATTCAGTTACGTCGGTGGACATACGGAGCTTCGGACGTTGCCTATGTCGCAGATAAGGGTTTTTTTCACAAGAATTCGATTCCTAAAACGGATTTAATAGCCAAGTTTTTTAATCTTTTAGAGGGTCATGTTACATGGGCAACCGGAACCATTCTGGTATTCGGTGCAGCTTTCATCCCACCTCTAATTAGTCCCCAGAGTTTTGCGGCTAACGAGGTTCCGTTAATTGTAAGCCGAATTCAAATGATAGGTTTAGTCGGCTTGTTGGCAACGGTTTATGTTTGTATGGTAACCTTGCCACCGAGACCGCCAAGGTACAAGCGTCACCGTTCTGCCCTCATGGTAGCTCAATGGATAGTAACCCCTATCACCAGTATCATATTTGCGTCATTGGCGGCCTTTAATTCCCAGACCAGGTTAATATTCAAACGTTATCTTAGTAAATTTGACGTTACAGAAAAGGCGGTGATTATGGAAAAGGGGAATATTATCAGTACGGATGCCGATCCCAACTAGATTGTTTTTCAAGCTTGTTAATGGAAAGAATCATAGTGGGTACTGGCTGCCTTATCAAATCTGCTTAAACTAACGATTACAACATCTCTTATCACCCGGGAATCAATAATTCCTGTTTTGGCAATCGGCCTTAGCCTGATTATCACCGTATCCGCCAGATTTTTGGCATCTTGGATTGACGATTGTCTATGCTTTAAACTTTCATAAATACTTAAGAATAGTTTTTCTCTTGTAAACTCGGTAATTTTGCCAGACGGGTATTTTACAGACCAGGTCTGAGACAGGATTGGCTGCTCCAGAGTACTAAACACAGCTTTACAGTTAGGGCATAGCCGTCTTCTCCAAGTCTGATTAAGCTTTTTTTTCGATCGGGAGTTGATTACTGACGTTTTCCCGGAACAATATATACAAACCATATCAATATATTGACATAGAGCAATAAAAAACTCTAGTGCATAAACAGTTGAAATTTGGGGACATAATTAAAAGAACCGTAAAAAATACGGTTCTTTTAATAGCTTATTGACTATTTTTATCTAGGTCTTCTTATACGATTTGTCGGCTTGGAGCCTAAATCTTCATAAAATAATTGAAATGATCCAAGCACACTTACCTTAACGGTACTCAAAACTCCTGTTGCCTCATTTAACCTGGGTAATGTTAGCTAATGTTATGAGCTATGTCAAGTGGCGAACTACTTGGTTTTTATATATATGAATGATATTCTTTTTAAGATTTATAGCTAAAAAAGGGCGATTAGCTCAGTTGGCTAGAGCGCTCCCTTGACGTGGGAGAGGTCCATAGGTTCGAGTCCTATATCGCCCACCAAGCTCCTTTTAACGGAGCTATATTTATATTTACTAGTTTTATAAACTAAACCCATATATGATATAACCAAGGTTGACTTATCCACATCGTTGAATGTGTAAAATACAGCAAATATATACTAGCCATATAATACTATCCTTGCTATGATAGCTTCACAGGTGAAGTTTTGACGAGATTGTTTTCCCCTCAAAACATTGAGCTGAGCGGTTGAATGAAGTTGCGAGATCATTCAACCGCTTTTATTTGCAGATTGAAATTGCTACAGTTACACATATGCAAGAGATTGATTTGGTCCCATCTAGACATAGTCTGGCACACATATTAGCTGCTACAATCCAAAAGATATGGCCTCAAGCACAGTTTGGAGTAGGCCCAACTACAGAAGATGGGTTTTATTATGATATTAAGATACCGGACTATACTTTGACCGAAGATGATCTGCATCAGATAGAGTCTGGTATGCAGGAACTTATTAAAAAGGACATTAGATTTGAACAGTTCGATATGTCCATTGACGATGCTGTTCAATGGGCCAAAGACAATCACCAGCCCTACAAAGAAGAGCTACTCAATGATCTAAGACGAACAGGTACTACTGTTGCAAGAGACTTAAATCCTGAAGAGATGGGTCTAGACATAACCGAGGACAGTAAAATCAATAAGGTGTCTTTTTATAAAACCGGAAACTTCGTGGACCTTTGTAAAGGACCACATGTCGCTTCAACCAGTAAAGTCGGTGCTTTTAAGCTCTTAAGAGTAAGTGGGGCCTATTGGAGAGGAGATATTCATAAAGATCAGCTACAAAGAGTATACGGAGTAGCTTTTTCAAGTGAGAACGAATTAAAGACATACTTGAAAAATATAGACAAGGCACGAGAAAACGATCACCGTAAATTAGGACAAGAGTTAGACCTGTTTTTAATATCCGACCTGGTCGGCGCGGGATTACCCCTATTTACTCCCAGGGGAACTGTACTGCGCAATCAGTTATTGTCTTTTTCTGAAGAATTACAAAAGGCTGGCGGGTATGAGCAAGTATGGTCTCCTCACATAACCAAGATAGATTTGTATAAAAAGTCAGGACACTATGAAAAGTATCCTGAAAGATTTGAAGTCAAAAGTGTCGAGTCTGACGATAACTTTATGTTAAAGCCCATGAACTGTCCGCACGTAATTCAAATCTTTGCTTCCAGACCGCGAAGTTATAGGGATATGCCACAACGTTATATGGAGACAACGACAATGTATCGGGACGAGAAGAGCGGCGAGCTACATGGTTTATCCAGGGTAAGATCATTAACCCAGGACGACTCTCACGCTTTTGTCAGACCCGACCAGATTAAAGATGAGTTCAGATCAATCATTGGCATGGTTAAGCAGATGTATACGGTTTTAGATATGCCGCTTATAGTCGACCTGTCTTTTAGAGATGATAGTAATCAGTATTTTGGGGATAGAAAGCTCTGGGAAGATGCCGAGAAGACGATTGAGAATATTGCCAAGGAAGAAAAACTTGAATATAAGGTAGTAAAGGGGGAGGCAGCCTTTTACGGTCCGAAGATTGATATTCATGTACGTGACGGCCTTGGTCGGAAATGGCAGTGTGCTACGATCCAGCTTGATTATGTTCAGCCGGAACGATTTAAACTGGTTTACACAGACAATGACGGAACTCTTAAACGTCCGGTTATGATTCACAAAGCAATACTGGGGTCCATCGAGCGCTTTTTAAGTGTCTATATAGAACACACCGGTGGTAAGTTTCCTGTATGGTTATCACCGGAACAAATCCGTTTGATTACCTTAAATCAAGAAGAAGCCGTTTTGCAGTATGCAGAAGAGATAGTTACAGAGGCCAAAAAGCTGGACCTACGGATTGCTATTGATAATGATAACGAATCAGTGGGTAAACGAATCCGTAATGCAGAATTGATGAAAATACCCTATATTTTAGTAATAGGGCCTAAGGAATTAGCCAGCGGGGAAGTAATACCTCGTATTCGTTCAGATATGTTAGTTCAAGATCGAAAAGAGACGTTATCGATCGATAATTTTTTAAAAACCGTTGCGAATGAAGCCAGATCCAGAGTAACCCATTCATCTCTTTAACCATGAATCAACGATTGAGTTTTAAGTCCGAGGTTATTACTATAGTTAAATCAATTCCCAGGGGTAGGTTGATGACTTATGGTCAAATAGCCGCTCTGGCCGGTAATCCCGGGGCGGCAAGAATAGTCGGAGGTATAGCCCATTTCGGAGATACATCGTTACCTTGGCAAAGGGTTGTCAATAAGAGCGGTTATTTGGGTAGTGGTTACCCTGGAGGTAGAAAGGGTCATCGGAAAGCTCTAGAGAAAGACGGCATATATATAAGCGGTTTTAGAGCGCCGATAGAAAGTTTAATATGGTGGCCGAAGGAGAAGTGAACAAGCCGCTTATAGCAATCGTTGGTCCTACGGCGACCGGTAAGAGTCAATTGGCCGTTAGATTGGCCAAAAAATTTGGAGGGGAGATAGTAAGCGCCGATTCGTGGTTGGTTCGTAGAAGATTGGATATCGGAACCGCCAAGCCGTCATTAAAAATCAGGAGTCAAATTCCACACCACTTGATCGATATTATTGATCCTGATGAAAATTTTTCAGCGGCGGAGTATAAGCATTTAGCGGAGACAACTATAAATAAACTTTATCTAAATGGAAAGCTGCCCTTGATAGTCGGGGGAAGCGGATTGTATGTTGATGCATTGTTGTATAATTACAGCTTCCTACCGCCGGCCGACATAAATGAACGCAGACAACTAAACGCAATGTCGCTTGGCCAATTACATACTCTGGCACTAAAAAAACGACTTGATCTATCCTTAATCGATAAGCGTAATAAACGAAAAGTTATCAGGTTGATAGAAACTAATGGAGGCATTGCTAGCCAAAGTAGATTGAGACGTAATTCGTTAGTAATCGGCATAACAATGACCAGGGCTGAATTATCAAATGCTATCAGTCGACGAGTCGATTCTATGTTAGAAAAAGGACTTGAGGCCGAAGTCAGTAATCTAGTTAGTGATTATGGCTGGGATTGTGAAGCGTTAAAAGGCATTGGGTATCATGAATGGAAATTATATTTTGAAAATCAGCAGTCGCTAAAGCTTACACGTGAACGTATAATTAAAGACACACTTAATCTAGCAAAACGACAACAGACCTGGTTTAAACGTAACAAGAGTATTCATTGGTTTACTACCCCGGTTAACTATAAACAAATAGATGAATTAATAACATCATTTTTGAATAAAAACATTACTGAATGAAGAAGTGCTGCTACAATAATAACTATGATCGAACAACTCTTTGGTTCCAAGACTAGGGTAAAATTGCTAAAACTGTTTTATGGTAATCCTAGTCGGGCATTTTATGTCAGGGAGATAACCCGCAAAATAGGCGAACAAATTAATTCCGTACGGAGGGAGCTATCAAACTTATTAAACGAAGGAATAATAACTTCGGATAATATTAACAATAAGCTTTATTACGAAGTTAACCAGAAATATGAATACTACGAACCGCTATTGACCATATTTGGTGTGCAAAAAGCAACGACCAAAAGCACTAATCAAGATGTAGAGGCTGGCGTTGAAGAGGAGTTTAAAGCCTTAGGACATGTTGAGCTGGTTTTGCTAAGCGGTTTATTCACCAGTGATAACTCAGCCCCAGTTGACGTGTTAATAGTGGGCAACGTGAATAGAAACGCAGTCAGTAAGTATATTGCTTCACTGGAAGAAGATGAAGGCCGGGAAATTAATTATACTGTTATGAAGCTAGACGATTTTAAATACCGTAGCCAAATTCGAGACCGTTTCGTTTCCAGGATACTAAGTTCTAAAAATCAAGTTTTATTAGATAGACAGGGGTTAATTAAAACTCAATAATGGAAAGAGGAGGATATGGATATACAATTTTACGGAGCAAACTGCATTAGCCTGGGTTATAAAAACACACGATTGGTGTTTGATGATAATCTTTCTGAACTAGGTAAAAAATCAGTTTTGAAAAATGGTGACGTTGCACTATTCACTACACAGAGAGTTAATGTAACAGGAGTAGATACTAGATTATTTATCGATAGTCCCGGCGAATACGAAATATCCGATATATCCATTAAAGGCATTGCTGCGCGGTCTCACATCGACTCAGTAAACGCACACAATGCAACCATGTACAAAGTGTCAGCAGGTGACATTAGCTTGTTAGTAACCGGTCATGTCTATCCGCATTTTAACGATGATCAGCTTGAGGCGATCGGAATTATCGATGTGATTGTAATCCCGGTTGGCGGTCATGGCTATACTTTGGACCCGAAAGGTGCATTGACTGTTATTAAAGAACTCGAGCCCAAACTAATAATTCCAACTCATTACGATAATGGTAGTATTAAATATCCTGTTCCTCAGCTGTCCTTAAATCAGGTATTGAGTGAATTATCTATGGAACCTAAAGAAACGGTTGCGAAGCTGAGGATTAAGGCAGCTGATCTTAGTGATGTGGCTCAGCTAGTGATACTGCAAACCGATTAAACCTTGATAAGGTTTTTTTTCTTTAGGGTTCTGATTGCCTGAGTGCTAAGTTTCATAGTGGCTTTTTTGCCGTTAATGGTAACGGTTTTGGTTTGTAGATTGGGCTTCCAGACTCGTTTAGTATGGCGTTGGGAAATACTAACATTATTACCGTATTGCTTACTCTTACCTGTTAAATCGCATTTTTGCATGGTTTACCTCAAATTCACCAGTCATTCTATCTTAAACAAAGATATATAGTCAATCCGAATTGTTTTTCTAGGGTATACTAAAAACCATGTTTGGCAGTCTAACGTCTACGGAAATTGCATATTTTATCATTGCGTTGCTGATTAGTATGATTCTCCATGAGATTATGCACGGCGTGGCCGCTAGGGCACTTGGCGACACTACCGCGGCAGATATGGGCAGGCTAACCCTAAATCCTTTAAAACATATAGACCTTATGACGACGATAGTCCTACCCTTGGTACTTGTGCTTGTACATGTCCCTCCTATAATGGCAGCTAAACCAGTACCATATAACCCGGAGCGTTTAAAATTCGGGGATTATGGTTCAGCGATTGTCGGAATAGCTGGGCCGCTAACCAATTTTCTACTTGCCGTGATTGGCTCATTATTGCTTCACGCATTCATAAACGGTAACGGACAAGTCCTAACTTTCCTAGGTATGTTTATACAGGTCAATGTTATTCTCATGGTGTTTAACCTGATTCCCTTTCCACCGCTTGACGGATCAAGGGTTCTTTATGCCTTTGCCCCTGAATCGGTAAGAAGAGTAATGGATAAAATAGAATCAATGGGTTTTCTAGCGGTTTTATTCCTAATCCTCATAATTTTCGAATTTATATCATCTTTTGTAGTCGGGATAGAGAACTCCGTACTCAATTTTGTAATCAAACTTTAGTTAAACTTTTCGGTATAATGGATTTAGGTCGGGTTTCGGGTTAAACATTAACTCCAGCCGAGTAATGATTATCTGAATACCATACGATAGGGAGCCTTTACCGCATCTGCCGTGGCAGGTGTGAGCGGGCACCCACCTGATAATCCTCAGGTTAATCAGCTCGGCAACCCGGCTATTTGTGTTAGTCTGTTATCAGTCGGGGTGTAGCGCAGCGGTAGCGCGTACGGCTGGGGGCCGTGAGGTCGCAGGTTCGATCCCTGTCACCCCGACCACAATACGTAAATACGGGAAATAGAATATGTGGCAAGAAACAAAACACGGACTTTTTAAACAGTTTAATTTTATAGACTTTAAGGAAGCCTTTGATTTCATGACCCAAATAGCGACTATTATAAAGGGCCGCAGTGACCACTTAAGATGGGAAAATGAAGACAGTGTAGTGCAGCTTTGGTTATCGACTCGCAATCAACCAGAACATATAACAGATGAAGATAGACAGCTCGCCAAAGAGATTGACGGTTTACTCAAAGACGGAGAACCAACTAAAGAATGGGTCGATGAAAGCCAGGCGGAGCTAGATAAGATAAAACTGTATGCTGACGGAGGATCGAGAGGTAATCCAGGACCGAGTGCTAGCGGTTATGTATTGCTGGACGAAAACGATAAAATCCTTGTAGATAAGGGTGTGTATCTGGGCATCACTACTAATAATCAGGCTGAATATACTGCCTTAAAACTGGGACTGGAAGATGCCAAAAAGCGACAGATAAACACAGTAGACGTATACATGGACAGTCTGTTGGTAATCAATCAGATGCGCGGTATATTCAAAGTTCGTAATAGGGACTTATGGCCCATACATGCCGCCATTACCGATTTATCAAAAGAATTTAAACACGTGTCATTCACGCATGTGCCGAGAGAACTTAACAAACTAGCTGATGCTGCGGTGAATCGGGCTTTAGATGAAGCTCTGGGTATAACTAATTAAGTTTTGTATAATATTCATTGCCAGATTATCGGTTGGCCGCACGTCTTAATAACAGAAGATGTGAGGAAAGTCCGGGCAGCAAAGGGAAGAACAGTCGCTAACGGCGACCGGGCGTGAGCCTAGGGAAAGTGCCACAGAGACCAAACCGCCTTAGATTCGAGGTAAGGGTGAAAAGAGTAGGGTAAGAGCCTACAGCGCCAGATAGTGATATCTGGGTGAAAGGTAAACCCTGTTCGCTGCAAGGAGATGGATTCTAGAGGCCTAAAGCCTTAAGCGTCCCGCTAAGAAGGATTCATCATATAAATCCGCTCGATCCTGCAGGCAACTTCAGGACTAGATAGATGGCCAACTAAAACAGAACCCGGCTTACGGATAATCTGGCAGTTATGAGTTTAGGAAGTATTTTTATTAGAAGAACGGAATTTTATTTAGATTTAGAGGCAGCTGTCTTAACTATTTCGGAAAACGCTTTAGGCTCGTTAACTGCTAACTCGGCTAAGATTTTGCGGTCCAAAGATATATTGGCTTTTTTGAGTCCAGAGATTAGTTTACTGTAAGTGGTATTATTGGTTCTTGCTGCCGCATTGATACGGGCGTTCCATAGCTGACGAAAAGTCCGCTTTTTAGTTTTCCGATCACGAGTTGCATATTGCAAGGATCTAGTTACAGCCTGTTTACCCCTTTTAACACTGACTCTGTTGGGATGAGAATAGCCGGTAGTTGCTTTACGGATTTTATTATGTTTTTTACGAGCAGTTACACCGCGTTTAACTCTCATTGTGAATATTCTCCTTCTGTTTAGAATTATACGCCCAGTGAGCGCTTGACATTTTTAGCGAACGATCCCGAACGAGTTTTCAATCCGCTTAGACTACGTTTTCTTAGCCCCCTTTTTTTACTTAAAAAGTGATTCATATTAGGGTGGCCCGCCCTAACTTTACCATTTTTAGAAATTCTTACCCTATCTTTAGTGCCACTATGAGTTTTTAATTTAGGCATTGATGTTATCTCCTTACTCCTATACTCTTCAGTTACTTAATTATGACCTGATCCTCTAAGCACGAAACTCAGCTGTCTGCCTGCTAATTGCGGCGGTTGTTCAACTACTGCCTTGTCGACAAAGTCGGCTATAACTTTGTCCGCCAATTTAAACCCGAGTTCTCTATGTGCCTGTTCCCGGCCGCGATAAACAATTATCAATTTAACCTTATGTCCACTAGCCAGAAACTTTTCTACTTTACCTAATTTGATCGCTAAATCATGCTCCCCAATCTTTAGTCCAAAACGTATCTGCTTAAGTTCAGTTGACTTTTGCGACTTGCGGTTTTTCTGCTGCTGCTTAGTACGCTGATAATTGTATTTGCCCCAGTTAACGATTCTGGCTACCGGCGGATTCGTATCAGAGGATACCTCTACTAGATCTAATTCTCGTTCTCTAGCCTTAGCTAAAGCTTCTTGCTTGCTAAGTACCCCGAGCTGATTGCCGTTCTCGTCAATGATTCTTAATTCTGGCGCCCGTATTTGTTCGTTTATGCGGGTAACCTTGACTATAGCTCTCTCCTTTAGGCTTATTAATGATGGATTTTAACAGATGTATAGTCAGGGGTCAATGTGTGTGTATCAAACACTAAAAATAAAAACGACCCCGTCGGCCTTGGAGGCGGGGCGTACTAAAATGTTTGGTTTTGTTTAAACACTTTATGTTGAGCTTTCATGGAACAACGGCTTGCGAGAAGCCGTTGTTACAGATTGCTTTTTGTTTTTGAGCACTTTTTTTATTCAAGTGCTAAGATTAATATATCTTCTTACCCGGTACGCGTCAATATCCTTTAGAACTTTAATTTCGTAAACCTGTGTATAACTTTAATCCGTTATAAGTATATTCTTTACACTATGCCATAAATACGAGCTCCTTTATCATTTAGGCCAGATTAAGTATGCCTTTAATGGAAGTCTTACTTTGAGTTTAATTAATGCCCCAAGTAATAATTTCCGAATAGTCGGTAATTTTTAGTAGTGTGGTTTTGAGGTACCGGAGGTTTTTCCGAAAATTTTTACTGAATTACTTCATGAAAATAACGAGCATGCTGGCTTTAATCACTTACGTATACCAACCAAATGTTATAGGTATAAAATCGTCTAATTTCTTTATAGGTTTAAGATAACAAAATTATGACCCTGACAGATCTTTAATATGATATACATGACGGTTTAGATGAAACCCGGACACTAACAAGGAAAAACATTTTTGGGAGGATAACCAGGACAGAAATTGTTACTCCATTTTATAAACATACAGAACTGAACTTCAAACAGAAGCAAATTACTAGTTCTCGTTTAAGAAGAGATATTAGCACTAGCTATATACACAGGCATATATATCTGTCTATTCTGAATTACATGTTTAAATATTTTAGGATAGGAAATAGCGAAAGCCGAATAGCTACAGAACGACAATAATAACCTTAGCGGCAATACCCCAGACATAGTATGACAGTTAACTTCGACACGAGTAATCTAAGTGTCTGGATCCATTTAATAGTGCAGACATATTTCCGGTGCTAAGTAAACGGATATACCCAGGGAACGAGCGCCTCTTTTGGGTTAGATAATTCGATTTAGTAATCATTGGACATCATGTATTGTTAGAATAGTCTCTGACGGACTCCTCTCTGTTAGGTTTGCACTTAGAGTCTATGATGCCTAATTTGTCGCAAATGTCGTGAGAGACTGGGATTATCTGGGATTATCTTGACAGTAAACTGTGAGTATGGTAGTTTATTAGTTGTAAGTACAAAAACAAAAATCACTTACATTTTTAATCTAACAACTTTTCCATGCGAGATGGAAGTTGAATTTTCGCTCAAATTCGCCCAAACGACGGATTGAGCGGTCAGTCTTAGCCGTAGGTGATAAGCGCTTAATAATCAAAGATTCAAAGGGCGGATTTATCACCTAGGCTCCAAGCATCATCTCAACTTGATTTGACAACACATGTTCGATTCCAAAACAAGATAAATGAAACAGTTAATCTATTCCGCTCCAGTACGCAAATTATTATTAACAAGCATACTGATTTTATCGGATACACTGTTTTTTTTATTTGATGATCCTCGGAAATTAGCACCGGGATTAATGATAATTGGTTTTTTATTGACCGGAGGAAGTGTTTATTTACTTTTCAGAATCGGTGCATGGATTATGAAAGCTATGGGTTTAATACGTGAATACCGTCCGCTAATTATCTTGTCAGCCAGTCTTATCTTTAGTCTGATAATAATCCTGCAAGCCTTGGGCCAGCTATCTTTCAGGGATCTGGCGGTTATTATACCTCTTGCTGCTGTATCATATTTTTATTTCACCAAAACCAGATCATCTAATTTACAATCCTAACATCTGATAAATAGAGTAAGGAAATTGTATAATAGTATCTATGGATCCACAGCAGAGTGTGCCTATTTTTAATTCACCGCCGCAAAATCAGGGCTATGAGCCGGGCGGGATTAATGAGTTACAGGGCCTAACCGGCAGTCAAAACACACAATCCAACATTAATGTTGGAGGCGCTGCTAGGTTTGCGATACCTAAGGTGGCAACTGACCCTCAACAAATTCAAGACCAGACTGCAGTGAATAATATATCAACCCCGGTGGTTGCTCAGGATGTAGACTTAATCGAAAAAGAATGGATTAACAAGGTAGAAGAAATAGTCCAGTATACAAAGGGTGATCCATATGAACAAGCTAGACAGCTTGCTATTTTAAAGGGTGAGTACCAGCAGAAAAGATATCAGAAAACACTTAATTCGACATAGGCATTATGACAACAATTATTATATTATTGGTGCTTGCAGTTTTCATAGCTTTAGCAGCTACAATGTTCTTTATACGAACTCGAAAGGTGCTACGTAAACACAAGAACATTGAGAGGGGCCTTAAAATGGTCCCGTTGTTTATACACCTACCGCCTCCGAGTGAGGACATAGAAGGTACCGGACGAGATACCAGGGATGTAGTAGAAGAAACCATATCTCGTGCTCAAACGATCTACAACATTATCGCCAGTACAGTTAAGAATGGCTTTAAAGCCAAGATCTATGGTCAACGACACTTTTCGTTTGAAATCATCGGCAGCCAAGGTTTTGTATATTTTTACGCTTCTGTTCCGGTATCTTTGGTAGAAGTTGTTAAGCAGGCGATAGTTAGTTCATACCCTTCGGCAAAGCTAGATGAAGTGAGCGAACACAATATATTTAACAAAGTCGGTAAACTACCTGCAACTCTGGGTGGAGAAATGAGCCTAAAACAATCATTCGCATACCCAATAGCAACTTACCAGGATACTAAGAAGGATGGGATGCAAGCCTTGCTCAATGCACTTTCTAGTCTCAGTAAAGAAGATGGTGCAGCTATCCAAATCCTAATGAGACCGGCATTCGAGCATTGGCGAGAGCATTCGCACGGGGTAGCCGAAAATAAACGCAACGGAAAAGGCGGAAAAAGTAAGACTGCCGCCGTAGGGTCTTGGGCAACGAGTTTCTTGATGGCATTTGCAAAACCAGTAGAAGATACAAAAGACGACAAAAAGAAAGAACTTTCTAATTTGGAACTGGCTACGCTCGATGCGATTGACGCTAAAACCAGAGAGGCGGGTTATGAAGTATTAATAAGGATTGTAGTTTCTTCTAATATTTACCAACGTTCCGAGGCGATTTTAAGTAATATAGTGGCAAGCTTTTCCGTTTATGATGCTCCGGGAAAGAACGGCTTTAAATACGTTCCGGCGAAAGATATGGACAAACTGGCTACAGATTATATTCTGCGGATCTTTCCCCAAGAAAAAAGACAAATGATACTTAACTCAACTGAACTGGCGACTATTTTTCACTTTCCCGATCAACGAAACATACCTACCACACAACTAACCAGGCAGTCGTCTAAACAGGTAGATGGACCAAGAGACATGCCAGAAGACGGGTTATTGCTCGGTTACAATCTGTTTAGAGGAGCGAAGAAACCGATTAGACTAAGTCTGACCGACCGACAGCGGCATGTTTATGTGGTTGGCCAAACCGGAACCGGAAAATCCACTTTTTTGGAGGATTTGGCATTTCAAGATATGCGAAGGGGTAACGGTTTTGCCTTCGTGGATCCGCATGGCGATACGGCGGAACGACTACTGGCAATGGTTCCAAAAGAACGGGTTGAAGATGTTATTTATTTTTGTCCGGGGGATATGGATTACCCCATGGGTTTGAATCTTTTCGAGTTTCAGACACCTGACCAGAAGGACTTCTTAATCCAAGAAGCCCTTAATATGCTATATAAGCTTTACGACCCTAATCACCAAGGAATTATGGGTCCGCGCTTTGAAAACCTATTTAGAAACGCCGCCTTGACTATTATGGCCGATCCCGAGGGTGGTACTTTTGTCGATATACCAAAACTGTTTAGAGATCCATATTATCTAAAACAAAAACTAGTACACGTAAGTGATCCTACGGTATTGGAGTTCTGGAATAAGGAGGTTCCACAATCCCAGCGATCCAATGACTTTGGTGAAGTAGTCAGTTGGTTCTCTAGCAAATTTGGCGCCTTTTTAAGTAACGACATGATGCGTAATATTATTGGACAAACTAAAAGTGCTTTTGACTTAAGAAAAATAATGGATGAACGAAAGGTCCTATTGGTTAACTTAAGTAAAGGCCGAACCGGTGAGTTAAATTCACGCCTGCTGGGTATGATTTTTGTAATGAAGTTTCAAGCTGCTGCAATGAGCCGTGCTAGTATACCGGAGGATGAACGCGTAGACTTCTGTTTGTATGTGGATGAGTTCCAGAACTTTTCAACCGACAGTTTTGCCACCATCATGAGTGAAGCCCGTAAATACCGCCTGAACCTTATAGTAGCTAACCAGTTCACTACTCAGTTAACTGATGATGTCAGAGACTCCGTCTTTGGCAATATGGGTACCATTGTTGCCTTTAGGGTCGGTCAGAATGACGTCGAGAGTCTAACCCGGTATTTTCAACCGATTTTTAATGCTGACGATCTACTCAGAGTGCCTAACTTCAACACTATTGTCAGGACACTGGTAAACGGGGTGCCCACTCAACCGTTTAGCATGGCGACTCTTCCGCCTCTGGGAACGCCTAATCTAAAACTGGCTGAGGCTTTAAAACAACTATCGGCTGCAAAATATGGTCGACAAAGAAGCATAGTTGAAAAAGAAATTTATGCCCGTATGGAGACTAAAGAAAATCCGACTGTTCCGTATGGCGTTCAATCTTCCGCTTGGGCGACACCTAATTTTAAATCATCACCTACGGGAATTAATAGTCCCACTGCCTCATTATCTAGCCAACAACCCAAAACTCTGCCAAACAACGGATCATTTCTTGACGAATGGCTGGCTAAGCGTCAAAGACTCGTGCCTAACCAGCCGATAAGTAACTCTAAAAGCGTAAATAATCCCCAACCCGTAACTACTCCCACTCCAGTAAAGCAAAACAGCCCAAACAGTTTTACGCAAAATCCGTTCTCAGTGTCCACGACTCAAACTAACTCTAACGCTAACAAGATCAATTCAGAGAACATATCCAGCGAAATGTTAGATAAACAGGAAGCAGACCAAATCGCCAAAGAACTGAAAAACGATTTGCAATCCTCAGGTAGTGGAGGATATAGCGGGCCCCAAACACAACAGCCACTACAACCGGCTAGTACTCAGGATACCAAGACTGAGTTAAATCAAGAAGATACCATATTTATAGATAGGAATGGTAACTTTAAGTCCATCGGCACTACCAAGTAAAATTCTTTAATAGATAAACTCTGTCTCG
Organism: bacterium; assembly: GCA_021799575.1. GTDB lineage: Bacteria > Patescibacteriota > Saccharimonadia > Saccharimonadales > UBA4665 > JAJZWH01. The sequence goes on along the minus strand of JAJZAD010000010.1, from coordinate 7,590 downwards.
TGCCAGAGTCACTGAGTAAGCTAGTAACTTATATAGAGTCCTTGATAAATTGGGAGTAAGTGCACCCAGTACTTTGCCTGATCCCATACACCTTAAGATAAGCCGCATATCGATAACCTGATCGGAAAACTGTAGCGGGAATGCCTGGACGAAGATAGGTCAGAGAAGAAAGTATCGCAGCTGTAAGCCCAGATTAACCGCTGGCTGAATGATTACCACTTATTTAGGCCACACCAAGCTCTAAACTACCTAACACCCGATGAATTCTGTGCTACATTAAACATAACCATTCCTTGTGTCCCAGTGTCCACGATGTAGTGAGTAAGGGCAAAAACATTGTACCAATCTGTTATATAGGATATAATGTTGATAAGTGGGATATGATAGTCCATTTCTGGAATATGAAGAGGGTTTTTAGTGGCAAACAAAAGTAGTAAAAGCGATTACTCAGCGGAGCAGATAACAGTATTAGAAGGTCTTGAACCGGTCAGAAAACGACCGGGTATGTATATTGGTGGTACCGGTGCTGAAGGACTACACCATTTAGTTTGGGAAATTGTAGACAACGCCATAGATGAAGCTTTAGCCGGGTATGCCAAAAATGTAGAGGTTACGCTTTTAGAAGACGGGGGAGTTAGAGTCCTAGATGATGGTCGTGGTATACCCACCGAAATTCATCCTAAAACCGGCAAGAGTACCGTAGAAACTGTACTAACCGTATTGCATGCCGGCGGTAAGTTTGGCGGGGGCGGATATAAAGTATCCGGAGGCTTACATGGTGTAGGAGTTAGCGTCGTAAATGCTCTGTCTTCTAGTTTAATAATAAGAGTCTTTCGAGACGGCAAAATCTATAAACAAACTTATCAGTTAGGTGCTCCCACAGACGAGTTAAAAGTGGTAGGAAAGACAGATCGGACCGGTACCGAGATTACGTTTTATCCTGATGCCAGTATCTTTAAGGAAACCACCAGTTTTAATTACGAGACTATTTTAGACAGATTACGTCATGCGGCATACCTTACCAAAGGTGTAAATACGTCTATATCTGACGAGGCAACCGGCAGACGTTACAGTTTTTATTTTGAAGGCGGTATCCGCAGTTATGTTAAACACTTGAATATTGGCAAAGAAGTTATTGACGAAGATATCTTTTATGTAGATAAGACCGTTGAGGACACTCAAGTCGAAATTGCTTTGCAATATACCGATGCTTTCAATGAGACTATCAAAACGTTTGCAAACAATGTTTTAAACCCCGATGGAGGAACCCATCTTACCGGATTTAGGTCGGCATTAACAAGAGTTATAAACGATTATGCACGTAAGCAAGGTTTATTGAAAGAAAAGGAAGAGAATCTAAGCGGCGAGGACACCCGAGAAGGAATAACCGCCATTATTTTAGTTAAACTTACCGATCCTCAATTTGAGGGTCAAACTAAAAATAAACTGGGTAACCCGGAGGTACGAGGTTATGTGGAAAGCGTACTAGGGGAATATTTAAATTATTATCTAGAAGAACATCCGTCGGTAGCCCGCAAAATTGTCGGTAAAGCATTGCTGGCTGCCCGTGCACGAAAGGCCGCCCGGGCCGCCCGGGAGAATATTATCCGAAAGGGCATTCTCGATAGTGCCAGTATGCCTGGAAAATTAACTGATTGCTCAAGTAAAGACCCTAGCAACTCGGAACTTTTTCTGGTTGAGGGTGACTCAGCTGGGGGGTCAGCTAAGTCTGGTCGCGACAGTACTACTCAAGCTATCCTACCGCTTCGAGGGAAGGTACTTAACGTCGAGCGAGCAAGATTGGATAAGATGCTGGCTAATAACGAAATACTGAGCTTAATTAAAGCCCTGGGGGTCGGTATCGAAGATACCTTCGACATTAAGGGTCTTAGATATGAACGGATCATTATAATGACCGATGCAGATGTTGACGGGGCTCATATCTCTACTCTGCTTATGACTTTTTTCTTCCGCTTCATGAAAGAAATAATCGACAGAGGCCACTTATACTTGGCCAAGCCACCCCTGTACGAACTAGTAAAACCGGGACGCAAAGAAAGTGTTTATGCTTATAGCGATGAGGAGCTAAACAAGATAATAGATGATGCAATTAAAGCACGTAAAAAAAGCACTGAATCTAATACCGACGAAAACAAAGAAGAACGCTACAAGCTTGCCGGTTTCATTGAACAGAAACGCTATAAGGGCTTGGGGGAGATGGATGCCGAACAGTTATTTAAAACGACCATGGATCCCCAAAATAGAGTCTTGGTTAAGGTCAGGGTGGAAGACGCGGAAAAAGCAGACGCGATTTTTAATAAGTTAATGGGTACGGAGGTGGAACTGCGTAAAAGCTTTATCCAGTCGCGTGCTAAATTCGTGAAAGATTTGGATGTATAGATATGGACGAGAATAACAGCGCATCAAATAATGTTCCCGAAGATAGCGTTGAGGGAGAGTTAATTAACAGGGATAATGATCACTTTCCTAAACCTGCTAGCAACGTAGAGCTTCAGACAATTGAAAACGTCATGGAGGAGAGCTACCTTACCTATTCTATGAGCGTTATTGTTGCGCGTGCACTTCCAGATGTACGCGACGGATTGAAGCCGGTTCACAGAAGAATTTTATATACAATGAACCGCAACGGCCTTAGGGCTAACGCCAAACATCGTAAAAGTGCGAACGTAGTAGGGTCGGTAATGGGTGACTTTCACCCGCATGGCGATATGGCAATTTATGACAGTATGGTGCGTATGGCTCAACCTTGGGCCATGCGTTACTTACTTATTGATGGACAAGGAAATTTCGGGTCTATGGATGGCGATCCTCCAGCAGCTATGCGTTACACAGAGGCTAAAATGACTAGGATAGCTGAAGAATTACTGGCAGATATCGATAAAAATACAGTGGACTTTGTTGACAATTATGATGGTAGTCAACAGCAGCCATCCGTTCTACCAGCTAAGTTACCCAATCTGTTGTTAAACGGTCAACTAGGTATTGCTGTAGGAATGGCTACAAATATACCGCCGCACAACCTAAGCGAACTAGTCGATGCTACAATATATCAGATAGAACATGATGATGCCTCACTAGACGACTTACTGAGATTTATTAAGGGGCCCGACTTTCCAACTGCAGGTATAGTATATGGTAAAGAAAGCCTGCGCACGGCATATGCTACCGGTAGAGGAGGCGTGATTGTAAGAGGTGTGGCGGATATTGTAGAAAGTACAAAAGGCCGTTACCAGATAATAATCAACCAAATCCCTTACGGCGTTAATAAAGCGGCATTGCTTGAAAAAATCGGTGAACTGGTTAGGGATAAAAGAATAAATGGCATATCTGATCTTAGAGATACCAGCTCACGGGGAGAAGTACGGATAATTATAGATTTAAGACGTGATACATATCCTAAGAAGCTTCTAAACCAGCTATACAAGCTTACACCCTTACAAACGACATTTCACTTTAATATGTTGGCGCTGATTGACGGAATTCAGCCACGCATTCTCGGTTTGCAAGACATAATCAGAGAGCATATCAAACACCGTCAACATGTTGTTCGCAGACGTACAGAATTCGAACTTGCTCGAGCTAAAGATAGAGCGCATGTTCTGGAGGGTTTAAAGGTTGCCCTTGATCATATTGACGAAGTCATCGCTACTATCAGGGCCAGTGAAACCACTGATGAAGCGCAAGCAGCATTAATGAAGCAGTTTAAATTGACCGAAATTCAAGCAAAAGCCATTCTAGCCATGCAGTTACGGACATTAGCCGGTTTAGAGCGCAAAAAGATTGAAAACGAACTTAAAGAATTGTTGGACTTAATATCTAAACTTGAGGCTATTTTGGCGGATGAACAAAAAATACTTTCTATTATTAAGGACGAACTACTTGAACTTAAGAAAACGTACGGGGATGCTCGGCGTACTAAAGTAGTTGCGGGAGAACTAGGTAAATTAACTGACGAGGATCTGATAGCGGAAGAACAAGTAGTTGTTACATTAACATCAGCTAATTATATAAAGCGCAGTTCTATCGACGAATATAAGAAGCAAGGGCGTGGCGGTAAAGGCAGAAGGGGAATGCTGACACGCGAAGAGGATGTAATTGAGCATGTTGTAAATGCATCTACTCATGATTTTCTGCTGTTTTTCACTAATAGAGGGAGAGTTTTCAGGCTTAAAACCTATGAAGTTCCTAGTGCCAGCCTTAACGCAAAGGGCATTGCTATTGTTAACCTGCTTCAACTGCTACCAGAGGAAACCGTGAGCGCCGTTATTAATGTTAATAAAGGTAGCGTTGAACAGAATCTGATCATGTGTACAATTAGAGGTGTAGTTAAAAAGTCACCATTTGAACAGTACCAAAACGTTAGGAGTAGCGGACTTATTGCTATTAACCTAGACCAAGGGGATGAATTGAAGTGGATACGTCAAACCGGGGGTAATGATGAAATTGTAATTTCTACGTCACAAGGTCAGGCTATTAGGTTTAACGAGAAAGATGTGCGTCCGATGGGTCGAGTTAGTCGAGGTGTACGGGGTATACGGTTGCGCCCAGGCGATAGGGTCATCGGCATGGATATTGTGAGAGAAGGATCCGACATTTTTGTAATCAGTAAATATGGATATGGTAAACGTACCAAAGTTGCTCAGTTTACTCCTCATGCTCGAGGTGGTGTAGGCATCCGATCGGCCGTAGTTAACTCCAAAACTGGAGAATTAGTTGAAGTAAAGACTCTTCAAAATAACGACCAAGAGGTAATTATCATTTCTCAGCAGGGACAAACCATCCGTTTAGGACTTGAGGATATACCCGAACTCGGTCGCGCTACACAAGGAGTAAGGATTATGCGCTTAAATGACGGTGACGAAGTAGTCTCTTTGGCTTTGGTAGATAAACCTTCACCGAACAACGAACAGGTAGCAGAAGTTGCCAAACCTAAAACTAAAGACTAACAAGAGACGGTTCGACCTATATAACACAAAACTTACGGTGTTGACTTTAGTACAACTAAAATTGCCGATTATCATTGACGTAACCGATATTAACAGATAAAATAATATTCAGTATCAGACAGAGGTATTTTAAAAATGCCCAATAACTGGTGATTAAGTACGTTAAAAACTAGATAGTGCAAATCAACGTCAGTTCATAAATTTATTTTGTTTTCGCAAAATATCTTTTTTGGAGAGTTTGATCCTGGCTCAGGATGAACGCTGGCGGCGTGCCTAATACATGCAAGTCGAGCGGTAAGGCTCCTTCGGGAGTACACGAGCGGCGGACGGCTGAGTAACACGTAGGAACGTACCCCAAAGTGAGGGATAAGCACCAGAAATGGTGTCTAATACCGCATATGGCCTTAGGGTTAAAGCTACGGCGCTTTGGGAACGGCCTGCGCATGATTAGCTTGTTGGTAAGGTAATGGCTTACCAAGGCGACGATCATTAGCTGGTCTGAGAGGATGATCAGCCAGACTGGGACTGAGAACGGCCCAGACTCCTACGGGAGGCAGCAGTAGGGAATTTTCCACAATGGGCGAAAGCCTGATGGAGCAACGCCGCGTGCAGGATGAATGCCTTCGGGTTGTAAACTGCTTTTATGTGTGACGATAATGACGGTAGCATATGAATAAGGATCGGCTAACTCCGTGCCAGCAGCCGCGGTCATACGGAGGATCCAAGCGTTATCCGGAATTACTGGGCGTAAAGAGTTGCGTAGGTGGCATAGTAAGCAAGCAGTGAAATGGTGTGGCTCAACCACATCTCCATTGCTTGAACTGCTAAGCTAGAGGACAAGAGAGGTACCTGGAATTCTCAGTGTAGGAGTGAAATCCGTAGATATTGGGAAGAACACCGATGGCGTAGGCAGGGTACTGGCTTGCTCCTGACACTAAGGCACGAAAGCACAGGTAGGGACCTGGATTAGATACCCAGTTACTCTGTGCTGTAAACTATGGATGCTAGCTGTTAGCGGTATCGACCCCGCTAGTAGCGAAGCTAACGCGTTAAGCATCCCGCCTGTGGAGTACGGTCGCAAGACTAAAACATAAAGGAATTGACGGGGACCCGCACAAGCGGTGGAGCGTGTTGTTTAATTCGATGCTAAACGAAGAACCTTACCCAGGCTTGACATCCTGCGAATTTCTCCGAAAGGAGAGAGTGCCGTAAGGAACGCAGTGACAGGTGCTGCATGGCCGTCGTCAGCTCGTGTCGTGAGATGTTTGGTTAAGTCCATCAACGAGCGCAACCCTTGTAGTTAGTTGGAATTCTCTAGCTAGACTGCCCTGGTAACAGGGAGGAAGGAGGGGATGATGTCAGGTCAGTATTGCCCTTACGTCTGGGGCTACAAACACGCTACAATGGCCGGTACAGAGGGCAGCCAAGTCGTAAGACGGAGCAAATCCCATCAAAGCCGGTCTCAGTTCGGATAGCAGGCTGAAACCCGCCTGCTTGAAGCCGGAATCGCTAGTAACGGTAGGTCAGCTATACTACCGTGAATACGTTCCCGGGTCTTGTACACACCGCCCGTCAAGCCATGAAAGTCGCCAATACCTGACGTGTGAACTGGTTTCGCCCTAAGGTAGGGGAGATGATTGGGGTTAAGTCGTAACAAGGTATCCGTACGGGAACGTGCGGATGGATTACCTCCTTTCTAGGGAGAATTTCTAGCAACTATCTGAATTATCTATAGTTAGCTAGGTCGATCTCGTCGGATTGCTTAAATCCTGGTAGCAGTCCGTTTGCCAAAGCTTATTTTGGACGAGTTTTATCAGGAAAAATTTGAATTGACGTTTGGTATGCACTATCTAGTTTTTAACAGTGGTTTTTAAGAGCCCCTTGCGAGAGGGCTCTTTTTATTTGGCATCAGTTGCCTAGTGTGTCTGGACCGGTTAAAATACAGCGGTAGTTAATTAGTCCGGATTAACCTAATAATCGGGGACATAGCTCAGCTGGTCAGAGCGCCTGCTTTGCAAGCAGGAGGTCCGGGGTTCGAGTCCCCGTGTCTCCACCAAGGGTTTAAAAAGCTATGGGGCTGTAGCTCAGCTGGTCAGAGCGCGTCACTGATAATGACGAGGTCAGAGGTTCAAGTCCTCTCAGCCCCACCAAAGAATATATAAAAAACTGGTTACCAACACGGGCGTGTCTGTTTAAGAAAGTGTTTCTGGTTGAATTTTCCCAGATAATTGCCAAACAAAAATAACCGCATTAATAATATCCGTCAATAAAATTGTTCGGCATAAATATATACCTGAAAATTAATTAGTTTTAGGCTTGTTTTTGAATAATTAAAATAAGATAATAAACATTAGCCTTACTGGAGATAAGAAAAAATCAAATAGCAACAAAGAGTAAAGACAAATTTAATGTGGTTTGTGAACCCATCAGGAACGCTAAAAAAAGGTAAGAGGGCTACTTGGTTAAGAACCATTTGTGCTGTTGTTGGTTTTGCATTTTTTCTCCTCCTCCTCTCTTCTCCTGCCTCTGCCGCTACCAACGACACCATCAACTTCCAAGCCAGGCTGGAAAGTTCAACCGGCTCCATTGCACCTGACGGATCCTACAACGTTGAATTCAAACT
>JAJZAD010000009.1 GCA_021799575.1 bacterium | reverse complement strand
CGATTATTGGTTGGTGTGACACCGCTACGATTGGTAAGATCCATATTTGTTTACTCTCCACCCATATCAAAGAAAAGGTTAAATTTTCACTAAGGACAGTTTAGTATAACCATGATCGGTATGCAATCACAATTTGATTTTTAGCCGCGCTAAAGTGTTACACCTATAAAAATATTGACAAATGAAAAGCTGACAGAGTATGTTAGGTGTACCAACAACTTATAAGAGGGAGAGGTATTTGATATATGGCATACCAGCATACAAACTCAAAGGGAGTCACTTATTACTTAAACTCTAAGCAGGTTACTCTGCGTGGTGGCAAGGTGCAGACCATTTACTACTTCAGCAAGGACAAGCGTCCGGAAGCAACCGACCTACCTGCTGACCGGGAGGTCAATGAAAATCCTCGCAACGGTTTCCTAACGGTTAAGCGCAAATAAGAAATCAACGGTAAGCGTTCACCAAACTACCGGTTTTTTAGCCGGTAGTTTTTATTTTGTTTAACCGGATCGGTATTGCCCTTGGGTTATTTAGCCTAATTTAAAAAGTTTAACCAAAAATAGTTCCTGATCTTGGCTAAGCCGGAGTCAAAACATCTGCACGAGCGGGTAATTAACGTCATTTAAGATGCGATATCCGATCGCAGTAGCTTAAATGTATATTCTGTCCCGAAAACTGCTTTAAGAGCTTTAGAAAAGGTTTTCCCCGGAAGTCCGTAACACCCCACAGAGATTTTTTGTTGGCATCAATACACTTACTTTTATAGGATTCAATATGTTATGGACGGATACCTGAACTGGAAAAACAGAGATAAAAATGTTAACATATTTATATGAGTGAAACCCAGCCGTCATTATTTGAACCAGATTCCTCGCCAAAGGAAACCAGCCAAGATAGACGCAGTCAAGTTGCGAACTATATAGCTAGGAATGCTAAACCTATTGAACAATATCCAGATAGGACATCAGAAGCCGCTCATGATCAAGGATGGGGCGTAGTGGACCTAGAGGGTATACGCAGATTAGAACAACAAAACTCAATGCCGCCCGACAAGGAGAAGCCTAGAGGCTTTCCACCTGTCGTTGGACCTATACCAGGTGAAAGCGAAGGAGAAATAACACCGGCTGGCCATGAGCCGTTTATTCGCTTAAGCGATAAAGAAAAAGCTTTAGGAAAAGACGGTGTCAGGATGGCGCGGGACGCCTTGAAACAATCCAGGCCGGATAAAATCTAATATCTTTTTATCTAAAAAGATGATGAGTCCGAATTTTTCGTTTCCAGTTAAGCCGTTCTTTGTTTTGGCACCCATGGATGATGTCACGGATACCGTGTTCCGCCAGGTGATTAGTGCTTGTGCTCCTCCGGATCTGTGCTTTAGCGAATTCACTAACGTTGAAGGTTTACTCAATTCCGGTCGAAACCGTCTACTGAGAAAATTAGAAAGGCATCCGTCCGAACCTCCTTTGATAGCTCATATCTGGGGGCTTAACCCGTTTGATTTCGCAATAATTGCCGATCAAATCGCCTCTGGCAGTTTAGCAGATGAATTGGGTATGGACACAAACTTTAAAGGTATAGACATCAATATGGGGTGTCCAGCCAAGGATATAACCAGGATGGGAGCCTGCTCCGGTTTAATCAGGAACAGAGATTTGGCTGCGGCAATTATAGCTGCTACCAAAAAGGGAGCCCGAAAACGTTTGCCGATTAGTGTTAAAACCAGATTGGGGTATTCCGATATTGAACCGGAATGGACCCAGTTTTTGCTCAAGCAGGGTATAGACATGCTCAGCATACACCTTAGAACGGTCAAAGAACTTAGCTTGGTTGAAGCACACTTTGAAGAGCTGACAAGAATTAAGAAGGAACGGGACGCGATTGCTCCTGACACTCTGCTGGTTGCGAACGGAGACATAACTAGCCGTGAGCAGGGAGAAAAACTGGTTGAACAATATGGTATCGACGGCGTAATGATCGGCCGGGGCGTGTTTCAAGACCCGTTTGTATTCAGTAAGGATAGTCCTTGGACTGAACTTGATCCTAACGCAAAACTTAAGCTGTTCATAAAACATCTTCAGTTGTATATGCAGTGGACCGATCAGGGGGACAAAGGGATTTCCCGTTTAAACAAGTATGCCAAGATATATGTCAACGGTTTTGACGGAGCAAAAGAATTAAGAATAAAATTGGCAACCACAAAAACTATCCGGCAAATGCTGGATTACGTTGAGGATTGCTTGACGCAGATTAAAAAAAGAGAATTTGTTGAGGTGAAAAATTTTTAGTTTTATTAGAACCGTTGTCTTACAATACTACCCTATGTTACTTCACCCCTTTACTATTTTTACCATGATTAACATTATAACTTAAAAACATATAGGATCACTATAGCTAAATTTGGTGGGGATGGCTGGACTCGAACCAGCGACCAATCGGTTATGCATCCTACTACAACTTTCGTTGCCCCTTTCGGGTTTGTAGTCTGGACTGTCTCTTCTTCCGTAGATTTGCGGATGCCTGCCGTACAGTCTCTACACCTGCCTTACGTTGCTAGCCTCTCTCCGGTTTCTTGCGAAGCATAACGAAGGATTGGCTCGGGATTACCTTATATGTCTTTAGCTATATTTAGGCTTCCCCGAATTTGACAGGTTATACCTACCGGTTAACCGATAGGCAGCCCTTAACATCTTAACCTATCCGGTAATTACATCTGTTATGAACTGGCACGTTAAGTGCTACATCAAAGTAATCCAATCCGGACTTAGCTAATTTGTTAACCGAGCCGACTGCTCTAACCACTGAGCTACATCCCCGGTTAGAGAAGAGTATATCAGATTTAACTTAAGCTAAGGCAGAGTATTTTAAAAGTATGCACCAACTAAGTCCTAGATATATAATTATCTTGAGTGCTATGCAAACAAAGATTAACTATATAAAGGCTTTTGCCTCTGACTTCATTTACAGGTTAAGAGATGTCCGTTTCGCGGGACAGGTAGCGTTTGTCGTTATAGTACTGCTTATTAGCTGGAGTGGTGTTAAAGCTATTCAGATGAACTATAACCTGCAAAAGGAAATTTCAACCACCAAACAAAAAAACCAGATTGAAAGACTGCAAAATAACAATTTGGTGCTTCAAGACAAATATTATAGCTCCAGTCAATATTTAGATTTGCAGGCTAGACTCAATTTCGGTCTGGCGAAACCCGGTGAACAGGAAATACTTGTGCCGGCCAACATAGCTTTGTCATATGCGCCAAAAATCAATATTCCTACCTCTAGCCGATCTAAGGTTCCAATGTCATCATTGCAGCAACACATTACAGACTGGGTCAATTTTTTCTTACACCGCCAATAAACAACCCAAGTTGGGCATCATTGACTTAGGATAATCTGTCTTGCTAATATTACTGGGTATTTTTCCACAGTTATCGCGGGGTGGAGCAGCGGCAGCTCGCGTGGCTCATAACCACGAGGTCGAAGGTTCGAGTCCTTCCCCCGCAACCAAGTCAAGCATTAAAAGCGATAGATGTTTTTTAATCAGTGTTTTAACTTCCTCTTCAAATTTTTATCTTGTTGACTGATATCTAAGCTTTTGCCTAGCTAGTACCTCTTACATACTATCTTGGTTGGTGACAGATAGCGGCGTGTACAACCTTTTGTTCATAAAAAATTAAGACTTGGTTATCTTTGGGTTTTATAGCTTTGCGGCGGTTTAATCACCGCTATTACTTCGGTGGATAGATAGTTTTAACTAATGGTTTAGATCTCATAATAGAGAGTAGGCTAAAATTATTTATAAAAAATACTTGCACTAAATAACAATATATTATACTCTTCTCACTTACAGGGGTGGCGGGGTAAGGTATCTCCTTTAAGATACTTAGGGTAGGTAATTAGGGCACAATGCAACCAATCAAGAAAATCCTAATCGTAGAGGACGATCTAGGTTTAACCTTAGCCTTATACAGGGCTCTCAGCCATACGTATAAAGTCATAACGGCTAAGAGTGCATTAAGCGGTCTAAATAAGGCGCAAGCATTATTTCCCGACCTGATAATTCTCGATCTGAACCTACCCGACCTATCCGGACTGACGGTTACCAAGAAACTTAGACAAATCGGCGTACACGCGCCGATTTTAGTATTAAGCGGTGAAGCTGGACTTATAAGCAAGGTAGATTTGCTGGATAACGGAGCCGACGATTATGTTACCAAGCCCTTCAGCTTAGCAGAGCTTAGAGCCAGAATCCGGGTATTACTTAGAAAAAGATATTACCCTAAACGTAAACCGTTAGTATTCGGCGGCTTAATGTTGAACCCTAATTTACGGCAAGCGAGTGTTGACGAGTCGACTGTCTATCTAAGAAGAAAAGAATATTTACTGCTTGAGTGCCTGATGAGCAATCCGGGAGTAGCGGTCAGCAGGGATTATCTTAAGGAATATGCCTGGGGCCAGGATAAGATCGTTAAAAACAATTCAATAGACGTGCATATTAAAATGCTCAGGGCCAAGCTTGAACCTTTAGGCGGTCCGGATCTGATTAAAACTGTTCAGGGCGTAGGCTATACGTTTAAGGCCGGTTAGACGCAGGCTGGAGGGTAAAGTTATGCTCCTAACTAATGTAATACCAAAACGCAACAGTCATAAAAATCTGCAGTATTTGAGAGGCTTTAACGAAGAAGTGGTTAAAATGGCCGAGTTCGGGCGGGTATGCGCCGGGCTGATTCATGAGATCAGCACTCCGCTTACTGCAGCTAACCTTACTCTTGCCCAATTAGGTGACAGATATAACTCTAATGATCTGATTAAACAGATCAGGCGTGAGCTGTATTTGCTTGAGCGGTATATTCTGGCAGCCAGGCTGCAGCTTAAAGGGAAAAGCACACCGACGAGTTTTTCACCTACCATAGCTATCCACCAGGTTGGAATGCTGTTGTACCCTAAAGCCAAGCAGTCAGGGGTTAAATTGCTTATTAGTACCAGCGGAGCGATGAGAATATATGGCGATCGGGTGAAGTTTATTCAGATTATAACCAACCTGGTTAATAATGCTATTGAGGCCTATGAAGGTATTAGCAAGCGTCCGCGTTTTGTTGAAATCAGGGTTAGGTATAAAGGCAATAACTTAGCGGTTATCAGTGTCAGCGATAAAGGGGTAGGTATTAGCCTGCGGAATTTAAAACGCGTGTTCGATCCATTGTTTTCAACCAAGGAAAGTTTAGACCGCGGTATGGGCATTGGTCTATCAACAGTTAAAAGCTATATCGAACAGGACTTTGGGGGTACTATTAAAGTGCATTCACTACAAGGTGCGGGAACGAATTTTACGGTAGTAATTCCCATTAAACGTTCCTAAGCTGGCTTTAAGTGGAGCGTGACACAATAATTTAGCAGGAAATCATCAATGCCAACCAAAGACAGTAATAAGTCTGCCAGTGTTAGCTCGGTAGCCGCAAACCGGACAGTAACTATGAGTTTGTCAACTACCGTCAAGGTGATCCTGGTTATTGTGCTGGTTGGATTAAGTTTTTGGGGCGGAGTTATCTACGGAAAAGGTTTCCGTAGCGGAAGAGCTCTAGTAAATTACCTGGCTGAACGCAGCGAATACAGACGGTATGCAATTGGATTAGTGGTGTATATCAGTCCAAGCTCGATTACTATTGCTAATGAAAACAATAGCGGAGCCCAGGAATTCAATATCAAGCCTAATACGCTGATCAGCATTAACGGCGTACGTGCCAAAGCAACTCAAATCCAACCGGGAAATATAGCATTAATCAGGGTGGATAAACTAAACTCAAATCAGGCAGCGGATATTCTGGTGAACTCGCATTTTAAAGGTTAAGTTAAAAAAGTTTGGCTTTAGGACTGTTTTAGCTGGCTTTGGTTTTAACTTCGATTCGTTTAGCTTGCGGTCTGGTTACCGGAACGGTGATTTTCAGCAATCCCTTATCCAATTCGGCAGTAATGTCGTCGGGCTGTGCTCCTTCGGGTAAGACGATACGCCTGGCAAAACTACTGGTTCTTTCGCGTACCACGTAACTGCGCTTTTTGTCCTTGTGTTCCTCTTTCTCGTTGATACTGCCTCGGACTTCCAATACCCCGTCACGGACACTTATCTCAATTTGGTCCTTGGTAAAGCCCGGTGCAGGCAATTCAACCACCATATGGTTATCGTCTTCACTGTAAATATCCACCGTAGGTAAATTAAAAGATAGGGACGGCATGCTAAAAGAGCGCAGCATGCTATTGAATAACTTGTCTACCTCCTCAACAGTAGAAAGTCCTAAATTGGAAGTGTGTCTGATAGGTTTTTGCATAATTATTTGCCTCCTTGAGTAGTACTTGGCTTTTTGGCAAAACCGATTTTAAATAACAAATCAGGTTTTTAACCTTCAAAGCCGGTTCTTAATTAATAGCTGACAGTTAAAGCTAAAAAAGATTGCTTTAACTAAATCTAAAACTATCAAAGTTAGCACTCTCATGTCAAGAGTGCTAACTTAACCGGTTTGTTCCTTTCCGACTTTATAAACCCAACTGATTATCCGGTGGTTTACCTGCCGTCTCGAGGTGATTGAGTTTTCTTAACTTTAAGTATCGTCTCAGTATATAAGCCTACGCTTTGCATAGGTGAGAACGGTTTAAAAATATATTTTTATGAACAGTATCGTACTCGGTATCAGAAATGCTTTTAGGAATTTGGTCCGTACCGGTTCAATAGCGGTTATTTTAGGTCTGAGCATCGGCTTAAGCTTAACCATGCTGCTAGCTAACCAAGCCGTATCTAAAAAGATAAGTTCCATCAAAGGGTCTATCGGCAACACCATTACTATCGCTCCTGCGGGTTTCAGCAGTTTTAGCCAAGTTAACAACGCCCTGAGCGTTAATCAGTTAGCTAAAATCAAATCCTTACCGCACGTTACCGGCTTAGTTGAAACTTTGACCGATAGGTTAACCACCATCGGCTCATCATCATTCTTTGCCAGTCAACTTAACAGTAATAATCAGACAAATCTGGTTTCCCCAGTCTCTTTAAATAGAAGGCTTAACAGAAGGTTTATCGCCGGCGGAGGTTCATTGCCGGCTAACTTCAGTCTGCCTATAACCATTGTCGGTACCACTAGTCCCAACCTGCTAAACGACGTATCGGGTAACATAGCTACGCTTGCAAGCGGCAAGTTTTTAAATGGCAACCAAGATACCAACGACGCTATGGTCGGTACAGCAATGGCGGTTAAGAACAATTTGAAAGTCGGTTCCACTTTCAGTGCCTATAATCAAACCCTGACCGTAGTTGGCATTTACAATTCATCTAACTCAGGCGCAAACGATGCCATTATCGTGAGCTTACCTACCGAGGAGCGCCTAAGTAACCAGAGCGGAGACGTGACCGGAGCCGTAGCAACCGTAGATTCACTCGACAATTTAACTTTAGCAACTAACTCCATCAAGAACCTGCTCGGCTCATCTGCAACCGTTACCAGTTCGGTTCAGCAGGCCAATCAAACAGTTGCGCCGCTCAATAATGTTAAAAGTATTTCCTTGATCAGTCTAATCGGTGCAATTATAGCCGGAGCGATAATTATATTCTTGGTTATGATTATGATCGTCCGTGAGAGACGTAAAGAGATCGGAGTGCTAAAAGCAATTGGCGGTTCAAATTTGAGAATCGTGTTTCAGTTTATGTCCGAAGCGGTCACACTGACGGTGCTTGGTGCTCTAATCGGGATAGTTGTAGGTATTATAGCCGGTACCCCGGTGACCAATACGCTGGTCAGCAGCAGTAGTACCGCTACTGTCCAGACGGGAGTAAGCCGGTTTGGCGGCGGGTTTTCAAGGCCCAGAGGAGGATTTTTGAGTCGTAATTTAGGCGGTATCCATAATACACTATCCAATATCAGGACCAATATCGGTTGGAGCATTTTACTATACGGCTTGGCTGCAGCAGTAGTGATTGCGCTTGTTGGCAGTTCACTGGCCTCAATATTAATCTCCCGGATTCGTCCGGCGGAAGTAATGAGAACGGAGTGACGTTCATATGTTAAGCGTCAAGCATCTTACCAGGGAATTTATATCAGGAGATACCAAAGTAACCGCTATTGACAATATTAGTTTTAGCATTCCTCAAGGTTCATTTACATCCATTGTCGGCAAAAGCGGAAGCGGTAAAACTACCTTGCTTAATTTACTAGGAGCTTTGGATAAGCCCACTTCGGGTAGTATAGTCGTGGATGACCAGGATGTTACTAAGCTGAACGGCAGTGCCTTAACCCGGTACCGGGGGCGTTATATTGGTTTCGTATTCCAAAACTATAATCTTATTCCCAATCTTACGGCGCTGGAAAACGTAATGCTTCCTTTAGGGTTCATGGGTGAAAAGGCAAACGCCCGCAAGCAACGTGCCGCTGAACTACTCGAAGCCGTAGGATTAAACAGTGACCAGATGCAACGTAAACCGGGCAAGCTAAGCGGTGGTCAGCAGCAAAGAGTCGCCATAGCTAGAGCGCTTGCCAATCGTCCAAGTCTGATTCTGGCAGATGAACCTACAGGAAATCTTGATTCGGAAACTGGCAGAATGATATTTAAATTGCTGCATGATTTAACCCGGACCGAAAAAACCACGATTATTGTCGTTACTCATGACTTATCTATAGCTGGAAAGACTGACACTACATATAAGCTGCAGGACGGCAAGATCATAAAATAAATTTGTCCTCTAATTATTATAAAGAGCTGGTTAAGGTATAAGTTCCTCAACTTAATCTGTTACTCTACAAAACAATCTGCAGCTTTATATAATTTTAAAACTGCATTAAGTTAGGCGTGATAGGAACGAATTGGCACCAAATACAGTCTAAGCTTGTATCATGTCCAGACATTAGTGAAAATCATAGAATTAACTATTAATGTATCCCTAATAATATGCAGTTACGTTACCGCTTATTGGCCTTATTTTAGTCCAAGAAAGCTCCTATCTTTTGACATTATGTAATGGAATAGGCTATTATCCAGGTAATATCAAGAATATTAAATAAATAAAATGGATCCTAACCGTTCCAACGAACCGCAAAACACTAACTCCGATATAGGATCGTCAGCCAGCGTAAATGTCAATTCGCTGTCTCCGTCAGGCAACGATGCTGTTGAAATTCCCAAACCTCCAGGTAACCAGCCTCAAATAATATCTTCTCCGGAACCTACGGGTCAGGTTTTTAGTAATCAGGCGACTTCAACTACGCCCACAACCCCGGCTATCAATAACCAACCTAATATCATCAATACCCAATCAACCGGTGAGTATCAGACTAGTCAACCACAAATAATTATTTCACCTAATGGTACAGAAAACGCATCAGCGACACCTACTCAACCCGTAACCTCTTTTCAGCAAACATATCAACCTCTAACTAATGAAAGTAAATCTCAGAGAACCCGATCTTTTAGCATTAAGCTAATATCGCTTATTCTTATAGTTCTGGTAGTTATTGTTGCTGGGGCCGTTTTGATCTGGATGCATTTTGAAAATAAATCAGGAGCTCATATTTCGCATAGATCAATAAGTGTCAATGTTCCGTCGAATTGGATAACTTATGATTCAGGTTTTGGTTATACTGTCAAAGCTCCACCCAATTGGGGTCTAGGATTCCATTCAAATGACACCGTCAATATGCTCCAAGAGAAGCTCATAACTCTGAGTGCTACAGCCGGTAATATAACTTTCAGTACCTCAGGTTCTTCTACGACACAGTCAGAGCTAAATGATACAGTAACCTTAGGCATTCAAAGCTTAACTTCAAATAATAGTCAGACAAATTTCGATAACGCCGTAAGTACACTTACCAGTGCCGATAAGACTTTACTAAAAGAGTTCGGATTAAACCCTAACAGCGAAAAAGTGGTTGCTACCGACTTGAATATAAACGGAATTCCTTGGTTAGAGGTAGAAAATTCAATGAGTGGTCAATATTCAACTAGCCTTTATTTTTGGACTAAAGATCATGCAATAAGTCTTGAAGTTGCCAATAAGTCGCAGCAGATTACTATGCAACTAACAAACAGTTATTTATTGCCTATGGCAGCTTCTATGAAAATAAAGTCCTAACACTCTGATAAATACGGAAACAGAACCCCCGATAGCAGTTATCGGTTCTAAACAATAAACATAAGCGTTATGGTAGCGGCGAGTGGACTTGAACCACTGACCCCAGGCTTATGAGTCCTGTGCTCTGACCAGCTGAGCTACGCCGCCGTATTTAACTTAAAATTATACCTTAAACCAATTTAATGATGTCAGCATTAGCAAAGCCGGTAATATGATTGAAATCTAGACTTGGATCAATAACGTATTTTATGGCTCTACCGATAGCACCGTGACTGACAATTAGTATGCTGTCGGCTTGTAGGTTGTTCAAAAACTCTAGCGCCTGTTTTGCCCGCTCAATCAGATTATCACTATGCTCAACCCCGTCGTAGCGATTTAGCGGCAGCCCCTTAATATAGTTGCTGCCCTCAAGCGATCCGAGATCTCGCTCCATCAAGAGCTCACTTAAAATAATCCTATCCTCAGGATAATCTATTTCTCCAGCCACGATTTTCGCGGATTCAAAAGCTCGCATCATCGGGGAACTGACCATGAGATCGACCTTGGTTCCCCTAAAAGCATGACCAGCTTCTTGGCATTGCACTATCCCTTCCTTTGCCAAAGGTGTATCAATACGTCCGGAAAATAATCCGCGTTTATTCATTTCGCTAAGCCCATGCCTCATAAAGTAGAGATGTTTCATCAATCCGTTGTCCTTAGTAAAATGATACTGCAATGAACGTCATGTTTCCAAAGAACGGTCGATATCTGATCGCCGTAAGCGGCGGTTTGGATTCGGTGTGCCTGCTGAATATAATGTACGCCCGATCAGGATATGACCTTATAGTAGCCCATTTCGATCACGGGATAAGGCCGGAGAGTCAGGCAGATCACGATTTTGTAAAGAACCTTGCTGCGGAATATAAGCTGGAGTTTGTAAGTTCCTCGGGTAGTTTAGGCGAAAATGCCAGTGAAGCCACATCGAGAGAGGCCCGTTATAATTTCTTGTTCCAGGCAATGCATAGTCTTCATGCGGATGCGGTTGTTACAGCTCACCATATGGATGACAGGCTTGAGACCTTGATTATTAATCTGATCAGAGGAACGGGAAGAAGGGGAATCGCATCGATTGGTCAGACTGAAAACCTAAAACGGCCACTGCTTAAAGTCAGCCGCGAAGAACTTAAAGGTTACGCTCAGTTAAATGGTTTATTGTGGCGTGATGACCCGTCCAATTTCGATAATCGTTACTTAAGAAACTATATCCGAGCAAGTGTGCTGCCGAGAATTAACGCCCGGGATAAACTTAAACTGATTAAGCTCATGGATGACCAAACTGAACTTAACGCTGAAATTGACCGGATAATTTCCGGTCTGATGAACAAAGACGATATCGAGCATCTGGACCTGAAACTACTCAACGGTTTACCGTATAATGTCAGCACGGAATTGGTTGCTACTTGGCTAAGGCGGAATAATCTGATTAACTTTAATCGGAAAACTATTGAACGGGTGGTTATTGCCGCCAAGACCCATAGACCGGGAAAACAAGTTAATGTCTACGGCAAAGCAGCGGTTAATATAGAGAAAACTAATTTGGCACTCGTCGTAAACGAGCGCTAGCAAAGAGACTATCTGCCGGTATATAATAAGAGGTAATATGGATAATAAACCGATTCGTAATAATCGCGGCGGGACAGGTAATAACCGACGCAACGTCAAGAATATTAGCTTTATAGCTATTTTGGTGCTAATCGGCTTGATAATTTATTCGACTTACAACCAGCCATCAACGCTGAAGACTATACCTTTAAGTCAAGCGATTACCCAAGAAAAAGCCGGGGACTATAAGTCTATAGAGGCAGTCGGCAATAACGAACTCGACATTACGCTTAAAGGCAAGTCCACACCTACACTTAAGACCTACTCCGATCCCAATGCTAGCCTAAAATCAATCGGCTTTGACTTTTCTAAGGCCACGATTTCATTTAAGCCCCAAAGCAGTGCCGGTTCCGTATGGCTGACACTGGCCGAAACGGTTCTACCGGTTGTAGCTATCGCCGCCTTTCTATTCTTTATGCTTAGGAGCGCCCAAGGTCAGGGAAACCAGGCTTTAAGTTTCGGTAAGAGCCGTGCCCGGTTATACGGTAACGATAAAGATAAAACCACCTTTGCGGACATAGCCGGGTCCGAGGAGGCGAAACAGGATTTGTCCGAAGTCGTTGAATTTTTAAAATATCCTAAAAAGTTTGCCGCCGTAGGAGCCCGTATTCCTAAAGGAGTATTGTTGGTTGGGCCACCAGGTACCGGCAAAACCATGCTTGCCCGAGCGGTAGCCGGTGAGGCTAACGTACCCTTCTTTAGCATATCCGGATCAGAATTCGTGGAGATGTTTGTCGGTGTGGGGGCCAGCCGGGTTCGCGATTTGTTTACCAAGGCTAAAAAGAATGCGCCTTGCATTATCTTTATAGACGAAATTGATGCCGTGGGCAGGCGCCGAGGATCCGGTATGGGGGGCGGACACGATGAACGTGAGCAAACTCTTAACCAAATCCTGGTTGAGATGGACGGTTTCGACCAAGGACAGAATGTGATCGTATTGGCGGCCACCAATCGGGCGGATGTTCTCGATCCGGCTCTCTTACGCCCTGGCCGTTTTGATCGTCGGGTAAATATAGGACTTCCGGATCGCAAAGAGAGGGAAGCGATACTTAAGGTGCATTTTGCCAAGAAACCGCTCAGCAAATCAGTTGACCTCGATGCGCTAGCCGCCAAAAGTGCCGGCAGTTCGGGCGCTGATTTGTCTAACATTGCTAACGAATCCGCCATCATTGCTGCCAGACACGATCATAAAGAAATCTCCCAGTCAGATGTAACCGAAGCGTTTGAGCGAGTGGCTATCGGTCCAGAGCGTAAGAGCAAAGTTATGACTGAAGACGATAAGCTGACTACCGCTTATCACGAAGCGGGCCATGCACTAGTCGGGCACGTACTTCCCGACAGCGATCCGGTCCACAAAGTTACCATTATTCCGCGTGGCGGAACCGGTGGCGTGACCTGGTTTATTCCCCCTGAGGATCGTGTATATGTATCTCTAGTTCAGTTCAAAGACATGTTGGCCAGAGGTATGGGAGGTCGTATAGCTGAAGAAGTAGTATTAGGAGCTGATCATATTACTACCGGTGCCGGTAACGACCTACAGCAAGCCGCGGAGATTGCTAGAGATATGGTCGTAAACCAGGGTATGGGCAAGCAATTAAGGGATCAAGTTTTTAAGACAGATGACGGGATGATGCTGGATAAACTGGTACATGAACGTGAATACTCTGAAGACACCGCCAAGCTAATTGATCACGAAGTAGAGGCTTTGATCAGTGAAGCGGCCAACCGGGCCAGGGTGGTAATAAAGGCCAACCGGGAAAAACTGGAGGTATTAAAAGATCGTCTATTGGCCAAGGAAACGGTAGATGCAGACGAGGTGATGGAGATACTCAAAGGGGCTGTCATGCCCAAGGCCGCGGCCCTTTATTAACTCTCTTTGGGTTGATGCAACAAGAGAGTGATTAGCGGTTCCAAACTGATTTCTGTTCTTAATCGAGTTACACAATCTTTAGATTGGTCATGCCGCCGGGGCATTAGAAGCCAAATCTGAATCGCGATCCGATTATCACCGATGATTTAGCCGACCCTGATCTTATCCGTATCTAAAAATACTCTGAGAGAATACAAAGAAGAACGGTCATGAGAGTAATCTGACCGCGCAAACCTCCGGCGTCAGGATTTTTTAAAGTACAAAACATATATTTAAATAAGACCAGTCTTTTGGTAGTCGTGGTAACTAGTCTATACTTTAAAAACGAACAATCTAAGTTCTCTAAAGCGTCCAATCAAGAGAAAGTAATTAATGGATTCAGCCACCAAAAAGAAAAAAGCCAGCTTGTTCAATATTGCGACTTTGCTTATCGCTACGTCGATCACCGGGCAAATACTGGGTTTTTTAAGAACTAAATTAGTCAACTCGCATTTTCCGCTGGTTGGACCCGGCAGTACCGATGCGTACTTCGCTGCTTTTACCATTCCGGATCTGTTTTTCTATACCATTTCCGCCGGTGCTTTAGGGGTCGCTTTCATGCCGGTTTTATCCGATGTTTTGCATAAGCACGGTCGCAAGGCGGTCTGGGACCTAACTTCCAGCCTTATGAATCTGCTTATCATTTTCATGTTGGCTGTGGGTGTGATAATCCTGCTGTTCGCCAAACCTTTAATGCAACACATTGTGGCACCGGGTTTGTCACCGGTGCAGCTGGATAAAGCCTCCCAAATCATGCGATTGCTGGCTTTTAACCCGTTGCTGTTTACCATATCCGGCGTTTTAACCAGTGTGCAACAGACCTTAGGCAGGTTTTTCTTTTTTGCTATAGCTCCGGCTATCTATAACCTGTCTATTATCGCGAGTATCTTTGTTTTCGATCATAACATCGGCCTGGTTGGATTAGGTATAGGGGCGTTAGGCGGAGCCATACTCCAGTTGATTGTGGTAATCTTTGGCCTAAAGCAGCTTAATTTTTACTGGCATCCGCATATTAACTGGAGAAACTTGTCGTTCAGGACGATTCTTAGGAACCTGCCTCCTCGGTCGTTGGACCAGGGTATGGATCAAGTCGAAGATATAGTTGAAACCCACATTGCCAGCGGTTTAGGTAGCGGCAGCATTTCCAATTACAACAACGCATATATTTTAAGCGAGGCCCCCATTCTCTTAATCGGAACATCGATCGCGACCGCAGCCTTCCCAAAGCTAAACACCAGGCTGTCTCAAGGACGACCGGATCTGTTCAGGAAGGATTTTCTAAGTGTCATTAAAGCTATGATCTGGATTGCGGCTCCGGTAGTGGTGGTAAGTTATTTTTGCCGGGGCTATCTGGCTAGATTGATTTTCTCCAAAGGCAACGACCAGATTTCGATTATTTTCGGGTTTCTAACTGCCGCGATCTTCTTTCGGATTCTTTACGCAATTATCTCCCGGTGGTTTTATTCGAACAAGGACACTAGAACTCCCATGTACATGTCGATTTTCACCATTGGTTTTAACGTGTATCTGGCTATTACTTTAGCCAAGCCAAGCGCGTACGGTGTTTCGGGGTTAGCCATTGCGCAATCGATAGTAGCGGGAATAGAGGTTTTGATCTTGGGCCTTATAATGATCTGGCGCGACCACAAATTGCTGGACCTTCAGTTTTGGAGCGGAGTGTTAAAAATCGCATCCGTAACTGGCTTTACGGCTTTGGCTGGATTTATCATGATCACGCTAATGCCGCTAGGGCTTTTAGACCGGGGTTTTATAACTTTGGGGAGTAAACTGTTTATTATTACCGCCGTCACCCTTGGAGTACATATTTTAGTCTCGATCATGTTCGATCTTGACGAAGCAAAACCGGTAGTGTCATTCGTCCGCAAGGTGGTCTTAAAACCGATTAAAACCGATTTCAGCTAATTTTCGCTTACATATCCCCTGGAGCATCGGATATAATGGTGGCCTATAGTGGAAAAGATCCGCAATTTTTGTATTATTGCCCATATCGATCACGGTAAGTCAACCTTAGCCGACCGGCTGCTTGAACTGACCGGGACTATCGAACCCAGGGAAATGAAAGCCCAGCTATTGGATAAGATGGATCTCGAACGGGAAAGGGGCATCACTATCAAACTGGCGCCGGTTAGGATGTATTATAAAGGTTTTGAGCTGAACCTGATCGATACTCCCGGGCACGTAGACTTTAGTTATGAAGTGTCCCGGAGTCTGGCAGCTTGCGAAGGAGCATTGCTGGTAGTTGATGCCACTCAAGGCATCCAGGCGCAGACCCTGTCCAACGTCTATTTAGCTCTGGCATCGGACCTTAAGATTATCCCCGTTATTAATAAGATTGATTTGCCTGCCGCCGAGCCGGAAAAAACCGCTGCCGAAATCATGAATTTGTTAGGCTGTAGAAGGCAAGACATTCTGTCGATTTCTGCCAAAACCGGTACTGGTATAGATAGTTTACTGGAAAGTATTATTCAAAACGTTCCGCCCCCCAAAGTGGATTTACAGGCTGAAACCAGAGCACTAATTTTCGACAGTTACTTTGATGATTACAGGGGGGTAATACTCTACTTGCGTATGGTGGACGGCAGTTTACGGCGCAACGACCCCATTAAAATGCTGGCTTCAGGAGCCGATGGTGTGGCACTGGAAGTAGGCGCGTTAACTCCGGACATGACACCTAAAGAGAATTTGGATTCGGGTGAAATCGGGTATGTGGTAACCAATCTTAAAACCGCCCGGGAAGCACATGTAGGCGATACCTTAACGCTTGTTAGTAATCCCGCTCTTGTTCCTCTGCCGGGGTATAAAGAAGTTCTGCCGTTCGTTTACGCCGGATTTTTCCCTGAAAGCAACGAGGATTACGCCGCGCTTAAAAACGCCGTTGAACGGTTGTCGCTAAACGATTCTGCCTTGCAATACCTACCTGAAAATTCTACCGTATTAGGTTTTGGATTGCGTATCGGCTTTCTCGGATTATTGCATCTGGATATCGTGCGTGAGCGCCTGGAACGAGAATATTCCCTGGATCTGGTAGTGACGAATCCTTCCACAGACTATCACATTAAGCTGACCAACAATGATGAGCTGGATATTAAGAGCGCTGCCGATCTACCTGATGCTACGGAGGTTAAGACTATAAGCGAACCTTGGATTAAAGGAGAGATCATTTTACCCAAAGAATATGTCGGCTCGGTACTGCAGCTCATAGCTTCCAAACGGGGTTATCAGACTAACTTAAGTTATGTAGAGAACCAGGCATTGATTAGCTTTGAGGCGCCGCTTGCTAACCTGCTGACGGATTTTTATGACCAGCTTAAAAGTATCACCAGAGGTTATGGTACGTTTAACTACGAGCTTTCCGAGTATAGGGAAGGCGACCTGGTACGTTTGGATTTTCTAATTGCCAACGAACGGGTGGATGCCCTGTCGGTTATAGTCCATAGAAATGAAGTCGGGTCGTTGGCCAAGCAAACTCTTATCAAGTTGAAAGATATAATTCCCAGACAGAATTTTAAAGTCGCTTTGCAAGCCGCCGTCGGCAGTAAAATAGTCGCCAGAGAGGATATAAGTGCTTACCGCAAAGATGTGACGGCAGGTTTGTACGGAGGCGATGTAACCAGAAAACGTAAGGTGTTAGAGAAGCAGAAACGGGGGAAACGCAGATTAAAACGATTCGGCAAGGTCGATTTACCGCCCGAAGCCTTTTTCGTAATGATGAAAAGGAGCAGTGACACATGAATAAACTGAAATATAAAGCACAGTTCGAGTCAGTACTTGCTAAATACCAATTATCCTCGGACGGTATGGACTTGCTAAGTAAGCTGAAACTGGTCATCTTAGCCGGTCCGACGGCATCAGGTCGTAACTCGATTATCAACCGATTATGCTCCAGCGGGGACTATCGATTAATTGTTTCCGACACTACGCGCTCTCCAAGAATCAATGACGGTCGGCTTGAAGAAAACGGAGTCAACTATTGGTTTAGGACAGAAGAGGATATGCTAGAAGATTTAAGACGGGGTGAATTCCTCGAAGCGGAAATTATTCACAACCAACAGGTATCGGGAATTAGCTTACGCGAACTAAAAAAAGCTGTTAAAGAAGATAAGGTAGCTGTTACGGACATGGAAATAGGTGGTTTTAAAAAGGTCATGTCACTAAAACCGGACGTAACTGCGATATTGATCCTGCCGCCGAGCTTTTCCGAATGGCTAAACAGGCTACATACGCGCGGCGACATGCCTGAAGCGGAAATCCGCAACCGGCTGCAAACCGGAATCAGGATCTTTAATGAAGTACTTACCAACCTAAAAGTAAAAATAATCATTAACGATCATCTTGATCGCGCCGTCCACGAAGTCGAAACTCTAGTGAAAGGCTGCAAAACAACCGGCCAAAGCACTAAAATCAAGCTGGCTCGATCTTTATTGGAGCAAACTACCCGGTACTTAGACAGTTAGTTCAACAACCCGGTTTTGTTAGCACTCTTGACTCAAGAGTGCTAACAAGATACAATATACTCGTTTTATCATATCTTCATATGTAGGGTTTTATTATTAGTTATGATTACCGAGCGCCAAAGTCAAATTTTAAAGGCTATCGTAGAACAGTACGCTGAAGTCGCTAGTCCGGTCGGTTCTAACCTGTTAGCCAAAGTATTTAATGTCTCTTCGGCAACCATCCGCGCCGAAATGGCGGAGCTGGTCAGGTACGGTTACATTATGCAGCCTCATACCAGTGCCGGGCGTATTCCTACGGACAAGGGTTACCGTTATTATGTTAACGAACTTACCGAAGGACAACTGGAAAATGAGGACCGACGAGCGGAAAAAGCAATCGCAATACGGGTTCAGGACGGCGGTGTCCCCGAACGGGTTATCCGTAACGCCGTAGATACTTTGGTGGAACTGACCCATAATCTGGGTATTGCCACTATCGGCAACCAGTTATACATGAGCGGCTTAAGTAATCTATTCGGACAACCGGA
Source organism: bacterium (assembly GCA_021799575.1). Classification (GTDB taxonomy): domain Bacteria; phylum Patescibacteriota; class Saccharimonadia; order Saccharimonadales; family UBA4665; genus JAJZWH01. Next base: position 7,127 of record JAJZAD010000009.1, on the reverse strand, counting down.
ATTCGTCAGCCCCGGACATGTGAGGCAAGTCGCGGAACTTTTAGACAACCTGGAACCTTGGTTAAGAGAAGTGGCTCCGAACCAACCGTTGAACGTGTATATCGGTCAGGAAAACCCCATTGGCCGGAGCGCCGGTGTAAGCCTTATTATTTCCCGCTTCAGGAGCGCCTTTAGCGATCATAGCTATATCGGTGTCCTGGGTCCTACCAGGCAGCAATACAGGGACGTAATGATGCTGGTTAAACGTGCAGGTCAAGAGCTGGAGGAAGTATTAGATGGCAGATAGGCACACTCCTAAACAAAAATATACGCCCAAAGAAGCCGAAGCCAGGATCGCGGAACTTACCGAGGCACTGCAACGGGAAAGAGCGGATTCGATTAATATGCGCCGTCAGCACGAGACTGCCTTGTCAAATATTCGTGAGCTGAGCATATCCAAGGTTATTCGTGAACTGTTGCCAGCTATAGATAATCTGGAACGCGCGCTCAAGCATGTACCCCAAGAGCTTAAGGGTCATGATTATGTAAGAGGCATACAAGCCGTAGTCAAACAGTTCGAAAATGACTTTGAAGGCTTAGGCGTCAAGCGTATAAAGACGGTAGGCGAGCCGTTTGATCCGCGGCTGCACGAAGCCGTACACTTAGACGACACAGGTGACGGAGAGCGAGAAGTAGTCAGCGAAGAGTTGCAGTCAGGTTACATGATTGGCGATGAGGTTATACGACACGCTATGGTGAACGTCCGGTTGGAACATTAACCAAAAATATTTTTAGCACTCTTGACATAAGAGTGCTAATTTCCTAATATATAACTATCTTTAGCACTCCATACGAGTTGCTGCTAACGAAAGGGTAATTTATGGCAAAAATTATAGGCATCGATTTAGGTACGACAAATTCTGCAATGGCGGTCATGCAAGCCGGCAAACCGGAAATTATTCCTAATAGTGAAGGTAACCGGACCACGCCGTCAGTAGTGGCAATAAACAAAAACGGAGAACGTTTGGTCGGTCAAGTCGCCAGACGCCAGCAAGTAACCAATCCCAAGAACACGATTTATGAAGTCAAACGTTTGATCGGTCGTAATTTCAAGGACAAGGAAGTCCAACGCGATCTCAAATTGATGGGATACGAAATCAAACAGAGCGGAACTGGCGTAAAGGTGGTAATGGCGGATAAAGAATATAGTCCGGAAGAAATCTCCGCCATGATCCTAACTAAACTGAAGACCGACGCGGAAGCCTTTTTGGGAGATAAAGTTACCGAGGCGGTAATCACTGTTCCGGCTTATTTTGATGACAGTCAGCGCCAAGCCACTAAAGATGCCGGAAAGATTGCCGGACTAGAAGTTAAACGCATAATCAACGAACCGACAGCTGCCGCCTTGGCTTATGGTTTGGATAAGAAAAGTAAGGCGGACGAGAAGATTGCCGTTTACGATCTGGGTGGCGGAACCTTCGATATTTCGATCCTGGAGCTCGGCGAAGGCGTGTTTGAGGTTAAAAGTACAAACGGTGACACCCATTTAGGCGGTGCCGACTTTGACCGCGCTCTTATAAACTACTTCGTTGACGAATTCAAGAAAGACAGCGGTATAGATATCTCGGACGATAAAGCCGCTATGCAACGGTTACGGGATGAAGCGGAAAAGGCCAAAATCGAGCTGTCTACTGCTCAAGAAGTGGACATTAATCTCCCGTTCTTAACCGCTGATGCTGAAGGTCCTAAGCACTTTGAACATAAACTCACGCGCGCCAAACTGGAGAGCTTGGTAGGCGACCTTATAGATAAGACTGAAGAACCATGCAAAAAAGCATTAAACGATGCCGGACTTAAAACCGACGACATTGACGCCGTTGTCCTGGTCGGGGGTATGACCAGAATGCCGGCGGTCCAGGAAAAGGTTAAGGCCATTTTCGGCAAAGAACCCATGAAAGGTGTTAATCCTGACGAGGTTGTGGCCATAGGCGCCGCTATTCAAGGCGGGGTTTTGCAAGGCGACGTTAAGGACGTACTGCTGCTCGATGTTACTCCGTTGTCACTCGGTATTGAGACTATGGGCGGCGTCATGACCAAGCTTATTGAACGCAACACCACTATTCCGACTTCAAAAAGCGAAGTCTTCTCTACGGCCGCAGATAATCAACCGCAAGTTGAAATCCATGTTTTGCAGGGCGAGCGCGAACTGGCAGAAGGCAACAAGAGCTTAGGCAGGTTTATTTTGGATGGTATACCTCCCGCTCCTCGCGGTATTCCGCAAATAGAGGTGACATTTAATATTGATGCTAATGGTATCTTAAACGTAACTGCTAAAGATAAAGGAACATCTAAGGAGCAGAGCATTACCATATCCGGATCGGGCAACTTGGATAAAGCCGAAGTTGAAAGAATGGCTAAAGAAGCGGAAGCACACGCAGAAGAGGACCGCAATAAAAAAGCCGCCGTCGAAGCACGTAATCTTTTAGACAGTACCGTTTACCAGGCTGAGAAACTGATTAAAGAAAACGGTTCGAAATTATCTGATGCAGACGCAAAGTCGTTAAATGAGGCTATTGACGAGGCTAAAAAAGTAGTTAAAGATGACAAGGCAGACAAAAACACCCTGGAAGCGGCAGCTAAAAAACTGGGTGATGTTATGATGCCGATAGGGGCTAAAATGTACGAAGGTCAAGCGGCCGATAACTCTGCTACGCCTGAAGGAGGCGACAAACAGGAAGGCCCGATTGAAGGCGAAGTGGTCGATAAAAAACCCGAAAGCGACCAGGATAAGTAAGGTTTACTAGTGACCTCTCTTGTTGCGATAGAGAGACTAATTGTTAAAGTCAAGTCGGGGGCAATAAACAGCAACTATGGCGCAGCGTGATTATTACGATATACTTGGCGTACCCAAAAGCGCCTCTGCTGATGAAATTAAAAAAGCCTATAGACGGGCAGCCATTGAATCGCATCCAGACCGAGGAGGAGACGAAGCTAAATTCAAAGAAGTTAACGAGGCCTATGAAGTACTGAAGGATCCCGCAAAACGGCAGCGGTACGATCAGTTCGGACATGCCGGAGTGGGAGGTAGTAGCGGTGCGGGTACCGGGGGCTACGGTTTCGGATCGGGCGGCCAAAATATTAATTTCGACTTTGGAGATCTCGGGCTAGGAGACATCTTCAACAGTTTTTTTGGCGGCAGTCCGTTTGGTAGCGGACAGAAACAACCCGAGACGGGGCATGATGTCGAAACCCGTGTGGAGATCGATTTTATCGATGCGGTATTTGGTACCGAAGTCGAACTTAACCTATCCTTGGAAGACGTTTGTCCGCACTGTAAAGGTACAACAAGTGAACCCGGATACGATCTAAAGACATGCCCTACTTGCGACGGCAGCGGTCAGGTAGTTCGCGTCACCCGCACGGTGTTTGGAAATATCCAGCAGGCCAGTATCTGTCCAACTTGCAAGGGCAGCGGCAAAGTACCGGAGAAAGTATGCAGCGTCTGCAACGGCAAGGGAACTCAAGCCCGAAAGCAGAAAATTAGCCTGAAGGTGCCAGCGGGCGTTGATGACGGTGCCACAATCCGTTTACGAGAGCACGGAGAAGCTACTCGCGGAGGCAAAAAAGGTGATTTGTATGTTAACATACGGGTTAAGCCGCATAAAAAGTTCACCCGAGAAGGTGACCTGATTCTCAGCAATGAACATGTGGATATGATCACGGCAGCGATCGGCGGCGAAATTGACGTGGACACGGTAGATGGCCCGGTTCGCATGAAAATTCCTCCCGGCACGCAAAGCCACAGCGATTTTAAACTGTCCGGCCACGGAGTACCTCATTTACGTGGTGGGAACCGAGGGGCGCATATAGTGACTATAATTGTAGATACGCCGACGAAGCTGAACCGAGAACAACAAGAACTGCTGTATAAATTTAGAGAGGCGGGTGATCATAAGGAGAAAAAAGGATTTTGGCATTAACGGTATTGCTAAAGTTTAACAAGCTTCAGATAATGGTAGTAAATGAAACAATTAAAGAAAGATCAGAAAGGCTTTATCCCGCTCTTAATAGCCATCTTGATTATCGTGGCAATTATAATTTACCTTGCCTATTTGAGAGTTCACCACCTTCACCACTAATAAATATATGAAGCAGCAACCAGTTTCATACATCGGAACCACGGAGCTTGTTAGCTTGCCGGATTACGGTATTGACGGAATTTTAGCCAAAGTCGATACCGGTGCGGATAGTTCCGCTATCTGGGCCAGCAATATTATAGAAAGAGACAATGAACTCAGTTTTACACTCTTTGGACCGTTGTCACCTCACTACAGCGGAGAGAAAATTACCACCAAGCGTTATTCGTTAGTGACGGTTAAAAACTCGTTCGGTCAAAAAGAAACCAGGTACAAAGTATCACTAAAGCTTAGGCTTGCCAACCGTACCATCAATACCAAAATCAATTTGGCAAACCGAACTAACAACCGTTTCCCTATTTTGATCGGACGAAGGACGCTGCATGCTAAATTTGTCGTCGACGTGGCAAAACGTAACCGGTTACTTGGAAATCGTAAAGTAATGATAATCCTAAACCGTAAGAATGAAGCAAATATGGCTTTTACCGACAGCATGATCAAAAGCGGAGTCGAGATGGAGGCCGTAACTTATTCGGATCTGGTTTTCAAAATCGGAAGCGAGGGCAACCGGATAGTGGTAGATTCTACGGGCAACGACGTTTCGGAATACGGTTTGGTCTATTTCCGAACCAGTAACCTGCATGAAAACCCGTCGGTAAGCGGGGCGATAGCTAAGTATTTAGAAGCCCGCAATGCAGACTTTATCGATCAATCAGTTGTCCAGAGCCCTATTCCTAATAAGGTGTATCAATATGTGGTATTGACAGATAACAATATCCAGGTGCCGCAGACGATCTTTATGCTACCTCAAAAAATGAAAGAATCTTATGAGAACCTGGTAGCGGAGCTCGGACTTCCGTTTGTACTTAAAGATATCCGGGGGCACAGGGGAGAAAATAACTTTTTAATTAATTCCAAAGCATACTTTGACCGGTCTATTCGTCAGTCGGAAGATCTGGGTGTATGGTTGTTGGCGCAGCAATATATACCGAACGATTACGACTTTCGGATAATTGTACTTGGGAGCCAAGCGGTACTAGCCATTAAACGCATACGCACTAGCAATCAAAGTCACTTAAATAATGTCTCACTAGGAGGTAGAGCCGAACTGGTGGATGTTAACAAAAGTTTGCCGTCTTCTCTGATTACCAAATCGGTTATGGCTGCAAAATTGTTCCAGCTGCAGATTGCAGGCGTAGACTTAGTACAAGACAAAGTAACTAAATTATGGTATTGTCTGGAAGTTAATAAAGCTCCGCAGATTGATACCGGTTCGTTCGTTAAGGAGAAAACCGCTGCGATGGCAAAATATTTGCATCAACGACTGTTAAATTAGGTAACAGGAGGAATTAAACTATGAATCTGGCAATCTTATCCAAAGGGAGCAGCAATTATTCAACCGGCCGTTTAGTCGAGGAAGCTAAAGCCCAAGGACATGAAGTCCGCGTGATTAATTACGCTAAGTGTTTCGTGACTCTTGAACAAAACAATCCGGTAGTTCACTATCGGGGAGAAATAGTCAGAGGAGTGGACGCAATTATCCCCAGGATATCCGCGCAACTAACCAATTACGGTTCTTCCATAGTCCGTCAGTTTGAGATGCAGAATGTTTTTACCACCACTAGCTCGATTTCGATTGTCCGTGCCAGGGATAAACTCAGAAGCATGCAGCTTCTCGCAAAATCTGGAGTAGGTATACCGAAAACGGTCTTTGCCAGAGAAACGGCCGATTATGAAGGAGTATTGGAACAGGTTGGTGGTGCGCCAGTCATAATTAAGGTTGCTCGAGGCACGCACGGTACAGGTGTAGTTCTGGCCGAAACACGAAAAGCTGCTCTAGCGGTAATGCAGGCATTTAATGTGGAAGGAGTTAACTTCTTAGTTCAGGAATATGTCGAAGAAAGCAAAGGCGAAGATATCCGGGTATTTGTTGTTAACGGGAAGGTTATAGCCAGTATGTTACGTAAAAGTTTGGATGGAGATTTTAGAGCTAATCTTCATCAAGGAGGTGAAGGAGTTCCGATCAAACTTAGCGATATTGAGCGCAAAACGGCTCAGAAAGCGGCTAGAGCCATAGGTCTGACCATAGCCGGAGTAGATATGTTGCGATCTGCCCGCGGGCCTTTAGTTCTAGAAGTTAACGCTTCTCCTGGTTTCGGGATCGAGAAGGTTACCGGTCGCAATGTGGCAGCTGCAATTATAGAATACACCGATCATTCTGCCAGAACCGGCCGGCGTAAGGATAAAGTAGGAGCTTGAAAAAAGTTATAAAGCTCATGCTATAGTAAGCATGTGAGCAGTGATATCTGGTTAGCGATCATTACGCTATTACCTATCGTAAGCATCTTTCTGTTAAATGTAAACGGAGCAGCCGTATTTCTAAGCCTGTGTCTTGGTTTCGTACTCTATTTTTTTGACGCGCATAATGCCGTTAATGCAATGTCCTCATTAAGTTCTCATATTACAAATCCGCATTTGAAACCTTCGGATGTAGTAATTAACTTGGCACTTTTAACAGTCCCGGCGATCATCACGCTCTTTATCCAGATTAAGTCGGTTCACGGAGGGCGTAGGATTCTTAATTTGTTACCGGCGGTATGCTGCGGCTTATTAGCCGCTCTTTTGATTGTTCCCGCTTTACCCTCATCATTGACAACTTCAATTGTTAAAACCGGTTATTGGGTCAAGTTAGTACATTACCAGACGGATATAGTCGGTGCCGGTGCGGCTGTTGCTTTGTTGTTCTTATGGCTGAACCATAAAACCGGCACCGACAAAAAACATAGTCATAAGACCTAGAGAAGTAATTATATAGCCCTACCGTTTTTGAACTATTTGACATCCGAAGAGTACAAAGCCGAACTAGAGGCAGAAGTGACTTCGATCTGACCAAGTTCAGATAGATAGGCGCCACTTCTAGAATACAATTAAGCTTCTAGGAGATAGGCGATGAGACACACTGGAGTACGGACCCGAACTGGTGTGGTGGTACCAGGACTAAACAGCATTAAA
>JAJZAD010000003.1 GCA_021799575.1 bacterium | reverse complement strand
TACCTCCAAAAACAGCGTGCCTTAGATACTTACGTATCTTAGCTTCTGAAGGTATTTGTCTTAAGTTGTACATGTCCATAATTGTCCTCCTGACTATGGACTTGTACCAAGTGGCTTACATAACCCACTTAATTTAGTAGACTTAATTTGTATAATATGGTATTATATTACATGCAATTAAGTGGATTGCATAAGGAGGCAAGTTGCCTAGTCAGACGAGTTCTCAAGAGGTTAACGTCGATGCGACTATCGCGTTCGGCCTATTGTTTACGGCCACGTTTTTCCTAATCTTGAGTTTTGTTTTCAATTCGTCCTATATTCAGGGTATTATGCTCTGCATGGCAATAGCGTGTTACATCTTTTTCATTCCAATGGGTTATTGGTATTTCAAAGGTCTGAAATACGGACCTTGCCCAATTCCTCAGGAACACGATTAATTTCTTACTCCTTAACCTACCCTCTAGGCATTGGTAAAGAAGCCCGTGCGCATGCTAAATCAGCTTGCAAAACCGGAACCCGGAGGGTATTACAGCCGTGTGGCGAGAAGTCATAAATAGTGATGTTAACCGATATTTTTTAACGGTTATTCCCACTTTTTATTTTTCTACTTAACTTCTCTTATTTTCCACACGGCTATTTCATTTTCTAAATAACCGAAGATTTTAATCTTTTAACAAGCGACTTATATTAAATCTATAGTATAAACTTTTAAAGGCATTAAACAAGCTTTACTAAAATACCGGCATTGGACTATATTATTAGTAATGCAATCTCTAAGTGAGGAAGAAAAAAAGCAGGTTCTGGGATCAGTGTTAGCGGATCAGTTAAGTGCTATTCAAGAATCAGTTAAAATGGTTCCAGAAATCAAGCTTAAATTGGACCAGATCGAGGCCGGTTTAAAGAATGTAGCTGACGACATTAAAGTCGTTAAAGCTGCTGTTACGGATTTAAGCAATCAAGTTAACGATCAGGATAGACGATTACTAAGATTAGAAACAGCAAGCCATAATTGATATAAAAATTTAAGATAAGGTGGGCCATGGCAGATAAAATAAACGTAATCAGTGTCGGTGATATAGTTACAGACGTTTTCATAAAATTATTAGACGATCAGGCAAGAGAATATACCGATGATCAAGGAGGACGCTGGTTGGCAATGCCGTTCGCCACAAAAATACCTTATGATACGGTAGAAACCATCAGAGGAGTAGGCAATGCTTCTAACGCTGCGGTGTCGTTTGCTAGATTAGGACTAAACGCGGCTTTCGTCACTAATGTTGGCGACGATCAAGCGGGACGGGACATGATCGACTCTTTGCACCGGAATAAAGTAGATAGTCGGTTCGTACGCATCAATCCGAACAAAATCAGTAACATTCATTACGTATTGCGTTATCACGTAGAACGAACGATTTTAATCAGACACGAAAATTATGACTACCATTGGCCTCATCTAAGACCTGACGAAGTACCAGAATGGATTTATTTCAGCTCAATATCTAAGAACTCTATGGAATATCATGACCAGATTGCCGATTGGCTTGATGAGCATCCTGAGGTTAAACTGGCCTTTCAACCCGGTACCTTCCAAATGGAAGCAGGAGTCGAAAGGCTTAAACGCATATACGCCCACAGTGAAGTGTTAATATTAAACCGTGAAGAAGCAGTCAATGTTACAGGCGGTGACTATAACGACTATCACGATCTGCTAACCAGAATGCATCGATTAGGTGCTAAGATAGCCGTAATTACAGACGGGCCGAACGGCGCTGTTGCCAGTGATCAAAAACAAATTCTGAAGATGCCACTTTATCCCGATCCGGCGCCGCCGGTAGACCGTACCGGCGCGGGTGACGCTTTTTCTTCGACTTTCGTTGCCGCCCTTATAAAAGGCAATAATATTGAAGGCGCTTTGCAATGGGCGCCGATTAATTCTATGAGTGTGTTACAAAAGGTTGGCGCCCAAGCGGGATTACTAAGTGAAAACGAATTAGAGCGTTTTCTTACACAAGCCCCCGATTGGTATCGTGCTGAACCTCTCTAGAAACTAAACACTGCTTATGCTAGGATGAGATTGTTAATCAGTTTAGAGGTAACAAAAATATAATTCAAATGACCAAGTTGCTATCACAGTTATTAGAAGCCAAGGAGCCTCAGTTCAGGCAGACTGTTGCAAGTTTGGAATCTAGCTCTGGATATAGCTGTGAAGATATTCGTTTAAGTGTTAGTTTATTAAATCTATCCAGAGCTAAAATTGCCGCACTCGGGCTGGATCCGAAGGATACAACTGGAGAAGAGTTATTCAGAGCTTTACAGGAAAAACTGAAGGCTGACGATCAGCTGTTGATTAAAAGATTGCGGAAGATTAGTGCTTATAGGGTAAATTCAGCTGCCAACATTAATGAAGGTATTGCTGAAGCGATTACAGAAATCAGCGGAAATACGAATCAATTTGTGATTAAATCTTCGGTTGCAAAACGTATGCTGTTACAGCTACCACCGAAAAGGATGATGAAGTTACTCAATTACCGTTCTATTAATTCGTTAATTAAACATGAACCGTTGCCACTGATTGTGAATGCTGCTTTGGTTTTGGAATCGGTTACCTGGCAGCATTGTTACGATAATAAGTTAAAGTCACTAAAACCTCAGGACTTCGAGGACCGGCCGGTCAAAGTATATGCCTTAAATTCTGATAGATGGTCGATGGCCGCCAAACAAATGCTGGCCCAATTTAAACAGCCGGTACTGGTTGATAAAGAACTAGGCAGCTTAATTATTTTACCTATTCCCAATATTCCGGTTGCCGGTTTAACAACCTTAACCCTAGCTATTGCCCTAAACGGTTTAAACGATATTTATATCAGCAGCACATACTTAAGACTTAATCAGGTTTCCAAAGACTTCGGTCGTCGATTGTATCAAGCGGCTGGCGATGAACCGATAATAAAAAATGCCGAGTGGTTTAACTCACCCTTAACTTGGGAAAGTGTGTACCGCTTCTTTCATCATCGATCAACTGCACAAAAGGAGCAGATTAAATTGGATACAGGACTAATGAATATTAATCCGACCGGTTGGCGTCCGGTAGAAGAACAAATTCACAAAATCGCTCCGGAAATGGAATACTGGAAAGATTGTGGTTACCTTAGTTACCCTTACGGCGATCGGATTGTGTCTTTTAATGTTCTGGATAATGCCCTAAGCTTACTTAACCGCAAAGTTTATCCCGGGCATTATATTCACCACGCAAAGAGAAGTTTACTTCAAGAACTAATGGCCAGGTATATCAGACCTAATCCGTTAAGCGAAATTATCAATAAAGACTTGGGTGGCAATTTAGAGCCGGAACCGGTGCTGGCAGAAAATTATTAAACGGTTTTTTTAAAGGAGACAATAAGTATGTATCAGATAGCAATTTCGGGAGCAGCTAGAGGTGAAAGCGTTGAAGAGGGCAAAAGGCTAGCTCAGGCAATGGGCGTGGCAATAGCCAAAGCTGGCCATACATTACTGAGTGGGGCTACTATCGGCTTGCCAAATTATACTGCTCAAAGTTATAAAAATGCCGGCGGCCCAATGAGCTTAGGTATCAGTCCGGCGTCGTCGAAGATCGAACATATTATGAAGTACCGTTTACCGACCGAAGCGTATGACACCATTTTATATTCAGGATTACATTATATCGGCCGCGATACACTGCTGATTACTTCCAGTGATGCCGTTGTGTCGATCGGCGGGAGGATGGGTACCTTGCACGAATTCACAATTGCGATTGAAAGCAATACCCCGATCGGTTTTTTGCAAGGTGCTGGCGGCATTAGTGAAGAAGTTAAAACCCTTATATCTTTAGCTCATCCGCTTAGAGATGGCATGGAAGTACTTTTTAGTGACGATGCGTCCAATTTGATTGAACAAATAACTCGTGTTTTAGATCGGGAACACGGAAAGTACAAAAATCTTTATTACTGATCGATTACCTACTAGTGATGTAATCTTACTGCTACAATTTATAGATACGATCTAGGAGATTGAGTAATGAGCCTGTTTGAACTAGCTGGTGATTATAAGCCTATGGGCGATCAACCTGAAGCAATAGCCCAGTTGGCAGAAGGTGTAGCTAGTGGTGCCAAATACCAAACGTTACTTGGTGCCACGGGATCCGGTAAAACCTATACTGTCAGTAATGTAATTAGCCGCTTTAAGAAGCCGGTACTGGTCTTAAGTCACAATAAAACGCTTGCCGCTCAGCTGTATGGCGAGTTTAAACGTTTTTTCCCAAACAACGCTGTGCATTATTTCGTCAGTTACTTTGATTATTACCAACCCGAGGCATATATACCTAGGAGCGATACTTATATCGAAAAGGACAGTCAAATAAATGAAGAGATCGACCGACTCAGGCACGCCGCTACTGATGCCCTGCTTACGCGGCACGATGTAATAATCGTGGCCAGCGTATCATGCATTTACGGAATCGGAAGCGTTGAGGATTACTCGTCTTTGGCGATAAGCCTGCAGACAGGAGAACTGCGTAAACGGGATAAATTTTTGCGACATCTAACGGATATCCAGTATGAGCGTAATGACATAGACTTTCACCGCGGATCGTTTCGTGTACGTGGCGACGTAATTGACGTCTTTCCGGCAGGTGAAGAAAGTGCTTATCGAATTGAATTCTTTGGCGATCAAATAGAACGGATCATTCAACTTAATCCATTGTCCGGAGAGCTAGTTAAAGCTTTGAGCAATCTTAAGATTTTTCCTGGGTCGCACTTTGTTACACCAGGCGACAAACTTAAACTGGCTCTCAGTCAGATCGAGAACGAATTAGATGAAAGACTACGTTGGTTTAAACAAAACGGAAAATTATTAGAAGCTCAGCGCTTAGAACAACGTACGCGTTTCGATCTTGAGATGATGGCTGAAACCGGTTTCGTGAAAGGTATAGAAAATTATAGCCGGTATTTGACTAATAGAGAGCCAGGGGAACAGCCTGCCACCCTGCTTGACTATTTTCCCGATGACTTTCTAATGATAATCGATGAATCGCATATGACTATTCCGCAAGTAAGAGGTATGTACAACGGTGACAGAGCAAGAAAAGAAGTACTGGTCGAATATGGTTTTAGACTGCCCAGTGCTTTAGACAACCGTCCTCTGACTTTTTCAGAGTTTGAGCGTCATATTAATCAGGTTATATTCGTATCGGCTACTCCCGCCGAGTACGAGCTAAAACTTAGTCCGAGCCCTGCTCAACAAGTAATCCGCCCTACTGGGATACTGGATCCGTTAATAAGTGTTAAACCGGTTGATGGGCAAATAGATGATCTGATCGATGAAATTAAAAGCACAGTTACAAAAAAACAAAGAGTGTTAGTGACTACTCTGACCAAACGCATGGCGGAAGATCTTGCTGACTATCTAGCCGATTTGGATATTAAAGTTGCTTACTTACATAGCGATATCAACACCCTTGAACGGAGTGATATACTCCGAGATTTAAGGTTGGGAGTCTATGACGTTTTAGTAGGTATTAATTTGTTGCGTGAAGGACTGGATCTACCGGAAGTGTCTTTCGTTGCTATTCTTGATGCCGACAAGGAAGGCTTTTTGCGCAGCGAACAGGCACTCATACAAATCATCGGCCGGGCGGCTAGACATGAAGAAGGGCATGTCTTTATGTACGCGGATACGGTGACGGAAAGCATGCGTTCCGCGATAGATGAAACTAATCGCCGTCGACAAATTCAAGAAGTGTACAACCGCCAACACGGCATTAAACCCAAGACTATTACCAGAGAGGTTGAGGCGCGCTTACGTCTAGGTGAAACCGCTAAAGAGAAGAAGCTTAACTTAAAACGGATTCCAAAGGACGAGTATCCATTCCTACTTAAAGATTTAAAGGCACAGATGGAGATGGCGGCAGCTAATTTACAATTTGAAAAAGCAGCAGAGCTAAGAGATTTAATTAACGAAATAAATTCTAAATATGGTTCTAACTAGTTTCAGTAATAAATTAAATACTTTTTTAATAATAACAACACTAAAGGTTACCGTGATGGTTAAATAATCTGTTTGGAACCTTATTTTAATAACTACTACATAAAAAACCACAAACTGATGTACAATTAAGCTTAAATATGGCAAAGCTATCTAAGGAAGAAGTGCTGAAGTTGGCTTATTTAGCGCGTCTTGACTTAACAGAGTTCGAAGTTGAAGAATTTAGAACTGAGTTAAGTAACATACTTACATACGTGGAGCAGTTGAAGAACGTAGATACCGATCAGCTTTCACCTACTAATCAGGTAACCGGTCTGACTAACGTGATGCGGGATGACAAGCTGATTGATTATGGTTATCAGCCAAAGAAACTGCTAGAAAACGTTCCGTTTGTTAAAGACGAGCAGATAAAAGTAAAACGAATGGTAGGTTAGCCGTGAAACGTCGTTGGGGGCAATGGGAACCCATTGAATCACTTGCTGAGTCGGTAAGGTCTAAAAGAATATCGGCAACCAGCTTAATCGAGCGTTCATTAAAAGAAATTAAAACCTATCAAGAATACAACGCCGTGATTTTAACACTCGAAAATCGTGCTTTAGCACATGCTAAACAGATAGATAAATTCGTTAATGAAGGTAAAAACCCGGGAAAGTTGGCGGGTGTGCCGTTTATTGCAAAGGATAATTTCTTATTGACGGACAGCGAAACAACCGCCGCAAGCAATATCTTAAAGGGCTTTATAGCTCCTTATCAAGCTACAGCTATCAGCAGGCTTGAAGCGGAAGGTGCTATATGTGTCGCTAAGGCAAACCTTGACGCTTTTGCCCACGGTGCCAGTACTGAAAACAGTGATTTTTTTGTTACCAAGAATCCTTATGATAAAACCAGAGTACCAGGCGGATCTTCCGGGGGTTCGGCTGCAGCGGTAGCTTTAGGTATGGTTCCGTTTGCTTTGGGTACAGATACCGGCGGGTCAATTCGTCAGCCGGCAGCGTTCTGCGCTGCTTTCGGATTGAAACCGACATATGGGCTGGTGAGCCGTAATGGTGTAGTTGCCATGGGTAGCAGTTTAGATTGTATCGGACCAATAACGACCTCTGCTAAAGATGCTGCCGTTGTTTTGGATGTAATATCCGGGCAAGACACGCTAGACTCTACCACTGTTAAATCTGATCCTAAAGGCTATTCTGACATTTCGGCTTTGAATCTTGGAGGTGTTAAGATTGGCTTAGTTAAAGAGTATCTAAACCAAGGAGTGAACAACGAGATTACAGTAGCTTTAAACTCTACTGTTGAACACATTAGGTCTAGGGGAGCGGAGATGAAAGAGATATCCCTGCCTTCTATTGACTTAGCTTTAGCTTGTTACTATATTATCTGTCCCGCCGAAGTTAGCTCTAACTTAAGTCGGTATGACGGCGTTCGCTATGGCTATTTTAATGCTGATGTTAAGGATTTGGATAGTGGTTACATACGCTCTCGTGGTATAGGTTTCGGTAAAGAGGCTAAACGTAGGATAATGATCGGCACATTTGTGCTAAGCAGCGGTTACTATGACGCTTATTATAAGAAAGCTATGACGGTCAGAACTAAACTAATTGAAGAGTTTAAAGCGGCTTTTGAACAAGTAGATTATTTGATCGGCCCTGTAACACCTTCGCTACCTTTTAAGATAGGTGAAAAATCAGCAAATCCGTTGGATATGTATTTAGCAGATGTAATGACGGTTGGAGCTAACTTAGTCGGTATTCCGGCGGTTTCAATACCGATAGCCTTCAGCAAAGACAATTTGCCAATCGGACTTCAGGTCATGGCTCGACAAAGAGATGATCGTAATTTGCTAGCACTGTCTATGGCTATAGAGGAGTTAATAAATGAGCGTGACTAGAAGCTATTTACCAAGTCATCATACGCTAGAGTATTCAATCCTTGCAGTTGCACTCATACTAGTAATCGCATTCGTTGTGACGCTGGTTTTAAATATACACATTAAGGTTAACTATAATAAGCGCTGGCAAGATATCCAGCGTTTACTTGTAAGAAAGACTACCTGGAAAAAAGCCTTGGTTGAAGCGGATAAACTACTTGATACAGCTTTGAAAAAACGCCATTTTAAGGGTAAAACCATGGGAGAGAGATTAGTTTCCGCCCAACACGAACTCAGCGCTAACGATATGGTGTGGTTTAGCCATAAATTAACCAATAAAGTTAGAGAAGGGGAAATTAAGCTGACTAAAATCGAACTTAAAAAAGGATTGCTTGGTTTCTGGAAAGCCTTAAAGGACCTCGGAGTGTTTGAAAATCCAAAAGAAGATGATGAGTAATAACCTAGAATTTACACCGACTATAGGTATTGAATGCCATGTACAGCTTAATACTCAAACCAAGCTGTTTTCAGGAGCAAGCAACGATGCCCGCTTCGCGGAGCCTAATACTTTAGTAAATCACATTGATTTCGGTCTTCCGGGAGCATTGCCGGTGTTTAACCGTGAAGCTTTAAATCTAGCAATTAAAGCGGCTCTAGCTCTTAAAACCAGACCGCAATTATTCTCGACCTTTGATCGCAAACACTATTTTTATCCTGATCTTCCAATGGGGTATCAAATTACCCAATACGACCAACCGATTATTATCGGTGGTAAAGTCGATTTTAAGCTTGAAGGAAAAAACTTTACTGTTAGAATTACCCGTGCCCATCTCGAAGCCGATGCCGGTAAAAGCATGCATCCGGCAGGCAAAGACTATTCACTGGTTGACTTAAATCGAGCCGGTACTCCCCTGCTGGAAATTGTCAGCGAACCAGATATGCATTCGGCCAAAGAAGCCAAGGCATATGCCCAGGAACTTTATTTATTGATGCGCTATGCCGGTGTAACAGCGGGTGATCTTTATCACGGAAATATGCGTTTTGATGTTAATGTCAGTGTCAGTAATAATCGGCATTTAGGAGTTCGCAGTGAAACTAAGAATTTAAATAGTTTCCGGTCGGTTGAGAAAGCGGTTAATTATGAGATAAAACGACAGATTGATTTAATTAAGAGCGGAAAAATTGTTGTTCAAGAAACTCGCGGTTGGGACGAGGCTAAGCAAAAGACCTTGCTACAGCGTCGTAAAGAGAACGCTGATGATTATCGCTATATGCCCGACCCTGATCTACCTCCGTTAGTCATTGATGATAAATATGTTAACGCTATCGCCGATAATATGCCTTATTCTCCTGATTTTTGGCGCGCTAAACTAAAAAAATTACATTTGTCCGATGACCACATTGATGTTCTGATCAACGCAAACATTGATTTCATGCACGCCAAATACCTTGAGCTTATTATGGAGTTTGACGAGCAGGGATTAAATGCTACGCGACTAGCTAACTGGTTGGTGAATATAGATATACCATTAACTAAAGAAAATAAGACTAAAATTGGGAGCAACCGTAATCGTTTATATAAAGAAGTTAATGATTTAAATTCCAAAGGTACGCTAAGCTCGACTAATCTTAAACAACTGATCACTGTTTGTTTAAGTATGGTGGAACCGCCGAAGGACATAGCGGTTTTTGCGGAAAAAGAAGGTTTGATCCAAAGTTCGGATTCAACAGAACTGAATAAAATTATCGAAGAAGTTATTAGACATAATCCTAAAGCTGTTTCTGACGTACGTTCGGGAGAACAGAAAGCTATTGGATACCTTATCGGTCAGGTCATGCAATTAAGCAAGGGTCAAGCCAATCCAGAATTGTCGAAACGGATCATCGAAGAGAAACTTAAATAAGATTAAACTGTAAAACATGTCTAGATTGAACCTCGAGCTATTAAAGTGATTTTATGGTCAACTAAATAAAAATAAATACTTACAAAGATGAACCTAAAAAATCTGTTTAAATTATCTTTATATATCAAGATGAGGCTACTTTTTGGGCATGGCTTTAAGGAGCGAAGAAAAACTGCAGTTAAACCACACCTTAAACAAGACAGATTATTAAATGGGTTTAGAGAATGCTTATCAGAAGGCAGAATGTGGATTTAGCGAACAGATGCCTTTAAAAAGTGTAGTTTCTAATCAACAATCGGCCATGTTCAGCCGGATATAACAATTAATCAGAGACTCCAGATTGCCAGAAAACTAGAAATTATTTCAAATTGTTGAATATTATCTGTGTTGTTTATCGAGGAGCACTCATTTATTGAGATTATCAGGCAGTCAGGTTATCTCAGTATCTTCTTACTACTAGCGAAAATAGGAAACCTTATCAGGAGGCATACGGACCGACAAAAACAACGACAAAACAGTAGATCTCAAGGTATCGTCATCAAACCGTAGTATTGGCCCAACATTGAGGTAATATACATCTTAGATCGCTTCCATTAACTATTAAGACACTATGACACTGACCACTATGGTTGCCATTATGTCAAGAAAAGACACCTTAGATTGTCTTGCTCGGTCAACGATTTATTGGACAATATGCTTAGGCGAAAATCCGAGCACGAGTTATGAAATTTTATTTGGGTATCGCTTTAAAACTGTACTTAAGCGGTTTTTTAGGGTAAATTATGTTTGGTATGAGCTCAATCGATAGTGATTTCTTGATCGCAGCGTCTGTTTGTATCAGTTTATTCTTCTTAATGCTTGTAGCGTTAATTAGCTATGTATTAGTTAGTTTCAAAAGACTTGTTAAGAGAGCAAATAAGGCGTTAACGAACGTAGAAAACATAACTGGTTTTATTGAAAACGTTGGTAAAAAAACGACCTTGATATCATTAATTAAGGGTCTAAAATTTTTAAGCCGATTTTCTAAAAGGTCTTAATTGGTTACGACTAATTTTTTTAAGTAGCAGTTATTTAACTTATAAGAACCGGGATCGTCAAATTAGAGTTTATCTTCTTGGGTGGCTTACCCGGACATAATTTCATGTTTATGCTTAAATGCTATCAAAAGTCTTTTGCTTTATTTAACAAAAACTAAGTCTAAATTTAAAAAAAACTAGTCTTTGGTTACGGTCATAAGATATAATTGTTTTTAGGAAAAAGAGACAAAAATGCCTTTAATATAGACGCTAAACTTATGCATAAGAGCAACCAATTATCTCCGTCTGAGTACGTTCATCTCCATACTCATACTCATTTCAGCCTATTAGACGGTTTGACTAAGATTCCGGCCTTAATTGGGCGTACTAAGGAACTGGGGATGAATGCTGTGGCTATTACTGATCACGGGACACTGAGCGGCTTAATAGATTTTTATAGCGAAGCTAAATCCAAATCAGTCAAACCGATATTAGGGATGGAAACCTATATCGCGGCTCGTTCTTATAAAAATAAAGAACCCGCAAAGGACAAGCCGAATTTTCATCTTACACTTCTGGCTATGAATAACGAAGGTTATAAGAATCTTATGCAGCTTTCGACTATTGCCAACCTAGAGGGCTTCTATTACCGTCCTAGAATCGATTTTCAACTGCTGGAGCAATATCAAGACGGGTTAATCGTTTTAAGTGGTTGTATAGGAGGAGAAGTTGCCGACAATATTAGAAACGGTCAACTCGATCAGGCAGAAAAGATAGCTCTAAAATATAAAAAATTGTTTGGTAACCGGTACTATTTAGAATTACAAGATCACGGTCACCCCAGGCACCCGAGTTACTGGGCGGAGCAAAAACAAGTTAATGATCAACTGTTAATGCTGGGTAAAAAGTTGTCAATTCCGTGCGTTGTTACATGCGACTCACATTACTTGAAGCGTGAAGATAAAGAAGCTCACGAGGTTTTACTGTGCGTACAAACCGGGTCTTATTTAAACGATCCCGATCGAATGAGCTTAAGCGAGTTTGAACTTCATTTCACTGATCCTAAGGAAGTAATCGAACGTTGGGGTTCGGAACACCCAGATCTAATTATAAATACGCGTAAAATTGCCGATTTATGTAATGTGGATATCCAATTAGGAAATATTTTAATTCCCAAATTTCCAATCCCTAAAGGATTTGAAAATGAAGGTGACTATCTTAAAGCCATGGTTTATAGCGGACTTAATCAACGCTATTTGGGTTTGAGTCGAAAGGCAGCCGATAAACTGACCTTAGCAGAAGCATCCAAAAATTTACCAATAGATATCAAACAGCGAGCAGATTATGAGCTTAAAGTCATAAACGATATGCAATTTAACGGCTACTTTTTAATTGTTTGGGACTTTATTCGTTGGGGTAAAGACAGAGGCATTGTTTTTGGTCCTGGAAGAGGAAGCGCTGCAGGATCTATCGTTTCCTATGCCCTAAGAATTACCGAAATCGAACCTATGCGTCACAATTTAATGTTTGAGCGATTTTTGAACCCTGGACGAATCAGTATGCCAGATATAGATATTGATATTCAGGATACCAGACGTGACGAAGTGATCGGGTACTGTATCGATAAATACGGAAAAGATAGAGTTGCCAATATTGTTACTTTTGGTAAAATGGCTGCCCGTAATGCCGTTAGAGACGTAGCAAGAGTTTTACAAGTACCATATGCTGAAGCTGATAGATTAGCTAAGATGATACCGCCGCCTGTTCAGGGTAGGCATATCCCGCTGGCTACTTCGTTAAAACAGAACCCAGATTTAAAGCGAGAATATTCCACAAACCCATCTTCTAAAAGAGTATTTGATTTAGCGGTACAGTTAGAAGGCACCATACGATCCCACGGCATTCACGCAGCAGGTGTAGTTATAGCGCCCGAGAAAATCGTCTTACATACCCCTTTAGAAATGGCTCAGAAGGGAGTCCTAGCCACGCAATATTCAATGGGACCGATAGATAACCTCGGTTTATTAAAAATTGACTTTTTAGGTCTTTCAAACCTGACAATTCTTAAAAACACACTTAGGATCGTTAAAAAGGTATATAACGCCGAGATCAGATTAGACGAAATTCCGATTGATGATGCCAAAACGTTTGAGTTAATCAAGAACGCTGATACGACAGGCGTATTTCAATTCGAGTCGGCCGGTATGCAACGTTATTTAAAACAGCTGAAGCCAACACAGTTCGAGGATCTAGTTGCTATGAATGCTCTTTACAGACCGGGGCCACTTCAAGAAATTCCTCGCTTCATTGAGGCTAAAAACAATCCGGACAAAATAGCTTATCTGCACGAATCGTTAAGACCGATTCTGGAAGATACTTACGGTGTAATAACTTATCAAGAGCAGATCATTAAACTCCTGCAGTTGGTAGCCGGCTATTCGCCAGGTGAAGCTGATTTGGTACGCAAAGCGATCGGTAAAAAGAAACGTGATATTATGCAGGCCGAAGAACCGCGTTTCATTGAAGGATGTATTAAACAAGGATTAACCAAAACTCAGGCAAACCGTTTATGGAAACAGATTCAACCGTTTGCTGATTACTCGTTTAACAAGGCCCATGCCACCTGTTATGCCCAGATTGCATATTGGACAGCTTATTTAAAAGCCCATTATCCTGCGGCCTTTATGGCAGCATTAATGACCTCAGACTATAAAGATACGGATAGACTGGCTATCGAAATCAACGAATGTCAAAAAATAGGTATTCCGGTTTTACCTCCGGATATTAACGAATCTTTTGAAGAGTTCGGAGTAATTAAGAGTCAGGGATCGACTTCCATCCGTTTCGGACTAATGGCTATAAAAAATGTCGGATCAAATGCGGTAGAAGAGATCATTAAACAGCGCGAACGCGGTCATTTTACCAGTCTAGAAGATTTTTTAGTCCGCGTCGATTACCATATGGTAAACCGTAAATCACTTGAAAGCCTGATTAAAGCTGGTGCTTTTGACCGATTTTATGACCGAAGAACATTGTTGGATAATATCGAACTATTAATTGCTTTTGCACAAAGAGCCCAAAAACAGGCAAACATCGGTCAAATGGATTTGTTCGGCGATAGCATTGATGCTCACAAGACCGCAAGTCTAAAACTAAACTTGTCCGCGTCCGGTGCTAAGCACAGCTCCGACAAAGAAGTATTGGCATGGGAAAGAGAGCTACTCGGTCTTTATTTATCTACTCACCCGTTGACAAATTATCAAGAATATCTAAAGGCAACAACTACTCCTATTGCAACACTTGGTGAAGATATGGATGGTAAATCCGCCGAAGTTGGGGGGATCATCAGCACAGTGAGAGAGGTTGTCTCCAGAAATGGTCAAAAAATGGCGTTTGTTGGCATTGAAGATTTATCTGGAGCCACCGAAGCAATTTTATTTCCTGCAGTTTATCAACTCACGCCAGAGCTCTGGAATGTTGACAAAATAGTTAAGATTCGGGGCAAAATCAGCACTAAAGACAGGAACGGACATCCGACCAATGAAGTAAAGCTGATAGTCGAGCAGGCTCGTGAAGTTACCACTGAAGATCTGAATATTAACACAAAGCAAAACCCGAATCAGCCTGGAATAAACGGCCCGGGCGCTAAGGGGTTAGGCTATGCACCTACTTATAACCAGAGAGTATATATCCGTCTGAGTTCATCGAATAACGAAGGTCTTCTTAAAAACCTAAAACAAACGATTGATGATTTTAAGGGCTCTACTGAAGTTGTGTTGGTTTTAGGCAATGACAGTCAAAAACAAATTATCAAATTGCCCTTTGGAGTTAAGCTCAATCAAGACAGTGTTAGCCGCTTAAGCGAAGTTATGGGATCGGAAAACATAGTTGTACGCTAGTTTTATATTGAATGGTGCGCCAAAACTAAACCTAGAACGGTAATACTCACTAGCCCGATGTCCATTAACGGATGCTTAGTAGCGAATTGTTCGCCTTTAACTAATACCCTATGCCACGCGAAAGCGTGTCTTAATAAGAATATACACAATGCCAGAAGACCGATACTCGACTCAATAACGTCAAAGTAAGTGTACGCAGTTAATCTCGTAGGGTGAGCCTCAATATGCCAATAATGATCGATTAAGATTCCAAAGACGATAATCACACCTATAGGTAAATAAGGCCAGTAAGTCTTTAAATAATTTTTGGTATGTTTATGATGTGAGGCGTGGATTTTTTTATGTGCCTGTCCAGAACGAGGTTTAGCTGTTAATGTCATGTTGTTATATTGATTTTAAATGTAAAAATATTATAGCATAAGCATAATCTCAGTTTCATGTTAACCTTAAACGGATTGTCTATAAGTATGATCGAGATGGCTAATGATTAAGCCAGGTCTTTTAAATTTAAAGTTAGTCTAGATTTTGAAAAAATTATTTTAAATACATTTTAAATAAAATAAAGCTATAGCTGTAGCAGCACTGACGTTTAACGATTCCTTCTTTCCTGACATGGGTATCGATAAAACACGATCGCATTTATTTAGAATCGAAGGGGATATTCCGTCGATCTCATTACCGACTATAATTGCAACATCTGTTTGGGGTCTGTAGTCAGTGATATTCCTTGCGCGATGACAAATTTCTAGGCCGATAACTTCAACGTGCTTAGACTTTAACAGGTTAATTGCTTCGAAGGTAGTTGCTATATACCTCCAAGCTTGAATTTTCTCTGATCCCAGCGCAGTTTTAGCTATTTGTTTGTCAATTTTATCAGCGAGGTAGGGTGGGCGCGAGTCGAATTTTTTCAATTTCGGATATGCGGTAATACCGCACAGAATTACCTCTTCTATGCCTAATCCCTCGGCAGTTCTGAACATAGAACCGACGTTATATATACTCCTTACATTATCCAAGACCAAATATACATTCACGAATCTAAGTATAAGTCACTTTTTCATACTTTATGGATAAAGTCTTACCAGATACGATCTTAGTTGATATACTCTGAAGTTTTGAGTACAAGACGATTTTGGAATATTTTATAATATTTCAAATTGCATCAACAAATAAATTATGTCCGAAAACGTTACGTAAAATAACCATATGACTTAAATAAAGAGTTAGTCTTTAACCTTGTTTTTAAGCGTTAGATATTTGACGAGCTTATGCTTTATACTTGTTAAAGCCGGATAAGTTTAATAGTAAATATAATGAGTCAAAATTTACGATCGGACGAAGAACAGTCAACATTACGCAGATCGCGGGTGTTGGGTTTTAATTACGTTGACACTTCTAAATCTGGTAATAAATTCTTATATCCAAACTTATTAAATGTAAATGAAATGAGAGGGTATAAGGTCGTTCCGTTAAGCGTGGATGATTATCATATTAACTTTGGAATTTTAAATACTACACCTCCGTCGGTTTTAAAAGCGTTAACTGATCGGTTTAATGACCGGAGAGTAAGCTTTGCTCTGATATCCGATACCGGATTCCGTGAATATATAAACTTGTACGATCCACCGAAAAAAGTAGTGTATCACGATATCGAAATTAAAGACGCAGGCTCACAGCAGCTAATAGAACAAATTTCGTCAATCTTAAGCGAAGTCAGGGCTGACGATATGTTGGCCTATCTTGTTTCTCAGGCTCACCGGTTAAACTCTTCTGATATTCATATCGAAACTCAGACCGACAATGTAAGGATTCGCTTCAGGATTGATGGGGTATTACACATAATAGCAGTCATACCACATGATAAATATCGTATTTTATTGGCTGCTATTGCTAGTGCCGGTAATATTTCCACCGGTTCGAATGAAGCTCAACAAGGACATATCGAGCAGAAAGTCAAAATGGCAGACGGCTCGGATGTTGATGTTAATGTACGTTTAGAAACGATTCCGACGATTAACGGCATAGATATAGTAATGCGACTTTTTAATATGGATCGTTCAAGATTCGTATTAGATAGATTAGGTTTGTCTGATCAAGAAAGAGTGGTAGTCGATTCTATTATTCAAAAACCGTCAGGTTTAGTAATGGTTGTGGGCCCAACCGGTTCCGGAAAGACGACTACTCTTTATTCCATTCTTAATAGTCTTAACAGTGACCAGCGCAAGATTATTACTATTGAAGATCCGGTGGAATACCAATTTCCTGGTATTACCCAAATATCCGTGCATTCCGATCAGGAAGGCCAAGAAGTAGTGTTCGGCGATCGATTAAGAGCTGTTTTAAGACTTGATCCGGATATTGTTATGGTTGGCGAGGTTCGCGATGAAGATACGGCACGAACGGCTCTTCAGGCGTCTTTAACCGGCCACTTAGTTCTTACTACTTTCCATGCCAGCAATGCGTCGGCAGCGTTAACTAGGTTAGCAGATGTTATCGGTCAGAATCCGCTATTTGTTTCGGCTATAAGATTAATTATGGCACAGAGGTTAGTAAGACGTCTGGATGATAAAACTAAACAACCTTACACTCCTAACCAACAGGAGTTAAGGCTTATATCTCAAGTTATAGATACACTTCCGCCCTCCATAAGTCGTCCCTCATTAAACGGACTTCAACTATATCGTCCTGGTTCAAGCGAAGAAAATCCGTATGGTTATACCGGACTCATAGCTATACGTGAACAGCTGAAAGTTACAGAAACAATCGAGCAGATTATAACGACTCCTTCAAGGATAATTAGGTCGAAAGATATCGAGACTGCGGCAATCGAAGGTGGTATGACGACCATGCTGCATGATGCCATATTAAAAGTTTTATCAGGCCTTACTACCCTGGAAGAGACTTACAGAGTTATTGGCTAGAACTATCATTCTAAACCAATTGGTGGGGTTTTAGACATGGCTTTGAGTCGATTTACATTAGCTGACTAATCATCTTTATCTAGGGGTAATATAATAAAAATTCATAGTAGTTTACTAATCTACCGTCGGTTGTTAAAGTACAATTCTAAAATTAGTATTACGGTGTATTTACAGATTAGAGTTATAGGTGTAGTCTAGTAAAATATGTCAACCATCCTGGATCAGATTAATCAATCATTTCAAAAGCCGAAAGTTGTCGGTGTAAAAAGCGGTGATAATGTTCGAGTTCATCAGAAAATCCGAGAAGGTAATAAAGAACGGATTCAGGTCTTTAATGGCCTGGTCATAAAGACCTCAAAACAAGGTGGGCACTTGAATCGCATTACCGTCAGGCGCATAGCTAGCGGGGTTGGTGTTGAAAAGAGTTTTCTCTTACATAGTCCTTTAGTTACAAAAGTTGAGATTACCAAAAGAAGCAAAGTTGGTCGGAATTACCTTTCATATATGCGTAGTCGTACCGGTAAATCTGCACGTCTAAGTGGCATCGAGTTTAATAAAGAAGCCGTAAATATGGATAACAATCAAACTAATCTGGCAACCAAGGATGCGGAGTCAGATAAGCAGCCATTAGAAAAGTCAGATTAAAAAGTCCTTGTTAATTGACGGTTTACCTAAACAATAAGCGTTAAGTTTTTTTAGACACTTTAGGCTAAACTACTCAAGTAAAACGATTTTTCGGTTGGTATTGTATGGATTTGATGAACCGACAAACATTTTTTTAGCTGTTGATGATAAATCAAAAATGATACTTTAAGGATTTACAATATATTCATATGATTGTACTGGGCGTTGACGAAGTAGGAAGAGGTTGTATTGCGGGTCCGCTAGTGGTAGGTGCCGTAGTTTTAGAAGGTAATATTGCAGGGATTAAAGACTCAAAGTTATTAAGCAGATCTAAACGGGAGCAACTGGCGAAAATTATATACTTAACAGCTAAATATTGCGGACTAGGATGGGTAAATGCTTCAGAAATTAACACAATCGGTTTAAGTAAATCTCTATCTTTAGCCGCGGCCAGAAGCCTTGAGCGACTTAATATTAACTTCGATAGAGCAGTAATAGACGGAAATATTAACTACCTTCCAAATTATATTAACGCCGAAATTCTTGTACATGGAGATAACATTGAACCGGCTATAAGTGCTGCCAGTATCATTGCAAAAGTCGCGAGGGATAGGTACATGGCCAGTCTATCTACCAATTTTAACGGATATGGTTTTGAAAAACACGTGGGCTATTGCACTAAAGAGCATATAGAAGCCCTTTTAAAATTCGGAATAACTGCTCAGCATCGGCTGACTTTTGCGCCGGTAAAGTTTATGCTTGGTTCGGTACCGACTTATAAAATTCAGCAATAGTCTTGATATCCCTCTGTTTCCAAAGTGCTTTCCAGGTAATGTTTTCAATCCCTTGTTTAATCGGTCGATTAAGGCTGGGTTCACTATGCGCATCAAAAAACTCGCGGTACTCTTTTAAGAAATCCATATCACTAAAGGCTCTGGAGACATAAAGTGGAACCGTATAAAAGCTTAAGTCGTTTCCAAGGTTCTCTTTTAGCCACTTCCAGTTAGTTTTTAACCATTCCCAGGCTTGTATTTTTGAATATCGGTTTGAAAAACTATAAGACAACCAATAAGCTACGTCTTGTAAACGCACATCTTTGCTGGTAATTAATGCTAAAGATTTTTGGATGATGTCCGGTTGTTTAAAACCAGTCAAGGCACCGCTAAGTATCAATCTTTCTTCGCTACTATCGGATTGATTATGCATATTGAGTAGCTCAGTAAACTCTTTGATGCCACCATACCTGGCTATCGTTAAATAAACCACTGAACGAATGTCGGGTCGAATAGGTTTACGTTTACGGGCTAAGAACAGATTTTTAGCTTCGTCTAACGCCGGTTTATAGTCGCTCATACAAGCGATGGATAAGATCAGAGGCTGAAGCAACTTATCAAAATGATTAAATTTACTGCTGTCTTTCCACCCTAAACGCTTATATTGTCTTGCGATTAGTTGGTGAATTGACGGATTCATTGTCTTAAGTAAGTCTTCGCTGTCAATAATGCTTCTTAACCCGGCTATTACTGAGCTAATCATCTCCCAGACCACTACACTATCTTCGTTAAGATAAGCGTTTAACAGTTCTAGTACCTCCTTAGTGGATAATAATCCGGCCTTAGCTGCCTCAAAGTGATCGGACAATAAACCCATTCTGTCTAATTCGTTCAGCTTTAGGCTAGTTACACTTCTAGCTAAAAGTTGCAGATGTTCCCGATTGTAGATTACACGGTAAAACCCGCTTCGATTCAAATTTACTATCAACGGTTGGTTATGATTGTTAGATTGAGACATAAGACTAGACTTAGTCATTAGTTCAGGCAACTTAGTATTTGCTGAAGCGAATAACGGTAGAGGCCAAGTATTACTATCCAATTTTGCCTTAGGGTTTACGATGAATCGTTGTTGAGATAAAGTTACCTGTTTGCCGGATATGACAGTTTTCACTAACGGATATCCTGCCTGGTTAATCCAGGAGCGCATAAATCTCGTTACGTCTTTTGACGAGACTTCTTCCCATGCATTCCATAGATCGTCTGATTCCGTGTTTGAATAGGCATGTTTTTTTAAATATCGTTTCAATCCATTTTTAAAATCAGACTCTCCCAGGTAGCGCATCAACATCAGTAATACACTAGCACCTTTATCGTAGGAAATATTATCGAAGATAGTGCGAATTTCATCGGGGTGGTTAATGGTGACGTTTATCGGATGAGTATTTTCCAGTTCGTCGAGACGAAAGGCCGGTACTTGTTCTTCAACAATAAATTGAGTCCAAATTTTCCATGCAGGAAATAACGAATCGAGTGCTAGATAGCTGAGTAGAGTTGCAAAACTTTCGTTAAGCCATAAGTCGTTCCACCAACGCATCGTTACCAGATTACCGAACCATTGATGGCTCAGTTCATGAGCTATAACACTAGCCACGTATTGCTTCATAACCAAACTGGTATTATTCGGATCAACTATCAAGCCTTGCTCTCGAAAGGTTATCAGACCCCAATTCTCCATTGCGCCACTCGCGAAGTCAGGCAAGGCTATAAGGTCACATTTGGATAGAGGGTATTCAATATCGAAGTAATCGATGTATAGATCCAAACACTTTACGGCCGTTTCCAACGCAAATTTGGTATAGTTTATCAAACTCGGTCTTGAGAATGTGCGAACTTTTATTCCGTTTTTGCTGGTTTTTTCAAGTTGTTTTACCTTTCCGATCACGAAAGCTAGCAAATAGGGACTCATTTTTGGGGTCGGTTCGAATTCATTAATAGTTTTGTCGACGTGTTTGGTTATTTTCTTTATGTCGGTATTAGCCAGTACTATGTCAGACCCTTTACTAATGAGAGTTAAATTAAATATCGCTTTTGCTTCCGGCTCATCAATACAAGGGAATACCTCTCGTGCGTGATGACTCTCAAGTTGCGTCGCCAGGATAATTTCTTGTTGACCGTTTTCAGTATAAAAACACGGATATAATCCGTTCATTTGACGAGTGATCCGGCCGTTATATTCGATTTCAATTCTATATTTAGTACCTGGTCTCAGTGAATCTAAACAGTGTAACCTTAGCTCATCATATCTAACGTGATTAACAATCCGGATCAATTTAAGAGTTTTGGGTTGGGTTTTGTCCAGTTGGATTAAATTAACCGATTTGATTTTAAGATTCTTGACGTGCAACACTATTCTTTTTGTCGGACGTCCTCGCTTGTATCCTTCAATCTCGATATGACCGCTAAATGTCATTCTATGCTTGTCAGGGTTAAGGCTTAAGTTATAGCTCTCTGGTTCAAACTGTTCATATAACCGTATAACTCGGCTCATCTTCTATCCTTTTAGTCTAACTAAATATAATTGTCTCAAGTTTATCATAAGAGATTATGGTTGACCGTGCTATAACTTTTAGCGTAAAATACAAAATAGACATCCGGCCATAGAGGTCGGATTTTTTAGTCGGCTTATTTTTGAGCTGACGTCCGTGTCATATCGGATAGAAAGGCTTAAACAAGCAGAAAGAGCCAAAGAAATGGAATTAGATTTTAAGCAGTTAAGTGTGGCCGTAAGAGCAATCGCGGAAGAAAAAAATTTACCGGAAGAGACTGTCCAGGAGGTCGTAGAACAAGCATTGGCTGCAGCCTACAAGCGTGATTACGGCGATCGTGAGCAGGAAGTTAAGGTGAAGCTTAACTTAAAAACCGGAGAGGTAGATGCCTATGTATCTAAGGAAGTAGTTTCAGAGGTTAAGAATCCGGACTATGAAATATCCTTAGATCAAGCTAAAAAACTTAATAAGGAAGTTAAACTTGGAGAACATATAGAAGTTCATGAACGGGTCAATGACTTCGGACGGGTAGCTGCACAGACTGCTAAACAGGTTATTTTACAACGTCTTCGTGAGGCAGAACGAGAAATTGTGATGAGTGAATACGAAGATAAAATCAATACCGTTATTAACGCTACAGTCAGTAGGGTTGAAGGAAATGTGGTTAGGGTCGATCTCGGAAAGGCCCAAGGAATTATGCCCAGGAGTGAACAAATCCAAGGTGAGAGATATTATTCCGGCCAAAGGATCAAGGTGTATTTAAAAGATGTAGAACGTGGTTTCCGCGGTCCGCAATTAGTCGTTAGTCGCGGTAATAAAGAGTTTATTGAATGGCTGTTTAAAGCGGAAGTACCGGAAATGGAGAGTGGAGCTGTTGAGATTAAGAAATTAGCCAGAGAACCTGGAGTGCGCAGTAAGATTGCAGTTTGGAGCAACGTACCGGGAATCGATCCGGTCGGTACTTTCGTTGGTGGACACGGATCCAGGGTTAACGCCGTAATGAGCGAAATTGGTGAACAGGAGAAGATAGATATTATAGTATATAGCGAAAATATCGAAGAGTTCATTATAAACGCATTAAGTCCTACTCAGGTAAGTAAAGTTGTTGTCGACGAAAAAACTAAACGTGCGGTAGTTACAGTTGCAGAAGACCAACAAAGTATCGCTATTGGTAAAGGGGGTCAAAACGTACGTTTGGCCAGTAAATTAACCGGGTATGAAATTGACATCAAACCCGAAACCGGAAAGACTGAAGAAGTCCAGCCGGATACGGATACAGCTAAGACTAATGAAGCAGCAACTGTAAAACCCTCCGTACCGGGTAGAATTAAAAAGAAAACCGAACTTGAGAGTAGTCTGATTGACGCCATAGAAAAACAGAGTGAATAATTGGCACTCTTGACTCACGAGTGCTAATTAGAGTATGATTAATATCGTTAACGTAAATAGCAATATTTAAGTTAACTGTTTAATTTAAATTCGATAATTGAGATATCGAGTCAAATTATATTCCAGGGACATTTATTACAGCTCGGTATCAATGAAGGGTGCTATAAAAATAATATGATGCCAGATTTACCGGATTTTCAAGACTTTAGAAAACATTTAACTAATAACGCATTGCTAGCGTTAAAACATGCAGATGCCATAGCGCGAAGTTTCGGTAGTGCGTATGTTGGTACCGAGCACTTGCTACTTGGTTTATTAGCACAAGAAAGTTCGATGGGTGCTAAAATGCTTGAAAACGTCGGAGTAACTCTTGATCGTGCCAGACTGGTGCTTAACCTGACACCAAAAACATTTGTTATAAATATGGGAGTTAAAGGATTAAGCGAGACAGCCAAGCATACACTGAAAACAGCTTATGATATTGCTCAGGATTATTCTCAAGAATTTTGCGGTACGGAGCACATTCTCTATAGCATTTTGACTCAGAAAAACAGCCGCGCAACTAAACTGCTTAGGGATATGAATGTAGATGTAGACGCGTTGATTCACGAACTGGAGCAATTCTTAAGTCGTCAACAGTTCGATGAGAGAGTGGTTGAAACGTCAGGTGGTAATCCTAGGGGTTGGAGAAACGGTAGTAATAAAAAAACCGCCTTGGATTACTTTGGCACCGATTTAACAGCTTTGGCTCGTGACGGTAAACTGGATCCGGTTGTCGGACGCGAAGTCCAAATAAATCGTGTTATCACTATTTTAAATAGACGCCTGAAAAATAATCCGGTATTAATCGGTGAACCTGGAGTGGGTAAAACTGCCATCGTAGAAGGGTTAGCGCAACGTATAATCAGTGAAGACGTCCCTGACAGCTTACTAAATAAGCGGATTGTGATGATTGATTTAGCCGGAATGATTGCCGGTACTAAGTATCGAGGAGAATTTGAAGATCGGTTGAAGAAAGTAATGACCGAGTTGGAACGCGATAAGAAGGTAATAGCTTTTGTCGACGAAATGCACCTGATTGTCGGAGCAGGTGCAGCCGAAGGGGCTATGGACGCCGGTAATATACTAAAACCAGCATTAGCCAGAGGTAAAATACGCTTTATAGGTGCGACTACGACCAATGAATATACGAAACACATTGAAAAAGATGCCGCACTAGAACGTCGTTTTCAACCGATTCAGGTTCCTGAAACTACACCGAGTGAAACTTACGCAATCCTTAAGGGTCTAAGAGGACATTATGAACAATTTCACGGGGTAAGTATTTCCGACGAGGTTCTACAAGACGCGGTATCTCTGTCAAAACGTTATATTCAAGACCGTTACCTTCCGGATAAGGCTATTGATTTAATCGATGAGGCCGCAGCATATATTCGGGTTGACCGAGTTAATACCAGTCCAGAAATACGTCGTTTAAATAAGGAGCTACAGCTAGTCAATTTACGAAAAGATGAAGCTAGCGAAAATGAAGATTACCAATTGGCTGCCCACTTTAAAACACGTGCAAGCCAAATCAGTGAAGAGTTAAGTAAACTGGAATCAAGTATTAAAAAAGATAAATCCTTAGTGCTAACCAGTGAAGACCTTGCAGATGTAGTTTCGCGTATTACAGGAGTTCCTGTTAAAAAAGTTATACGTTCGGAAGCTAAGTATTTACTTAGACTTGAAAAAACCTTATCTCGCTATATTATCGGGCAAGACGAGGCGGTTGCTGCTGTTGCAAAGGCTGTTAGACGTAATCGGAGTGGCATAGGGAGCGAAAAACGACCTATCGGTTCGTTTATATTTCTTGGACCAACCGGCGTGGGTAAAACTGAACTGGCTAAAGTATTGGCTCGGGAATTCTTCGGTAGTGAAAATTCTTTAGTAAAAATCGACATGAGCGAATTCGGCGAACACCACAATGTTTCAAGATTAGTAGGAGCTCCAGCCGGTTATGTGGGTTATGAGGATGGAGGACAGCTGACGGATAAAATAAGAAGGCAACCGTATAGTTTAGTGCTGTTTGACGAGATCGAAAAAGCACATCCTGATGTATTTCATATGCTTTTGCAAATACTTGAAGATGGAAATCTGACAGATGCTAAAGGCAGAAAAATCGATTTTACTAATACCATTGTTATAATGACCAGTAATATAGGTGCTGAAAAACTCCAAAAAGAGGCTAGCCTGGGATTCCATATGCAAATCAGCAAACCTGGATCGAAACAGGATCTTGATAAACTCCATAATGAGAATGAGACCATGGTTTTAGAAGAGCTAAAGAAGATGCTCAGACCGGAACTGCTTAATCGTATCGATAAAGTAATTGTTTTTAATGCGTTGACTAAACGAGATATAAAAAAGATCATTGACCTTCAGATAGAGGAACTCAGAACACGCTTACGTAAAAAAGGCATAGGTCTAACGCTAACACCCAAGGCCAAGGATTATCTGCTTGAACACGGTTATGATATTAAAAACGGTGTCAGACCTCTAAGACGTTTAATCCAGGATACTATAGAAGATAAAATGGCTTTGGAAGTCTTAGATGAGCACTATTCAAGAGGTGATATAGTTCAGGTTGCTACTAAAAATGGCGAACTGGCATATGTCACTCAAAACGAGTAACACAATTAAATTAACTAAACCAAGAAAACATTTATCTCGACTTAAGATACTGCTTATATGTTTAGGGTCGCTTATAGCTGTCTTAACTGGCGAAATAATCTTAAATACTCAAAACCCGTATGCCCTTAGAGATTGGTGGTTAATGTTAGGATATAACCCACCGGCTTCAATCGTATCACTTGCCAATCAGGATACTATGACGCCTTATGCTAGAGATTTATTCTATGTTAATAAACCTCAACTGGATTTAAAACCACAATTTTTTAAGCAGTGCCCTAACAAAGTATCCTATTCTTACGTGATCGGTTGTTATCATCAAGGTGATAACGGTATATTTTTATTAAACGTTCAAGATCCATCTTTAACCGGTATTGTTCAGGTAACGGCTGCTTATGAGATGCTACATGCAGGATATGCAAGATTAAGTACGTCACAGCAAAAGAAAATCGATAATATTATGTGGAGTTTTTACTCCTCGCATAATTTAGGGTCAGAAATTTCTTCTCAAATGGCATCTTACAAAGCATCTGAGCCCGGTGAAGAGTCCGATGAACTTTACTCGGTTTTAGCCACTGAAGTCACCAGTTTACCTTTGAGTCTAAATCGGGAATACGCGCGTTATTTCTATAATCGGCAGAAGATTGTGGACCTATATCTGGGTTATCAGTCGAAATTTACAGCCAGAAATACATTAATTAAACAGGATCAAGCTATATTAAAAACACTTAAAAAACAAATAAACTCGAGTCAAACTAATTTAGATCGGCTGCGTCAGGAATTAACTTATTTACAGCAAACAATGGATAATTTAAAAAACCAACAAAACATTACTGCTTATAATAGCTATACTTCTGTTTATAATTCTAAGGTTAATGAGTACAATTCACTGCTTGTCGCCGTTAAATCGCAAATCAACCAGTATAATCAGACGGTTAACTATATTGACCATTTAGCTACTGAAGAACAACAGTTAGTGAATGCGATTAATTCCAGACCGTAACCTGATTCTCTAGACTATTGAGTTATTATATAGATTGACATGCAAAGAACTATAAAAACCGCAGGATACGAATGCGGCGAATGCGGTGCACATTACACTAGTTGGTCAGGAAGATGTGATAAATGTGGCAAATGGAATACCATAGAGATTTCTAATCAGCTGGATGATGCACACACAACAGAAACCAAACCCTTAATTATATCATCTGTTGCAGATCACACTTTTAATGCCGAAAAACGCATTAAATCCGGAATAGCTAGTCTCGATTTGTTATTCGGAGGAGGCATAGTTGAAGGCAGTGTTATCTTAATTAGTGGCGAACCTGGTATGGGTAAAAGCACTTTACTTATGCAGCTAGGAGGGTCGATAGCAATAAATAACTCTACCCTATACGTTAGCGGCGAGGAATCGCTCCATCAAATAGGTTTGCGCGCTAAGCGCTTAGGCTTAATTGATTCTAAGCTTGATATTACTTCAACTACTTCTGCCGAAGCTATAGCAGAAGAAGTTTTAAGCTCAAAATATAAGGTTGTGATAGTTGATTCCATCCAAACTATTAAAAGTCAAGCAATTGGCACTTCGTATGGCAGTGTCGCTCAGGTATCTAACTGTACTTCGTTATTAACCCTGGCAGCAAAACACAGTAACACTGCTTTAATAATAGTCGGTCAAGTAACTAAAGACGGCAATATTGCAGGACCTAAACAACTTGAACACATGGTTGATGTTGTTGTGTCACTAGAGGGTGATAGGAGTGGAGGATTAAAACTGCTTAGATGCAGTAAAAACCGTTTCGGATCGACTAATGAAACCCTGATATTTGAGATGAAGGCTAATGGTTTATTGGCACCGGTAATCAACCCATCCGCCGTTTTGTTAGCCGAACGGAAAATAACCGATGGTTCGATTGTATTGGCTGCCATGGAGGGAAGCCGGCCGCTACTACTAGAAGTCCAAGCGCTAGTTAATAGAACCAGTTATGGCTATCCCAAACGTGCAGCAAATGGCATATCTCTATCCAGGCTGAACTTAATTATTGCCATGTTAGAGCGCCGTCTGGGTTTTAAGCTTGGCGAAAAAGACATCTACCTCAACGTCGTTGGTGGCATTACAGCCTATGAACCGGCGGCGGATTTAGCGATAGTCATGGCTATAGCATCAGCTGACAAAGGAGTTGCAATGAAAGACAATTCAGTCGTATTCGGAGAGGTTGGATTATCGGGTGAAGTCAGGCATGTACCTTATATTCAAAAACGTCTAACCGAGGCCAAAAATTTAGGGTTCGATTATGCGATCGGTCCTAAACCGCTAAACACTAAATCGTCCGTTTTTCTGCATCCGGTAACAGATATATCTAGTGCTCTGAAACAATACCTAGTTTAAAATAATAAATCATTAATTTAATAAATTTAAACTAATTAGTCGTTGTCCCGGTAGGTAAGGAGTTGCCTCCTGACCCGGTATTTGTTCCCTGTTGTGGATTATTATTATTGCTTGGTTGAGTGTAGTTGGTGTTAATTTGCACAGAGCTGCTGGTCTGATATAGGACACTATCAGTTACTGTTGCAGAAACTGTCACTGTACCGGTTGACGTCGGGGAATAATAATAGACTACTGTAGCTGGAGAGTTGCTAACGTTAAATGTTTTAACTAGTTGTCCGTTGATACTGATTGTTATAGTGCCTCCGAAACTACCACCTCCTAATGGGTGCGTGCCTTGTGTTGCAGTTGCCACTATGGCACAGCCCTGGCCGTTGTTATCGGTATTGGAACAGATACCACCGTTAGAAGCCGGAGTTGTTAATACGATTGACGGAGGTACGTCACTACATTGGTGAACGTTATCGTAAGCCGTCGGCAGGTTAACCGAAGATTTGTTGCTTTGATTAATAGGCCAAAACTTATCAACAGAGAAGGTATTGGAATTAGCCCCGCCAACGGTCTCTCTGGCATCAGGTGGGGTACATGACGTTGCCAGTAAGCCCGATACTTTATCAATTACTTCTGTGCTACTGGTCCCAGGAGCTTTATACCAGTACGGAAATAGCTCTTTTGTCGGACCGGGCTCTTCAGAGCCTAGGCCTACATGCACTCTCTGGACATATGCCGGAAGTACTTGAATATTACTTGGTTGAACCCAGTTTACCGGTTTAATGTTGAGCATATTAAGTGCACCCTGTAACCATCCTCTGGTCATTGGCTCGGTAATTTCTTCCATGGTGCCCAGTTTCAACTGTTTGGATACCGTGTGCCATCCTGCCCAGGATATAACTGCGTATTGCGTGGTCCAGCCGGCCATTAAACCACTTTGATCCGAGTTATCGGTCCCAGTTTTAACAGCGATATCCCAGCCGTTGTATCGTTCCCATTTATATCCGCCTTGAGATAGTTGAGTACACGTATAAGCAGTGCAGTAACCGGGTAAATAAGTTGCTCTCGGATCGGAAAGCATGTTGTTCATAATGTATGCCGTATCTTGATTTAGTACCTGATCCGGTTTCGGCTGCTTCCATTGGTAAATTGTATTACCGTTTGAATCGGTAATATTCAATATATAAGTTTGTGGAATCGCTTGTCCCATTCTTGCTAAAGTTGCTAAACCGTTTACGGTCTGATCTAGATACAGATAACCGGTTCCGATAGCGGCGGAACCGTAACATGGGACTTGTTGAGACGGACCGTCAGTAAACGGATCGCTATTCGGTTGGTAACAACGATAAGCATCTGGGTACCCCATCATTTTACTGGCCATATTTTGGATGTTGGATATCCCTGCCATTAAACCTACTTTAACCGCTGGGACATTGCGAGATCCTGCCAAAGCATATCTGAGAGTCTCAGGTCCCGGATAACGATAATCATAGTCCCATAAGCAGTTTGCTGCGGGATCGTTAATTGGTAAAGCTTTATCGGTACAAGGGTATCCGGGTAACGGTTCCTGGACATCATATATTACCGATCCGGCTCCTGCATTATTTTTTGGGTTATTTATGAACGTGGAGTAAACATAGGGTTTAATCGTGGAACCCGGATTAATATTGATAGCTGCATAGTTTATCTGTCCGTCAATTGGATTACTTAGGTTATTTTCATTACCGACGTATGCTACCACTTGACCGGTTTGTACTTGTTCGGCGACTAAAGCTTCCTCGTCTGCACCTCCGACCCTCAAGGCGTTATATGCATTGCCGGCCACTACTTGTTGGGCAAGATTTTGCAGCGGTACAGATAGTGTCGTGATTACTTTCCAAGTCCCCTTATTAATTAATTTCTGTCCGTAGGTGTCTATTAGTTGCTGTTTTGCGGCCAGATCAAAATACGGATATTTAATGTTTGAATATTTTGATTGCAACGGTTGTACTTCGGCCAATACGTTTACTTTCATGGCTGCGTTTGCCTGAGACTGGCTGATCATATGTTGTTGGACCATTAACTGGAGAATGTAGTGAGCGCGAGCGGTTAAAGCCGGAGCATCAAAGTAATCTGCCGATAAAGCCGAATTCCATACCGGACTGGAGAAGGGAGAATATTCGGTAGGCGCTTGAGGTATAGCTGCTAACATTGCTGATTGCGCAAGTGTTAGGTTAGCAGCTGAGGTGTTAAAGTAGTCTTGCGCGGCAGCCTGGACACCGTAGTCGATATTGCCGTAAGGAACAATATTCAGATATGCGTTTAAGATTTGGTTTTTGCTGTAATCTCTGGCCAATACTACTGCTAAACCGATCTCTTCGATCTTTTCCTTGATAGTCAAAGGATCCTGCCAACCTTTATTTAGCTTCACCACCTGTTCGGTAATGGTCGACGCTCCTTCCAGGCCCTGACCGTGATGAATGATATCGTGAACGGCCGAACGTAAAATGGCAAAAAAGTCGACACCTCCTTCGTGATAGAAATTCTTGTCTTCGATTGCGACTGTGGCTTCTTTCATATAAGGACTGATTTGATTAAAAGGTACCGGTATTCTTTTAACTGAGTTGTAATCTTCCCAAAGCAGCACTTTGCCGGTGCGGTCGTAAAAAGCTATGCTGCCACCAAGATTGGATCCGGAAATATTATTGAAGGATAAAATATCTTTTCTAAAATAGGCAAATAAGCCGACAATGAGTAAAAAGCAAAAGACTATAAAGATTCCGATAATCTTAAGAGACATAATGGCACCTTCGCGAGAGAACCAATACTCAACCAAATGTCTTGGTCGCAATCTGGCAGCCAGACGCTTCCAGGGTTCTTTCGGTAGGCTGGCCAAATATTCTGCTTTTTTAGCTGCTCTGGCAGCTTTACGTTCCTTATGTCTGGACGTGATTGAACGGTTTAATTGCAGTGAACTTTGATTCTTTGCGGTGCGACGATGCCTACCGCTAGATCGATTATTGCCCACTAGTTAGTAATCCTTATGCCTATTTCAATTAATGCTAGTAATGAATTATAGCAAATAAAACTGAGATAAAACCTATAATTATCTATCCAATAGGCTCGTCTGATATATACTTAGTTTTAAATTAAGGATAATCTACAAGTATGAAGCTATCTGAAGAATTAAGTTGGAGAGGTTTTGTTAATCAGACTACACTCGCTAACATATCAGATTTGGATAACCTGCATTTTAATTTTTATTTGGGAATCGATCCGAGCTCGGATTCAATGACTGTAGGTAATTTAGCAATGGCGATGATGGTTAAACATTTTATAGCCTATGGACATTCGGCGTGGCTATTAGTCGGCGGGGCTACAGGAATGATTGGCGATCCAGACGGCAAAAAAGTAGAGCGGCATTTACTGACCAAAGAAGCTTTGACGCATAACCGGCAGGCATTAGTTAAGCAATACAATAAGCTGTTCTCAGGCGAGCCTATTAGGGTAGTAGACAATTATGACTGGTTTAAAGATTATGCTTATTTAGATTTTCTGCGCGATGTCGGTAAACACGTTCCGATGAGACAAATGCTTGCGCGTGATTTCGTCGAAACACGTCTGGGTGATCAGGGTAGTGGAATAAGTTATGCCGAATTTAGTTACGTACTAATTCAAGCCTATGACTTTTTATACTTATACCGAAATCACGGTGTAAATATGCAAGTCTGCGGTTCCGATCAATGGGGTAATAGTATCGCTGGAGTAGATCTAATCCGCAGAGTAGAAGGCGGTAGCGCTCATGTATGGTCAGGACCCTTAGTTGTCAACCCTAAAACCGGTGTTAAATTTGGCAAGACCGAAGCGGGTGCCATATGGCTAGATCCTGACAAAACGTCTCCGACCGAATTTTATCAATTTTGGGTTACTTGTGAAGACGAAACAGTCGAATATTATTTGAAAATATTTACGTTATTAACCAAAGATAAAATCGCTTCCATTATGGATGAGCACCATAAAAATCCTAAACAACGTAAAGCACAATTTTACTTAGCCGATTCGGTTACTGAATTGGTCCATGGTCGAGAGGCAGCGGATCGAGCTAAAATTGCCACCTCATATCTAATCGGCACCCGTTCTTTATCTGGAGCGTCAAGTCATGATTTAAACATCTTAAAATCTGAGATTCCTTGCACAAAGAGTTCGAAAGACGGCAGCATAATTGAAGTTTTGGTGTCTAGTGGTCTCGCGGCATCTAATTCTCAAGCCCGTAAACTGATAGAGGCTGGAGCAATTTATCTAAACGGAGATCAGATTAGTCGAACCAGTTTTAAGGCTGATGATTTCGTTAGCGGAAGATTATTATTAAGGCGTGGTAAAGCATATCGCGATTCCGCGTTAATCGAAATATAACACTATATTTATGGACCACAATCCGGTTAAGGAAATAAATCTATCCAGTCCGGTAAAATTAATTTACGGTGTCGGTGAAAAACTAAGCGACAACTTTTCAACTAAAGGAATTAATACAGTATCTGATTTATTATTTTTTTTACCTAGAAAATATCAAGATTATAGCCAAATTACCTCTATATCTAGACTGCGTCCCGGGCAGGTGACCATAAAGGCAACCTTAAATAATATAAATACAATCAGAACAAGAAGAGGGCTACTGATAACTCAAGCAATTGCCAGTGATGAAAGCGGCAGTGTTAAAGTTGTTTGGTTTAATCAACCTTATAGGCAAACTGCAATTACAAAAGGGACGTATTATTATCTATCAGGTCAGTTCATGCTTTCATATAACCAATTAGCCTTAATTAATCCGGCGACCGAAATTGCAAGTAATATTCCGCTAAGTAGTGCCCGTATTGTTCCTATATATTCTGAAAGTAAATATCTACATTCGATCATCATACGTAAAACGGTGAATAGAGTTTTAGTGTTGGCAGATAGTCTGAAAGATTATTTACCGCCACAACTTGTTAAGGAGCTTAAATTGTTGCCTTTAAATCAGGCAGTTAAGCAAATTCACTTTCCTAAAACTCAAATCGAACTGCAACAGGCCAAATTCAGGTTTGAGTTTAATGAATTATTTCCATTACTACTTGCAAATGAACTAAATACTCTTGAGCGTAAAAAACAACCGGTGATAAAGATTAGTTTTAATGCCGACCTAGCAAAAAAGTTCGTCAGTAGACTACCTTTTAAGTTAACTGATGATCAACGACGTATTATTTGGCGCATATACTTGGATATGCAATCTGATTTGCCGATGAACAGACTGGTCGAGGGCGATGTGGGTAGCGGTAAGACAGTGGTTGCCGTTATGGCGGCCGTCATGGTCATGAGCGAGGGTTTTAAGGTGGCATTTATGGCTCCGACAGAATTATTAGCCAGGCAACACGCCGAAACCGTTAATCAGCTTTTGATTCCTTTAGGTATGGATAAGCAAATGATAGTTCTTAGCGGCAGCATGAAACCAGGGGTTAAGAAACAAATCATCAAGCAGGCAAATTCTATTAGTGGTTGTCTGGTTATCGGCACCCATTCTGTATTGACCAGCGGTATTAATTGGCATGATCTGGCGTTAATTATCATCGATGAGCAGCATCGTTTTGGCGTCGATCAAAGATCGATGCTGCAAAAACAAACCGGTCATTTACCACATTTTTTAAGCATAACGGCAACTCCTATCCCCCGTTCATTAGCCCTAACCTTGTTTAATGATTTGGATTTATCTAGGCTTAGGCAATTACCTGCAGGACGATTACCGGTTGTTTCTAAACTGATTTTTCCATCAGATCAAAACCGTTATTTTTCCGATATTACCGAACAATTAGCTACCGGACGGCAGGTATATGTCGTCTGTCCCTACATTAATTCTAAAGACAATGACGACTCATTATCGGTTGAATATATTTATGACGTCTATAGTGACAAATTTAAGCATTACCGT
This sequence comes from bacterium, assembly GCA_021799575.1. GTDB lineage: Bacteria > Patescibacteriota > Saccharimonadia > Saccharimonadales > UBA4665 > JAJZWH01. The sequence goes on along the minus strand of JAJZAD010000003.1, from coordinate 72,662 downwards.
GTAGGTATGATTCACGGGCAGATGGATTCAAAATTACAGGCTAAGATCATGCGTGACTTTAGTGATCATAAATTAGACATTTTAGTATCGACATCTATTATAGAAGTCGGTGTTGATGTCGCTAATGCCAGCGTAATGGCAATTTACGGACCCGATCATTTCGGCTTGGCCCAATTGCACCAGTTGAGAGGTCGAGTAGGAAGAAGTAAACACAAGAGTTATTGTTATTTAATTTTATCTAATACTCTAGACCCCCCCGACCGACTTAGGCAATTCGTGAATTTAACCGACGGGTTTAAATTAAGCGAGTTAGACCTCAAATTAAGAGGGCCAGGTTCAATTTACGGTAAGTTACAGCATGGAATCGGCTCCGGATCGATGCTGACTTTGGATAATAAAGATCTCATCGATCTGGTAAAAAAAGGCGTAAAGCTTTTTATAGACAATCAATATAACTTAGACGATTATCAGGAACTGTCACTTAAAGTTAAAGAGGCTCGTCAGCTCACATATTTGAATTGATATAAGCCAGATATTAGTTTAGCTAAGAAATAATATTTTAAGGAGTTGTAAGTAAGACATGAGAGTTATCTCTGGCGATTTAAACGGTAGGGTGTTTGCTGCACCGGATATTACGACTACACATCCAATGGGTGAAAAACTTAGAGGGTCAATATTTTCGTCCTTGGGAGACATAAAGGGGTTGAAAGTTCTCGATGTCTATAGCGGTAGTGGAGCTATGTCTATAGAGTCTATCAGCCGAGGAGCTGAACATGCAGTAGCGATCGAAGCCAACAAACATGCAGCTATGGTTATACGCCAAAATCTGAACAAGCTTAATTTGAATAATAAGGTTAAGCTCATTAATGCCAAGTTTGGTTCTTGGTCGTGTACTTCAAATGAACTGTTTGATATCGTCTTAGCTGATCCACCATATGATCATCTAGACGTGAACGAAATAGTTAAATTAGTTAATCATATAAAAACTAATGGGCTGTTAGTGTTATCCTGGCCGGGAAAGCAAGATTTACCCCTATTAGACGGTGTCAAATTAATTAAGGCAAGATCTTTTAACGATAGTGGCGTAGGTTTCTATAGAGCTTAATTAGCTCCGTTTTGAAGATGTTCTGATATCCATGTATCTTAAAGCGGGTAAAAACAGTACCACATAGCTGATTAACTCCACCCCTATTGATCCTAAACTGAAAGAGCCGAAAAGTATTACGCCGATCAGGTTGTAAAACCAAATCATCAGATAAGTTGTATAAATGTATTTGGAAAACAGAACGCTTTGGCCTCTAGACTGCTTGAACAGTTCTTTGATTGTTAGTTTGGGATTGTCGACTGCATAATAGGGTGTAAGAATATAACTCCGGAAAAAAATTACGCCAGGAATAATTAGAGCCAACAGACCGATGGATATCGAAATAACAGTTAATATCTCGCTTAACCAAGCACGTCCGATGTATTTAAATGCGGCTTTATAGCAATCGAATACTGAAGGCGCATTGCCTGATTGTTTTACTGCTTCAATTCTGAAATACAGCGAAGGAGCGTAATTGACAATACTAATGATTAACCAGACAAATATAAGAACCAGACCAGTTATAAGATTAAAAGAATATTTCGGATGATGCAAAAAATGATAGAGTGACAAATGAGCTTTTGAAAAGTAGAAACTACCCAAGATAAAAATTAATCCCGGTAAAAAGAAAAAGAAGGCAACTTGCTCATAGTTTTTGATCAGTAGATGCCAACTGGGTTTAATCAGCTCCCAAGTGGGAGTACCGGTTTTAAGGTTATCTTGGCTTGTTTTGCTCATTAATGCTTGTTAAAAGACCATAAAACTATGGCATTATTACTTAATAGCTGTCAATTTATTTGAGGCTAGCCGAAAGTTTAATAACAAACCCAATGATAATATACAATATGGTGTGATCATCATTACAACGCGCGGGTGGCGAAACGGTAGACGCACTAGCCTTAGGAGCTAGCGGGGTAACCCATGGAGGTTCAAATCCTCTCCCGCGCACCATAAGTTAATATTGATTAATCCTAAAAATCCACTCCTATACCATATATACTAGATATTAAATGAGTCAGTCATTAAAACTACTACTTACACCATATAGAGGAAGTCGGGACTTTTATCCTAATGATTTTCGTTTTAGGGAGTATATGTTCGATAAAATACGTAACACTGTAAAACAGTTCGGTTACGAAGAATACGATGCTCCGCTCATTGAGCCAGTAGAACTATATTTAGCCAAAAGCGGCGAAGAAATAGTAAGCGATCAGACGTACAGTTTTGTCGATCGGGGCGGAAGACAGGTAGCTATTCGTCCCGAAATGACACCATCTGTCAGCCGGATGGTAGCAGCTAAACGCCAGCAGTTAGTGTACCCTTTACGTTGGTTTTCTATCCCAAATCTATGGAGATACGAGCGACCACAACGCGGTCGGTTTAGGGAACATTGGCAGTTGAATGTCGATTTGTTTGGAATAGATAATCTTAACGCCGAGATAGAGATTATTAGTGTAGCCGACGGTGTCATTAGGGCTTTCGGTGCTGACCAATCAATGTATGAAATCCGCATTAATCATCGTGAACTGCTTAATCAGACATTACTGAAATATTTAGGCCTCAACCTTGAGCAATCATTTAAAATTAGCCACCTGATAGATAAGAAAGCGAAGTTAGGGATTACCGACTTCGTCCGTCAAGTAGACTTAATTTTAAACTCAAAACAAAAAGTACATTCAGTAACTGAAAAGTTAATTGCGGTATTAGATGCAAAAACCATAAACGATCTTCCCGATGAACTTAAATCGACTCAATCCGTTAAAGAGTTAAGTCAATTATTTAATTCTCTTAACCAAATAGGAATTAACAATATTTCATTCGATATGTCTGTTGTACGAGGCTTTGATTACTATACCGGTATCGTATTTGAGATTTTTGACCTGAATACGGAAAACAATCGTTCGATGATGGGAGGCGGTCGTTATGATGGATTAGTCGGTTTGTTCGGAGTACCGCCATTGCCTACCGTAGGATTTGGTTTAGGTGATGCTACACTTGCTAATTTTATTGAATTGCACGGTTTAAAACCCGATTTTAAAAATATTACAGATGTTTACGTCGCAGTCATTGGCGGCAATCTCATAGCGGCATATCAACTGGCTAAAAGTTTAAGGGATTACAACCTTAATGTTGAGGTCGATTTATCGGGTAACAAACTTAGTCATCAGCTTAAAACAGCCTCTAAAAAAGGACTAAGATTTGTTGTTATAGTCGGAGAGAAAGAGACAGCAAGTAAGATATTTACTTTTAGAGATTTGCTCCTATCCAAAGAGTATAGTTATTCATTGAAACAAATAACCGAAAATCTTTTAAACCAAAATGGCTGACAAACGTAATTAGTAATCATTATACTTTAGTGTTAGAATAATTGACTTATGGTAGTTAAATGTGATTTTGTTACACCGACAAGTGTTAAGCTGTTCATAAAAGCAGAGTTAAGTGATCTTACTCATGCTAAAAGAGAAGCCTTATTAAAATTGGCAGTTAATGCTAAGATACCTGGGTTTAGAGAGGGTAAAGCTCCTGCATCAGTAGCTGAAAAGTATTTAGATCCAAACATTGTAGCTCAAGAAGCATTGGATCACGCTATAAGTGACTTATACTCCAGTGCCGTAAATCAGCAGAACCTAAAACCGATAGCTAATCCCAACGTTAACATTAAATCATTTGTTCCCTTTGAAGAATTGAGTTTTGAAGCGGAAGTCGAAGTTATAGGTAAAATATCTTTAGCCGATTATAAAAATATACTTAAAAAACCTAAACCCAAATTAACTGTTAGCTCACAGGAAATCAGCGAGGTAATCGAGAAACTACGAAAACAATTTGCTACTAAAACTGAAATTAAAGGAACCTCCAAAACAGGAGACGAATTAATAATCGATTTTGATGGGACTTATTCCGACTCGCATCAACCGATTAACGGAGCAAGTTCAACGGACTATCCGTTAGAATTAGGTTCCAAAACTTTTATTCCGGGTTTTGAAACTAAACTCATAGGTCACAAGACGGGTGATGAAGTGGAGTTTAGTACAACTTTTCCCAAAGATTACAACGTAGTAGCTTTACGCGGTAAAAAAGCTGACTTTAAAGTTAAAATTAAACGTCTAAATTCAATTAAACTGCCACCTCTTAATGATACTTTCGCTAAGCGGGTAGGAAATTTTAAAACCCTAAATCAGCTTAAAGAAGACATCCGTAAAGAGCTAACCCAAAACAAAATTTACGATGCAGATACTAAATATCAAAATGATTTAATCGACTCAATCGTTAAAGCGTCAAAAGTCGAAATTCCGGAAAGCTTGATAAGCGAAGAAGCCAAGCATTATGAACTCGAATTACGTCAATCTGCATCTTACAATGGTCAAACTTGGAAAGAATACTTGCAATATGAGGGAATGGATGAAGAGCAATTTACAAAACTGGCGCGAGAGCAATCACAACTTAGAGTTAAATCCGGACTAATCATAACTGAAATAGCTTTACTTGAAGGCATTGCAGTTAGCCAACAAGAATTAAATGACCGAATGAATAGTTTAAAACTGAGGTATAACAGCGATAAAGCTATGCAAAAAGAACTAAACAAACCGGCTAACATACAAGATATTAGAAATCGGATACTAGTTGAAAAAACGGTTAAAAGATTAGAGGAGCTTAACTCGTAAGTTAGCACTCTTGACTTAGGAGTGCCAATTAGATATATTGGATGTTATATGCACCACTCTGGCCAAATTAAATCTCAGATTTTAATACCCACGGTTATTGAGCAAGAAGGTAGATATGAACGGGCCTTTGACATTTATTCACGACTACTTAAAGAAAGGATTATTTTTTTAGGTACTGATATATCTCAGGCCAGTGCAAATGTAATTGTTGCACAATTGTTATTCTTGCAAGCTCAGGATCCTAAAAAAGATATTTACCTCTACATTAACAGTCCTGGGGGGTCGGCATACGATGCGCTGGCAATATATGACACTATGAAATACGTAAAAAATGATATTCAAACCGTTGGTATCGGAGTGCAAGCTTCAGCTGCAGCATTAATTTTAAGTAGCGGAACGAAAGGTAAAAGATCAATATTGCCAAATTCAACGGTAATGATTCACCAACCGTCGAGCGGTACCGAAGGAAAAATAACCGATCAAGAAATATCCTTGCGTGAAGGTTTGAGACTAAAAGCTGTACTGGAAGATATAATGGCAAAAAATACCGGGCAATCCAAATCCAAGATTCATGAAGATATGGAACGTGATAAATGGCTGTCCTCTCAAGAAGCCAAGAAGTATGGACTCGTCGACCACGTATTAGCAGGATAAACGACCACGATAGTTAAAACACTTGTTTGTAGTTGACTGTAAAACTTTTTAGAAGATTTTGGTTCACGACTTATATATAAAAATTTAATAATAGGGTTGACAAGCATGATTGTAATCTGCAAAAATTAAATTAAGAAGTAGTGTAAGCTAGGGAAAGTACAGCCAAAATACGATGTATTTTCCACTTGTCTTAGGGTAGCTTCCCTTTAATAAATTATAAATATTATTAGCGTTATAAAACTATCAACCAACTAACAATTTAAGTGATCGTAAATTATAAGGGGGCATTTTAATAGTGGCCAAAGCTAGCATTAATAAAGCTAAGAGAGACAAACAACGCATTTATTTTACGCCTAAAGAATCTGTAATCGAAATACCAGACTTAGTCAATCATCAGAACAAGTCCTTTAATTGGTTCGTAGAAGAAGGATTGGCTGAGTTATTGGCAGAAATCAGTCCAATAGAAGATTATACGGGTGCAAAGCTATCGCTTTCTTTTAAAGAATACCATTTTGACAATCCCAAACTAAATGAACAAGAAGCCAGAGAAAATAATGTCAGTCTCGAAGCACCGCTAAAGGCAAAGGTAATACTGACCAATAAAGTCACGGGGGAAGTAAAAGAACAAGAAATATATCTTGGAGACTATCCGTGGATGACCAGCCGCGGCACATTCGTTATCAATGGAGCTGAACGTGTGGTAGTAAGTCAATTGATCAGATCTGCCGGGGTATTCTTTACTCGTGATCAACATCCGACCGCAGGTTATCTTTACGGTGCCAAAATTATTCCGGGACGTGGCGCCTGGTTGGAATTTGAGACTGCAGCTAACGGTTCGGTATATGTAAAGATCGATCGTAAGCGAAAAATTGCCGTTACTACACTTTTACGAGCTTTGGGAATGAGCGAAACCGAAATGCGTGAAGCGTTTTCCCACGTAGACAGCGGAAAATTGAATTATCTTAACGCCACATTAGATAAAGATCCTACTCGGGGTCAAAACGATGCCTTAATAGAAGTTTATAGACGTCTAAGGCCAGGTGATTTGGCAACAGTAGATAATGCTAAAAGTCTAATTGAGAATATGTTCTATAACTTTAAACGCTTTGATTTTTCGCGTGTCGGACGTTATAAGATCAATAAACGACTTAATTTGGATGTAGCCAATACGATTGATAATAGAATTTTACGGCTTGAAGATTTGATAGCCATAATTGCCGAGATTATACGGCTTAATAATACTCAAGAGCCGGCAGACGACATCGATAGTTTAGCTAATAGACGAATTAAGTTAGTTGGCGAGTTAGTTCAAAGGCAGTTTAGAATCGGACTATTGAGGATGGTCCGTAACACTCAAGATCGGATGAGTATGAGTGATATCGAAACCGTCCAACCTTCGCAACTTATTAATGCCAGGCCGGTAGTTGCAGCCGTAAGAGAATTTTTCGCATCCAGCCAACTTAGCCAATTTATGGATCAGATTAATCCTTTAAGCGAGTTAGCACATAAACGGCGTTTAAGTTCCATGGGTCCGGGCGGTCTAAGCCGTGAAAGAGCTGGTTTTGAAGTGCGTGATGCTCACGCAACGCATTATGGTCGTATCTGCGTCGTAGAGACACCAGAAGGAGCCAATGTCGGGTTAGTATTGAACCTGGCTAACTATGCACGAGTGAACGATTACGGCTTCATTGAAGCACCCTATCGAAAAGTTATTAATCATGCAAACCTAAATAATATTGTCGGTCATATAGCCGCTCAAGATTATGTTAATGAAAAAGGAACTGTTTTGGTTCGAGCCGGTAAGACTATTACACAAGCCGACAAAGCTAAACTTGCAAAGGTTAAATCACAGGTTACATGGCCGGTTAAAGCTAAGGTAACTAGCGAGGTAGTTTATTTAGATGCCGACGGTGAAGAGTCGGCAGTCATTGCCGGTGCCGGAAATGAAATTGATGAGAATGGATACTTTGTAAATGATCGTGTCAGTGCCAGAAGTAAGCTGAAATCAGGAGAAGTAGATGCCAATGAAGTTGATTATATGGATGCGGCCAGAAATCAAATCATTGGTAGTAGTGCGGGATTGATTCCATTTATTGAAAAGAATTACGTATATAGATCTCTTATGGGGAGCAACCAGCAGCGTCAGGCTTTACCGTTAATCCAAACTGCAGCACCAATTGTGGGCACTGGCTTAGAGCGAACGGCGGCCTTAAACACCGGACAGATCATATTGGCTGAAGATGATGGTGAGGTTATACAGGCCAGTGCCGATAAGATCAGTGTTAAGTATCATAATGATAAGACAGTAGTATATGAACCGCAGCACTTTGTCCGCAGCAATGAGGGGACCTCAATAAATCAAAAAGTTGTAGTATCGAGCGGCGACAAGGTTAAAGCCGGAGATATTTTAGCTGAAGGAATGTCAATATCTGACGGTGAGCTTGCGCTAGGCAAAGACTTACTGGTAGCCTTCATGCCCTGGGCAGGTTACAACTTTGAAGACGCAATCGTAATTTCACGTAGGCTGGTTGAAGACGATACCCTGACCTCAATACATATTGTTGACTTTATGATTGAAGTTAGAGAAACCAAACTCGGACCGGAAATTGTTACCAGAGACATCCCAAACGTATCCGAAGAACTTTTACGACATTTGGATGAAGATGGAATAGTTCGAATCGGTGCAGAAGTTCACCCTGGAGATATTCTAGTCGGCAAGATTACTCCTAAGGGAGAACAGGAATTAAGTTCCGAAGAGAGGTTATTGAGGGCTATTTTTGGCGAAAAAGCTAAAGAAGTCCGAGACACATCGCAGCGAATGAGCAACGGCAAACACGGTAAGGTAGTAGGTGTAAAAATATTCAGCCGGGAAAACGGGCACGAGTTAAAAGCCGGAGTAATTATGCAAATTCAGGTATTTGTTGCTCAAATGAGAAAGATTTCAGTCGGAGATAAGCTTGGCGGACGACACGGCAACAAAGGAGTTATTGCCCGTATTCTCCCAGTCGAGGACATGCCATTCATGGAGGACGGAACACCAGTAGACATAGTCTTAAATCCACTTGGTGTACCTTCTAGGATGAATGTGGGACAGCTATTCGAAACACACTTAGGGATGGCTGCCAGAGCCTTAGGTATTAAAGTAGCTAGTCCGTCATTTAACGGTGTAAGTAAAGAAAAGATCCAGGAATTATTATCCGAAGCCGGATTACCGATAGACGGCAAGCAACAACTATATGACGGTCGAACAGGAGAACCGTTTACAGAACGTACATCAGTCGGCAGTATGTACATCATTAAGCTTAACCATATGGTTGCCGATAAGATTCATGCCCGTTCAACAGGACCGTACACGATGGTTACCCAGCAACCGCTGGGAGGTAAAGCCCAAAACGGTGGCCAACGATTCGGTGAAATGGAAGTTTGGGCATTGGAAGCCTATGGTGCTGCTACTACCTTACAGGAAATGCTTACGATTAAGTCGGATGATGTTTATGGTAGAAGTAAGGCTTACGAATCAATCATCAAACGTACAGATATCCAAGGCCCCAAAGTCCCAGAAAGCTTTAATGTCCTAGTTAAAGAACTGCAGGGCTTAGGTCTGAAAGTTGACTTAATTAAAGAATCATCGGTAGTAGACGCAGAAGACGTATTGGCAACCAGTGTTCATGATGAAGCTACTCACCCAAGCAAAGTTTCGGTTCCTGACGAATCCATATCCGATATCGATATCAGTCAAGAAACCGTCGGAGAAGTAGGTGACGATTTTAGCCTGGTTGATGTGGATAGTGATCAAAGCGGTGTCGTAACTCACGTGTCAGTTTCGGATGATCAGACCACGCAGCTTGACGATAATGATGACTCTAAAACCGAAGAAAGTGAGGAGTAAGATAATGGCTCAGAATTTTAGTTACGGTACCGATATAGCGGATTTTGATGCGGTAAGACTAGCTATCGCTAACCCGTCAGATATTTTAGACTGGAGCTACGGCGAGGTCACGAAACCGGAAACAATCAATTACCGTACTCAAAAGCCAGAACGGGACGGATTGTTTTGCGAGCGTATTTTTGGCCCGGTTAAAGATATTAACCCGCATGATGCCAAATATAAAGGGGTTAGAAGCCGAGAGGCTGCAGTAGATAAAAATGGTGAGCTAGTTACCAAGAGTATTGTCCGACGAGAACGTATGGGACATATTAATCTTGCTGTGCCCGTAGCACACATATGGTTTTTACGCGGGACACCGAGTGCTATGGGATTAATGTTAGGTATGACTGTAAAAAATCTGGAACGAGTCGCTTACTTTGCCAGTTTCGTTGTTATATCGGTTAACGAGGCTAAACGCGACCGACTGCTAGCCGACAAAGAAGCGGAATTTAATGCCGCTAAAGAAGCAATAAAGTTACGTTTCGAAAATGAGGCTAAAGACGAAAACGCTAATATTAAAGCGTTAGCCGAAATGCAATCTAAGGAAATCGATGAACTTAACGCGGAATTTGAGGCTTATAAAGATCAAGTGTCAGGTTTGGTTAAACAAAACCTGATAAACGAAACCGAGTACCGTGCCTTACCAAGTGAGTTGAAAGCGATTGTTAAGGTAGGCATGGGAGGATCGGCGCTTAAAGAGCTGCTAGATGAAATAGATCTAGGTAAGTTAATAAAAGAACTTGATGAAGAAGTTCAAGACGCTAAAGGGCAAAGGCGAAAAAGACTAATGAAGCGGCTCCGTCTGTTAGAGAGTATACAATTAGCCGGTATACAACCGGGAAGTATGTGTATATCTATTTTACCGGTTATTCCTCCTGACTTACGACCGATGGTCCAGTTAACCGGAGGCCGTTTTGCAACGTCTGACCTTAACGATCTTTACCGGAGGGTTATTAACCGTAATAATCGTCTTAAAAAGTTAATTGATTTAAACGCTCCAGAGGTTATTAGACGTAATGAACAACGGATGCTACAAGAAGCAATCGATGCCTTAATTGACAATTCTGCGGCCAGAGGCGGTCGTGCTGTTTCTGCCACGGGACAAAGAAGAAGGCTGAAATCATTATCCGATATGCTAAAAGGCAAACAGGGACGTTTCCGTCAGAACCTGCTCGGAAAGCGAGTCGATTATTCAGGACGATCGGTTATCGTTTCCGGTCCTGAGCTAAAGATTTATCAATGTGGCTTGCCTAAAATGATGGCTCTAGAATTATTTAAACCGTTTGTTATCGGCGAGTTAATTGCTAAAGAGCTGGCTCATAACATTCGTAGCGCCACACGATTAATCGAACTAGGTGAGACAGTCGTATGGGATGCACTTGACGAAGTAATTAAAGGAAAGTACGTGTTGCTCAATCGAGCCCCAAGTTTGCACAGACTAAGTATCCAGGCTTTTCAGCCTGTACTAATCGAAGGTAGAGCAATCCAGTTGCATCCATTAGTTTGTAGAGGTTTTAATGCCGACTTTGACGGCGACCAGATGGCAGTACATTTGCCGCTAAGTGAAGAGGCACAAATAGAAGCCAAAGAAATTATGGCCTCTAATAGGAATTTGCTAAAACCTGCAGACGGATCGCCTATATTACACATCGAACAAGATATAGTGCTCGGCTGTTACTATCTGACTTACACCCGTCCCGGGAAAACCGCCGACAGTTTAGTTCCATTCAGTAGTATAGACGAGGTAATTTTAGCACTCGACAGAGGAAAAATTAATTTACAATCTTTTGTTAAAGTTCCGTTTAGGAACAGTATACGGGTGACAACTGCCGGTAGACTACTATTTAACGAGACATTTCCTGAAGACTTTCCGTTTCAAGATGAGGCTATGACTAAAAAGAAACTGCAAAGCGTGTTGGCTGAAGTGTACGCCCGATACGGACAAGAAAGGACAGCCACCATAGCTGACTCACTCAAAGATCTAGGTTTTAGTTACGCTACTTTTTCAGGCATCAGTATGGGTATGAGCGACTTTGAACCAATATCCGGCATGGATAAGCTCATTAAAGCAGGCGATGAACGTTCATCGGCTATTTCCGAACAGTACGAACAAGGTTTTATAACTGACGAAGAGAGGTCCCGCTTGGTAGTAGAAAATTGGACTAAAATTGAAAATCAAGTCCAAGAATTATTAGCCGCGCAAACCGTTAATCGTGATTCTTCAATGGCCGTAGCTATTACTTCGGGGGCTAGAGGTAATATTTCGCAGATGAAAATGACCGTCGGTATGGTAGGCGTCTTACAAGACGTCGCAGGACATACCATCGAGTTGCCGATTAAATCCGGATATATTCGCGGATTAGATCCCCTAGAGTATTTTACCGGAACCAGGGGTACCAGAAAGGCTTTAATAGATATTGCCCTTAAGACTGCCGATGCTGGGTACTTGACTAGACGCCTGGTTGACGTTTCTCAAGATGTTTTTACTATCGATGATGAAAAAAATCTTGATCCGGGATTTGTAATGTATAGGTCGGATGCTGAAGAAATCGGAACTACGTATGCTAACCGTTTAAGCGGGCGTTGCGCAGCTGAGAACATCGGAAAGTATGTAAAGAGAGGTGAAATAATTACTCCCGAAATTGCTAAAGCTATCGAGGATGATACTAAACTGGACGGTGTTAAGATTATGAGTGTACTATCTTGCACTAGCGTAAGAGGTGTCCCGAGAGAGAGTTACGGTGTTGATCCCGCTACCGGCGAATTAGTTAAAAGTCATCATCCAATAGGGGTTATTGCCGCACAAAGTATTGGCGAACCCGGTACTCAACTTAGTCTCGATTCTAAGCATCGTTCCGGAGCGTTAGTAGCAGACGAATCAGCTCAAGGCTTAAGTCGTATTGAAGAGTTATTTGAAGTCAGATCACCTAAAGGAATGGCATACTTGTCGGATATTTCGGGTACTGTCAACGCTTGGGAAGAAGCCGATCATTACATTGTTCAAATTACCGCTGATGACAAGTCGAATCTAACTTTTGAGTTAAACGAGCGTAAGGCTAAGTTAGCAACCGGAACAGATGTCCAAGTCGGAGACGTTATTGCGGCTAACGAGGATGGAAGTGAACCGATAGTTGCGCCGATGGCAGGAAAACTTAACTTTACTGATACCCAGATAATCATAACTCCGGTTAAGCAAAGCGTGGTCAGATATGAGATCCCAGGCTTTAAGCAGCTGATTGTTAAAGACGGAGATAAGGTAATTGCCGGACAGCGTTTAACCAGTGGTTCAATTAACCTGCACGATTTGATGCGACTGCAGGGAATTGAAGCAACCCAACGCTATATCATGAACGAAATCTTAAAGATCTTCGTAGGTCAAGGGCAAAACATATCAGATAAACATCTGGAAATTATTGTACGTCAGATGTTCAGCAGGGTTCAAATTGAGGATAGCGGCGACAGTGAATTCGTAACCGGAGATATCGTGTCTAAACTATCGGCCAGTGAGACAAACGAAAGACTAGTATCCGAAGGTAAACGCCCAGCTAAATATATTCAACTGCTATTAGGTATAACCAAAGCTTCCTTGTCTACCGACTCATTTCTTTCTGCTGCTTCATTCCAAGATACTACCCGCGTGTTAATTTCGGCTGCTACATCAGGTAAAGTCGATCATCTTTTCGGTCTTAAAGAAAACGTAATTTTAGGACGAAAAATACCGGTCGGCACGGGTTATATTGATGAAAATAAGGAGCTGGTCGATGCCTAAATTATTAACAGATCAAAATATCTGTTGAAGAGAATGGAACTAAATGGTAGAATGCAACACAAACTAAGATAATAAGTTTAGTAAGCGCCTAAAGTGCTAAATGGTTTGAACGAACCACTTAATTAGTAGTCTGATTACGACAGGTATCGTAATAAGCGTGATTAAGCAAAGCGAAAATTGAAAGTTCATGGTCGATTTAGGCCATCATAGGATTAAATGCCAATAATAATTATATGCCTACTATAAATCAATTAATCAGAAAGCCCCGAGTTAAAGTTACTCACAAAAGTAAATCGCCGGCTATGTTAAGAGTTGTCAATAACTTAAGAACTGTTAACTATGAGAAACAAGCTCCGTTTAAACGAGGAGTTTGTATCAAGGTAACAACTAAAACGCCGAAAAAACCTAACTCGGCATTAAGAAAAGTAGCTCGAGTTCGTTTAACGAACGGATACGAAGTTTGGGCGTATATAGGTGGCGAAGGTCATAACTTGCAAGAACATGCAGTAGTTCTAGTGCGCGGCGGGAGGGTTAAAGATTTACCCGGCGTCAGATATCATATAGTTCGCGGTACGCTTGACCTTCAAGGAGTGAATAACCGTAAACAGGGACGTAGTAAATACGGAACCAAGAAAGCTTAAAAGACACGAGCTTTAAAAGCAGATTATAAGGAAAGATAATGCCACGAAAAACTACCAAAGCTTTAACTAGAAAAATCGAGCCTGATAGATTATATAACAGTATTCTCGTGCAACGACTCATTAACAGGGTAATGCTAAATGGTAAAAAACAACTTGCGGAACAAATAGTTTATACCAGTATGCAAAAAGCTGCAGACAAACTGAAGGTAGATAATCCTTTAGAAGTATTTGAGCAAGCATATAAAAATATTCAGCCGTATCTTGAAACCCGTTCACGTAGAATCGGTGGTGCAAACTATCAGATACCATTTGAAGTTAAGGGACAAAGACAAACTCATCTTACAATCATGTGGCTAGTTCAATCTGCCAGGTCCAGAAAAGGCATGAGTATGGCCGATAGATTAGCTCTTGAACTTCAAGATGCGTACAACTCCCAAGGTGCAGCAGTTAAAAAGCGCGAAGATACCCATCGCATGGCTGAGGCTAACAGAGCGTTTGCTCATTTTGCTAGAGGTTGAAATAACTCATATAAACTAAAAATATGTCAATGAAAAATTATCCGATTGAGTCCTTACGCAATATTGGCATTATAGCTCATATAGATGCAGGGAAAACCACTACCACAGAAGGCATTTTATATCGGACAGGCTTAAAGCATAAAATCGGTGCCGTTCATGAAGGAGAAACTACAACCGATTGGATGGCTCAAGAGAGAGAGCGTGGCATAACTATTGTATCGGCAGCTGTAACGTGTTATTGGAAAGGGCATCAAATTAACATTATTGATACACCAGGGCATATCGACTTTACTGTAGAGGTAGAGCGTAGTCTTCGGGTATTAGACGGTGCAGTAGTAGTTTTCGACGGTAAAATGGGAGTAGAGAGTCAAAGCGAAACTGTATGGCGTCAGGCCGATAAATATAACGTCCCGCGAATCTGTTTCATAAATAAAATTAACCAGACAGGAGGTGACTTTTATAAGTCACTCGATTCAATCCACGCTAGGCTGAATAGATTAGCCTTTCCAGTACATTTACCTATTGGTTTTGAACAATCTGTTAACGGGGTAGTAGATCTAATTTCCAGGAAAGCCTACACCTATAAAGACTATACTGATCATGAGCTTGTTGAAAGAGATATTCCGGCAGAAATGTTAGACGAAGTAAAAAAATATCGTTCGTTGTTGATTGAAAACTCGGTTGCAGAAGATGTAGAAATGCTGGACAAATACCTGGAGGTCGGTGAAGAAGGTATGAGCAATGAAGATGTAACTAGGGCTGTACGTTCAGCTACCCTTTCCGGAAAGTTTTTTCCGGTCACCGGAGGAGATGGAAGAGGTGTAATTGTAGAAAAATTATTAGATTTAGTAGCTGATTTTTTGCCCAGTCCGATGGATCGCGGATCGACATGGGGTAAACATCCTAAAACCGGGGCAGAAATAGAGAGAAAGCCGACTGAAAATGAACCATTCACAGCACTAGCTTTTAAAATCGCTACTGACCCTTTTGTCGGCAAATTAGCATATTTTAGAGTCTACTCAGGTAAAATCGATGCCGGTAGCTACATCCTTAATAGTTCTACAAACGAAAAAGAACGCGTCGGACGAATCGTTCGCATGCAAGCCGATAAGCGGGAAGATGTGGCTAAAGTAACCGCTGGCGACATAGCCGCTATAGTAGGCTTAAAAGGTACTACTACCGGTAATACACTTTGTGATCCTTCAAATCCGATAATTTTAGAAAGTATATCTTTTCCAGAACCTCCCGTTTCAATTGCGATTGAACCAAAAACTAAAGCTGACCAAGAAAAAATGAGTCAGGCGCTGCAAAGATTGGCTGAAGAAGATCCGACATTCCGCATCCGGGTGGATGATGAAACGGGACAAACAATAATTTCCGGTATGGGTGAGCTGCATTTGGAAATAATCGTCGATCGAATGAAGCGAGAATTCGGCGTAGAGGCCAATATCGGTCAACCTCAAGTAGCGTATAGAGAAACAATTCGTAAAGAAAACGTTGAAGTACAGGGTAAATATATTCGTCAAACTGGAGGTAGAGGTCAATACGGTGATGTCTGGATTAGATTATCTCCTAATGAACAAGGTGCCGGCTTCCAGTTCATAGATTCAGTAAAAGGCGGTGTTGTCCCCAGCGAATATATTCCTGCAGTCAGGAAAGGGATTGAAGAAGCTCTTTCTAACGGCGTAATAGCCGGATATCCGGTCGTGGATATTAAAGCCGAGCTATACGATGGGAGTTACCACGACGTGGATTCATCGGAAATGGCATTTTCGATTGCCGGGTCAATTGCCTTACAAGAAGGTGTCAAGAAAGCTAACCCGGTATTACTGGAGCCGATAATGAAATTAGTGGTGGTTACTCCTGAAGAATTCATGGGTGATGTAATCGGAGATTTAAATGCCAAACGCGGGCGAATAGAAACTATGGAAGATTTATCGTCAGGTATCAAAGAAATTACCGCACTGGTACCGTTAGCGGAATTGTTCGGTTATACTACTAATCTGCGTTCTATGACTCAAGGACGTGCCAGTTCCAGCATGGAACTACACCACTATCAGGACGTTCCCACGCATATTACGGAAGGTATAATTGCAAAGAATCTTAAGCATTAAGAGTGGAAAAGGTTTATCTCTCCCATTAGCTCGTCATCGTAATGTTTATCTTTAGGCTGGTAAAGCATACCCAAGTCAGATATAAGAGTTGAAATCCTGTAATCAAAATTAGGATTATTACTACTTTGAGAATCCAAATCATCAAGGTAATTGTTAATTGCGTTGCTCCCGATAACCATCGATCCTCGAAGAAAAGTATTTGGGTTGACTTTGATGACTCTCGGTTTGTCAACCATCCGTACTGCCACTTTGCCTAAAAAGGTAATTGAAATACCGCTATAGTTGTCAATCGATTGGTCAAATGCATCTATATACCTAATGCTTAAACTAGGGTACTTATCGCCAATTACCATTGCCCTAGGATGTAATGAATCAGGTCGGTGAATAATCGGAACACCCGGCAACAACGACAGTACCCCAACGGCGATTGTTTCGCTCATATCCTTTAAATTTGATACCTGTTGAATTTCTCGTCCAACTTGAGCTAGATAACTAATGTAACCTAGAAAAACAGACAGGCTATCATATTCACCCGATATTGTGCGTGTGTTCTGCTTAGATATTTCATTTGAAGCCTCTACTAGATTATCTTCGATTTTTGCATGAATAAAATCGGCTTTATCTTCCAAATCAGCCATCCAATCATCGATTTGTTCCGTTTGAATATCTGATTCGGCAAAATACAATATCTTACCCACCGCTTCTAGTTTCCGATCTATATCCGTCAACATATCTAGATTCTTATACACCTCAGATAATGGACCGTTACCATAAAGTTGATAAGCAATTGAATAGGACCTGTCTTCTTGAGCCATAATTACATACTACGTCATTATTTTTAAATAAATGATATCAATAAGATATTATTCAGCCTAAAACACTTTACAAAGGTAGTGCTATTATCTATACTACCAAACACTGATATCCAACGTGAGCCTTTGAAGCTTATGTCACGATAGTATAACTTAATTATTAGCATAAACTATTACAAGGAGTAATCAATAATGGCCACTTTTGACCGGAGTAAACCGCATGTCAACGTCGGAACCATGGGACACGTAGACCACGGTAAAACAACTCTGACTGCAGCAATTACCGCAGTTTTAGCAAAAAGACTACCAAGCGAAGTTAACAAACCCGTACCTTATGATCAGATCGACAAGGCTCCTGAAGAGAGGGCCAGAGGAATCACTATTGCAACTTCTCACCAGGAATACGAAAGCGAAAAACGCCATTACGCGCACGTCGACATGCCTGGACACGCAGACTATGTTAAAAACATGATTACCGGAGCAGCGCAAATTGACGGAGCCATATTAGTAGTAAGCGCTGCAGACGGACCGATGCCGCAAACCCGCGAGCACGTATTACTTGCCCGCCAGGTAGGTGTGCCAAGCATTATTGTTTATATGAACAAAATGGATCTAGCCGATCCGGAACTGGTTGACCTGGTAGAAGAAGAAATTCGTGATTTATTAGCTAAGTATGAATACGACCGCAATTGTCCAATTATACGAGGATCTGCCGCAAAGGCGCTCGAAGGCGATAAAGAGAACGAGGACTCGATCTTAGAATTAGTCCATGCTATGGATGATTATATTCCTGAACCGGTACGTGAACTTGACAAACCGTTCCTGATGCCGATTGAAGATGTGTTCTCAATCAAGGGTCGAGGTACTGTAGCCACGGGAAGGATCGAATCAGGCGTAGTTAAAATGAATGATGAAGTCGAAATCGTGGGTATTCGTCCGACCAAAAAGTCGGTAGTCACCGGTATCGAAGCTTTCAAGAAGCAACTTGATGAAGGCCGGGCAGGCGATAACGCGGGAGTTTTATTAAGAGGTATTGAACGCGATGACATCGAACGCGGACAAGTTCTAGCCAAACCTGGTACGATTACTCCTCACACTGAATTTGAAAGTGAAGTCTATATTCTAACCAAAGAAGAAGGCGGCCGACACACACCGTTCTTTAAAGGGTATAAGCCGCAATTTTATTTCCGTACCACGGACGTTACTGGAGAAGTAGAACTGCCAGCCGATAAAGAAATGGTAATGCCCGGTGATACAGTAACTTTCAATGTTAAGTTGTTAGCACCGATAGCTATGGATCAAGGCTTAAGATTTGCAATTCGTGAAGGTGGACGTACTGTAGGAGCAGGTGTAGTTACTAAAATCGTCAAATAATTAGTATTGTGACACGTCTTGATAACTTTTAAACCAGTAGAATATTAGAAAATGAGCGAAGCTAAGACCGATAATAAGCAGAGGATCAGAATCCGACTGAAATCTTACGACCACAAAGTCATAGATCAGGCGGCTAAACAGATTATAGACACTGCACTACGTACCGGAGCAAGTTTAGCCGGGCCTATACCGTTACCGACCAGAAAATCCGTTTTTACAGTCATTAAAAGTCCTAATGTGTATAAGAAGAGCCGCGAGCAATTTGAAATGCGCGTTCATAAAAGGTTGATAGACGTTTTTGAACCGACACCCAAAACAATCGATAGTTTAATGAATTTATCTCTTCCTGCCGGATGTGACGTCGAGATCAAAATGTAAAATGCAGTAATAAGTTCAACACATTGACAGTTTAGTGTTAAGTTGATAATCTATTACGGTATCAATTATCAGATAAGTTAAAGAAGGTGTATTTAGTTTGGCTTAATTGACTCAAAGCCACTTTAAACAATTCTGGTTAGTTTATGAGCTGATGCCGGCAAGGTATTAGGAATAGATTTAAGACTAATCAAACAATAATTATCCGAACAAGATGATGAAAGCATTAATTACACGCAAAGTAGGCATGACTACAATTATCGGCAGCGACGGAACACTAACTCCGATAACTATTCTGTCTGCCGTAAATAATCAAGTTATAGGCAAACGGACAGTTGAGAAAGACAGTTATAGTGCTCTAATTATCGGCGCCGAAAAAGCTAAAAAGCTTTCTAAACCGTTGGCAGGATCTTTTAAAGAAATAAAAGAAATGCCATCAGTTATAAGAGAATTCCGAATTGATGAAAACAATGACCAAACTAATGTCGGCGACGTGCTTAAGGCCGACATTTTTAATGTCGGGGATACTGTAGATGTTACTGCTAACAGTAAGGGGAAAGGTTGGGCTGGCACAATCAAACGACACGGATTCCACCGTGGTCGTAAAACGCACGGTGGGCGCAGTTATCGGAGAGTCGGATCAATCGGATCTATGTATCCTCAGCATATTCTAAAAGGCAAAAAGATGCCCGGTAGAATGGGTGCAAGTAAAGTTACGACTAAAGGTCTTAAAATTGCTTATATAGACAGTGAATCCAACTCTATAGGTGTTAAAGGAGCAGTTCCAGGGCCCAAAAAAGGTTTAGTTATACTTCGGGAGGCTAAATAATGTCAGTCCTATCTTACTCTAAAACCGGAACTAAAATGACAACTCAATTCAAACTTGATACCGATGTATTTGGAGTCAAAAAGATAAATCATGATCTATTAGCGCAAGCTTATCGTTCATATTTAGCTAATGGTCGAAAGAATCTAGCTGTTACCAAAACCCGCGGTATGGTTAGAGGAGGCGGCAAAAAGCCGTGGCGGCAAAAAGGAACCGGTCGAGCCAGAGTTGGTTCAAGCCGTACTCCATTATGGGTAGGTGGTGGAATCGTTTTCGGTCCTACTGGACAAGAAAATTACACCCAAAAGCTAAACTTGAAAGCTAAACGTGCTGCAATCCGTCAAGCTTTGTCCATATTAAACAGCGAAAATAAGATAAGAATTATTGAAGATATTCAATTGAAGCAACCTAAAACTAGAGTACTTAACGAACTGTTGTCTAAAATTGGAGTTGACGGCTATACGTTGATTGTCGTTGATCAGGTGGACAAAGAACTCAAACTCGCAGCAGCAAATTTAACTAATGTATTGGTTGTAAATGCTAAATATTTAAATATTGCTCGCTTAATAGATGCGGATACCCTAGTTATTACTAAAAGCGCTACCGATACCATCACCGAGTGGCTTAAGGAAGACAGGAAATTAAAAAAGTCCCTATAAAGGAATTATTATGAAGCAGAAACCTATTAATCTTCTACCACGACTAAGTGAAAAGACCTACTCCTTAAGCAGTCAAGGTGTATATGTAGTAGACGTAAACAACAAGGTCAATAGCCTAACTATTAAAGAAACGATAGAGGAACAATTTAAAGTTAAGGTCAAATCCGTGCGGGTTGTTAATGTTAAGGGTAAGGCCAGACGTACCATATCAGATAAAGGACGCAGGGTGATTAAAGGAACTGATCAGGACTATAAAAAGGCATACATCAGTTTAATGAAGGGTGAATCTTTACCATTCTTTAATGCTATCGAGGAAGAAGAAAATCAGGCCGAAAAAGTTCAAGAAGAAATGGCAAAACAACTTGAGAAACAAGATAAGAAGAATAAAGGCCGGCTAGCGCTACGACCCAAGAAGCTGGCCCGTAATAAGGAAAAAGAGTAATTGTTATGTCGATCGTAAAATATAATCCTACCTCTAACGCTCGGCGAGGCATGACTAGTCAAGATAAGGCTGGTGTAACTACCGATAAACCGCTTAAATCATTAACCTTTAGGCTAAATAGAAATGTCGGACGTAACAATCAAGGAAGAATAACCGTCCGTCATAAAGGTAGCGGAAGTAAACGCTTGTACCGGCAAATAAGTTTTACGCTGCCTAGCGGTTTTAAAGGAACGGTAGAACAAATTGAGTATGATCCAAATCGAAGCGCTAGAATTGCCAGACTAAAAACCGCTGACGGAGCGTATCACTATGTAATTGCCCCTCAAGGTTTAGTTAAAGGACAAAAACTAAAGTCAGGTAGTGATATTAGCATCGACACTGGAAATAGAATGCCGCTTAAAAACATACCGTTAGGCAGCATAATTCATGCTATAGAATTAATTCCGGGAAAAGGGGCAAAGATCGTCCGGGTCGCTGGTAGCTCAGCTCAGTTAATATCTAAAGATGATGTTAAAGCTCAAGTCAAACTGCCCAGTGGAGAAGTCAGGTTGTTTCGAGTAGAATGTAATGCCAGTATTGGTGCAGTCGGCAATGAACAGCATCAGAATGTTAGACTCGGTAAAGCCGGACGAAATCGTCATAAAGGGATTAGACCGACTGTTCGTGGAGTGGTTATGAACGCTGTAGATCACCCGCATGGAGGAGGAGACGGCGGTAGACATCGTATGGCCAAAGCACCGAGAACGCCATGGGGTCAAAAAACTCTTGGTTATAAGACCAGGCATAATAAGTCTACCGATAAGCTAATAGTTCGTAGCCGGCATACAGGAAAGAGGAGATAAGATAATATGAGTAGATCGCTCAAAAAAGGCCCGTTTATAGACTATAAACTAGCTAAGAAAATTGCTGCCTTGAGTCCAGAGGATAGAAGTATAGTTAAAACTTGGGCCAGAGCTAGCACTATTGCACCTGAATTCGTTGGCCGGACCATTGCCGTACACAACGGAAAGGTACATGTGCCAGTCTTTATCACCGAAAATATGGTCGGACATAAACTTGGTGAATTTGCTCCAACACGCAAATTCAGAGGTCATGGTGGAAAATTAGCTAAGTCAGAAGCGATCGGTAACAAGGAATAAGACAATGCCAGTTCAAGCTATAGCAAAAGGAATTAAACATAGCCCACGTAAAGTAAGGGTAGTGGCTAACTTGGTACGTGGAAGGACAGTTAATGATGCAATCACCATTCTGGAGCATACTCCGAGACGTAGTGCCATCGCTGTAAAAAAGGTGATTGAAAGTGCTAGAGCAAACGCCGATTATAATCACGGTTATAAGCCCGCTAGTCTAAAAATCATCGAAATCAGCGTCAATAACGGTCCAAGACTTAAGCGTTCACGTCCGGCTGCACGGAGTATGTCTAACCGTTACCAGAAGAAATCTTCGCATATTAAAGTTGTAATCGACGGAGAAAAACGCCAAGCTAAGATTAAAGCTTCAGTTAAAGACACCGGTACTAAATCCGCTAGTAGAGTTAAGGAGAATAACTAATGGGCCAGAAAGTTAATCCTATCAGTATGCGATTACAGCTCAATAAAGAGTGGACCAGCCGTTGGTTTGCGGGTAAGCAAACCTATGCCAATTTCTTGTCAGATGATTTAAAGACTCGACAGCTAATTCAAAAAAGACTGGGTAGCCGCGCAGCTATCAACAGAGTAGAAATTAGCCGTACTCCTAACTTAGTCACGGTGACTATATACACCGCAAAGGCGGGCGTGGTGATCGGTAGAGGCGGTACAGGTGCTACTGAATTAAAAGACGAGATTGAAAAAATATACAAATCTCCGACGAGAGTAAATATTGAGGAAGTCAAAAAACCTGATTTATATGCTAAATTAGTTGCCGAAAATATAGCTCACCAACTCGAAAGACGAATGAGTTTCCGACGGGCTATTAAAAGTGCCAGTGCAGCGACTATGAGAGCTGGTGCTAAAGGTATCAGAATAGAAGTTGCTGGTCGCTTAAACGGCGCAGAAATGAGTAGGCGTGAAAAAGAAGTTGCTGGATCAGTACCGTTACATACTTTGCGAGCTGACATAGATTATGCATATGTACCGTCGTTTACCAATGCCGGAATTATAGGTGTTAAAGTTTGGATTTATAAAGGTGAGGTAACCTAAAATGTTAATTCCTTCACGCACAAAGTATCGAAAGGTTAGAAAAGGTCGTGTCAGTGGAGTGGCGACATCAGGTAATTATATAGCTTACGGCGATTATGCTTTGCAAGCACAAGGTCACGAACGATTATCCTCTCGACAGATCGAAGCTGCCAGACAAGCAATGACAAGATATATAAAACGTGGCGGTAAAATTTGGATTCGAATCTTTCCTCATACTCCGGTTACGCGCAAACCGCAAGATGTCAAAATGGGAAGCGGTAAAGGTAGTCCCGAGTTTTTTGTAGCTAAGGTTAAACCAGGAACAATATTATTTGAAATGCAAGGCGTAACTGAAGAAACCGCTCGTGAAGCAATGCGTTTAGCGGGCAATAAACTACCCGTAAAAACAAGATTTTTAGTCAGAGAAGAGGTTTAATACGATGAAGATAGCCGACATTCGTAAACTGTCAACAGAGCAACTGACAAAACAGAGCAGTGAGCTAAGAGATGAAATCAGTGAACTTAAAACCAAGAATAAGCTCGGTGAAACTACTAATGTCCGTTTGGTTAGAAATAAACGTAAAGACTTGGCGCGGATGTTAACTATATTAGCCGAACAACTTGCTAAGGAGAAGATATAATGTCTAAACAGCTCATCGGTAATGTGGTATCTATAGCTGGGGATAAATCTATTGTAGTTAGCGTCCAGGCGCACAAAACTCATCCTCTGTACCACAAAGCATATATAAATACTAAAAAGTATTTAGTACATGACGAAAAGAATCAGGCTAAAATCGGAGACAGGGTGGCTATAAAAGAGTGTGCCCCGCTAAGTGCGAGAAAACATTTTAAATTAAC
The DNA here is from genome assembly GCA_021799575.1 of bacterium. Lineage (GTDB taxonomy): Bacteria > Patescibacteriota > Saccharimonadia > Saccharimonadales > UBA4665 > JAJZWH01. The sequence continues at coordinate 48,787 of JAJZAD010000003.1, read as the reverse complement.
CGAGATTATTGAACAACAGGCGCTCAGTAAAGAAGACCTGTCGGTATTAATGCCTGATGAGACTAAAAAGAAAGCAGATGAAGAGTTGGATAATACGGAGAAAAACAATGATACAGCAAGAAAGTAGATTGGTTGTGACCGATAACAGCGGTGCTAGAGAAATTTTATGCATAAGAGTATTAGGTGGAAGCCGTAAGCGTTATGCCAGAGTCGGAGATATCATTGTTGCCACGGTAAAAGATGCGACTCCGAATGGTTTGGTTAAGAAAAAGTCTGTGGTTAAGGCAGTAGTAGTCAGGACCAAAGACCAAATCCGACGCCGTGACGGTACAACCATAAAATTTGATGATAATGCCGCAGTACTGATAGCCGAAGATAAAACACCTAGAGGAACTCGTATATTCGGGCCTGTCCCTAGAGAACTTAGAGATAAAGGTTATTCCAAGATCGTCAGTTTAGCTCCGGAGGTTTTATAAATGAATAACAGTTATAAGATCAGGCTAAAAAAGGGTGATACCGTAATCGTAAGAAACGGTAAGTACAAGGGTAAAACCGGCAAAATTATATCTGTTTTACCAAAAGCTAACAGCGTTATTGTCGAAGGCGTTAACGTAGCCAAGCGACATTTAAAACCCAATAAATCTCAACCTCAAGGTGGCATTGTAGAAATTAATAAGCCGATTAATATTTCTAAGGTCGGCATATATGAACCAACACTAAAAAAAGCCAGCCGAATACGCTATGTTCAATCCGAGGGCGGTAAGAAAAGATTTTTCGTAGCCAGTGATAAGGAGATAAAGTAATGGCAACCGCTACTGCAAAACTCAAACCGTATATGCCTAGACTTAAAACCGAGTATAATACCAGAATTATCAACGAACTCGAGTCTGAACTCAAGTTAACTAATATTAATCAAGTCCCTAGGCTAGAAAAAATTATCGTGGCTGCAGGACTGGGAAAAGGCAAAGAAGATAATAAACTCATAGATACGGCCATAAATACGCTACGTAAAATTACCGGACAACAACCTATAACAACTACCGCTAAAAAATCGATTGCAACTTTTAAACTCAGACAAGGTAGCAAAGTAGGTCTCAAAGTTACATTGCGAGGCGATCGGATGTATGAGTTTATGGACAGGCTAATCAGTATCGTACTGCCTAGATTGCGAGACTTCCATGGCGTAAGTGTTAACTCCTTTGACAAACAGGGTAATTATGCGTTAGGATTAACAGACCAATCAGTCTTTCCGGAGCTTAGTTTCGAAGAAACATCTCCGGTACATGGACTTCAAGTGATTTTTGTAATTAAGTCTGAGGATAAGAGCCATGCTAAAGCGCTACTTGCCAAAATGGGCATGCCTTTTACGAAGGAGAAAAATTAATGGCCAAGCGATCAATTGTGGTACGAGATCTAAAACGACAACGGATGATTAATAGCTACAGGGCTAAACGTAATGAATTAAAAGCCTTAGGTGATTACGAAGGACTGGCTAAATTACCGCGTAATAGTTCACCTACCAGATGGAAGAATCGTTGTATTGAAACCAATCGTCCAAGAGGATATATGCGTCAGTTCGGATTAAGTCGAATAAGTTTTAGGGAACACGCTAGCCGAGGAGAAATTCCTGGTGTAACTAAATCCAGTTGGTGAGAGGAGTATAATTTGAGCAATTTATCAACCGATCCTATAGCCGATATGCTTACTCGTATACGTAATGCTATAGCAGTTAACAAAGTCGAAGTGAGTATGCCTTATTCAAAGGCTAAAGCCGACGTTGCCAAAATCATGCAAGAATGTGGGTTTATTGATCGTGTTGATTTAGATAGTTCCAGTTCAATTAACAAAATCCGGATTCAACTCGCCTCAGAAGGACAAAATACACGCATCAATTCAATTGAACGCTTATCAAAGCCTGGTCAACGCTTGTATGCAAAGTCTAAAGAGATACCTTCGGTCAAAAACGGTCGAGGCATTGTGATTATTTCGACGTCAAAAGGAGTTATGAGCGGTCAAACGGCCAAGCAACAACATCTAGGTGGAGAATTAATCTGTCAGGTTTATTAATATGAGTCGAGTAGGCAAACAAATTATAATTATTCCATCAGGTGTCGATGTTAATATTGACAAAGGAATCGTTAGTGTTGCAGGAAGCAAAGGTAATTTAAATGTCAAAGTACTCGAAGGAATTGTTATTAATCAAGAAGGTAATACTTTAAGTGTCGGCAGAATCAGTGACGACAAAAAGATTAGAGCTAATCACGGCCTGATGCGTTCTTTGATAAATAATATGGTGATTGGCGTTAGCCAAGGCTATAGTAAAAAACTAGAGGTGATAGGCGTAGGATATAGAGTGAATCTCCAAGGTAACGTACTTAAATTGTCTCTTGGTTATTCTCACGAAGTTAATTTCCCACTTCCTGAAGGAATAAACGCCAATGTCGAACAAAACATTATTATAATCAGCGGGATCAATAAACAACTGGTCGGCCAGGTAGCAAACGATATCCGTTCACTTAGAAAACCAGAACCTTACAAGGGCAAAGGTATTCGTTATGAGAATGAAGTCATTATTCGTAAAAGTGGAAAAAGCGGTAAGGAAAAATAGTAATTATGAACCGATTAATGCATAAGACTAAATCCGCACAACTAAGGCAACAAAGAGTTCGTTCCAGAATACATGGAACAGCTGAAAGGCCCCGTTTAAGTGTACATATTTCGTTAAGACATGTCAGCGCTCAACTTATAGATGACAATCATGGAAAAACCATCGTATTTGTGTCTAGTGTCGGTATGAAAAATAATGACAACAGCATCACTAAAAAATCTATGCAAATAGGAAAAGAACTAGCTGTAAAAGCTAAAAAAGCCGGGATTAAAAATGTTGTATTCGATAGAGGTAATAAATTGTATCACGGTAGAATTAAAGCTTTCGCCGATGCCGCAAGAGCAGAAGGACTGGAATTTTAGTTATGGAAAATACCTTCAAAAGTAAAAAAGTAGTGTCGGCTGTAGAAAACAGCGGCGAACAACAGTTTGACGAACTAACTTTGCATATAGATCGTGTAGCCAGAGTTGTTAAGGGCGGACGAAGATTCCGATTTAGGGCTCTTGTGGCCGTAGGAGACCACAAATCCAAAGTCGGCATCGGGATCGCAAAAGGAGCGGATGTAACTGCAGCTGTCACTAAGGCCAGTGAAGTTGCGAAAAAAAACCTAATTAAAATTCCAATGTATAAAGATACAATCCCGCATGAAGTCGAAGCGAAAGTAGCAGGTGCTAAGATTTTACTAAAACCAGCTGCGCCTGGAACGGGATTAATAGCCGGCGGTGTAATTCGTAGCATCCTGGAAATAGGAGGCATTAGTAATATTTTAAGTAAATCACTAGGGTCTTCCAATAAAGCTAACACAGCCTACGCAACTATTAGTGCCTTATCTCAACTCAAAACATCTAAAGATTGGGTCAAACCGATCAAAACTATAGGCAATAAAACCAATTCAGTGAAAGTGAGTAAATAATGAAAGTTAACGATTTAAAAGTTAGCAAGCTGAAGTCTCCTAAGCGATTAGGAAGAGGGATTGCGGCCGGTAAGGGAAAAACTGCGGGAAGAGGCACTAAAGGGCAAAAATCAAGAGCCGGGTCGACTAAACGTCCTGGCTTTGCAGGTGGACAAAACCCGCTCATGCAGCAATTGCCTAAACTTCCGGGATTTAAAAGCTATAGAAGTAAAGCGGCAGTTGTCTTTACAGATCAAATAAACTCCTTAAAAGATACTACCATCACCCCCGAAACGCTTATTAAGGAAGGTATTATTGACAATCCCTATCAAAAGATAAAATTACTCAATCGTGGAGAGGTAAAAAAACCATTTAAAGTAATGCTGCCGTCGGCATCTTCGGCTGCAATTAATCAAATTGAATCTGCGGGTGGTACTTTCACAAAAATTGCAATCTTAGCTAGACCGCTTAAACCTAAAGACAAAAAGTAGGTTACAGCCATTTCTTATGCAAACGTACAGACGTCTACATGTTAAGATAATAAATGAATTATTCAACCCATATAGGATACATTTTGAGAGGGTAGTATAGCATTAGATGAACTGGAAAATTATCTGGCAATCTCTAAAACACCGTGATATGCAAGTACGCATTTTAGCAGTGCTGGGAATGATTGTGATTTTCAGGGTGTTAATCAATATTCCGATACCTCTAGGAAATTCGCAAAACTTGCATCAGGTATTGTCAAATTTATTCAACTCAAAAAATGCACCGCAATTTCTAAGTTTTATCAACGTTCTTACCGGTGGTGCCTTTGCCAGCTTTTCTATAATGATAGCCGGCTTGGGACCGTATATTAATGCGTCGATAATTATGCAGCTATTAACAAAAGCCATACCGAAACTTGAAGAACTACATAAGGAAGGTGAATTCGGGCAGAAAAAAATCAATCAATACACCCGTATATTAACTTTTCCGCTAGCCATAGTCCAATCAATCGGTTCAATTTTTTTAATCCGTGAAGCTGCACAAAGTCTAAGCGGTACAGGCAATATAACCGCGCATGCATCAATTATGCAATGGGTAATAATGGTTGCAGCGCTCACCGGCGGATCAATGCTTTTAATGTGGCTAGGCGAACTAGTAACTGAACAAGGTATAGGGAACGGAATTTCGCTGCTAATTACAGTCGGGATAGTAAGCCGTTTACCTTCGAATATCTACAATATAGTAGATGCACAATTAGGCAAAAATGATCGTTGGAAATTGTTCAACCACACTTTACCTATGGATAACCGGGCATTTACGTATTTAATAATCATAATATTTGCTACGGTACTCTTAACATGGATAGTGGTCAAATTGAATGAAGCAGCGCGAAATCTGACTATAAACTATGCCAAACGCGTGCAAGGTAACAGAGCATATGGAGGTGTAACTACTACTCTGCCGGTCAAGCTCATTACCGCGGGAGTCATACCGATTATTTTTGCGGTGGCATTCTTAAGTGTACCGGGGTTTGCAGGACAGATAATGGGTGGCTCTAAAGATCCGACTTTAGCTCATATAGGGTCGGACTTAACTGCATGGTTCCAAACCCCTTCCACTACAAGTTTTGCTACCGAGGGGATTAAAGCCTATATTTACCCAGTCACATATTTTTTGTTAGTGTTTGTATTTACATATTTCTATACCAGCATTACTTTTAACTCGAAGGAAATAGCTGAGAACCTGCAAAAACAAGGCGGTTTTATAGAAGGCGTTAGAAGCGGTCATCAAACTGAAGTATATTTATCGAAAATAGTTAACCGGCTAACTTTGTTCGGAGCTACAAGTTTAGGTATTCTGGCCTTAATCCCGATTGTCGCACAAATATTTGTTAATCAGAATATTACAATCGGCGGAACGTCGATACTTATATTGGTATCGGTGTCCTTACAAACATTGAGAGCTGTAGAATCACGAGCACTTATGATTACCTATGATCAATATAGCCAACCTGACTTCTTTTACGAACCTGTTACAGGTGCAGAATCTGCAACAGGAGCCAGACGATTACGTTTTATACCTAGACTACACAAGTAAAGTGTTATTGAATTACGGAATAATAGTTAAAATTCAGTTAAAACAAAAAAAAGCTCGCTAAAACGTTAACTTACTTTAAAACAAAAAAATAATATGTGATAAAATATAACTACCATTAAAAGAAGGCGGGCAAGGGTAAATTTGGCTGTCTCTTGAAAAGAGTTATAAAACCCTTTACAAAGTTACTATCCTATTGATATAATTGCGCCTTAGTTATAAGTATGGCTGACAGCAAAGAAGTAATCGAGCTCAGCGGCACAGTTGTTGAGACTTTGCCGGGTACGCAATTCCGCGTTGAGCTGGAAAATGGCCATCGTATTATAGCTCACGTTGCCGGTAAGATGCGAAAACATTTTATACGTATAGTACCAGGTGACAGCGTTACGGTAGAGTTGACACCTTATGATCTGACTAAGGGCAGAATCACGTATCGCAAAGCATAATAAATTAATCGGCAGTGTGTCGGGCCTTAAGGAGGCATTTGATCCGCATGAAAGTGCGTGCCAGCGTTAAAAAGATAAGTTCAGATGATTTAATCGTCCGCCGCAAAGGAAGGGTATACGTCATCAACAAACGTAAACCTAAACATAAGCAGAGGCAGGGTTAGATTATGGCTAGAATTTCAGGTGTAACGTTACCAAACGATAAGCAAATATGGGTGGCTTTGACATACATATACGGTATTGGTCCAAAAACCAGTTATTTAATCCTTAATAAGGCTAAAGTCGAACCCACATTAAGAACTAAAGATTTAAATGATTCCGAGATTTCCCGAATTCAAGAAGTAATCAACAACGATTACACCGTTGAAGGAGAACTCCAGCGTATTGTTAGCGGCAACATTAAACGACTTAAGGATATAAAAAGTTACCGCGGAATCAGACATAGTGTTAATCTTCCTACAAGAGGTCAAAGAACAAGAACTAACGCCAGAACCAGACGAGGAAAGAAGCTAACCGTAGCTGGTACTGCCAAGAAGGTAGCGGCAAAGACTTAATGGACAAGCAATCTATGACAGAACAGTTAGCAAACAGTATTAATGAAAAAAACAACTCTAACTCAGTTACCGAGGTAACTAAGATAAAGTCCACTACAACAAAACGTAAGGTTAAGCGCAATGTAGCTAAAGGACAAGTACATATTTTAGCAACTTTTAATAACACAATCATAACTTTTAGCGACGATAAAGGAGCTGTAATATCCAGTTCAAGTGCCGGAAGTGTAGGATTCCGAGGATCTAAAAAGGGTACTGCTTATGCGGCTCAAGTTGCGACAGAAAAAGCTGCACAAAATGCCAAAAACCAATACGGATTTACCTCTACCGACGTGTTTGTCAAAGGTATAGGTCTAGGAAGAGATGCAGCAATCAGGACAATCGCACAGCAAGATATTTATATCGAATCGATAAAAGATGTTACCGGAGTGCCCCATGGTGGAGTCAGACCGAGAAAGGCTAGAAGAGTTTAGGATATAAAATGGCAAGAGATTTAGGATCAATTGTAAAAATGAGTAGGCGGGAAGGCTACGCCTTACACCCTAAAGCACATAAATCATTAGTCAGACGTCCATCTCCTCCCGGCCAACACGGACAATCAGCTAGACCACCCAAATCAAACCAGTACACTCAACAACTAAGAGAAAAACAAAAAGTCAAACGGTTATACGGGTTATTAGAAAGGCAATTCGCCAAACTAATGCGTGAAGCTTCGCGCCGTCAGGGTATGTCGGGTGAAGTTCTACTACAAATGCTTGAATTAAGAGCCGATAATGTAGTTTATCGAGCGGGGTTCGCTATTTCACGACGATCAGCCAGACAACTAGTCAGCCACGGACATTTTATGTTAAACGGTAAACGTATAGACATACCGTCAATCCAGTTAAAAACTAATGATAGTTTAATATTCCGACCACGAAGCCTTAACGGGCAGTATTTTAAGAATTTAGATGATGTCAGTCCAGCACCATCAACAATTCCAGAATGGTTGAAAGTCAATCGCAAGAAAGGTGAAGTAACAGTCGTATCACTTCCTTCGCGAGAGGATGCCGAACCGGACATAAACGAGCAGCTAATTGTCGAATATTATTCACGTTAATATGGAGGTAACAGTATAAAATTATGTCAAACCTAATTCACACACCGGGCATTGTAAAGATAGACAAGCACAGCCCGAATTCTTCAACATTTACCATCGAACCGTTACATAGCGGTTACGGAATGACTTTGGGTAATTCTTTACGCCGGGTGTTGCTATCCAGTATTTCCGGTGCCGTTATAACCGCTTTTAAAATTGAAGGTGTTAGTCATGAGTTTACTACCGTTAAGGGTGTCAAAGAAGATGTTGTAGATATCATGATGAATCTTAAAGGCATAAGATTTAGGGTTTACGGAGACGAACAACAGAACCTTCGTTTAGTAAAACAGGGCAAAGGAGCAGTTACTGCAAAAGACATAGCTTTAAACGCCGATGTAGAGGTTGTAAATCCAGACCATGTTATTGCCACTATCGACGACGATAAAGTCAAACTGACGATCGATCTGATCGTTGAAGTGGGTAGAGGCTACAGAACCATCGAGGAAGGATCTTTAAAAAAACCCAGCGACATGATTGCGCTTGATGCCGTATTTACTCCCGTATTAAGAGTCAGGTATAAGGTTGAAAACACCCGTGTTGGTCAGGTTACCGACCTTGATAAACTAATAATTACCATAGACACGGATGGAACAATTACGCCTAATGACGCATTCGAAGAAGCAGCAGCTATTTTAGTCAATCAGTACAGCGCACTGGCAGGTAAGACTAGAGTAGAGCCTAGTCCCAGTTTAGAACCAGACAATAACAAAAATCAGGGAGAACCTGACGACATAATCGGAGATGAGCTGGCCGCGTTAAACACTTCTATTGAAGATTTAAACTTATCAGCTAGAACTACTAATGCGTTAATTAATAACGACATCCACACTATTAAAGACCTATTTGCTTTAAATGAAGCAGAATTGAAAGATCTGAAAGGTTTCGGCAGCAAAGCACTAGACGAAGTTAAAGAAAAAATGGCCGAATTGGAGTTGTAAGAAAATATATGCATAGGCACGGATATCAAGGAAGGAAATTTCACCGCGAGACGGATCAACGTCAGGCTTTAATTAAAAGCTTGGCCGAGTCGCTAATTATTCACGGTAAAATAGAAACTACCGAGGCCAAAGCCAAAGAGTTAAGGCCTTACGTAGAAAAGCTGATAACAAAAGCTAAAAAAGCTAACCTTCATCAAAGAAGATTAATAATAAAAAATCTAAACAACGTTTCAGCGGCTCATAAATTAGTTGATGAAATTGCACCTAAGCTAAAAACCAGATCAAGTGGATATTTAAGGATAAAACGATCTGGCAACAGGCGGGGCGATAATACACAAATGGCCAGTATTGAATTCGTTGACACTTTAAACCCGCAAGAAGAAACTCACGAAGCAACCGCTGATACTAAGGATACCGAACAGCAGGTTAACTTATGAGCAAAACATATTCAATTAAACCTACAGATATAAACCGAGTTTGGTATGAAATCGATGCGAGGGAAGCCAGTCTAGGCCGCATAGCATCTATTACCGCCAAATTATTACTTGGTAAAGGAAAGCCTCAATTTAGCTCTCACATAGACTGTGGTGACTATGTAGTGATTACTAATGCCGATAGGCTAAAGATAACAGGTAAAAAACTATCTCAAAAGCTCTATTACCGGCATAGTGGATATCCGAGTGGACTACATTCACGCACTTTAAGCGATCAACTAAGCTACGATTCTACACAAGTTATTATAAAAGCTGTTAGAGGAATGCTACCGAATAATAAACTTTTAAAACAGCGCTTAGCACGATTAAAGGTATATAGTGGATCTGAGCATGTGCACACTGCCCAGCAACCAACCAAGATCATTATTACCAAGGAGAATAATACTTAAACATGGCCAGTACTACTAAATCAGTATATTATTACGCGTTAGGACGCAGAAAAAGCTCTACAGCTAGAGTGCGTATTATGAGTGGTAAAGGGGACATTAAAGTCAACGGGAAAACGGCAAACGATTATTTCTGCGGTAGTAAGTTCCTGCTTAATAAATTAAATACCCCTTTTTTGACAGTGGATATGCTAGGTAAATTCGATGTCTTCGCAAAAGTTAACGGTGGTGGACACAACAGTCAAATTGAAGCTATAAGTTTAGGTGTAGCAAAGGCTTTAATAGTATATAACCCGGACTTTAAGTCAACGCTTAAAAGAGCCGATTTACTAGGGCGAGATCCAAGAGAAAAGGAACGAAAGAAGTTTGGTTTCAAATCTGCTCGTAAGCAAAGACAATTTACCAAACGCTAAGCAAACCACAAGACTAGTGCAACTTTTATAAAAATGTCTAAAGGTAGTATCTGATATTCAAGCTTAAATGATCCTCAAACAAAACCAATAGCTTTAATTTGATAATCAACAAATTACGATTTCATTACATCAGTAATTTGTTAATTAATCATGATTGACAATGAATCTGTATAATAATAAACAACTATGAGTAAACCGGTAATATTAACGGGTATTAGAGCTAACCAGGATCTTCACATAGGAAACTACTTCGGTGCGTTATTACCGATTGTAGATATAGCTCAAAAACATGCCGATGAATACCAGATAAATTTATTCATTCCGGACTTGCATAGTTTTACTACTCAGATCGATCATTCTAAACTTCAAACTCAGATTTCTAAAAACTTAAAATTATTTGTTGCAGCTGGACTACCTATCGATCATCATAATGTCTATATTTATCGTCAAAGCTATATTCCAGCCCATAGCGAATTGACTTGGATACTAGACTGTTTTACGAGCTTCGGAGAGATGAGCCGCATGACACAATTTAAAGACAAATCCGATTTATACGACCTTAAAGAAACACTAAACCAAATAGCAAACCACGTTTCGGAAATGAGAAATCGCTACGGTGACAAATACGATTATCAGGATGTCAACAACAGTTATCAATTTATCCTTAACACCATTAACGATTATGAAAGACGATCGGCTGATGACATAAGCGTGGGATTATTTAACTACCCCGTACTCATGGCTGCCGATATATTGCTTTACGGCGCAGACTATGTACCGGTTGGAGACGATCAAACACAGCATTTAGAGTTTGCCAGGGATATCGCATATAGAATGAATAAACGGTTTAATGAATTATTTAAAATACCTAAACCGGTAAAGGAACAACACGAATTTTTCGGAAAAGACCAAGGGTTACGAATTAGAGATCTACAAAACCCAATCAAAAAAATGAGTAAGAGTTCTAATTCCGAAAAGGGAACGCTATTTTTGAATGATCAACCGGATATTGCCAAAAAGAAGGTCCTGGGTTCGGAAACAGATAGCTTAGGCGAAATAAACTATGACTATAACCGGCAACCAGGTATAAGCAATTTATTAGACTTATTAACTCTCTTGGGGGGTAACAAGGAGAATTATATAGGCCAAAAACAATACGGACCGCTTAAAGATGAGTTGGCAGGGAGAATAGTGGACTTCTTACGAAACCTACAAACTAAAGTTGATCAAGTAGATGAAACCAAGATCCATAATAAACTGATTGAGAGCGAAGCAATAATGAATAAAATTGCCAATGATCAATTACTAAAAGTGCAAAAAGCAGTGGGTCTAAGGAGCTGAATGAAAGCCGAGAATGGAATCCGTTTAGACAAACAAATTGCTAACAAAATTCCGGATGGTAGCAGATCCTTGGCCAAAAAACTGATTGATGAAGGTAAAGTCAAAGTCAATAACAAAACTGTCACCAAGCACTCGTTTAAATTGACCGATAAGGATAAAGTGTCATTAAACTTCAAATTTAAAGATTTTAAGGCTAACACAATTACAATGCCGATTATCTATGAAGACGATTTCTGTTTAGTGCTTAATAAACCTAGCGGAATCATTACTCATGCCAAAGGAGTTTATTCCACCGAAACCAGCGTCGCTAGTTTTATACGAGATAAGATCAGCCCTAATTTAGTCGGCAACCGAGCAGGAATTATACACCGCTTAGACAGGGGAACGTCCGGATTGATAATCGTAGCTAAAACTGAAGAGGCCAGAAAATACTTAGCACAACAATTTGCCAAACGACAAGTTAAAAAAAACTATTATTGCATAATAAGCGGAACGCTTGACCCCTTAGCGGCCAAAATTAATATGCCTATCGAACGAAACCCGAAGAAACCGTCGACTTTTAGACCCGGCGCCAATGGTAAAGAAGCCATTACTTTTTATAAAGTTATCGTTTCAAACCATAAATATAGCTTAATTGAGCTATCGCCTCTGACCGGCAGGACGCATCAAATTAGAGTTCATCTTAAAGCTATAAACCACCCTATAGTAGGTGATGCGGTATATGGCGGTGAAAAGGCTGACAGATTAATGTTGCATGCTGCCAGCTTAAAAATAAAGCTTAAAGAAAAAGGAATTGTCACATTTAGTACTGCTTTACCCCGGGAATTTAGCAAGTTTGTAAAGATGCCGAAAGATATAGAGAATGGATGAGCCACTTCTTAACCAAAAATTGAGTCGAAGATTGAAGAGCTTTATAAACAACCCGTCACAAGGTTTATTGCTAATCGGCGATAGTGGCAGCGGTAAAACTACGGTTTTGAACTGGTTAGCCGCTAAATTACTCAATTCTGATCTAGTTGGGTTAGACAAACAACAATGCTTGCTTAAGATCAATAAAGATCAAAACAGGCCTAATATATCAATTGATTCTATCAAACAGATCAATCATTTCTTATCTTTAAAAGTACCGATAGGAAATACTAAAAACACTACCCGCGTGATAACCATCGATGATGCCGACCACATGAGTATACCGGCACAAAACGCTTTATTAAAAAATTTAGAAGAACCGCCAATCAACACCATATTTTTATTAACCGCCCGTGACCCTAACTTACTTAGGCCAACAATTCGTTCACGTATACATGAAATAGTACTTACTAATCCGGGTGAAGAAGAGTTAAAGAAGCATCTTAAATCATTAAGGATAGGTGAATTGGATATCAGTAAAGTGCTTAATATGAGTGGTGGAATGGTAGGTTTAGCAAGCGTCATAGCGTCAGATATGGATAACAATATAACGGCTCAGTCCGCATCAGTTGCACGCGACATATTACAACGCAACACCTATGAACGATTGTTAATGATCAATGATTTACAAAAAAATAAAGTATTGTCTAAAAATACACTAGGTATTTTGCAGCAGATGGCCAATTATGCGCTAAGATCTCCAGAAGAAAAACAATCTGGACGATGGCTTAAGGTTTTATACGCAGCCAATGATGCCCAAACAAAAATAGAAGCAAATGCCAACCTCAGGTTAGTTCTTACCAGCTTTATGCTACAAATTAGTAAATCTTAATATATACTTATATAAGATAATCCAATGTACGAATTATTAATCGTCGCGGCTTTTGCGTCATTAGCGTATTACAACGTCACAATTCATGACGACGAGTTCGCTAGCGCATCACGCAAGATTGGTGATAGAATCGGAAAGCTCTGGGATATTGCTCATAGCAGTATGAAAGAAAATCGTCTACTAAGAGCAGAAAAAGCACTGCTAACAATTCTAAAAATAGACGAACGAAACGCTGCTGCATATAATCGTTTAGGAATTCTTTACGCCAAACAAAAAGAATACAGAGACGCTATCGATTGCTTTGAAATAGCAAGCAGTATTGAAGCGACACCATCCTCATTACATAATCTGGGCTTAATATATTACGAAACTGAAAACTATGACAAAGCATCAGTTGCTTTTGAACAGGCCTTGAAACTGGAAGATAACCTTGCAGCCAGACATGTAGCCTATGCCAAAGTTCAAGAAAAATTAGGCAACTATAAGCATATGTTTCTCGAACTGGAAAAGGCAGCCGAACTAGAACCAAATAAAGAGACATATACATTATTACTCAAAGCTTACATTAGCCACGGTATGATCGATGAAGCTAAAATACTACAATTAAAACTTAAAAGAATCAGTAAACTTACTAATCGTCCTAAAAAAATGTTAAGGCCGAAGCGTAGAGTAATGGTTTAAGTAAAAGTAACCAACACTTATTGAGTATATTATATTGCAAGTGACATTTAATTTTTGGTAATCCTTAGTAAGCCGGGTTAGAAATCCTATCCTGGCTTTTAACACCACTGGACCCACTATATTTTAACGGCTCAAATTAGGAATTGCGCAAGAACAAAAAAATATTATCAAACCTTACTCGTCAGTTTTATTATTGTCTCGAACGATACGATCAGCGCTCACATAAAGCAGACCGTATAGCCACAGCGAAACTATAAACCCAAAAGTCATTACAAATGACCACCAATCAGATTTTGTTATTACCGTTAATAAACCGCCGCAAAAAGTTAGGATTATAGCCACGGCGGCCCATCGTGCAAGTATACTGTTATTTTTAAGAGTTATATACAAACTACCCTCTAGAAGACCTATAGCATTTACAATATGAGCCACTAAAAAAACCTATATAGAAAGAGCGCCTTACGCCAACTGTGTGATAGCCAAGGAAGTTAAGCGTCATGCCTATCAAAAATTGCAAGGATAACATCCATAGCTGGCCAAATACTCTCCGGCGGAATCGCTCGGGTGTATATGGTCTAAGAAGCATATATTCAGATTACAGCATTCTTACTTTCATATGATAGTATGTTCATATGAGGTATCCTTCCTTCGACCATTTCTTTATAACCCTGGGCAACAAGCAGCGCGTGAAAATGCTGCAGTTGCTTAACAATGAAGGTCCGAAAAGTGTCTCCTCAATAGCTAAAGCTTTAAATGCCGAACAATCTGCTGTATCACACAGCCTCCAGCAACTCCTGCAATGCCATTTTGTAGCGGTCAAACAAGATGGCAAAGAGCGGATCTATTCAATCAATGAGGACACCGTAGCCCCTCTTTTCCGGCAGATTAGAAAACATGTTGAAAAGTATTGCATAGAAGGCTGCGAGCATTCTTGGGGAAGTAAAAAGGAGGTTTCATATGGTCACAAACGTCAAACTGCTTAAAAAGCAAGAAATTGCTAAGGATACAATGGCCTTTTATTTTGAAAAACCGAAAGGTTTTGAGTATCGTGCCGGTCAGTTTTCGGATTACACTTTAATTAATCCGCCGGAAACTGATGAAGAAGGCAATACGCGCGGTTTTTCATTCATTACTGCTCCTTATGAAATGGACATTGGTGTTGCCACGCGTCTGCGCAATACAGCTTTTAAACGAGTGTTGAGAGACTTACCGCTTGGCACGGAAGTGAAACTGGATGGACCCTATGGTGACTTTACGCTACATAAGACAGAATCAACCCCGGCTGTATTTATCATTGGAGGCATTGGAGTAACACCGGTTCGCAGCATGATCTATCAAGCTGCTCATGATAAAACCGCTCATAAGATAACCTTGCTCCACGCAAACAAAACACCGGATGACGCGCCGTTTGCTGCAGATTTTGATCGTTTGGTTATAGTAAAAACTAATTTTACATACGTACCAGTAGTAACCGATACATCGGTTGTAGATTGGAACGGCGAGCGCGGCCACATTGATGCGAACATGATTAAGCGTCATGTTCCGGACCTGAATGCACCGATCTATTACCTGTCTGGTCCTGAGGGGATGGTCAAAGCCATGCGCCAATTATTAGTTAGCTTAAATGTAAACGAAGACAATATAAAAACAGAAGAATTTCCGGGGTACTAAATAAATCTAGGTTAGGAAGGTAACAATGAACGTTCAAGTTAAACGTGTATACGAAAAACCAGCGGACTCAGACGGCAAGCGTATCCTTATTGACAGGTTATGGCCTCGCGGCCTCAGCAAGAACAAAGCCAAGATAGACCTGTGGCTTAAAGACATTGCTCCTAGCGCTGAACTACGTAAATGGTTCAGCCACGACCCAGCTAAATGGACGGAGTTTCAAAAACGCTACCAAAAAGAGCTTGACGCTAATAAAAATGCTGTCGCAACCTTGCAGGGTCAACTTAAAGGTGGCCCTGCCACCCTGGTTTATGGAGCTAAAGACGAACAGCATAACGACGCTGTAGTATTAAAAGAGTATTTTAAAAAACTGTAGAGACTATGTACGAAACAGCGATTAACCTCACCGTACAAGAGTCTTTCAGATTAGATCTGACAGTTTGGGTGTTGCGCCGGCGGGCCAAAAATATAATTGATACATGGAATGGTATAACGTACCGACGAGTACTCATACTGGACAATAATCCTAGCTCTAAATCAATATGATTTTCCAACTTGTCCATAGTCTTCATAAACACTTTTGCCAAGTCGATATTGTACTTCTTTGCTAGATGCAGTACAGACCATAATCAGCCGCTTAGCTCATGCGCTAATTTTGTGTCAACGTTGTTCATTGCACGTAAACCATGCTTAGCCATCATAGTTTTAGCTAAATCACCAACATTTCCGATGAAGCCAGCCATTAGCTGCTGTTCATTCCATATCACTCCACGCTTCGTTTGATTAAGCTCGTCATACTTATCGCAGATATCAATTGTACGTTTTGTTAACTCTTCAAAGTTCAGCATTTTGTTCTGACAGACTATACGCTCTACCAAATGTTAACAGATATAAAAAAGCCGTGGTGCAGGGAGAGGGATTCGAACCCCCGAAGGCGTATGCCAACTGTTTTACAGACAGTCGTGTTTGACCGCTTCACTATCCCTGCAAATGCTCGTGGAGCCACGACCGGGGGTCGAACCCGGGACCTCATCCTTACCATGGATGCGCTCTTCCAACTGAGCTATCGCGGCTTTTTAACCGTCTAAATATAGCAAATTATCTCTGTTTTTGCTACACTTTTAACTCGGTATGCCGACATAGCTCAGTTGGTAGAGCAGCTGTTTTGTAAACAGCAGGTCGTGGGTTCGAGTCCCTCTGTCGGCTCCATTTACATAATAACGATAAATTGATAGGATATTAATCTATGGCCAAAAAGGGAGATAAGCGCAAGATAATCGGTTTACTCAGTGAGGAGAGCGGAGAGCGTATCTACTACACAACCAAGAATAGTATGAATACCCCGGATAAGCTTAGTCTGCGCAAGTATAGTCCTAAGCTTAGAAAACACGTAATCTTCACCGAAACCAAAAAAAATCTTGGACGAAACGAAGCGCCTAAACGACGTTAGATTTCATAATAATCCAAAAGCGTGTTCACTAGTTCGGCATGACTCCATACTAACGGTGCTACGCCTAAAGGATTACCGGTTTCAGGATCAAATTGCTCGCTCAATATCCCGCTAGGTAATTGGCGCTCTAAAGCCCACGACAGATACCTCATGGCTGAATCCTTGTCTTTTTTAGCAATCAGATACTGTGCCAACCAAAGCGTACAAACTATCCAGGGGTTACCTGAGAATTTACTGTCTTTTAAAAAGTAATTGTCGTGTTCATAGCGTATAACTCCACCTATAGGTACAACGTCAGCCAGTTTTGATCTGACAGCTTCTTCGGTCTTAACTATTCGTTCGTCTTCTAAATTAAGACCGCTATACATAAAAGGCCCGTATAGAGAAGAGATATCTACTACATCGTCATAACTGGTGGGATCGTCCTTACCGAGCAAATAACCCTTTCGAAAGTAGCCATCAGGATGCAGCAAAGGTTTCAGATTAGCTCTTAAATCATTGGCTGCCTGACGCCACACGTCCGCATCCTGAGGATGATCTGTTAACATAGCTAACTTAACCGCCGTGTCTAGACCAGCAATTACCGTACAAGTGGTATAAGTAGTAGTTAGAAACTTCTCTTCCCAAAGATCATAGCTTGAATGGGGAAGACCGGTGGCTTTATCTACATAATGGCAGATAAATTGCGCACACGGAGAAATAAAACTGTCATAAAAGTTTTTTATGAAGTCTTCATCCTGAGTAACCCGGTAATATTCTCCGATCATAAAGATCATACTGGCGGTTTCATCTTCCTGAATAGCTAATTCTTTTGCCCGATTATGTATCAACGGATGCCAGGTACTACCAATCGCCCGGTCAGGTTGGTATTTATGCATCATATAGCCTTCTTTATGCAAGGTATCCTTTGCAAAGTTAAAAAAGTTTTTTGCCTCTTGATACAACCCGAGTCTTATAAGCGGCCAGAGAGCATAAGCAGCATCTCTGGGCCAGCAATAACAATAATAATCTCGACCATAATTAAATATTGACGAGTCGCCACTGGCTAATATTGATCCGCGATCGTCACAATGAGCTTTAATCACCAATAGACTCTTGGTTGCAGCTATACGGTGTTCTTCCGGAAGATTTTGAAGTTTTTCCAGCGCCGGGGTAATCCACTCGTGCCAGTAAATCCTAATCGCTTCTTCTCGCTCAGTAATATCGTAGTGCTTTAAATATGTATGAACCAATTGGGCATCGTATTGGCTTTCGGCTGCAACTACCCAGTAATCGACCTCATATGTCCCACCGGCCTCTAATCTCCGAGCGAAACGGATTACACTATCCACTCCTCCATGTTCGACTGGATTGCAACTCAACTCACCGTCTTCCGCATCTATATATGACCCTTCTTTACCTTCCACGCCAAAGCTCCCGACGACGTATTGATCAAAACTCCCCCCATCGACAAACTTGCCGGCAATTAACAGACTGCAGCGTCCCTTATAGTCGAGCAGGTAATGATCATCAGGCACATATAGCGCCGTATCACCCCGTCCTCGTCTAGAAATTTCAAATACCTGGTGCATGAACAGCCTTATTTCTCGTTCTTTAGTAAAGTCGTTTTTAACTTTAATGCGTCGGACCAAGGCATCATATTCCTTATCTAGAAAATCTTGGAATTCCAGACTAACTCCAAGCTTTTCTGAACGCATCTTAACGTGCCCGATCAATGCTGTGGCTTCAAAATCCAGCTCAACATGCCAGCTTCCGTCATCTACCCAAGAAAACATGCCATTGACCCAGACACCGATCTTATGGGGTATGCTACGAGCATTGGTTAAGTTATCCAAACCGACATAAGGATAGTAAAAATCATGGACTAATCCGTTATCATCCAAACCGACAAACATTTTACCATTGCTTAAAACTACAGGTCGCGACATTATTCCACCCCCTAACTATTATGTTTTATCAAACTAAAACACCCCGTTCAATAAGTCTTGCCTTCAAGTCGTGATAAACATTCATGAAGTTTATGTAGGCATCATACGGTGATTCATATGGGCTGAAGTAAGCATGGATGTCACCATCGTTAAACCACTTGACACACATATAATAAAAATGGTCGGATGTCTGTAGGCGTCGCCAGTCTTCTATTATTGACCAGTCATTTAGATCAATTATCGGTTCCTCAAGTTTATACAATGCCTCTATGGCGTTACGCTGCATTGCATTACCCAGCCAGGCGCTTAAGTCTCTTTCCGTATCCGCCCAGGTGACAGTGTCCGGACAATCAATTTCACCAACCGGAGCAATGTTCTCCGCCGCTTCACTTAGAGTCATAAACTTATGAGAATCGGTTTTTAGCCATTCTTCAGGAAGATGTGACAAAAAGTCCAATACACCAGTTTCTTCCCACTGGTGCTCGCCAAAAGTTTCATAATCCATAAACAGGTTAAACACCTCGGCATCCTTATCTTCACTTAACCAATGTGCAAATTTATCTGCCGTTAAAGGATACTCATTCCAATTACTGTCACCAAAACGAAAAGCTATATCATCGCTCAGACTATAATTCTTAAGCAGTAGTCTAATACCCGGAGCGCTGACCGGTGAGTATACATAATTCGGGCTTCTCCAGCCTAACATACTGTGCCAGCCTTCAGCCAAAACCGATTTATATCCGGCTCTCGCCGCCCAAGCGGCCAAATCGTTGTTATAGGCCAGTTCTGTATTCCTAAAAACCGACGGTTTTTGATTAAATAACCGACTTATGATATCCTTATGCATTTTCACTTGAGTTTCAAACTCCGATCGTGAGTAGAAGAATGACAGTGAATGGTGATATGTTTCTCCTACTAATTCAACTCTGCCGCTGTCCACTAGTGATTGGAATGAAGCCAATACTTCGGGTTCCCAGTTTTCAAGTTGCTCTAATAAGACTCCGGACATAGATAAACTAAACTTGAAGTCCGGGTACTTTTTTAACAACTTAGCCAGACGGTCATTAGTCGGTAAATAACTTTTATGCGCAACCTTATGCAATACCTGCCGGTTGGATTTATTATTATCACTTGCAAACGCATCATTATAGTAGTCATGGCTAACGCCGCTATCAAAGATACTGAATTTACGCAATCTGTAAGGCTGATGAACGTGCAGGTAAAGCTGAATCGATTTCATGCACCTGCCCCTTCCAAATGTCGATTATATAAGTTTTTAACCTTACTGGCAGGTAAGTCCCAGCTGAAGGTATTTAACTCTCTATCTAGTGATTCACGCATTGTATCCCGTAATGGATCATCTCTTAACGCACCTACAATCTTATTAGCCATTTCGTTAATATCCCAAAAATCAACTTTCAGACAATTATTGAGAACTTCAGCAACACCTGACTGTTTACTAATAAGCGACGGTACACCGTAAAAACCGGCTTCTAACGGTGTAATACCAAAAGGTTCAGAAACTGAAGGCATTACGAATAGGTCGGCAATAGAGTACGAATCACGCCAGTCCTTACCTCGCAGAAACCCGCTGAAAATTACCTTGTCGCCTATACCCAACTCTGCGGCAAGCGTCACTAATTCTTGATATTGCTCACCGGCACCAACAATTAAGAATATAACTCTGTCTATGTGTTCAGTTACCATTTTGGCTGCTTGAAGAAAGTTAACCAGTCCTTTTTGTACGGTTAATCTGCCGACATTCGTAACAACTTTATAACCGTTTTGTTTAAGCAGGTTCAAGTAGCGATAAGCGTTTTCTTTGGAAGGAGCCTCTAGGGCAGACCGATCAACGCTATTATGGACAACTTCAACCTTGTCTTCTGGTATAGCATATTCACTACAGATACGACGTTTTGTAAACTCACTGACAGCTATGATAGAATCGGCATAGAGCATTGAAGTTTCTTCAATTTCTCTTACCAAAGGATTACCTTTATTGCCCCCGGCACGATCGGATTCTATGGAGTGAACATGAAGAATTATCGGACAACCTTTATCTTGTTTAATTCTTAAGGCGGCCCTAAAAGTCAGCCAGTCATGCGCATGAACAATATCAAAGGATAGGTTTTTAGCTAAATCCGATACTGCTTGCTCATAAAAACGAACTTGTGAATAGATATCGCTATACTCCTCGTGCCCATCGCGGTATACGTATTTGTAGCTATCATAGGCAATACCGGATTTAATAACGTCTATTACTCCTGCAGGACGGGCTGCCCGGACATTCATAAACGTGATATTATGTTCGGCTTGATAGGGCAGCACAAACTCAAGATCGACATCGTTTTTAGACAGAGCTTCGCATAACTGATAGCAAGCTACTCCTAAACCGCCGCTATTGTGCGGGGGTAATTCCCAGCCAAGCATTAACACTTTCATTAAGTCTTTTGTTTAAATTTTTTTATAGTGCCTCCTGATCATTATATGACCTTTTACGCATTAAGCACAACCTTTATATGAACTTTTTTAGATTCTCGACCTGACTTGGGGAAAAATTCTCTTGTTGACGGTTATAAAAACTCTTTGATGGATAGGGTATAAGCTGCTTAAAGTTAGACGTATTTACCTCTTAAGGGCTAAAACGTATACTGATGCGTTATGGCATCACTAATTAAAATTTTTAAATTTGCTTCCAGCCTATGGAAATATTACCTGGGTATTAGTCTGCTAACTATCTTGTTGGCTGGAATGAGCCAACTTACACCTTTGTTTACTAAAGGCGCAATTGATCAAATTACTAAATTATTATCCGGAGGCAAAGTTGACGTCGCCTTAGTAGCTGTTTTTGCAGTGCTAATCTTCATTACCGATGTTGGACAAACTTTATTTTCGAACTTCAGCGGTTATTACGGGGATATCCTTGCTGTAAAACTTCAGAAACTCATGAGTGAACGCTATTATGAGCATTTATTATTTCTGCCACAGTCCTATTTTGACAATGAACTTACCGGCACGATTATTAACCGTATGAACCGCGGAATTAATCAGATATCGGACTTCGTTCAGATGCTTTCAAACAACTTTTTGCAGTTTATCTTCAGTACTATATTTTCTTTAGCAATCGTGGCTTACTTTTCCTGGCCCGTAGCCTTAATGCTGTTAGCACTTTATCCGGTATTTATATTCTTAACTATGCTGTCGAGCGGTAAATGGCAGGAATTTCAGCAGTCAATAAACCAAAATATAGATATTGCTAGTGGCCGGTTCGCCGAAACAATCGGGCAAATAAAAGTTGTAAGAAGTTTCCTTCAAGAAAAACGAGAATTAAGCTTTTTTAAGAAACGATTCGATAAAGTGATTGGCTTAACCAAGCCGCAAAGTAAGTTTTGGCATAAGCGCGATGTAATCAGGCGCCTGATATTAAACGTCATCTTTTTAGCGGTTTTTGTGTATATTTTTGTAATGACGGCCAAAGGGCAATACAGTCTGGGAACAATGGTGATGTTAATCCAATACGCTATGTTAATTAGAATACCGATTTTTTCTATCAGCTTTTTAGTCGATCAAAGTCAGCGGGCTATCGCCAATACAAATGATTATTTTCGGGTAATGGAAGAAGAGCAGGTTCCGTTAGACCTCAGTATCAAAAAACTCTATGAAGTAAAAACTGGTGCTGTAAGATTTAGAAATGTCCGTTTTTCGTATGACAAACGTAGACTGTTTAGAGACCTAACTTTCGAATTAATACCCTACAGTAAAACGGCATTAATCGGAGAAAGCGGGGTCGGAAAAACTACGATTGTCAATTTACTGCTACGCCTGTACGAAACTGAAGCCGGATCAATCACAATAGACGGAGTAGATATTAAGCATATGGACCTAACAACGCTCAGGAAAGCAATTGCCGTAGTCTTCCAAGACGCTGCTTTATTTTCTGGCACTATAAGCGAAAATATTGCTTACAGCAATGCTAGCGCCAGTCGCGAACAAATTATAGAGGCAGCAAAAGCCGCTAACGCTCATGATTTTATTAGCAAGCTAAAAGACGGCTATGACAGTGAAATAGGCGAAAGAGGGCTAAAATTATCCGGAGGTGAAAAACAGCGTATCGCTATTGCGAGAGCTTTCTTAAAAAATTCTCCCATATTAGTGCTTGATGAAGCAACCAGTAACCTTGACGCTAGAAGCGAGCAACAGGTTCACCTAGCTCTGGAAAGGCTTATGAAGGGAAGGACTACTTTGATAATTGCGCACCGATTAAGTACGATAGCGGAGGTTAACACTATAGTTACCTTAAAAGACGGTAAAGTTGACGAAGTCGGATCTCCAAAGCAGCTCGAGAATAGCGGTGGTATTTATACCCAACTACTACTTCTTCAACAAAAACATACTTTAGCGAATAAGAAAAAGTTGCTCGCTTACGGCATCAAACTTTAATCATGATTGTTTAAAAAAATACTAATAATATTTCAGTTTAACCTTTTAAAAAAATAAATACGGACACTCGTTAATTAGGTAGTCGAAATTTCACAATGGCAGGGGTGGTCGGACTCGAACCGACAGCACAGCTTTTGGAGAGCTGCCGCTTACCATTAACGGACACCCCTAAAAAAATAGACCCGGTACAAATATACCGCATATAAATCTGTTTTCCCAAATCCGGCAATATAGATCCCTACTAACTACCGATAAATAGTATTCTTGTTATTATTTGGTGCCGAAGTTAATTAAATAAACCTTTGCCTTCTTTAAATAAACCGCCGTGTTTTGGCTATTAAGCATTTTGTAAATGAGCTTATGCTTTGAATTGAAAGTTAAATCTGATATACATAGACAGTAATGAGTAAGGTTGAGCCTACTACACCGTTATTAATTATGCTTTACGGCTTCCCTGGATCCGGTAAAAGTTACGTTGCCAGACAATTATCTGAACATCTTCAAGCAGCTCATCTGCAGGGCGAAAAGATCAGGCATGAGATCTTCAAGAGCCCTACATACGACCGTCAAGAAAACCAAGTTGTGACTCAGCTCTTGGACTACATGACACATGAGTTTTTAAATGCCGGGATTAGCGTCATTTATGATACCAATGCACTAAGGGCAGCTCAGAGACAAAACCTAAGGAATCTAGCTCGCAAATTACATGCTCAGCCGTTAGTGATATGGTTGCAGATAGATATCGAATCGGCATTTTTAAGAACTCAACAACGCGATCGCAGAAAAGCCGACGACCGATATGCTTCACCGCTGGATAGAACTACTTTTGATTCAATCTTAGAGTCAATGCAAAATCCGACCAATATAGAAGATTACGTAGTGATTAGCGGTAAACACGTCTTTAATACCCAGTTATCCGCAATCCTGAAGAAACTAAACGACATGAATCTTATTAGACTTCATGATGCCAACAGCGGGGTACCAAAACCCGAGCTCACGAATCTTGTTCCAGATCCGCGTGCCGGAAGAGTGGATCTAAACCGTCGCCGCAATATTATAATCAGATAATAAAGAATCTGTTGAGAAACAAAAATGGTCGCAAAAACATTCGAGCTTCAACCCATAGGACGTTTAACAGTTGTTAAAAACCGCGCAAACCGTAATGTCAGGATTACGATATCACCTGAAGGTAAAGTTAGAATATCTATTCCGTACTACGCACCATATAAAGTGGGAATAGACTTTGCTCGCTCTAGATCCGATTGGATAATTAAACACGCCATAAAACCCATGCTCATCAGTCACGGACAGACAATCGGCAAAAGATCGGTTATTTATTTCAAAAAACAGACTAATAACTCTCTTAGGATAACTACCAGGATCCAGGGTGACAAAATTGTTATCAGCTATCCTCTTGGGATTAGTTTTACTAATGAACTAGTTCAAACCGCTGCTAAATCGGCAGCAATTAAAGCAATAAAAAAAGACGCCCTTTCTTTGTTGCCGGCAAGAGTTAAAATCTTGTCGGATAATTATTCGTTACCGGTAAATAAAGTTAAGATTAAACGTTTAAAAAGCCGTTGGGGAAGCTGCGATCGAGAAGCTAATATCACCTTAAACTTATTCTTAATACAACTACCGGAGGAGCTGGTTGATTACGTAATCTTGCACGAGCTGGCACACACCAAGCAACTTAATCATAGTCCGCAATTTTGGTCATTCTTAGAGCAGATATCTCCAGATGTTAAAATTCTGAGAAAACGACTCAAGAATTATCGTCCGGAATTAATATTCGGATCTAATGGCTTAAATCAGGCTTAATAAGTTACAATAAGCATTAACGTAATACAAGAAACATTATATAAGCGTTTAGAAATGATACCGCTAAACAGAACTGAAGACCAGGATAAAATTGCTTACATCCGTTTAACCAGCTTAATTAATAACATGGCGGACGGAGTAATCGCCGTAGATGAACAAATAAAGATAGTGCTATTCAACGGTGCGGCGCTTAATATACTAGATCGAAACAACCTTAAGATCGGCGATTCCTTAAGAGAAATTCTCAAACCGATTGACAAAAACAACCAGCCGGTTGATGTAGAAGAACTAGTACGCTCGATCTCGCTGCCAACTACTAACCGCGATCTGCGCCTGGTATATACCGACGGCAGTATTTCGAACCTGTACTTGAGCATCGCTCCGGTTAAACTGGGCTATGGCAGTACCGGACAGAAAGGATATGTGTTACTGCTAAGAGATATTACGACCGAAAAATCATTGGAAGAGGAACGCGATGAGTTTATTAGCGTAGTATCGCATGAACTTAGAACTCCGATAACTATAGCCGAGGGAAACATATCCAATGCGCAACTTATTTTAGAGCGCGAAAAAGGAGTAGGTGATTTAACCCAAATAAAACAAGCTCTAATCCAAGCACACAACCAAATACTTTATCTTTCCGACATGATAAACGATTTGGCAACTTTAAGCCGTGCCGAACGGGGTAAATTGACACTTGAAGTCGAACCTATCAATATGCACGATTTACTGATTGAGCTTAGCCGTAATTATCGACCCGAAGCAACTAAAAGAGGTCTGGAAATAAAAACTGAGTTGGATCCTAATTTGGAAATTCTAAGATCTTCTAAACTTTACGTCCGCGAAATCCTGCAAAATTTTATCACTAACGCACTAAAATATACGGTTAAAGGTTACGTCAATATTAGTGCTAATCAAAAAAACGATGGAGTTGAAGTCAGTATATCGGATACCGGTATCGGTATCAGTAAAGCCGACCAGGAAAGGATTTTTGACAAATTCTATAGAGCTGATGACGCACGAACACGTAATGCTCACGGAACCGGACTGGGACTGTACGTGACCATGAAATTAGCTAGATTGACTAATGCCACGATCGATTTTAAAAGCGAATTGAATAAGGGTTCGACATTCAGTGTACATTTCCCAAATATTGGGGAAATACCGAAAACCGTTCAATCGGCATCCTGAAACATAACCGACGAAGATATGCTGCGTCCTTTCCAGACAACCTCTCCCAGTTCATACTTATACATCGATAAATGCATTAACCATAAATCCGCTACAATTACATACGGCCAGGCAATAAAGCTCATCAGACTAGATTTTCCGTAAATCAGCCTATAAAGCCAGGAAAAGTTAAATGCAAACAAAACATAAGCTAGACAACTAAGCGCTAATACCATCCAAGACTGATGAATGGCACCATTTACCGCATACCACACGCTAAGCCCGACCAGCATTATTTCGAAGAAAGCTAACGCCGCTACTACCTCAATCCGTCGGTGTAGTTGTGGATACCTAAGCCTGATTGCGGTTTCTTTTTGATCTGGTAAATTTTTCTCGCTAGTCAATAGCGGAGAGCGAAAAAAGCTGTATTGGTCTTTTTTAGTAGCTAATTTGGCGAAGTATATTTCCGGCGAAACTTTGCGGCCAATACCCCTAAATCCGCCATTTTGAATTAAAAAATCTCGGTATGTAAGCCAACAGGTAGATAGTACCGGCGGACGTTCAAGTTTCCTTCGCGGCAAACTAAGCTCCCACCCATACCTTAGTTCTTTAAAAACCGAACGGAAAAAACTAACGGGTATAGTACTGTGCGGCATTACGGATAGCATGCGTTTATTACGCGACACTAAAGCCGAAACCAGAAAACGTAGTGAAGTTTGGTCAAACCTGACATCCGCTCCGCAGAACAGTATCAGCTGCCCGTTAGCAGCTTCCAATAGTTGCTGGTACGCCCAGTTTTTTGCTAGCCATTCTTCGCTAAACTCTGTTCCGGGAATAAACTCTACTCCGTCATGGGCAAAGGAACGCACTATTTCACTAGTCCGTCTATTAGTAGAATGGTCATCGAGTACTAAGATTTCCAATTTAGGATAATCATTATTGATTAACGAATGTAGGCACTCATATAGCGACTCACTTTCATTGCGTGCAGGTATAGCCACGGTTAAAGTCGGAACCTCAGTACTAATTATCCTGGTTTTTAAATGTAGGGTTTTCGTTATATGAGCACTACGCAAAGTTGAAGACAGCAGACTGACTGCTGTTAGGCAGTCAAGACCAATTAACACTAATGGAACATTGAACCCAGGAGATACGTAATAAAACATTATTCCTATGCCGCCAATAACCAGCTGCATTAACCATAATACTAAGGCCGTTTTTCTGGTAATCATCCTCAGGTGTTCGGTATTAATATGACTGGCATAAGCTCGAAACAAATTAAACAAACTATATAATGAAATAAAGGCCAGTGCGTAAACAAACCAGTATCGGGGCTGAGTAACTATGAGCCATGTCGTAGAAAAACTTAAAATAGCAATTAACGGAATGGCAATCGGTCTTCTATGCACCCAAATGCTTAGGTAAGTTAGCATTATTTCCACCGCTCCGGTTAAGAGCATTATGACTATAATTTGTTGCATAACTTAAGTTTATATTAACTTGATTTATCTAGAATAGTTTTAGGTTATTAAGTACTTGAAAATAGTCAAACTTAAATGTTAGTATTGACTTTGAAGACCTACAATCTTAATAGATTGTAGGGTTTTTTAATTTAACCATGTGTTCGGGAAAGAGAGTGATGACGGACGATAATAATACACCCAGAAAGAAGAAAAGACAGCTTAGACCAGCCGTTACTATCCGCGAGAAGGCAGCTAAAACTAGTAAAAAACAGAGGTCTATCAAACCTCCAAGATTAAAGAGTATAACGCGTCCGATTTTTAAGCCATTCAGGCAAATAGTTTCGTTTTTAGGCAAGTACAGAACCTTTAGAATTATCGGTAAAATTCTGAGCTTTTTAGGTAGAATTATTTTACCTAAATACTTTAGGAACAGTTGGCGAGAAATAAAGTTGGTCACATGGCCTTCAAGAAGAGAAAGTATACGTTTAACGGTGGCTGTCTTGGGGTTTGCAATTGTTTTCGGAGCAGTACTCGCATCACTAGATTTCGGTTTAAGCCACCTATTTAAACTAATCATTTTAGGAAACCATCACTAATAAAGGAGTTAAAGATGGCAACAGTAACTACTAATAAGCGATATGACACCAGTAAACGCTGGTACGCTATACATACCTACAGCGGCTACGAAGAAAAGGTCGCAGAAAGTATTCGCCAAAGGGCGGATAGTTTAGATATGGCGGATAAAATCTTTCAGGTTTTGGTACCTAAAGAAAAAATGATTGAGATTAAAAACGGTAAACGCCGTGTGGTTGAAAAACGCATTTTTCAAGGATATGTCCTAGTGCAAATGAAACTCAGCGAAGACGCCTGGTATATCGTTCGCAACACACCGAGCGTTACCGGCTTCGTAGGCAGTGGCACCGACCCTACACCTATTGAGCAGGAAGAAATCGAGAAAATCCAAAAACGCATGGGATTAGAGCAGCCGAAACACAAGATCGACTATAATATCGGCGAGGTAGTTAATATTATTGACGGACCATTCAAGGGATTTGATGGTACGATTAACGAAATTGACGTCCAAAAAGGCAAACTTAAAGTGTTGGTCAATATGTTCGGGCGTGAAACACCGGTTGAATTAGATAGCTTGCAGGTAAAACGCGTCTAGGCATTTAAGCGCTACACAAAAATTATTATTTAAATTGATTAATAAAATAGTTTATATTTTCGGTAACATTAGTTTAGTTTAGCTTAAGAGATTGGTCTCATTGACTTTTTACGGGTACTGTCCGAACAGTGACTCTACCTCAGTACGGTTTTAGTTAATTGCAACAAATATCCTAAAAGCCAATTTGCCGTGCCTTATTGTGTTCACATTCAAACCGCACCAAGAGTGTCAGTCCGGTTAAAAAGTTACTCTTTCAGACACGACGTATCAGCTTAAAAGATCTATTGCTAACAACTCCTTAATTTGCTAGTATTATTATCTGTTACGCAACTCTACCGGCCACCCGAAAATCTTCGGGATAAGTTTAGTTCAATTGGCCGGATAACATCGGGAGATTTTATGGCAGACAAAGCAGTAAAAGCTAATTTAAAGATGAAACTTAGGGGTGGGCAAGCAAGTCCAGCACCACCGGTAGGTAGTATCCTTGGTCAATACGGGGTAAATATGATGGATTTTATCAACCCGTTTAATGAACAAACGAAAGACATCCAAGGGTCTGAAGTCACAGTTCATATAACAATCTATGAGGATAGAACTATGAATTTCCGTGTCGTATCAACTCCGACTGACGACCGGATTAGGGCTGCATTAAAAATCGACAAAGGATCAGGTAAGCCCAACAGCGAAAAGATAACCAAAAAATTATCTCAAGCCGATTTAACCAGAATCGCCGAAGAAAAGGCCAAAGACATGAATACTGACGCCATTGAAGCGGTTAAAAAGATGGTCGCTGGAACGGCGCGCAGCATGGGTGTAGAAATAGACGACCGCTAATTCAATAAATTGTGGGAGGCCTAAAAAACCGTTATTACCACGAAAGGTAAGAAATGACAGATAAGAGTAAGCAAAAGCAGGACCAGCAACCCGCTGAAACCAAAAATCCTGTTAAGAATGAAAATCCGGCTGTAGCAAAAGCCGGCAAACGCAGTTCAAAGTCTTTAGCAGAAGCTAGAGCCAAACAAGCTAAAAAAGCCAGACTATTGGAGAACAAAGAAGACACCAATACGCCTATACCTAAGCCTAAACAAACCCGATCATTGCTCGAAAGACGATCGAAGTCTTATCGTGACATATATAAGTTGATTGATAAATCCAAAACGTACGAGCTCAAAGAGGCCAGTCAACTGATAAGTAAGACAAACCCCGTAAAGTTCGATGCTACAGTCGAATTGCATGTGCATTTGAATGTGGATCCAAAACAATCAGACCAAAACATCCGCGACAGTGTACTGTTACCGGAAGGTAGTGGTAAGGAAGTACGAGTAGCGGTGTTTGTATCAGGAGATGACGCTAAAACGGCAGTTGACGCCGGAGCCGATTTAGTAGGAGAAAACGAGGTGATCAAAGAACTTGAGGCCGGCAGTTACAGTTTTGATATTCTCATTTCTACTCCGAGTCAAATGCCTAAACTGGGAAAATACGCACGAGCACTCGGCCCCAGGGGTCTAATGCCTAATCCTAAAAGCGGTTCGGTCACTAACGATATAGCTAAAGCGGTAAGCGAAGCTAAATCGGGTAGGGTCGAATACCGCGTAGATAGTGGCGGCAACTTGCACATTCCGATCGGTAAAGTTAGTTTCGCACCGACTAAAATCTTAAACAACTTAACAGCCGTATTAAACAGTATAAAATCTAATAAACCGGCATCCGTTAAAAGCACCTACGTCTTAAGCGCATACCTAAGTACTTCAATGGGGCCATCAATCCGACTTGCGCTTTAGACCGGAAGAGACACTCATGGCTGGCAGTAATGCGTTCATGGCTTTGCTGAAGCCTCTAAGCCCTCCCTTAAAGCCAATCATTTTATCAACCCATTCGGGTTCATATTTGCTTTTAAACCTTTTAAGACCACTAAACGAGTAAAACCTATCGCCATTCGTATAGGCAAACCTAAGCACGCTAGTGATAAGGCCGTTGTCCGCCTGCGAATCGTCTAAACCGATTAACGGTGATAAGCCCATATTTAGGGTCTTATAACCTTTAACATCAGTCCAATCGATGAGACTTAGCAACAAAAAGTCGTTAACATTTGGTGGAGCAGACTTCGCAGCGCGCAGCATATCATATGTCACTTCTTTTCGATTAAAACTAGTAGAAGGGATAATATTCAAAAATGCTTGGATATTCCGGGCGGAATCTTTAACAACCGCCAAACTACACTTTTGAAGGTACTCTTCACTAAAATACCCCATTACAAAACCTCTTTCCGTCCGGCCCGGCTTAGATAACCATTCGTCGGATATTACGCGTAAACGATTAACTTTGGCCTTATTATGCGGAGGATTTAGAATTTCAAACGTATAGCCTTCCTTACCGAAGCGGTTAACGATGTTTCTAAAATATTTATTATTCCGGGTTTGCTTACAAAAATGCTCTACATTAACAAAAGCTTCTTGACCGATCAACTGTAGCTGATAACCGCTTTTTCTATACAGCCACTTATATTTCGCGTCAACATGTATCAGGGCAGGCTGCCAGTCATTGGACCAACACATGTCGTGAAACTCCCTCAATAACTGCTTAAACGAATTTTCATCACCTACCGGATCGGCAAGAATCAAAGCCACGCCTCGTTTGGTTTTATAGGCAAGAGCGGCATTGCCACTGGAATCAAAAAAATAATGTTTATCCCTTGGCCATAGTTTAAAAAAATCTTCGCTCGGTGCACCGAATCGTTCCATAAGCGAATTAATCCTTTTACGTGATTCTTCATCATTACCTAATCTGGATTTAACCGGCTGCACCAGAGAAATCATTAAAAAAACAATCGAACCGATACTTATAATTGATAAGGAATGTAAAAACAGTTGAGCCCTCTTGGTATAAGCTATCAAAGGCTGAGAAGTTGTTAAATCGAATTGGTCGACGGTGTGGTGTAGAGCACTAGTGAAACCGATCTCTTGGTGAAAGTCAGACTTATCCATCAATAAAAAGCCGCTAACGCCATACATAAGTGTGATAATTATTACTACCACGGCTAGTTTAATCGATCCCATGAAAGTCTGAAAATCGCTTTTAACTTTAAACTCATTGCGATAGAGAATTAACGCAGCCGTAATAATGACCGGTAAAATAATGTAATTAACAGTTATGGCAAAATTTAATTTATGGCTAGCCGGATGTAATGCGATCTCCACTATTCCATCTGCTAATAAAACCGCAAAAGCAACGGTAGCCAGATATAATGCGTTGCGTTTACGTTTCAGTAACAATAGGCTCAGATAAACAAAGCCCAAGCCAAACAATATGTGAACGTCAATGGAGAAATAACTTAACAAATGTAGCCGATGAATTTTGAACTGTCCAACTAAAGTACTGCCAATAATAAACAGCCCGTACACTAAAACCAAAAGACTGATGAGACTTACTACGTGACTGTGTCGAAACCGTAATTGTTTAAACATTTGACCTTTTGAAATCTTGTATTAATTATAACCGAAGTCATAGCCTTTTCGAGCGGCACATTAGTGGTGGTTTTTACATTTGCTATTTTGCCAATAAAATTAGTAAAATAGCCTGAAACAAGCGAGGATACTTTGGGAGTCTACAGTAACACCCAAATACGAGATGCGATTACGAACGGGCATATTATTTGTGTGCCGTTTAACCCGAAACACATTGCCCACGCCAGTTTAGACGTAACTCTAGGTTATTATTATTATCGCATTGAGCGTATGAATGAGCGCACAATATACAACCCCTTTGACAAGGAAGACGTGGAGCGTTATTTTGACGGACCATATAAAGCCAGCAGCCAGTCCCAATGGATCAAGCAAAACGGTTTCCAGCCCCTGAATAATATTCCGTTGGAACACCCTGTAATCGCTTTAAAACCCGGCGAACGCATTTTAGCTCACACACACGAATTTTTCGGTATTTTGCCTCCTGGTGCCTACGAACTAAAATCCCGGTCTAGTTGGGGACGCAACGGTGTAGCGGTATGTTTTGATGCCGGTTGGGTAGATCCGGGATACATTAACCGGCTAACTTTAGAGATCTACAACTTGAATCAACGCGAAACAATACTATTACCGGTCGGGGAAAGAATAGCCCAGGCTGTATTCTTGGAAACAGGCCCAGTAGAAGGCAGTTACGGGGAAGGTAGAAATAACGGTTTTAGCGGTAAATACCAGCAGGGTTCTGACCTGGAAACGATTGTTAGAACCTGGTCACCGGACATGCTGCTACCTAAAGCCTACAAAGACGAAAGATCTATGCCTACACCAATAGAAGGTATGCCGTATGATTAAGGGCAAATATATTGTAATCGAAGGCCCGGAAGGCGTCGGTAAGACGACTCAAGTTTCGGAATTGGCTAAACGGTTACAGTCTGCCGGTTTGGCCGTCAAAACACTTCGTGAACCAGATTCGCAAAGTGACCTTACGGCTAGAGCTATTCGTCATCTGACACAGGACCCGAACTATCCGATTAACACCATCACTGAAGTGTTACTGTACAACGCAGCGCGTGCTCAGTCACTACAGGTGATAAAAAACAGCACGGAAAAAGGCATTTATTGTATAGTCGACCGTAGCTATTTAACAACCTTGGCGGTCCAGTATTATGGCAGGGGAGATGTACCTGACTATGAAACCATTAACCGGATTATCAACTTTGCGGTTAACGGTATCGAACCGGATCTCACGATAGTATTGGACGCGCCGGTCCAGACCCTATTGGAGCGCAAGCAAAAAATTAATCAAGGTGAGCGATTCGATAATTTAGATGCCGAATTTTTAGAAAGAGTAAGAGCCGGTTATCTCTGGGAGGCCAACCAACGCGGTTTCCCTGTTGTTGTTGCGAACGGTTCAAAGGAAGAAGTAACCCAGAGAATTTGGCCGATCGTAGTTAAAACAATGGCTGAGAGGACTTCGCTACAGGACAGCACCAAAACCGAGATAAGGAGAAGCTCTATCCCGGACACGAGTACAAGTATTGAGCCGCCTTTAACAACCAAAGCCTCGCCACAACAGTACATCGATCCCGAGCTACTGGTCGTCAAGCAAGATAAAGGCTATGCAATTACCGAACGGGGTAAGTTGTTACTCAAGTCCTATGTTACAAGTCTGGATTCAAACGTTTATGCTTTTTATAATAATCTGTCCCCGGTAACGGTAGCAGCAGCCATGGCTAGGCTTTCTAGACGCGGTGACGACATGCGCGTTACTCTGCTTGATGAATTTGCCAATGTCACCCAAGCGGGACGGGATGCAGACTTGTTGAAACGGGTTATTACTGCTTATGGAGATGATTCGGTGCAACAACTAACAGGCATACATATGGTAGTAGAAGATGCTTCGAACTTACTAACTAAAAAGTTAGAGTGGGGAAGGCTCGCAGCATATCTGGAACAATCAACTCGCTACATTTATTTCGATAAGAAAGATGAACATAATCATTATCGGTATTTTACACCTCGGGATTTAGAATCAACCCTCAAACGTAAGTATGTAAGGTCTATGGATAAAATATTCGATATTTACTCTGACATGGTGCACAAATTAACAAGTTACATTGAAGCTACCAGCAAAGTGAATAAAAACGAACGTGACGCCGCTTTTCGATCGGCAGTCAAGGCTCAGGCCTGTGATGCAGCCCGTTCGATTTTACCTGTCTGTACCACTTCAACTGTCGGTATTTTCGCCTCGGCTCAGGCTCTAGAATCTATGATCATGCATTTATTAGCCGATCCGATGTCCGAAGCCAGAGAAACAGGACAAAAACTCCTCAACGAGGCACGTAAAATAATGCCAATGTTCCTAGAACGGGCAGATAAACCCGAGCGTGGCGGTGCATTTGTGGCTTACAAGGCCAACAACCAGAAAGCAATGCAGCTACTCGCAGATAAGACAATTAATAAAACAATCGCTCCAAGCCAAACCGAAAGCGTAGCACTTGTAGACTTTTGGCCTAGAAACGAACTGGATATTGTCGCCGATATGCTTTATGAGTACAGCAATCTACCGCTTGCATCAATCAGAGATATACTGGCTAAATGGACTTTCGAGCAGAAAACTAAAGTCGTAACGACTTATTTGGGAGAAAGGCTGAATCGGCGGCATCGACCGGGAAGAGCCTTGGAAAAAGTTCATTACAGTTGGGATCTAATTTGCGATTACGGTATTTTTAGAGATTTACAACGACACCGAATGGTTGACGATTTAGTCTGGCAAAAACTGAACCCGCGCTACGGATACGAAATACCTAAGTTAGTTGATGAAGCGGGCCTTAGCGAACAATTTGAACAGGCTTTTGATATATCCGTTAAATTATATAGCGAATTACAGGCAGCCGGATACGAAAACGAAGCCCAGTATGCTACCTTGCTAGGTCATCGTTTACGCTGGAAAGTAACCTATAACGCCAGAGAGGCTTATCATCTTCACGAGCTCAGAACCAGCCCGCAAGGACATCCGGGTTATAGGAAACTGGTTCAGGCAATGCACGATAAAGTTTCAGAGGTACATCCGTTATTGGCGGCAGGTATGATATTTATTAACAAGGATGAAGATCCGGAATTAAACAGATTAGCAGCCGAAAAATACACTCAATTTAAAATGGCAAAACTAGCCAAACAAGCCTCAGATAGTTAAACGATAGCGTGGTCAGTAGACCAAGCCGCCACTGTTTTACTGAAGGATATGAAAGGTTACACCATAGATATCGGTTTTTCGAGGTCCGAGCACATATGAGCAACCTATGTTAGTGGTAATTCCAGTGTCATTTCCGGAACTATCCAGCACAAGTAACGGTTCACACTGAGGCATGGTTGCGCTTTCATCAAACTTTTTGTAATACTCAATATCTCCATACCGAACATAATTGGGATGGTAAGAATCAGGAACTTCTTCTATTCCTAACTCCTTAAGCACTCTCTTCACGGCTTCGTCTCTTATGCCTTGCTCAACCGTTTTTAATCCAACATTTAAGGTGGGTATGTGAGTTAAACGCTCTTGAAACAACCAGCCTAAATGCTTTATGATCTGCTCTTCAAGAGATACCATAGCAATAGGTGTTTCCACACCATTAGCTGGCTTCACTCCTAACCTATTTTCGACACTGATACTCATTTTTTTTAAAAACCGAAATTAACATTACGCCTATGCAACTATACTGTCAAGTAGTCAAATAAACACTGATCTATATTTTTGAACAACTGGTAAGCGAATTAAGCTTAAAAAAAAGCAGTAAAAGTCTTACGAACATACCAGCCGATTATTAATCATAACGCTATAAACACGTAAAAATACCTTGTATAACTCTTGTCTAACCTAGTGTGTATACTTAACGGATTCCATGAATTGGCTGGCGATATAGAAAAATCCGGTAACTCCTCCTACGGCAGCAACCCCTATAAAGGCCCCCAGAGCAAACTTTTCTTTAAGACTAAGTTTAGATGGCACAATATCCATTTTCGGATCAGGATAATACCTCTTCATGTATTGTTCGAGAGAAGAACCCGTATGCCGAAAAATGTCATCAATCTCTTCGGCTAGAGCATGACCGGAATCATTTTCCGGAATAAATATACCTCCATCATTTTGCCAGTCGTATTCATGATCCATATAGATTGTTTATACCACATTTTGTCAACTTAGAAGACAAAAATGCCTTCATGAAGTTAAAAAATATTTGACTACATACCAGGTTTTATAGTAAACAATTGCCTATGTGCTTGAACCTTAGGCGAAATGAAGAAATGTTGTTCATTCTAGTCCGTAGCGGACTGGACTCGCCAGTGGTTGAAGCCCTCGTTTGCTAAAAACGAAATCCACGTCCGAAAACAGTCAGAAAGGCTTCAACCAAGAAGCCTATTTTAATTATTAATCAAGGAGAAACATATGTCCCACGACTCGGCAGATGCTATAGCTAGAGGATACCGGTACTACGGATATTATCCTAGGAATGATTTTGAGTCACTACCCTTACCGGAAGATCCGCCGGCAGCCCCTAAAGCCATTATCGAACAAGCCGAATCTGAATATCAAAAAAATAACCGTGAACTGGCGGGGTTAACAATTGCCGAAGAAATATTAAGCCGAACTATTCAACCTTTGCGTAATGATCTGTAGTCTGGTATAATTTCTACTCAAGTTGCCAAAGACAGCGACGGTGTTTCGCACTTAATAATGTCGCCGAGGTGTATGTCACTCGATAAAGTAAAACAGTCTTTGGTCTTAATAGACGCGAAAAGACTTTTTTATAGGCAGCTGTCAAAGTCGCAAATGGTCCGGTCGATACCATTTGTTTTTAACGAATTACTTTCTAAAGACATTTCAAGGAAGCAACATGCCTTTATCAAGATCGAAAAAAGAGCAGGTAGTTGAAAACGTAGAGCAACTGCTGAAAACATCTAAGCTTACCGTCATTGCCAGATATCAGGGAATGTCGGTTAAAGATATGCAGACCTTAAGGTCTCAGGCTAAAACCGGTAATACAACCATCAAAGTAGTTAAAAACCGGCTAGTCATGCAATCGATCAAACACTTAGAACAATATAAAAACCTGGACTTAAGTCAATTGCAAGGTATGCTTATATATGCTTTCAATCCGGAAGACGAGGTGGCTCCGGCACAAAGTATCGCCACTTTCGCAAAGCAAAAACCGATAGTCGAATTTGTAGGTGCCATTACCACTGAAGGCAAATGGTTAGATGCCGAACAGGTTAAAACACTGGCCGATTTACCAAACAAACCTGTACTAATCGGCTCAGTAATAGCTCTACTCCAGTCACCAATTCGTTCAATCGTTGCTGCTACGAACGGCAACCTAACAAATATTATTTCCGGTTTGAAAGCAAAAGCAGCATAAATATAATTTAAGGAGGAAGCCAATGGCAAATATTGAAAAAATAGCCGAAGAACTGGTAGGATTAACAGTTCTAGAAGTAAATGAACTAAGTAATACGCTAAAAGAAAAATACGGTATCGAGCCGGCAGCCGCAGCTGTAGCTGTTGCAGCTCCAGTAGCAGGTGCTGAACAAACTGCCCCGGAAGAGGCAGTTAAAAGTGAATACGACGTAATTCTGAAAGATCCCGGTTCGCAAAAAGTAGCAGTAATTAAGGCGGTAAAGGAAATCACCAATTTAGGGCTGGGTGAAGCCAAAGCTTTAGTTGATACCGCCCCCAAGCCGATACTTGAGAAAGTCAAGACAGAAGAGGCCGAGGCTGCCAAAAAGAAACTTGAAGAGGCCGGAGCAACTGTCGATCTGAACTAAAAATCCGGTAAAAAACTAATGAATACGGAAGCCTACAACCTAAATTAGGCTAAAAGTACAAGCCCAAGTTAAGAGAAGTTATGTTAAGCTTCCGTATTTTATCCACAGAAATTTTGACTTTATAGGACAATAATGGTAGTTTAAAGTTAGCTTTTTACCTATACAAATATCCTAAGAGAAGAGGCTGAGCAAGAGAAATATATGGCAGACGTACCAGATAAACAGATTAAGAGGCTAAGATCACTTATCAGAGAAGCCGAAACTAATCTCGCTGCTGCAAGTGAATTGCTTATCAGTCTAGTTGGTGATGACGAGAAGATTGCTCCTATTGTTAGAGACGAAACGTTGGGTAAGGTGATTGAGGGTGTATTTGACGGTCAAAACATGGTCGGCAGCGACAGTAAAACATATCCCGTGCCGGCTAACTACGCGTCAAAGTCCAAGCTCGTTCAGGGAGACATCTTAAAACTGACGATCGCCGAAGACGGTGCGTTTTTATACAAGCAGATCGGTCCTGTACCGCGTAAACAAGTGGTCGGTACTTTAAGCCTTGAAAACGGCCATTACTTTATAAATGTCAACGGTAAAAATTATCGGGTACTGTTAGCCAGCGTAACTTATTTCAAAGCCAAACCCGGAGACCAGGTTAGTGCCAACATTCCGGAGGACGAGAGTGCTGAGTGGGCGGCACTTGAAGCCGCACTGTAATTAACAGCTGTTTTGTAGCTAAATTAATAGAAAACACCGCTTCAAGCACACAGTTGGTCTATAATAACTTTATAGCTTATGGGTCAAGTGCTGTACCGTAAATACCGGTCAAGGTCGTTAGATGAGATAGTGGGTCAGGAACACATTACCAAAACCCTGGCTCAGGCTGTCAAAACCGGCCGAATAGCACATGCCTATCTTTTTACCGGGCCTAAAGGGATTGGAAAAACCTCTATTGCGCGTATTCTAGCTCATGATATTAACCAACTCGAATATAAAGATGACAGCGGCCATATAGATATTATCGAGATCGATGCGGCTTCTAATCGAAAGCTTGAGGAAACCAAAGAATTAATCGAAAAGGTATACGTCGCACCGGTCAGTGCAAAATACAAAGTCTATATTATTGACGAGGTACATATGCTAACCAGGGAATCCTTTAATGTGCTTCTAAAAACTCTTGAAGAACCGCCTAGCCATGCAGTCTTTATTCTAGCTACCACCGAAGCCCATAAATTACCGGCAACAATCATTAGTAGGACACAGCGTTTTCAATTTAAACCGATCGAAGCCGCTAAAGTCATGGCTCACTTAAGAGTAATAGCTGATAACGAACATATACAAATAGACGATGACGCCCTCAAGCTGATAGCCGAACACGGACAAGGCAGCTTTAGAGATAGTATCAGCTTAATGGACCAGGCCTCCAATTATTCCCAGCCGGTAAGCGCCGACACGGTCCTAACGTTACTCGGGATGCCTCCAGATCAACTCATAGATACGTTAATCGAGCAGATAGAATCAGATTCGGTTAGCGGTATCGTAAAAACTCTTCAGGAGCTGGGTGAACAAGGATATCCACCGGCCAATATAGCTTCTCGATTAGGAAGTAAAATCCGGGAACGCATTATTGCCCAAAGCCCTCTATTGTCTATGGAAATATCGCTGAAATTACTGGAGAATTTAATCGAAGTTCCCGGCTCTTATGCCCCTAGCCAATCATTAGAAATAGGCATATTGAAAAACCTAGCAAATAGTATGAGTCCTAAAACGGTTAAAGCCGAACCTATCAATAAGCCAATTAAGACATCCGATAAAGCACCTCCGCTCGATTCGACCGTACCGGACCAGGCTGCAAAGCTAAAACCGAAAAAACCAACGCCTATTGAGCCTTCTCTAGTAGAGTCTATAGCCAATAGAAACAAGTTACCGCCTAAAGCAAGCCTAGATCAAAATACCTGGCAAGAGGTGCTTAATCTGTTGAAGTCCAGATACAATACTCTATATGGGATTGTTAGAATGGCGAATGTAGATTTTAGCCGTTCCGGAACGATAAAATTAGCGTTTGCATTTCCCTTTCATCAAAAGCGGGTATCCGAACCGAAGAATCGAGAAATAATTCAAAACGCCATTTTTCAATCGACAGGAAAAAACATAATCATTGAATGTAGAGTTGATCCATCGCAACTCAATAAAACCGAACCGGATAAACGTTTCCCCGATGAACTGGAAACAATTAATTCTATATTCGGTGGAGGCGCCACTATTGAGTAATGAGGGGGATAAACTGTTCATAAACACTAGGCCGTTGATAAACTCGGATAATATAATGTGGGTTAATATAGGGATGGATGTAGGGTCTTTGGATATAGAAAAAGATTAAATGAGCAATCTAACAACTGAGCTGCAACAACCGCCACAGAATATCGATGCCGAGGCATCACTTTTAGGCTCGATACTTATCGACACCGACGCTATTGTTAAAGTTGCCGGTAATATTCGTCCGAACGATTTCTTTGATAAGCGTCATGAAATAATTTTCAGCTCCATGATTGAGCTATACGAAAAACGTACGGCCATTGATGTTTTAACCCTTGCCGATCAATTAAAAAATAACGGCCAGCTGAAAAGTATCGGCGGCCCAGCCTATCTAACCGAATTAACCAATTTCGTCCCCACCGCTTCGCACATAGAAGAGTATGCCGGCATAGTCGCCCAAAAGTCATTAAGGCGTAGGTTAATTGCCGTTTCTCAACAAATGGTGTCGTTAGGTTTCGACGAAACTAAATCCGTAAACCAGCTTATAGAAGAGGCGGAAAGCGATCTGTTTTCCGTCAGCGAACAACACATCAAACAGTCGGTGGTTAGTCTGGAGACAATCCTGGCTGAAAGTTTTGAACGTCTTGATGAATTGCATAAGGACAAAAAGAAGCTGCGAGGCATATCTACCGGCTTTAAAGATTTGGATAATCTACTGGCGGGCTTTCAAAGATCTGATCTGTTCATTCTAGCTGCCAGACCATCGATGGGTAAAACCGCACTAATGTTAAACTTTGCTCATAATGTGGCAGTTAAATCAAAACAGCCCGTTCTCTTTTTTAGTCTTGAAATGAGCAAGGAACAGCTGGTGGATCGCTTGCTTAGTATTGAGTCGGGAGTTGACGCTTGGGCCCTCAGGACGGGCAATCTCACCGATACCGACTTTGAAAAAATAGGGGAAGCCATGGGAACCCTAAGTGAAGCGCCAATCTATATTGATGACACGCCAGGCGTAACGGTAAGTGATTTAAGAACTATCTCCAGAAGAGAAAACCATCAGCGAAAGCTTGGGTTAATTATCGTTGATTACATTCAGTTAATGAGCGGAGGCGGGAGATTTGCAAATGACGGTAACAGGGTACAAGAAATCTCAGAGATTTCCCGTGGCTTGAAAGGTATTGCTCGCGAACTGGATGTGCCCTTGTTGGCAGCATCACAGCTTAACCGCTCAGTAGAAAGCCGAAGCCCGCAAATACCGCAGTTAGCAGACCTCAGAGAATCGGGAAGCCTGGAGCAGGACAGCGATATCGTAGCTTTTATTTACCGCGAAGAGTTCTATAACCCTGAAACCGATCGTAAAAAAATTACCGACATTCTAATTAAAAAGCATCGTAACGGACCGATCGGTGCAGTGGAACTTTATTTCGATAACGATAAGCAGCGTTTTCGCTCATTAGATACCAAACATAGTGCTCCATTCTAAGCCGT
The DNA here is from genome assembly GCA_021799575.1 of bacterium. GTDB lineage: Bacteria > Patescibacteriota > Saccharimonadia > Saccharimonadales > UBA4665 > JAJZWH01. The sequence goes on along the minus strand of JAJZAD010000003.1, from coordinate 6,955 downwards.
TTGCAATATGTACTTAAAACCGACTAAGCGAAGGGGTAATTTAGCTAAAAGACTGGCTACAGAGAAAACTGAAACTTATGGGGTCGTGATCATGGTTGTAGCCGCGATCGGGCTGTTGCTTTGGCGCCTTTCCAGCCAGACAAACGGTAACGTCAATGCCGCCGAATTAGTTACCAAACAGCAACTGTATATCGATAGTCCTTGGTGGAAATCCATCTCCTATCTATACGGTCCTTACTATGTCCTTTTACACGGCACTTACGCTATCGCCAGAAACACCTGGTCGCTTAGACTAACATCAGTGATTATAGGGGTACTGGCGATAATCGCTGTGTATTGGCTGGCCAGCTCGTGGCACGGGTACAAAATCGGATTACTGGCGGCAGGGATTTGTTTAACCAGCTTCGGGTTTCTGGCTTTATCCCGTGAGGCTACACCTGTCAGTTCGCAACTGTTGCTGGCTATCGCTTTAGTGGTAGCCGTTGATCTGGTTCATCGACTGCCCGGATTTGTGGCGCTTCTGGTTTTAACTGTATTCCTTATTGGCGCGCTATATATACCCGGAGGTGTTTGGTTATCTTTAATCGCGTTGTGGATCACATACAAACCAATCAAAACTGCATTTGGAGAGCTAAGCAGTAAGTTGCGCTTAAGTGTTATCGGTATCGGTTTGCTTTTATTGATGCCGATCGCTAACTTCTTGATCCGTTTTGCGAGTATTGCACAATTAAAAACCTGGCTTGGATATGGACTTACTGATAACATACACGCATTTCATGAATTCTTAAGTCGCTTCATTCATACTCCGCTCGACTTGTTCGTTCATAGCTACTCCGATGGCACGTTTATTAGCCTTGGGCATCTTCCGGTCTTGCCGATAACCTATACGGCTTTGATTTTAATCGGAATCTTGACCTACGCAATGCGGTTTACTAATTGGCGTTGGCAAAGCGTGATAATCCTCCTAGCGGCAACATGGTTATTAAGCGGATTCGGATTAATAAGCCCACTGTCGTTAATACCGCTACTAAGCGTCTGCGCGGCTACCGGACTGGCATATATGCTTAAAGAGTGGTTCGATGTATTTCCTAGGAACCATATAGCCAGAGCTGTAGGGCTTATCGTGATGATAGGTGTTTTATCAATCAGCGGCTTTTATGGTATCAGGACTTACATTGTTGCCTGGAGTAATAATCCCCAGGTTAAAGCCAGCTATAATAACCGCCTAAATTAGTAGCTTTTGTTTGTTATACTACCTAAGAGATAAACGCATAGCAGCGTTCAAAGAAAAGGAGTTAGTGATATGAGCAGATTAGATAAAACTAAGACGTTAATGCAGGCAAATAAAATCCAGAGGGAACTGAAAAAGCAAGTTATACGTGTCGAAAAAGGCGACGGAGCGGTAGTCGTTGAAATGAACGGGGAACAAAAACTAAAAAAAATCCATATTGATCCAAGTTTTGTCGATCTTGAAGACATTGAGCAGCTTGAACGCTGGCTAGAAGATGCGATCCGCGATGCCGTAAACCAAAGCCAACGTTTTGCGGCCGAGAAGATGCAGCCGATAATGGGTTCTCTGGGCAGTCTCGGGTTATAGAGGCAAGGCAGTCGAGTTGAAAAAAGACATATGAGTGTGCTGCCGAAAGCTTTAACTGATTTGATTGAAGCCTTTAGTACTTTACCAGGCGTAGGGCCGCGTACAGCTGAGCGCTACGCTTATTGGTTTGTTCGCCATAATCACGACTCTTCGGCTAAATTGGCAACCGCGTTAAATAACCTTAAAGACGGTATCGGTTACTGCGAAAAAACCTATGCGCTGGTACCAGCCGGTCAACGCTTATCCGATCTATATACTGACCCTAAACGGGATAAGACAATAGTGGCGGTAGTTGGTGAGCCTTTCGACATCTTAGCCATAGAAAAAACCGGCCAATTTTCAGGGACTTATCACGTACTCGGAGGTTTAGTATCACCAATCGACGGCATAACTCCGGAGCAGCTGCATATACGAGAACTGGTTAAGAGAATCGATGACGATAAAGTCAAAGAAGTCATCCTGGCTACCAGCGCAAGCGTAGAGGGAGAATCGACGGCATTATACATTCAACAGCAAATCGGCAATCGCAAACTCAAAATCACCAGGTTAGCACAAGGTCTGCCAATAGGTATCGATCTGGAATACGCGGACCAGATTACCCTAGGAAGAGCCATTATTCACCGTCAAAGCGTTAACTCAAACGATACTAAAACGGCATGATCAAAGAGGCAAAACAGCTTAACGAATTGGTATCCACCGCTTATAAAATAGTGGTTATTCAGCCGGATAATCCGGACGGAGATAGCTTAGGAAGCAGCTTAGCATTGGAACAAATACTAATGGAGTTAGGTAAGGATACTGATTTAGTTTGTGGTGTCAATATGCCAGGTTATTTGTCATACCTTCCGGGTAGAGACAGAGTTAATGCTATACTGCCTAATCAATACGATCTGGCGGTCATTGTCGACACTTCGGCGATGTCTTTAATTGACACCTTACTGTCAAATAACCCCCACGCTTATCATGCTTTAAGTTCAAAGCCGCTAATTATAATCGATCATCACGTTAGCGAATCGAGCATCGAATTCGCAACCTTGCGCATCAACAAAAGCGGAGCTTCTGCTACCGCGGAAATAATCTATAAGCTGGCAAAACAGTTGAAGTGGCCATTAAATACTGTAGCAAAAAACGCATTGGCAGCCGCAATTCTATCTGATACTTTAGGGCTGACCACTGATGCCACTACTGCCGATACCGTATATACGATAGCCGAATTAGTAGAAGGCGGGGTATCGCTTTCGGCTCTGGAAGCAGCAAGACGAGACATGATGCGCAAAAGCCCCGAATTGGTACACTACAAGGGTAAACTATTAGAGCGCATCGAGTACTATGATGACGACCGGGTAGCATTACTAGTGATACCTTGGCCGGAAATCGAAAAGTACAGCCCGAGTTACAACCCTTCAATGTTAGCCTTAGACGATATGCGCTTAACTACCAATACTGCGGCAGCCGTGGTGCTGAAAGTTTATCCGACTGGAAAAATAACCGCTAAAATCCGTACAAACTACGGCTACCCGATCGCTGCTAAACTGGCGGAACAATTCGGAGGAGGAGGCCACGAATTCGCCAGCGGATTTAAGTTGACCGACAGCAGAGATTTAGAGACTCTAAAACAAGAAATTATAACTAGAACTAAGGCATTACTTAATGAAACTGTTTAATACGCTGACTAACCAGATAGAGGAGGTAAGTCCGCAGAACCCTCCGGAAGTTAAAGTTTATACCTGCGGTCCGACAGTATATGATTATATGCATATCGGAAATTGGTTTACTTTTATTCGTTACGACTTGTTAATCAGGACTCTGAAAGCCTCGGGGTTTGATCCAAAATGGGTAATCAATATTACCGATGTCGGCCATTTGACGTCCGATGCCGATACCGGAGAAGATAAACTGGCCAAACGGGCCAAGAGCGAAGGCAAAACCGCCTGGGAAATAGCTAGTTTTTACACCGATTATTTTAAGCAGGGACTCGTAAGGCTGAACTTCACTCAGCCATGGCAAATGCCCAAGGCGACTGACCACATTCAGGGCCAAATTAACTTTATTCTCGGACTTGAAAAAAAAGGCTATACTTACCGAACCAGTGATGGCATCTATTACGACACCTCTAAGTTTCCGAACTATGCATCCTTTGCAAAGTTAGATTTAGATGAACAGCAACCGGGTGCCAGAATCGAACCTAACCCGGAAAAACATAACCCCAGCGACTTCGCTCTATGGAAGTTTTCACCTTCAAACGTACAGCGTGACATGGAATGGGATAGCCCTTGGGGCAAAGGATTTCCAGGTTGGCATATCGAATGTTCGGCGATGTGCTTAAGATATTTAGGCGAAACCCTCGATATTCATAGTGGAGGTATCGATCACATACCCATCCACCATACTAACGAAATAGCTCAATCCGAGGCTTTGACCGGAAAGCCATTAGCGAAAATATGGATGCACACCAACCATATATTGATTAATGGTACTAAAATTTCTAAGAGTTTGGGCAATACCGTGACTTTAGAGGATATCGAAGCTAAAGGTTATACTCCCGAAACACTTAGAATGCTGGTATTAGAATCCCACTATCGCAGCCAAAGCAAATTCGACTGGAATTCATTAGCCGCGTCTGAAGCCCGTCTGCTTAGGTATAGGAACTTCGCAGCACGCATGTTTCAAGCAGAACCAGGCGGACAAGAAATATCACCGCCGGATCTATTAACAGTCCTCCAGGACGATCTTAACTCACCGGCTTGCTTAGCCGTTTTAGAGAATTGGTTAGATAAAGCCGAAGTACTGTCATTAAGTAAAAAATCCATAGTCGGAACTATTAACTCGATCGACAACTTACTAGGACTCAAGCTGAGTGAGGTGTTGGATATACCAGAAGAATTAAAACAACTGATCGTGCAACGGGAGCAGGCACGCAACAAACAGGATTGGACCAAAGCCGACCAGCTTAGAGCTGAATTAAATCAACACGGAATAACGGTGCTTGACCGGCCCAGCGGACCGCTTTGGCAGTATTTAGCTTAAGAATGTTTGGAATTTTCTTCTAAATAATTCTTCGGCAGTACATTCTTGTATTCAAGGATCTCAATAATCAGTACCCTTAGAACTCCGGCAACCGGTATAGCTATTAGCCCGCCGACCAAACCCGCAAAATTTATCCCGACAATAATCGACGCAAACACTAAGAGTGGACTCATATTTGTAGTATTGGCCTGTATACGAGGCTGCAACAAATAGTTTTCAAAGTTAATATAAATTATGTACCATACCAAAACGATAATGGCAGCCGTAATTGAGTGAAACAATGCCACAACGGTCAGAATAATCGCCCCGATCGTATGTCCGATTAAAGGTATTAGCCCGCAAATAAACACTACCACCATCAGCGCTACAGGATAGCTCACATGCATAATAAACAGCACCGGACCTACCAATATGGCGGCAATTAGCGCGAGAAGAACCTGCCCGTTAACATAACCTTTGATGACGGCATACATTTCTTTCCCCACCCGACTAATGGTTTTCTCGTCCCTAAAAGGCAAAAACAACTGTTTAAAAAAGGTTAACCATCTGGGACCTTCAACTAACATCATGAACGCCAGTGCTAAGACGGCCAGTAAGGAGAAAACATCTTTGACGATTCCGTAAATGTCCACGAATAACTTGCCCCCGATATCCGTAAGTTTACTGGATATCTGCTTAGAAAGATTGTTAACTTCGGACTGTAAGTGGTGTTCGCGCACAAACTTGCCGAGGGCGCTACTTTGATCCTGAGTTTCTTTAACCAGATGCGGTGCGGCGCTTATAAATTTTTCGGTATTATGTACAAACGGCGGAATGACATAGGCAAAAAATACCGCCAGAACGGCGATAACAATAAGATAAGAAATAGATGTGGCAGCCAACCGGCTGCCTTTAATCCTACCGGGTAGCAGTTTAGCAATACGTATCACCGGTGCATTCAACGCCAAAGCTAGGAAAAAAGCTAGGAATAACAGCATTAGAGCGGTTTTTATTCTGACTACTGCCATCACTAATCCGATTGTTATTAAGACAATTAGGATAATCCGGGCCATCGTACGGTTAGACACGGTAACTTCCAGTTTGTCCGCTGGACGTTTATCGTCGTTTAAGCGCATAAAGTGGAGCATAGGCATAATTATCACTTAAGCTTTAGCTAAACGCAATGTTTAAGCTGATTAACTCATTAGACGCTGCTTAAGAGCCTGGGGAAGATAATAGGCCGCGGAGCGCTTATCTCTTAGTTCAGGATAACGATTAACTCTACGGTTAAGTGGCAATAAATAAAAACCGCTAAAAATTACGCACAGGTGCTGTTCCGTCTTGTTTCGATCAATAAACAGACTTGGCAGATCAACCTGCCAAACCGGTAAATCCACCCGGCCGCCACAGTTAGTAAACCGACTAAGCTCATAAGCTATGGCCGCAAATGAACGCTTATCCATACTAGCTAGACGCTGCAGTTTAAACTTGAACTGGCTGAGCGAACCCGGACTTAAACTTTGGTCGGCTTTAGCCAAAAACAGCCACCTAAACATACCTTCATTTAAAATTATCGGATGGACAAAAATAGACAATGGCCGGTAGCGTAAAATACCTGCCAAAAGCGCATATATTCGCAAACGAAATTTGTTGGAAGCAAAATCTTCAAAATCTGCATATCCTGCTAACGAAATTACCATCTTAACCCGTTCTTTAATAGACGGGTACCGCTCAAGCATTCTGGTGGCAACCACAAAACCAAAGCCCACAGCCACGATTATGATGCGCTGCCGTTTAAATCTTAGCTTGAAAAAAGACGCTAAATAGTCGGAATAACTATCAATAGACGGTACTTTACCGATCTTGTAAAAACTATCCATCCCACCCATGCCTGGAAGGTCGGGCATAGTTACGGTGCCGAAATCAGCTAAAGCTCTAATTAAACCGAACCAATATTCCAGATCCGACCCCAAATCACCAACAAATAAAATTTCATTTCCGTGGCTTATCGGCAACCTCAGCATTCTGCCTTCTAGACGGTTCATGTTTAACGGTTTGATATATGATTCGGGATTAGATTTTATTCTGGTCGGCATAGATAAAGTTAACTGTAGACTAGACATCTCTTAACAATCAAGCAATAGCACAATATTTTAACCTATCGAGCGCTATAGAGCTTGTCATACTTAATGTCGGATATACTAAAAACAAAAGAAAGTATTTTACTGCATAAGTTCAGAAACATATTGGACTCCTAGCTACTAAATAGTTAGGAGGTATTAATGTCTCATGAGGGTGTAGATAGAACAGTCTTTATGTATGGCTTTGTGACGGGTTATGCTCGTAAAGCAA
>JAJZAD010000002.1:46661-117160 GCA_021799575.1 bacterium | reverse complement strand
TTGCTCTCCAAATTCACTACTACAACACTAGACGTATACACACAGCTTTAAAAACTACGCCCGCTGCCTACGCTAAAGCACTACAGAAAAGTCCAGACAAGTCGTTCATTAAAAAGGTAGCTTGACATAATGTTATCAAAAGGAAAGGTAAGAGGATTAATGGCTAAAAAAGTTTTTATTATATTTTTGATCGTCTTAGTTGTTGGATTCGTTGTCATAGGAATTGCTTCTAATAAACATCAAAAAACTACAACTAAGCAAATAACAGATATTGCTACAGTAAATAAAACTCTAGTTCCAGCTGTTTTCACCAATCTTCATGGTCAATCTATTTCTTTGACTAGTTATCATAATAAGAAACTAATGGTCTACTTACTAGCTACTTGGTGCTCTTCGTGCCAGGAAAGTTTACAGACCCTACTTAGTAATGCTCCTACTTTACAGAAATACGGGTTGAATATAGTTGCACTTGAGACATACGGAGATGCTGGCTATTCTGGGCCGTCAATGCAGCAATTCATTTCCGGCATAACCAATGCTAAATCCTTCCCAAATAACTTCTCCTTTGGAGAAGCAAGTCAATCATTAACTTCTAGCTATAATCCTGACAATGCCCCAGATATTTATTACTTAATTAATCCCTCCGGCATTATCCAGACCGTTAACTCGACACCGTCGGCTACAATGAATTCAATTTTACAATTTGCTAAGAGTGCATAAAATGAGCTGGCTATCTAGAATTCAAACAGCTATCTATTTTACGTTCAATGAAAAAAAATACTATCTAATTGGAATCATCACTTTCTTTTTGGTGTTTTTTCTTTATCTAATAATCTTGCCCGCTAGCAGTACAGGTGGTCAAATTAGTCTCGCAAACCTTAGTTATTTATCATTCCAATTAGCAGCCTTTGCTTTTGTAATGGCAGGGCTTTTGTCCTTAATAGTGCCCATGAACTTTAAACTTAAGGCTAGTGGTCGGCGAACTCATTCTGCAGGAACAATCATCGGTGGAATAGGTGGATTACTCGGGTCCTTACTATGCTGCAGCTTTATATTGCCTTCAATAATTGCTTCTATTGCCGTTATTCTGCCTAATGTAACCTTCTTAACAGGTATTCAAGGTTTTATTGCTACTCATGAGCCGATTATTCTTTTAGTCTCGTTAATCATTTTGATTTATGCTCTTTTAATAACTGTACGCCAAATAGTTAACTGCCCTAATTGTCAAATTAAGCTGCATCGTTAAAGCTTGATATTATGAAAAAGTATTATACAACAATAAAAGTAGTCCCACATAAAAGTAAGTATTTTTATTTAAAACCTCTAGTGGGGCTACTCCTAATTTCGAGTTTAATGATTCCAGCGCTGATTTATTGGAACCATTTTAGAATTAATGGTCATAATACCAACAGGCTATATAACAATATCGGCTATAACAAGAAAAATGTGAGTATCACTGTTGTTGCATCAGTAGATAATGCGGTTAACGTAAATAATTGGTACGCTAAGTACCAGCGACTTCAAAGTACCATGCTCAAAGAGTCTGAAATAGTTCAAACTAATATTCAGAATAATGATTTAATCTCATTGAATGACTCATGCCAACAGTTAAATAATAGCTTATTGGTTGCAAAAAGAACCCCAATGATTCCTAACCAAGCCGCTCAAGAGTCTTGGAGAAAAGCGCAAATTTATTATCAGTCGGCAATAGGCTTATGTAGCTTCCCAAAGATTTTAACTCTTCAACCCTCTCTTGCGTTATTTATTAATAACTTAAGGCAAGGAGACAAACAACTTTTAAGCTCAATTAATTATATTCTAAATTGCTGTTAATAATGCCTAATATGATAATTTACATTACCGATAAACAGAAAAGAAAGGTGCATAAATTATGTGTCCCGATTGCAAATAAATGAAAGGATAAAATCTTATGGAACAGTACGATCTAGTTATCGTTGGGGGTGGTGCAGGCGCGTTTGCTGCTGCCATTAAGGCTAACGAACTTGGAGCCAAAACAGCACTTATTAACTCTGGACTGCCTCTTGGAGGTACATGTGTAAATGTTGGCTGTGTGCCGTCTAAAACACTGTTACATGCTGCAGAACTATTGCATAATGCAAAAAATCACGGTCTACCGGGTATTGAATTTGTCATGAACAAAGCCGACTATGCGGCAATTGTCACTGATGAAATGGCATTGGTAGAAAAGCTGAGAAATGAAAAGTATGAACAGGTGCTTAAAGGCTTGGATAACGTAACCTTTATAAAAGGTAAAGCCAGTTTTGTGTCAAACACAGCCGTTAAGATAGGTGAGAAGCAAATTAAAGCAGCTAAATTTATTATAGCTACTGGTTCAACCGCTATTGTGCCGAATATTGAAGGATTAGCTGAGGCTGGTTATATAACACATATTGAGGCGATGGAGCTTAAAACGGTTCCGAAACGTTTAGCAGTTATTGGAGCAGGACCGGTAGGATTGGAGCTAAGCCAGTTATACGCCAGATTTGATAGTAAAGTAACTATTTTGCAACGAGCAGCCAGTATTATGCCCAGCGCCGAACCTGCATTAACTGAGCGTTTGCAACAAATACTGACTGACGAAGGAATTAGTATTAAAACTAGAATTCAATTAACTAAGGTAGTTGTTGAGAATGGGATAAAGAAGGTGTTTTACGCCAATGAATCTGGCGAAGGAGTTGTTGAAGTTGACGAAATACTGCTTGCCGCCGGTAAAGCTCCCAATACTGAAGAGTTAAACCTTATAGCAGCAGGTGTTGAGATCAATGACAAACAAGCGATTGTTACCCAACCTAATCTGCAAACTTCACAAGCCAATATCTATGCTGTTGGAGATGTAACTAATCTACCGCTACGGCTTGAGACTACAGCTGGGCGTGAAGGTACATATGCGGCTGAGAATGCTCTGAATGGTACAAGTAAATCAATAGACTATCATAGTGTGCCTTGGACGGTGTTTACAGACCCACAATTAGCAAGTGTTGGTTACAGCGAAAATGAACAAATGGCGGAACTAAAGGTCTGTGCTTGCCGTACCATAACTTTTGATAAATTACCAAAAGCCCAAATAACGAAACGGACCGAAGGGGTTATTAAAATAGCCGTACACCCCGAGACAAAGGTTATTATGGGCGTACATATTTTAGCGCCTAATGCAGGTGATCTTATAGCTCAAGCGATGGTACTAATAAAGAACAAAAACACTGTTGATGACATTGATGATATGTTGCCGGTATTTCCAACTTTATCTGAGGCTATTAAATTAGCAGCCATATCGTTTACCAAGGATATAACGAAAATGAGTTGCTGTACCTAAACTGTATTCATACAAACTGAAACTTAAACTGCTTGTTGATATTAGTTATAAGTTTTTTGCAGTTTTCTTGCTTCTTTTATAAGTTTGGTTTTGTTACGAACAGTCTCTTTAACCATCTTTACTGGATAAGAAGCATCAGGATTATATTTTGTTCCCCATGCAATCATGGAAAGTAAAACTGGCATTAAATCAAGACCTTTTTCCGTAAGCACGTATATGGAACGTCGGCCATCGGCAGAATCAGGCAGTTTCATAATGATCCCGGTTCTTTCTAGGCTTTCCAATCTATCTGACAAGATGTTGGTAGCAATATTTTCACTGATCGTCGCCAGGTCTTTAAATGTTTTTCGCTTGGCAAACATAAGACTGCGCACTATTAAAAGCGACCATCTATCGCCGACTATATCTAATGTCATGCCGATAGGACATGCGGATCGTTTAAGCTTTTTCTTCATAATAAAAGTTTAATAAGTATACTTGCATTATGCAAGTAATCGCAATATATTAGGTATGCGCGTTAAGTAAAGAGGAATTATGGCAATCGATACAAGCAGGCGTAAAGATAATCAAGATTTAGAGATCAAGTTTTTGACAGATAAGTCACCAGATCAGGTTTTTAAAGCGATCAATAATGTTCGTGCCTGGTGGTCGGGAGATATAGTCGGAGATACGGACAAGCTAGGATTGGAGTGGACTTATCGCTATCAAGATATTCATTATTCTAAACAGAAAATAGTGCAATTAGATCCTAACCGGAAAGTCGTGTGGCAAGTGATAGATAGTTATATACAATTCGTCGAAAACAAAACTGAATGGACCGGTACCAATATAATATTTGAAGTAAAAAAAGTAGGGGATAAAACCGAGCTGAAGTTTAATCACAAAGGCTTAGTGCCGACTCTTGCCTGCTATAAAGAGTGTGCTCAGGCCTGGAAGTTTTATATTCGAGACAGTCTCCGTAAGCTGATTATAACTGGTAAAGGCAGGCCAAATAAATAGGCTCTAACAATTTGTTAAAGCTTTTAGGTCGTTTAGAGTCTATATCTAAAAATGCTTCTTCCTTAAACATCTTGATCTATATTTGTGAAACTGTTATTACTTGCATGACATTGTGTTCGAATATGCCTATTAACAAGCATTCTTAAATACCGTTCAAACTGCAGTCCATGATCTACTCTTTAACCATCAAAAAGTCCGAATGTATCTATTATCTTGCTTGGTAGCTATAAAACGGTATCGCAGAGTTGCCGTTGGAAGATTTCGGTTTGGTCTCATCGATTCTCAAATCCCGAATTTATAGTTGCCGGCAATAAAATCAAGCCCCTACCAAGACCTGCTTACCGGATCAATTATATTTTTGGCTTTTTAAGGGCATGATCTCAACCAATATTCAAGATCCTTTTTTAAGCCGACAAATATCCTACATAGCTAACTAAAAAGTGAGCTTTTTCGATTTACTAAAGTAGCCGTTGACGTAGCATGCCTTTTCTAAGAACAACTTTTCGCTGGTTAATGTTATAGGAACCCCACCCGGCGACTATCGGTATCAACTAAAAAAGAGAAGACAGCAGGTATTATTAAGCAGGCATTTATTAATAATGCCATAGGTGTTACCCAATATTGACAACCACCGTTAATTAAGCGTAAGCTTTTAGTTATAAGCAATTTAATTACAAGGAAAGGTATGCGAAAAAGTATAACAAAATTCGGGTTAATCAGTTCGGTATTGTCAATGGTGCTGATTAGCGGCTCGGTAGTGTTTGCCTTACCGCATCAGACCAGCGCCCATGCCCAAGTAGCAGGAAGCGGTACAAGCAATAGCCAAGCTGCCAACTCGGCTGGCAGTACTTACAATCAAGGGAGGGGTAAATCGGCTAACGCTGAGACACGATTGGCTGCGGCACAACTAAGAGCCTGCCAAAATCGTCAGACTGCCATTAACAATATAATGATTAGAATTGATACCCGTGCTCAGAACCAGCTTAACCTATTCGGCACAATAGCAACACGGGTTGAGAATTTTTATGTCAAACGAGGTAAGACGCTAAGCAACTATTACCAATTGGTAGCGGCTATCAACGCCGCTAAAGTCCAAGCCGAAAATGATTTCGGTACTTTGAAAAATAGCAGTACGTTTAATTGTAGCGGTACTAATCCAAAGGGTATGATTTTACAATTCCGAACCTATCTAAAAACCGAGATTAGCGATTTGCAGACTTATAGGACTGCAGTTAAGAATCTCATAGTCGGTGTTGCGTCAGTGAACGGAGTAACAGTTTCCGGTTCGAATCAATCTAGTTCACAGGGAGGTAGATAACAATGAAAGATCAACAAACTCAATCAGGTTTTAGTGTTGTTGAGCTGGTAATAGTAGTCGTTCTTGTGGCTGCGATAGTGGCTACCGGCGTATTCGTATGGCACGAGCACAACAAATCGAATAATACCTCCTTGACAACTACAGCCTCTAATAGTTACCAATCTCCTACTACGTCAACTCCTCCTGCTCCGTCTATTAATAGCCCAAGCGATCTAAACAGTGCAATGACCGCTCTTAACTCGACTAGTGTCAGTTCTAGTAATATAGACAGTAATCAACTGAGCAACTATACCTCCAGCTTTTAGCAATCCTATAAGAATGTTAAATACAAATTAGTTGTGTGTTTTTGGGAAACCGATGCAGTAGTTAGTTTACATTTTATACGAGCTTTCCTAAAACTACTTAAAGGTATCCTAATCATTGCGTAAGTGTCTCATAGAGAGAGTGTAGTATTGCTGCTAATTGGCATCTCGTTTTATAAACGAAAACCATGCTATAGCACCGCTAAAGACCAAATAGCCCAAAAAAACATACATCGCATTGATCGGATTCAGTCCGGATTTCTGTACATCCGTGCCGGCGCCGAGCATAGTGTGTAGCGCACTAAACGGTAGATAGTCGGTGTTGCTTTTAAGCCAGACACTCAATAAACCTTCAACAGTTGTCGGGATAAGTAGTAAAGCCACAATCGCTCCTATCTGATTCCGGATTAATATGGCAATAACCAAAGCTGCCATAGAATAACCCCAACCGAATACTAATCCTTTCCAAAGCAAATCAGAGTAATAAAAATGCTGAGCTACCAAATGTAAATGATTGGCATGGATTCCCCAGTAAGCGAGCATAGGAGACAAGGAACCGATAACGGCTGTAGCGATCAATGCAATTACGCTGACCACTACAACCTTCGACAGTAACACTTTGTTTCGGCTGTTGCTTAGAGTAAGGGTATAGGTAATGGTGTTGTAACGGAACTCGTGGGTCAACAGCAGCACTGCTAAAAGTGCGATGAAAACAGATAAGAAACTAATAGCTTGTTGTGCCACCATGTATAAGCGGTGGGGATTTAACAGGTCTATCTTTTGGCTGTGCCATCCCCCGACATAAAAACCGAAAAATATAACTAAGACTAGCATTAAGCCCAGGATTATGTAGGTCGACCGAATGCTAAATACCTTTTTAAATTCGGACTTTATTTCTTTAGTCACTTTAAAATGTCTCCTGCCCCTGATATTCTTCGCTGCCTGCCGTAACCTCTAGAAAAGCTTCTTCCAACGAAGCACTTTTCTTGGTCAGTTCCAAAACCGTAACCTTGGCTTCAAAAGCCAGCTTGCCTATGGCATCGGTTTTAGTTTGGGTTAGCTCCAGACCTCCGGACTTTTTTTTATAGGTAATCCTTTTTTCATCAAGTAATTTTATAAGCTTATCTAAGTTGTCAACCCGAATGAAGACATAGTTACCTACGTTACTATCTATAAACTCTTTGATTGACGTGTCCGCTAAAAGCTTACCCCGACCGATGACGACAACGTTATCTGCTAGTTGTGACATTTCACTGAGCAGATGCGACGACACGAATACCCCGTGTTCGTTATCGGTGTAAGATTTAAGAAAATTTCTCAGCCAGACAATTCCCTCGGGATCCAAACCGTTTGCCGGTTCATCCAGCAACAGGTATTTCGGGGAAGCAAGTAACGCGGCTGCCAAACCCAATCGCTGACTCATACCTAAAGAAAATTTACCCGGTCCTTGTTTGGCTTCTGTTTTTAGGCCAACGATATCTAATACCTCGTCAACGCGTTTTAGGGGAACTCCTCCTTGGGTGGCCAAAATCTTTAAATGATTTCTGGCCGATCTCGTAGGATGAAAGGCTTTAGCTTCCAGCAAGACCCCGACTAACTCTGAGGGTTTAGAGTAATCTTGAAGTTGTTTACCGTCATACAAGGTAATGCCGTCTCCACTGGATAACCCGAGCATCATTCGCATGGTAGTGGACTTGCCAGCTCCGTTCGGTCCGAGAAAGCCGGTTACTTTTCCGGTTTGAACCTGAAACGACACATCGTTAACCGCTACCTTATCACCGTATTTTTTTCTTAGATGCTTAGCTTTGATCATACTATCTAATTGTATCAATAAAATCGGGTTTAAAGTTTCTTTCGCTGGCCAATAATATATTCTTAATGCCAGATAATGACTCCTATCAGGATAAGAATTAACAATATAACTATCATAAGCTCCAGGGCGGTATAGCCCAACTGATTGTTTTGCATCATACTCATACGTCTTCAACACAAGGATAATTAAAGTCTTGCTATCCAGTCAACTTTTAACATAAGAGTTTTTACTTGTATAATTACTAATTGGATAAACGCAATAAAAATGCCTATAAACGAAAAAGTTACTCTTAAAAGACGGCAGATTATCGGCGGCCTACGGGGTTTGCTTATTAGCTTAGCCGCTGTCACTGTTTTTACTGCGAGCGCGGGAGTAACGGCCGATTCGGTTATCACTCAAGGATACGATGCCACTGGGCAGAATTTGAACATCGGCTCCCTGGTCAGTATTAAGCCTGGCGAATTAAATACAGTCGAGCCTGCAAATCTAAGTAACGCCAAATCCTTAATCGGCGTAATCATAGCCAACAACAACGCTCAGGTATCGTTATCCAGTGGCAGCAACCAGGTAGAAGTTGCTACTAGCGGAGTTAATTCGGTTTTAGTGACTGATCTTAACGGTAAAATAACAGCCGGAGATGAAATAACTCCTTCCCCGATTGCCGGAGTAGGTATGTTAGCCTCAGACAACAGTGAAGTTATCGGTGTTGCGCAGGCCGCATTTCCCAACGTCTCAGCTAAAAAAGTCAGCATTAAAACATCCAGTGGCAACCAAAGCGCGGATATAGGTTCTATTCCGGTGCTCGTCAGTGTCAGTTATTACACTAAACAACCGGATAAGACCCTTATTCCCTCCGCATTGCAGAACTTAGCCAATGCGGTTGCCGGCAAGCAGGTTAAGACCTTGCCAATCATTATCAGTGCCGTAATATTCATCATCACCCTAATAGCAGTGGTCAGTATAGTTTATTCAATGGTTCATGGAAGCATCATATCGGTTGGACGTAATCCCATGGCCCAATCTGCCGTTTACCGTAACGTACTTCAGATGTCAGCATTGGTGGTAGGCATAATCATAGTTGCACTATTTGCCATATTCATGATATTAACTAGGGTAAGTTAGGCGTGGGATGAATCTTTTATTGCAAATATTCCTATACATAGACGTATTTATAATCGGGGTTTTAGTTAGCCTGGTTTATCGTCATGCTAGGGCGCATTTTGACGATAAAAAAAATCAAGCCAAACCTAAGCCAAATAATGGTTTATCGCTAAATCCAGAGCGAAGGCAGAAATTAGTCGCCGAGGCGGAGGAAAAATTCCAGCATGTGATTAATCGCTCGGTAGATCAATTCGAACAAGAGCTGAAAACTACCACAGACCAGGTAACCGGAACTATTGCAAAAGAGATATCGGAAATCACGGCCCGAGAAAACTCTAAACTCACGGAGATGTTTAAGCAGTATGAACAGCAGGCGATTAATGAACTGGTTCGCGGCAGAACTGAAACCGAGCAGTTAAAAAACGATTTGAAAGCTAAATTGGCAGAAGACATAGCACAAGAAAAACAACAACGCATCGATCTAATTGACGAACGCTTGTCCAGTGCCGTAATATCCTTCCTGACCGAAGTTCTACAACACGAAGTCGATCTTGGTAGTCAAGAGGACTACTTGTTATCTCAGCTTGAAGGACATAAGGACGAGCTAAAACAGGCGGTCAAAAATGAAACTTAAACTAAGTGACGACATCATCTCTCCATCTGATGTTAAATCGGTTATTGAACAGCTAAACGACTACGCCAAGCAATTAAGAAGCGTAAGCATAAAAAAACGCGTTACCGATAAACATGTACCGATAGACACTAAACTTGCTCCGGCAGCTTCGTTTGTCTTAGACAACTTCCTAAACGGTCAAGCGCCGACCGCAGATGACGTCGAACATTTAGTAATCCAGCTGAACGACTATTTAAAAAACTCTCTTCAGTTAAGGTTGATTTTGGCAGATATACCGCCCCTAAAGTTGAAACGAGATATTGTGCATTGGTGTCGGAATCACCTTGGCAACGAAGTACTGATCGATTTTCGTTTTAGCCCGACTCTTCTTGGCGGTATGGTCGTAGTTAGCGGTAGCCACATTTACGATTGGTCTTGGAGACGGATGATTTTGGAAAACAAATCAAAGTTCGCGGAGGCGATGCGTAGTGTTTGACAACCGCAAGTTCCAAAAACTAGTTGAAGCTGACCACTTAACCGGAGAGGTTAAATCGACCAACGGCTTTATCATAGAAGTTAAAGGTCTGGAGGGAGTGCGTCTAGGCGCCCAAGTATTATTTGAGGACGGACAGAGGGGTTTAGTCAGGGAAGCTTATGCTGATAGGGCTATTTTGTTTAATGTAAATTCGGAGAAGATTCTTCCTGGAACACTTGCAGTGGTGGAAAACGACCTATTACAAATCCCCGTCGGCAAAGAACTTATTGGACGAATAGTTGATCCGATGGGAAATCCCGTTGATGGTAAAGGGTCACTTAAAGCTAAACAAAGTTCGGGAATCTTTAACTCAGCTCCCGGTATTATGGACCGTTCGCAGCTTAACCAGCAACTAGCGTCAGGAGTACCGGCGGTTGATTTAAATTTTGCCGTAGTTCTTGGGCAGCGTATTGCTATCCTTGGTGATTCCAAATCCGGTAAAAGTACATTTTTGACTCAGCTTACGGCCAATCAGTCGGGCACCGACCGGATAGTGGTATATGCTATGATCGGCAAGCGTAAAGTAGACGTTGAAGCCTTATTGACCGGACTAGAAGAGTCGGGTTCAATGGATCATACCGTAGTTGTAATTGCGGATGTGTTTGACTCATTGACTCTCTCATATATGGCGCCATATTCCGCTTGTGCAATTGCCGAAAGCCTGTGGTACGCCGGCCGAGACGTGATCATTATCTACGATGATCTCACCAGCCACGCGGAGGCTTACCGTCAATTGTCACTTATTCAGGAGGTTGACCCTGGTCGAGACTCCTATCCGGGAGACATGTTTTACGCTCACAGCTCATTATTAGAGAGGGCCGGAAAACTTAAAAACGGCGGGAAGACACTAACTGCTCTGCCGGTGGTCGTCACACCGAACAACGACATTACCTCATATCTTTCTACCTCTATTATGTCTATCACCGACGGTCAGATAGTCTTTGATTTGAATATTTTTCGGCAAGGGCAGAGACCGGCTGTGAATACCGGTCTATCGGTTTCCCGGGTTGGCGGTCAGGCCCAAACCGCCCGCCAGAAACGTTTGTCCGGAATCTTGTTCCAAAAGATTGCCGCTTATCATGAGGCGGAAGAGTTTGCTCATTTCGGTTCCAGTCTGTCTAAGGAAGCTACAAAAGACCTAAAGCTTGGCAGCCAACTTATGCAGGGGTTGGCGCAGGCTCCAGAAGAACTTTACAGTTTGGTCGAACAGCAGCTCTTTCTTGAAACTATTCTCTTAGGAGATGCTCAAGTTGACATTGACGTTAAAGCCTTAAAACAGGCAAGCCGGGAAGCGGCAAAGAAAGTCAGAGAGGATAAGGATTTCGATAAATTGGAAGCTGAACTACTTAAGAAATTCTCGCCTAAACCGCAAACTGAGACTATTGACCAACGCGTAAAAGATAGTTCTTCAAATAAAGGACGGGAGGCTTGAATTGAGAAGGGTCAACGACATTAAAAAAGATTCCCAAGAGATCGAGACGGTCGAAAGTTTAACCAGTGTTTTTGAAAGTCTCGCCAGCACCCAAGTAGCAAAAGTCAAGAATAAGGTCCAAATGTCCCAGGAATTCTTTAATTTGCTTTGGGAGAAATACACTTCGCTTAGAGTTGACTCGGATTCCTGGCTGATGAGTCGTCATAAAGAAGATAACGGACGGGATGTTTATATAATGATCTCCGCGGAAGCCGGGTTATCCGGAGACATCGATTTACGTTTAGTAGAGACGGTATTGCGTGATTATGATCCTAAAACTACTGACATAATCGTTTTAGGTACCCATGGCGCTCAACAGCTTTTACAACGCGGCGCTCATTATGTCGGGTTCTATAAAGTACCGCTTACCGATACCTATGTCGACGTCAGCCCGATAGTCGAATCGATTAGGAAATACAGGCATGTCAAGGTTTACTTCGAAGAATACGTATCTTTAGGGGTTCAAGACATTAAAACCATTGACCTAATACAACAGATCCAGGCTATGACCAAGGGAGCGGAAGATTCGAGCCAGGTGATGTCCACCAGCGAGACTATATTTGAGCCTTCGCTAGATGAAATTGCCGATATCATGGAAGATGCGATGATGAGTTTGGCTCTTTCCCAGGCGATTCTGGAATCAGGACTGGCTCAAGACGCAAGCCGATTTAATGCTATGGCTGCAGCAAAGAAACGCGCCATGGAACTTGTCGGTTTCTATAAGCTTGAGTATCACCGTTCAGTAAGAGCGGATAACGATCGGCGGATGCGCGAAGTTATGATCAGTCTTAAGCGTAAAGAAAGGATGCGGGTTAATGCCTAAGGCCAGAAGAGGGATTAACGAGTTAAACTACGTGGGCCGGATCAGCGGGCTTAAAGGATTGATGGTAATAGTGGATATTGAAGCCAAATTGCCAGAAGAGAATGAATTATTAGCGGTTGAAAATTGTCCCGATGTCTTTCTAGAGGTTAACTATTTTCTTAACGGTAAAGCACTCTGCGTAAATATTAATAATGCGATTGAACTTAGGTGTGGGCTCAGGGTTAGCGCGACCGGTGAGAAAGTTACCATACCGGTTGGACCTAACACGCTTGGCAGGGTATTCAACGCAATGGGTCAGCCACTGGACGACGGTCCACCGATAACCGCTAATCGCCGGCCAATAACTGAAGCCAGCGGGATTAAAAAATACCATAGAGGACACAGCTTTGAATTATTGGAGACAGGACTTAAGGTTATCGATTTCATGACCCCGTTCGTTAAAGGTCGGAAGATTGGAATCGTCGGGGGAGCCGGGGTTGGAAAGACGGTTCTAACGATGGAGCTGATTCATAACGTAACCAGAGACAAAAAGAGTTTGTCTATTTATTGCGGTGTCGGTGAACGAATTCGGGAAGGTAACGAGCTTTACGAAACGCTTAAGGAAACCGATGTCCTAAAGAATACCGTTATGTTCTTTGGGCAAATGGATGCCACGCCGGCAATCCGTTCAATGGTCGGCCCGGCAGCGGCTACTGCTGCCGAGTATTTTCGTGATGATGAAAGTCGGGATATCCTCTTTTTCGTTGACAATATATACCGTCATGTCCAAGCGCTTACCGAAATATCTACTAATTTCGGTTTAATTCCGTCCGAAGGCGGATACTCACCGAAAGTTTATTCGGAATTGAGACGGCTACAAGACCGCTTAAGTTCGACTGAGAAGGGCTCGATTACATCGGTCCAAGCGGTATATATTCCGGCTGACGATTTGTCGGATCCCGCCGTACAATCTATTTCTCAGCAACTCGATTCGGTTCTGGTCCTATCACGATCGATTGCCGAACAGGGAATACGCCCGGCAGTTGATTTATTGCAGTCAACCTCATCGCTTTTGACACCGGCGATTGTGGGGAAACGGCACTACGATCTGGTATCTAAGGTGCAGGCCATAATGCAGAAGTACGACTCACTCAAAAACATAATTGCTATTATCGGAGAAAATGAGTTGTCGCCTACCGACAGGCAAGATTACCAAAATGCTAAGAAACTGATTAGTTTTTTCTCCCAGAATTTTTCAGTATCCGAACATTTGACGGGAAAGCCTGGGGAATACTTTACCCGCGAACAGACACTCTCAGGAGTAGAAGCAATACTCGGAATTAACTCATCAAAATCATCGACTGACAAGCAATCTTCCTCACTGACGGAAGATCAGAACAAACCAGCCGGGGCAAGCTCACCCGCTTAAAAACAGTTAATTATGTCCGAAGCTAAATTATTAACAGTCCAGGCCAGAGCACCGTTTGAGGTTTATTACGTCGGCAATGCCTATACTGTCACCGCCACCAACAAAGTCGGTAAGTTCGATATTCTGCCGGGACACGCCGATTTTTTCTCGATTATTGATCCAGACAGTGAAGTTATTATTCAAACCGAAAAAGAAGAGATTAATATTAAAGTGTCAAACGGTATTATTACCGTTAAAGATGATACGGTACTGCTGTTTTTAAATATTTAAAGCTAATAAGTTTATTGAGTGACCCAAATCTCTTAAAAGACGAAAAACATTACTGCTCGACGATGTAATTAATCTGATAAGAGATACCCGACACCAGTCCGCTGGCGGAATCTACGGTAAAGCCGGCAGTAGTGACATTGCCAAGATAGAATTCGGCGAAACCACCCAAAGGAGTAATGATCACCACCGGTTGAGTAGAATAACCGGCATTAAATAAGACGCTGACAATCGGACCCTTGCCTGATCCGGCGCCAGTGTTTATAACTATTGTTCCGGCTTCATCATTGCCGCTAATACTTACCGTTCCGTTTGATCCGATCGCCCCACTCGCGATCTGTACCCCAGGAGTACGCCCGGCAGTAATGACATGGCTACCGATCTGGATGGGTCCTGACACTACCAACTGCCCGGCTGCCACCGCATTCGAACTTAAATCGCCTCCAATCGAAAGATTACCGGATACAGCTGCGTTGTTGTCTACGCTCAGCAGCTGAGCCACCGTTACTCCGTTTTGAAATTGGGCACTACCGTTAACTGCAAAATTACCTCTGACGCTTAGTGTGGAAGCCGTAGCGCTGCCATTGACGTTAAGAGAATTAATTGAAGTACTACCTGCTTGCAGCTGGCTTAGATTAGCGTTTGAGGCATTGAGCGTCGAGTTAAGAATCAACTGCCCCCCTATCTTTACGCCGCCTGCCACGGTCAGCTGTGAGTTGAATTGAGCGTTAGGGTTAACGACTAACTTTTCGTTGCTTGATCCGATCTGAGAATCGTTAACCCCGAGTTTGCTCAAGGTTCCAGGACTGATCGATACACCCTTGTCATTGATAGCTTTTGAATTGATACTTTCTTTTTTAAGTAAAAACGCCAGGATTCCAGCATTAACGCCGAGAATCATAACCACTATCGCCAGGCCAATAAACACTGCCTTATGGCTTGGCCTGAAAGCAAAACGCCTGTGTTTTTCATCGCTAATTGGGGTATGAGTTACATGAGTCGTCTCTTTGTCTTTAGTTTCAACCTGCTTGTTATCCTCTCGGGGTTTAAGCGTTTGACCCTCTAAAGAGTTATCTGACGACTTGTCATCATCCGTTTCCTGTGCGTTCGCCACCTGTTACTTCCTTGTTTATATTGGGACTTGGTTAACTCACTATATATAATAGTAAAACATGACCGTGTTGGGAAGAAAGCTGCAAAATAGTCTTTATTTGGTATTTGCCCTGATTTGGACCTTGTCGGCGGCTGGCTATGTTTCTGTATCGGCGGTCACAAGCAAGTCTAGCGGTTATCAACTGATTGAAACCTCTATAGGTGGAAACGGTTCAATTAACACTCAGTCGGCCAACTACAAAGCTCAAGAGTCCGGAGCGATTATAGGGGTCGGGACTTCAGTCGGTACTAATTATCAGGTCAAAGCCGGACACGAGACCACGGGTGCTCCGGCACTGTCATTCGCGATTTTAAGCGCCAATCCGAGTTTCGGCAGCTTTTCCCCCACTTCTACATCGACGGCCACTTCACAGTTTGCAGTTATTGACTATACCAGTTACGGCTATGTAGTTCAGATTTTCGGATCGCCGCCTACTAATGCTTATGGCCACCAGATTACACCTCTGAGCACCAATGCCTCGCCGACGGTAGGACAGGAACAGTACGGATTAAACCTGGTTGCCAATACTGACCCTACTAATTTCGGTGCAAACCCTAATTTCGGGCAATTCGGCACCGGTGACGTGGCCACCAACTATAACACGCCGAATAGCTTTCGTTTCGATAACGGCGATGAAATCGCTTACGCCCCGAAAAGTTCCGGTGAAACGATTTATACGATCAGCTATATCGTTGACGTGTCTAATTTGACCCCTGGGGGACAATACGTTTCAACCCAAAACATCGTCTGTACGGGTACTTATTAAAAAAATAAGCTTTAGGATATTGACTATATCTTTTTAAATTGTTAGAATCCAAATTGGAAGTTTAAAAATAAAACAACCAAAAACAAAAGATAAAAAGAGACATGGTTATAAATCTGAAGAGAATATTGTACCTCGCAGGTGCTGTGCTTATGCTTACGGTTCTAACATCTTTTATTCTGCCTAAGCACACATATGCTGTCGGCGTACTCGAGCCGAGAAGCCTGACCCTGCAAGCTGATCCAGGTGCTACAACCGTTGTCGGCGGTTCAACTCCAGGCGGTACAGTTGACGATTTGTTTACTTTTACCGTACCTTCAGCGGATCAAAGTACAGCAATTGAATCTATTGGTTTTCAGTACTGTGAACAGGCGGACAGTACCTGCGGTAATTTAAATACCGATTACAGTATGAGTACCACCGGCGTATCGACTACTCCGGGCTCGGCAACTTCATCGTCATTAAGCTCCTGCACCGTAAGTGCGACCACCCAGCTTGATCCCATATTAAACTGCAGTACTGCGGTAACTCCTGGATCAAGCCCGCTTACAGTTCAATTGGTGGGGGTAGTGAATCCTAATCCGACCGCTCCCAATCAGAACCTGTCATTTTACGTACGGATTACTACATGGACATTGACCAACGAGGGCGGGACTAATGTTGATTCCGGCAACGTGGCCGCAGCGGTCGCTAATCCGATCGTATTAAGTGGACAAATGCCCGAGTCGCTGGTCTTTTGTACCGGCGGCACGGTTAGTGAAACCAGTGGTGTTCCGGATTGTACGACCGCTACTTCCGGCGCGGTTAGTTTTCAGCAGTTGTTTTCGCCGAACTATACTTCTGTGGCGACCTCTCAAATGGCCGCTTCAACCAATGCCACCAGCGGGTACCAGATAACCGTATTAGGACCTACTTTAACCAGTGGAAGCAATAAAATAACCGCTATAGGCGCAACGGCGGCAGCTCCAGTCAAAGGAACAGACCAATTCGGGATGAACCTGGTAGCAAATACGACTGCTACCAATTCCGGTTGTGGTACTACATATAACTGTGGCACTGCCATAACGCCGGCATCCGATGGAACAAGCTACTTCGCTCTTCCGGCATCTAATTATGCAACGCCCGACACCTATGCTTTTGCAGCCAATACAACAACCGTAGTCGCAACCAGCGGTTATCCGAGCGGTACAACGGTTGGCACCGACGCGCAAATATATACTTCTACATACATTGCTAACGTCCAAGGACTAACGCCTGCCGGTACTTACACTACCACTTTAACCTATATCTGCACCCCAACGTTTTAAGAAAATATAATAAGCTTATTTACATAACCATTCCTCTCATGCTAATATCGGGGTATGTTTCCGAGGCGGAGAATCCTTAGGAGGCTGTACCTGGCAGTTGTAATCGGATTTCTAGGAGTGGCATTAACACCCCTATTTGTATACATGCAACCTGTCGTACATGCAGCCCAAATAACACAAAGAAGCTTAACCCTTCAAACAGATCCTTCTGCTACAACACCGGTAGGAGGCTCTGATCCTGGCGGTACCGTCGACCACCTGTTTGATTTTACGGTTCCTACAAGTACCGCTATCCAATCAATTGAGTTCCAATACTGTGCAACTTTGGATACGGCTGATGCGTGTTCAACCGGCAACGTACCTACGGGTCTTGTTACCACCAGTGCAACTGAGGGAACTAATTCCTCGGCTTTAAGCACGTTTACTACGATTAACAACACTACGAACGGGACGTTATACATTTCCTCCTCTACCGCCTACACACCGGCTGCCAATACACCCTTATCGGTTCAGTTCGTCGGTATAGTCAACCCAACTGCTGCAAACACCACCTTTTATGTAACTATTACTACTTGGGTACAATCAACCCCGGGCACTAATCTGGTAGATTCAGGCAACGTGGCCGCCTCAACCGCAAACCCGATAGTCCTAACCGGTACCATGCCTGAATCACTAGTTTTTTGTACCGGTGCGACCGTCAGTGAAACCAGCGGGGTACCTAACTGCTCGACGGCTACTTCGGGAAATGTTAGTTTTCCGATGCTGTTTTCACCCACAGCAACAGCTTATACGACTTCGCAAATGGCGGCTTCGACCAACGCCAACCACGGTTATGTCATAACCGTTAACGGCAGTACGTTAACTAACGGATCCAACCAAATTGCGGCGATGTCGACGTCAACTACGTCAAAAATCGGCACTTCGCAATTCGGCATGAACCTGGTCGTCAATACTACCCCGGCGGTTGGAACGGCATTGACCCCGGCGTCTGATGGTGTGAGCTATTTCGGTTATCCGGAAACTGGATATAATACCGCTAATTCGTTTGAATTTAACAGCGGTAACGTCGTTGCGGACAGTACCAACGGCGGAAGCAGCGGCAATGCTACCGATGCGCAGATTTATACGGTATCATATATTGTAAACGTGGACGGAAAACAAGCTCCCGGAACATATACCACTACGCTGACGTATATTTGTACGGCTACGTTTTAAGGCTTAAATAACCATATTATGAGTAAAACTAAAAAACTATTACTGCTCGGCATAGCAATAGCCTTAGTATGGGTTCAGTTTGTTCCCAACCTCGTTTTCGGTGCCAACATAAATAATGCGCCGGCAACCGCAATGCCGGGACAGGCGCTCGAAATTGATCCCCCCCTGATTGAGTTAAGGGGTAATCCTGGTCAGACAATTACTAGCCAGATTGAAATCCGCAACATCTCTAGCGGTCCGGTTATCGTCACAAATCAGATAAACGACTTTGTTGCCAACGGTGAAACCGGCGTTCCGAAAATATTAATCAATAACAACACTAATGACCCGTATTCCTTAACCGGTTATATAGCTGCTATTCCCAGTTTCGCCCTGAAACCCAATCAGCTTAAAACCTTAAATGTAGATATTAACATCCCGCAAAACGCCTCACCGGGCGGTCATTACGGTGTTATTCGCTTTACCGGCACTCCAGCTACACTTAGCGGCACCGCCAGCGGTGTGGCATTATCTGCCAGCCTGGGTGCTCTGGTTCTGCTTACGGTTAACGGTCATATAGTCGAGAACCTGCAAAACCATTCTTTTACGGTTTCAGCTAACGGTAACGGAAATAGCGGGTTTTTTCAAAACGATCCTTTTGTCTTTTCCGAAGTTATTGCTAATAGCGGCAATGAGCACGTTGTTCCAACCGGCCTATTGACACTTAAAGATATGTTTGGGCACACGGTGCTGCATTTAAACATTAATCAAGGGCTGGGAAACGTATTACCCGGAAGTATGCGTAAGTTCACCGAAACAATTAATAAAGTTGATGTCGGTAACAAACGGTTCTTCGGGCGTTATACCGCTACCTACAACGTTTCTTACGGCTCTCCCACAAAGGAGTTGAGTGCCAGCTTGTCTTTTTGGGTTATTCCAATCAATTTAATATTAATCTGGATCGTAGTGCTAATTGGCGGCTTTTTCTTGATCCGGCATCTCATCAAGCGGTATAATCAACATATACTAGACAAAGCCCAAAAATCCAGCCGTACCAAAAAATAAAAAACTAAACAAAGTAAAATATCATGCCTGCAAAGGTAAGATTAAACAGCCGTAATCATAGCGGGCGGATTCGCCCGCACGAACACACCTCTTATTTGGCCCTGGCTGTATTAGTATTGCTGGTAGGCGCGTTTTTGGCTGTGCTTACGGTATCAAGTTTCGCCTCTGCAAGTCCCGGGCCCCAGTCTTCTTCAATCAGTTTGACCGGTGAGATGCCGGGTCCCCCGCCATCTACCGGGGCGAGTATTACCTATCCGACCGATTCGGCAACGTTTCAAAATACCCCTATAACTGTCAGCGGTACATGTCCTTCTGGAACTCTGGTCGAAATCTATAAGAATGACATATTTGCCGGTTCGACCCCGTGCAATAATAATGGTGGCTTTTCGGTGCAAGTCGATTTACTTTACGGGCAAAATTCGCTGACGGCTGTTGATTACAATGACTTAAATGAAGCCGGACCGACTTCTAAGGCCGTTAATGTTACCTATAACGTCCAAACACCCCCGGTGTCTTCTCTTTTGAACATTAACTTTACCGCTACCCAGCTGCTACTTGAAACCAGCGCTGTTTACCGGGGTACCTTTCCAGGTCAGGAACTTTACGTTCCGATTAAGATTCTAGGCGGCGTGGCACCCTTTGCAGTCAACGTTAATTGGGGAGATAACAGCAACCAGGTTATACCATCAAGCATTAACCAGACCGTTAACGCCGATCACGTATATAAGTCGGCTGGAATTTATAAGATATCCATCCAGGCCAGCGACTCTCAGAACAGATTAGCATTCTTAAATGTGGCAGCAATTATTAACGGCCAGGCAGGTAGTGTAGCCGGTTCGTCCAATACTTCCAGCGGGCCTTCAGCCAATAAGTTTTTGGTGTTATGGCCCCTGTATGCTATAGCGGCGACACTTGTAGTTAGCTTTTGGTTGGGAGAAAAACGCGAAAAGCACGTTCTGGCGGACAAACTAAAACCCGTTCCCACTCTCGGTACTTCAGTCCACACCAATCACTAAAACCAGTTGAAAAAAAACTTTAAACGCTTATAGTTAAAAGTGTAAATTAAGGTGTCCGGAGGGTCATACCTGTTGGTATTAAATATACATTTAACTTAAAAGAAGACTTTTAACACAAATGGTTTTGGGAACAAAGACAAAATTCTTCGGCTTATTGCTGACGGTTGCAGTGCTGTCAGTAGTATCTTTGGTATTGTTTAACCAATCTAGAGCCTATGCAGCAACAGGAATTAATCAGACTATAGAATTCCAAGGTAGACTATTGAACGCTCAGGGAGCGATTGTGCCTGACGGTTATTACAATGTTGAATTTAAGATTTACGAAAACGGCAACGGACAAAGTGTCGGTGATACTACAGGGTCACCGGCTGGCACTTTACTCTGGACCGAAGATTATCTGAATTACAACAATCAAGGAGTAGAAGTAGTTAACGGCTTCTTTTCGGTTCAATTGGGTTCTATAACTCCTTTTGGAACCAGTATTGACTGGAACCAAAGTACGTTATGGTTATCGATGAACATTGCCGGCACGTCGACAACTTGCTCAACTTTCAGCGCCTGTAATCCAGATGGAGAGATGATACCGATGCAACCTCTAACCTCCAGTCCCTATGCCTTCAATGCCGGACAGTTAAACGGTATGAGTAGTTCTCAATTTGTACAGTTGGGGCAAGGGGTACAAACGGATGCATCGACTAACGCCAGTATCTTTATAAACAAGACCGGTAGCGGTGATCTGGCAGAATTACAATCAGCTGGGACCGATGCGCTTATTTTAGCTAATAACGGTGACATAACTTTCGGCAACAATACCACAACTCATAATTTATCGGTTGAGACGGCAGCAGCGTCTAGTGCAGGCGTGTCAATCAATATTATCGCCGGAGCTGCTGGTAGCGGATCGTCCGCATTGGCAGGAGGAAACCTTAACCTTAGCGGTGGCAGCGGCGGTGGTACCAACGGCAACGGAGGCAATGTGGTAATTGATGCCGGTCAGGCTAATGGCACTGGAACCAATGGCAGTGTAGACATCGGAACCCAATATGCGAACAGTGTAGCTATTGGTAATACGACCGGAACCAGCGGTGTATCCATCAGTGTAGGTACCGGCAACTTTGCTCTTAATGGCGTCGGTGCTTCGACTTACAGTATAGGTACTGTCACGACCACAGGTACAATAACTGTTGGTAGCACAAGTCAGACCGGGGTGCTGGTACTTCAAGGAGAAGGCATTAAGAACACGATTAACGGAAGCGCTACTTCACCTAGCGATATCATTCAAACAAGCAACAATACATCTGCCGCCCTCGCTGTTGAGAACAGCAGTAATGACCAGGTTGTATCAGTGGATACCAGTGCAAATCAAGTTGTTTTGGGTCAGGCAAGCACGATCAATGGATCGCTTGGTTTTAAAAATAACACTAATGCCAATACGATAACTCTTGACTCAACCGTAGCTAACGCTAATTATACTTTGACATTACCCAGCTCGGCTCCCAACCCTGGACTCTGTATCGAAACCAGCAGCTCTTCGGCTTCGCAGCTGGTCTTCGCCAGCTGTTCGAATACCAACGCCAGCATAACTGAAGTGGCTGAATGGGATGCTAATGCAACAAATAGCCTAACAATATCGCCGTCAGCTGTAGGAGATGAGATAATTCTTACGACACAGATTCCCACAAGCGGAGTCACAGTTAGCAGTATCAGTGGCGGCGGAGTAAGCTCCTGGACTAAAGCCGTGGTAAGTAATGGTAACGGAACAGTAAATAGAGTGGAGATGTGGATTGGTACGGTTACAGCTACAGGAAGTTCAACCATAACGGTTACTTATTCGGGGTCACCGGGATCGGAAGAAATTACCGCTACCGAATTTACGGCTGCCGGAGTTAATGCTTCGACAACCTGGGGGTTGGATAGCACCGGCTCTCAAATTAATTCTGCATCAACGGTGGTTACCTTCCCGAACCTGAACTCTATCAGCAGTGATGAGCTTTACTTCGGCTATGGGCAGGTCCAAAATCCACCTGCTACGGCTGGTACTACTTCCGGCTTTAACTATATTATTACCAGCATTCAGCATAATGTTATTACCTATGATGATTCGACCAATGCAAACACCGCCTATCAGCCTACCGCCAACCAAAATAGTTCCGGGGAATCTAATGTTGTTGGCGCAGTATTGACCGCTTTTGTTACCAGTACGGCGATTAATAATTCAACCTCAGTCCAGCAGGCTAATTTTTATGTTCAGGCGGCAAATAGCGGTTCAATTGCCGGTATACTGCAGGCTGCGGGCAGCGGTAACGCAGATATATTCGATGCTAGAAACAGTAATGGAACCAATGTGGCCACGATTGGTTATAATGGCATTGCTACCTTTGAAAGCTCGACCAATCAAGCAGGAGCTTTTACAGTTAATAACGATACTAACAAGACCGTACTAAGTGTTAATACGTCTACCAATCAGGTGGCTTTAGGATCAGCCAATAACATTGCCGGAGATATTAACTTTTATGACAGTTCAGACACCAATGCCATCGGTCTGTCGGCGCCGTCCTCGATAGCTGCCAGCTACACCTTGACTCTCCCCAGTAATACCCCTACGGCAGGCTTATGTCTTGGTACTAGCCCCAGCAATGCGAACCAATTAATATTTACATCTTGCGCCACTCAAGTGTCGGCTGGTTCGATTGCCTATGTAGGTGAATGGGATACGTCTGGCAGCGATGTGACAAGCTTAACCATCTCGCCGACTAATGTAGGCGATCTACTGATCTTTTACTCACACGAGACTAATAATGTGTCAGTAAGTAGTGTTAGCGGTGGTGGTGTCAATACTTGGACTAAAATAACTAGTGGCGCTAACGGCAGCAACGGTGGCTCAATTGAGATGTGGCGCGGTGTAGTTACCACCACAGGCAGCAGCAGTGTCAGTGTTAGTTACTCATCTAATCCGGGTACCAATGAAATTGCGATCGAAGAATTTACTATGCACAGTGCGAACAGTACCTGGGCTATCGATAACAGCGGAGTTAACTATAACACAACTACCTCGACTACAATCAATTATCCAGATCTGACACCGACTAACTCCAGTGAATTATATACTGGCTATGCCTGGAGCCAATACAGCGCAACAGCCGGTACGACTACAGGCTATACTTACATTTCAACCACAGCAGGTCATTTACTAGCCTATGACGCTTCGGTTACCGGAGGCACGCCGACTTATCCCTCTGCCACCCAAAGCACAGCTGGCTACTACAATACGATTGCAGCAGATATTGCCGGTTATACCGGAACCTCTGTGATTGTAAACTCAACATCTACCCAGGAGGCTAACTTTAATGTTCAGGCGGCCACCTCCGGTTCAGTAGCCGGAGTGCTACAAGCTGCAAGCAGCGGCACAGCAGACATTCTGGATTTACGCAACAGTAACGGCAATAACATCGTAGCAGTTAACTCTAATAATGGTCTGATACTGGGTACCTCTAATATTGTAGGCGGTCAACTTGTGTTTAATGATAGCGGTAACAGCAATGCTATTACTATAGCGGCACCAACTAATATAGGTGCATCTTACAGTCTCACACTGCCGTCAACTAATCCGGCTCCGGGAGAATGTCTAGCCAGCAGTCCTAGTAATGCAAATCAACTGGTATTTTCTTCTTGCGCCAACCAGGTTACAAGTGTGGCAATATCTTATGTTAATTCCTGGACAAGTAGTGGTAATGGCAATACTCTCACCCTAAACGTGTCTCCTGCGAATGTTGGGGACATCATGATACTTTTCGTTACGCCTCAGAAATCCAACAATGTCAGCAGTGTGTCAGGGGGTGGGGTAAGCGCGTGGTCACAGATCACTAGCACGATTAGCGGGTCGGGTATTGCGATGTGGCGCGGCCAGATAACTGCATCGGGGGCCAGTACGATTACGGTCAATCTTTCTGGAGCCAACGGCACTAACGAACTTGATGCATATGAGTTTACTACCGGTAGCACTACAGGGTCTTGGGTGATCGATGCTAGCGGCACGCTGTATAACAGCACTAGCAGTACAACTATTACCTATCCTAGTTTGACCCCTCAGAGCACAAAAGACCTCTACATTGGTGAGGCTGCCGGCACGTCGACCACGTCTGCCGGCACGACAACCGGTTTCACCTATAAAGCAGGTGCACTAACCACCCGAATAGGCGCCTACAATAACTCTATCAGCAGCCAAGTTCAACCCACAGCGTCCCAGTCCAATTCTGGCACGTCAGTTACTGCCGCTGCTTTGATTGCCGCATACT
This sequence comes from bacterium, assembly GCA_021799575.1. Classification (GTDB taxonomy): domain Bacteria; phylum Patescibacteriota; class Saccharimonadia; order Saccharimonadales; family UBA4665; genus JAJZWH01. The sequence goes on along the minus strand of JAJZAD010000002.1, from coordinate 92,383 downwards.
CAAGTTCTTCGGTAATTGCCAACTCAACAGTTACTCAATCCGCTAACTTCAATGTTCAAGCGGCAACTAGCGGTTCAGTAGCCGGAGTGCTTCAGGCGTATGGCGGCGGTACCGGGGATATATTTGATGCACTGAATGGAACGGGCACGCTAGTCGATAGTATAGGTTACAGCGGTAACCTGCTAGTTATACCTTCGTCGTCTTCGGTGGCTGCCATGGAAGTACAGACACCGTTGGGTACCAACGTGTTGTCGGTGGATACTTCAAACCTAAGAGTTAACATAGGGGCCGGGTCTGCAGGTGAAAATACACCTTCTATACTGGTGCTGGATAATGAAACAGGAACCTCCGCTGATCCGGCAGAAGTAGACGGAGGTATGTACTACAATGCTACGACCCGGTCTTTCCGCTGCGGGGTAGCCGGTGCATGGGAAACCTGCAACGGGTTACTCTACTCTAACTCTTCAGCCTCATCTGCAGATAGTAACTGTACCAACAATTGTGCTGCTTTCTCCACTGCGGCTGCCGTTCCAGCTAATTACTGTCAGACGGGTAGAGTTATTAAGATTCTCGGTGATGGCTACTATAGTACCGATTCTAACGGAGACAGTCTGCAATTCGGTGTTTATTATGGTTCAAGTGCAACTAGTGCAAGTAGCGATACCCTTATCGGTACATTAACACCATCGACATCGACCATATCGGCGAGCAACTACTATTTCCAGATTAACTACAATATTATTTGCTATTCTACATCCAGTATTAGTGGTGAAGGGACGCTTAGCATCCAGACTACCGGATCAAACACTACTAGCTTAGCTGTGTTGCCTATAGCATCAACCTCAACTACGACTGTAGTAACAAATATTGCCAACAACCTTTACATTTTCCCGATTTGGGGAACAGCAGGGACATCAGATACTGCGACATTGACGCAAATGATCGTTAACGGATACTAGTCAGCTTTTAATTAGCGAATCTATAACCTTAACAAATTGATTATGATTAATGTTTGATGGTGCAGTGACTATCAGCCAAGGGCCGTTTTGGATTGGCAGACTGATGACCGACTTCAAAGATCCGCTACCATTGTTATATGCTCCGAAAATTCCCTGACCGTATGGAGTATTGATGGGAGTATGCAGCGGAATATAGTCCGAAGCAAACTGTCTAGTAACAGAGTTAGACGGCATCTTCTCCTCGGAGAAGACTATAAAGTCTTTGTTTTGACCATAACTTACGCTGAAAAAGACTACCCCAGGATTTATTAATTGAAATGAGTTAAGCTCTAGCGTATACCCAGCAGGAAGTGTACTTTGATCAGGGTAGTAAATGGGGAATGATACTGCCGACAAGATGGACTTCGGAATCGGTACAGATGGTTGAGGAACTAGTGTAAAAACCAGGATTAACACCACAACCAGAATTGACACTGCGAGCACAAATCTCCCGCGGTAGCCTTTTAGTGACCTTATATAGGCTGCTTTTATTTTTTTGATTGTAGATAAATTCATTGCTTCAAGTTCTTACTAATAATGTCATCATATTATGTAGTTCCAAGTAGATATATTCAATCGGCTGTCTAAATAACTTAGATTTAAAAGGCGCTAGCTATTTTATATTAACTAATTAAAGTTCTACTGCTTTACCACTAAAGCCTCATCCAGCATTGCCCATTTGCTGCCGTAGCTGCACCTAATGTCTACTGGGTAAGTTCCAAACGGTGTATTTGACGGTACAAACCAGGACCAGGTAACACTACCGAACGCGTCTGCCTTCTTAGGCCCCAATGCCGGATTGGTGCTTTTAACGCTGCCGTAGGAGACAGATATGGTGCAGGTTGAGTATGGCAAAGTGGTAATTAGTAAGGTGGTTTCGTTGCCTGGGGCCAACGGAGAATCAAAACCGTCAGCTGCCACGCTTTCATCTGCTTTAGGGCTGGTTTTAGGGGGTTTAATCGGGGCGTAGTTTACCGGTGTGATCTTAGTCGTATTATTGACTGGTGAGTTGCTATCACTGTAGTAGGTATATATAAAGCCCCCGGTAAAAAAAGCTATAAATAGGATCAACGCGCTCCAGCCGATCTTTTTAACTCTTTTTGGTACCCTCATTGCTTACCTGCTTTTAACAGCCATTATATAGGTTAGTGGCGGCAATAGATAATAGTCTTAATGTCTCTCTCGTGCGAGCAGCCGATCTTAGCTGCTAAACACTTTTACTGTCTTCTATAACGCGATGACTTTGCTTCGAAACTGTTTTTACTTTTTCGGTAGTTCATATACTTAAAGGCGTCTTGGTCTATATTAGCAACGCAGTTAGTGTTCAGTTTAAATTTACGTAAATTAATTCATTAATCAACGGATTATAAAAAGCAACCGGTCTACGACTTTAAAGAGGCAACTCGTTGTCAGTAATTTTGGCGATTAGAGCAATGAACTGAACAGTCTCTTGAGCGGTTAAATTCTTTAAGATGTAGCCGTCATGCCCGCAGATAGCTGTTATTAAGCGGCTTCGAACCTGTCTTCCTTTGACGCTAAGTTTAACCATTTTAATGCGCCGATCTGACTTATCAGCATATCTGGCAACCATCTCTTTTTGTTCAAGTCCGTCAATTAGGCCGGTAATATTAGAAGGGTCACAGTTAAAAAGCTTAGACAGGGTACTCATTCGGTAAGGCTTATCTAACAGGCAAAGAGTTGCCGCTTGCATACCGGTTAACCCGTAATTAGCTGCCAGCTCGAATATGGCATGCTTTGACAGCATTAAAAACTCCATGAATTTGGTATATGAGTTCTCGATTACGGATAAGGAATCAGTGTTCATATATTTACTTGACATAGTCAATAATTGACTAATACAATTAATTCCTGAATATATATTACGGGCTAAAAATTCAATTGGCAAGACAGGAGACACCAGCTTAAAGTGACACCACTATCGGCTTCCAAAACTAAACATGCCAGCCATTGGTTCATATTAGTTCTATTGGCTCTGGCACAGTTCATGGTAGTACTGGACATATCTATCGTTAACGTAGCTCTTCCGTCAATAGAGCATGCTTTTCATTTAAATAACTCCGGATTGCAATGGATTATTACCGCTTATACTTTGGCTTTTGGCGGGTTCTTATTGCTTGGCGGGCGTAGTGCGGATTACTTCGGACGCCGGCGAACGTTCCTGGCCGGTGTGACCGTATTCGCTCTGGTGTCTTTAGCTACCGGTTTAAGCCAGAGCGGGACATGGATAATTATTACCAGAGCGGTCCAAGGGTTAGCTGCAGCTTATGCTTCACCGGCGGCGTTATCCATAGTCCTGGTTACCTACAAAGAAGGACATGAGCGCAATGTGGCGCTAAGCGTATGGGGAGCCGTGGCATCTGGCGGGGCAGCCGTAGGGGTGCTCCTAGGCGGTATTATTACCCAGTACTTAAATTGGCGCTGGAACTTCTTTATTAACGTTCCGGTTGGAGCGTTTGTAGTATTAGCCTCACTTAAGGTGCTTGACCGACACGAATCGGAAGCTGAAAGAAAAGGTTTAGACTTACCGGGCGCAATTTCCTCGACTGGTGGTTTAATGTCTTTGGTTTACGCACTAACTGAGGCTCCGACATATGGTTGGAGTAGTGCCCGGGTACTCATAACCCTTATTACCGCTATTGCGCTACTGTGCTTCTTTATTGTTAACGAGTTCCGATCTAAAGCACCGCTGATGCCGCTGCGCATCTTTAAGATCCGTAATGTTTCTGGCGCCGATGGACTGATGGTGCTGCTTTCTGCAGGCCTGTTTTCGGTGTTTTTCTTTTCTACGCTGTACTTGCAAAATATATTGCACTACTCTCCCGTTAAGACCGGTCTAGACTTCTTAATAATTCCTATTGCCATAGCCTTAGTGGCAGTTAACATTCCGCGGCTGATAAAAAAAATCGGTCATAAACCGATTCTAATTATTTCCCCTTTAATAGTAAGCGCCGGCTTATTCTGGGTGTCGCATATTCCGGTTAACGGTAGTTTTTGGAGTAATATGGCACCGGGTTTGATAATTATGGGGCTAGGTATGGGCGCGCTCTTCGTTAGCGTGACCATAGCCGCGACTTCAGGCGTACCCAGTCATGAATCAGGTTTGGCTTCCGGTTTACTTAATACTTCTCAGCAGGTCGGAGGCTCCATAGGTCTAGCGGTGCTTACCGGAATTTTAACCAGTGCAACTAGCAGATATCTACTAAACCTACACCTTAAAGCTGCACCGACTGCTTATGACCTGTCTGCGGCCACAGTACGCGGTTTTCACGACGGGTTTCTAATCGCTTCCGTCTTCGGTCTTATAGCCTCCTTGCTAGCCATATTTGTGATTAGAATACAAAAAGACCAGCACAACTCAAGCCATGCTGAAGGCAGGAGTCCGGTGTCTCTTTGACCTAGTTTTATATGGTTAGTCAGATATTGCGGGTGTAAACAAATTGAGTTTGTGTTCCTTGGTGCCCAAGACGGCTATACCCAGCAGTACGATTAACGGTGCGGTATTTAGGTCGGTTGCCAGGCCGCTATAAACCGTACCAAAGCTCTGACCGAATACCCAAAACAGCAGGGCCAACAAGATACCGCAGCTGACACCGATAAGCCTGAGCCGACCGTTAAGCGTGCCCATCAATCCAATCCCAATGTAGACAAAGATAACCGGAATCATGAACGCCGCGTTCAAGTTCTTAAGCCAATTAGCGAAGTGAATGTTTAAAACCGCCAACCACCTCGGGGAACCATTGGCCATTAATGACACCATCTTAGCAAGCGCGTCAGGTCGACCGTGAGTGGCAATCAAAAGCAGTATACTTCCACCCATCCAAAGAAGGGCCCAAGCATAAACAAGGGATTCGCTGGGATGAACGGAGTTGTTTTGGTTTTCCTTGTTCTCGTGTGAGGGCACCATAACCGCCGCCGCCAGTATTACGTACAACAGAGACGCCCCGGGGGCTCCGGTAAGTAATAACGCATGCCCTCCAAATAAACCCCCCAAGCCTTCTCCTAAGTACCATACAAGCAGACCCCAGATAATTGAGACAATTAAACCGATCCGAGCAGTAGATTTGTACAGGATTAGCAGACCGATGCCGAGCTGGATAAGACCGAACAAAGCAGTAAACACTGCTGGCTGATGCAGAATCAGCCGAATAATAAAGTGCATTGGATCGTTTACAAAAACCGGCTGTCCGATTGAAGCGGGCAAAAGAACTTTTCTTGCGAACGCACTTGTAAACATACGCGGTTGCAGTTGCAATACGCCGTCTATTAACCACAAACCAGCTAGGGCGATCTGGATTTTACGTCTAGTAATTTGGTTCCTGAAACCGGTCCGCATTACGTTATAGTATTACAGATAATCGGGTGTTACGTACAGGCAAAGCTTTAGCATTCCTATTTACAGTCAATATTCATCTGTGCAGCAGACGTTTTCTGGTTTCGAATCCAGCGATCGCTAACACGTAAAAAACCATGTCGGCGCTAAACTTACCGACTAAGAAGCCTATAGGATAGGGATGAATGTATTGGGGTGCTTCGAACATGGCAAACGGGCGGATTATGAAATTGTCCAATATCTCTGCTGGCAGAAATTCCACAATCAAGTTGGTGCTGGCTGCTGCAATCGCCAGAGTAAAGCGCTTTAGCAGCGAATGTTCCCGGTATCTCCTGCCGTTTGCTATTAGCTCCGTAATTATAAAATAGCCGTAAAAGCCTATTCCTTCTCCGAACCAACCCGAAGCGGTGGCCGCAATATAAGAGTGGGTGTTAGCATAAACGCTCCAAGCGCCTATTAAGGCCGTAATGGTACCCAAAATCTCAGCCGGAATATAGCGTCTTAGCCATTCTTGTTTTTTGGTTTTAGGAAGCTTGGCAGCCATATCTAGAGTAGTTTTGCCTTAGGTATCAATAAATCCATTGTAAGTATAATAAAATAATCTGTATTAAGCAGATGCGTACGGCTATATTTTACGCTTTTACTTGATTTGTCCCTGTGAGCTAGATTATGATTAGATAAGAGACTGCAAAACAAAAAAATGTTTTTTTAAACTAGTGTGACCAGGATCGTTAAGCTATTTTTTTAAGCGTGCTTTAATATGAGTGCGTTAACCTAATAGATGATTATGCAATACATCAGGAAAGTAAGAACTAAAGAATTGGTAGAAAAGCTGCTGCGTAACCGGCTACTGGCTATAGTGGTCGGTGTTAGCGTAGTGGCTGTGTCGTTTATAATTTTTTCCCGTATAGTCGGATTGCATACTGTTATTAAACATTTGCTAAATGCTGATACGATTTGGTTATTGTTAGTTATCGGCGCGCAATCCATGGCATTTTGGGCTTATGTCATCCCCTATAAATACACCTTTAAGTTGAATTATAGGGAAGCGGCCATACATTCTTTTGAAGGATTTAACCCCACTTTAGGCGGCGGCGTCCGCTACGATCTAAAAACCCATCTGGGACAACGTGCCAGGGTTTACTATTTGGGGTTATGGGAATATTTGGTCTTAGCCCCTGCCGTATTAATAGCAGCTATCTACGGTTTTATTAACGGAGGTGTTCCTTCTCCGTTATCCTTACCTTGGATCATCGGTGTACCGAGCGGATTCGGTATGTTCGCTCTGACCTTATCATTGAGAAAACGTATTGCCAGTCGTTTTCCTAAAAGCCGGAGGGTCTTAAATTTTATGTTCGGTCTGCTCAAGCATCAGGATTTAAAAGGTTCTTTACTGTTGATGGTCGGCATGTTGTTGTATTGGGTCGGTGAACTGTTTTCGCTTTGGGGTGCTTTGGAACTGTTTGACGTGCACCTAAGCTGGTTCGCCTTGCTTTTAGCCTACGCCACCGGATATGTAATCAGCCGTCGCAGCTTGCCCCTAGGCGGAGCCGGTATTTTGCTGGTAGCTTTGGCTCTATCCTTATATTGGGTAGGTGCAGCTTTATCTGTTACTTTACTGGTTGCGCTGGCTTACCAGGTCTTTAATCTGACAATTCCGATTATCTATCGTAAAGCTGTGACTGTTTTTGGTGGTTTAACAGGTTAATTTCCAAAGGGCGATAGCTAAGCTTTAACAGCCGGCTATAACCGACTGAGGGTTAAGGTTAAAACTCCATCCATAATATAACGAGGCAAGCGCGTAAGCACTGGCTTCTAACGGTTCGCTGATGGCGGGTGTTGAATCTAAGTCGGCTACGTTGGCGTCTACACAGATAGCCGATTCGACTTGGGACTGACTGGCATTGTAGCCCAACTTCATGACCGTAGGCTCTAAAGCGGATAAAGCGTTCCAGGCCAGTACATTGAGATCGCCGTTAGTGCACTGTAACGGAGAGGGGTTACCGTTTGAAGCGTAAGTAAGCGTTTGTTGGCATTCGGCTGTTTTAGATGGGACGGTAGCGGGTTTTAAAATCGCATACGGGCTTATGGAGCGATTGCCAATACCGGGGTTATTCTTTACTGGTGATCCGCCGATTAACGCATACAATCCGAACCCGATAGCTAAAACCGCCAAAAAGGCGGCTATTGAAATTAGAAAGGCCGTTAAGTTCTTTCTGGTATGCATGGGGCAATTTTACCATAACGGATGATATCCTAAATTAGCTTTAGTTGAGCTGGTTGGATAGTTTTTATAGGGTAGAGGATAAAGCAATAAGTTATACTCTACATTAGAGTCTGGTTACAACAATGGCGTCGTGGCGGAGTGGTTACGCAGAGGTCTGCAAAACCTTTTATGCCAGTTCGATTCTGGTCGGCGCCTCCATTTTTTGTCTACTTAAATCCTATTACCGTTGTCAACCCTTTATTCTGGGCGTATTTCATATCTAAAACATAGCTTTATACTCTTTGGCGTGGTAAAAATATAAGATCGGTTATATATCGCGCGGGTGGTGTAATTGGTAGCCACGAGGGACTTAAAATCCCTTGCCCTAAAAGGCGTGCGGGTTCAAGTCCCGCCCCGCGCACCAAAATTCAATATTTCTCCTCAGCTATTTTTAATAACTGACGGTAGTCTTTTAAACAGTAATACAACTTATAACTTAAAATCCGAGGATTTGACGAGTGCATAAAAGTCAATTTAGATGAGCCTAACTATAAAGTCTGCCTCTAGAGTAATTGTATTATCCGCTCTACTACTTACGGCTCTTGATACCGGATTAGCTGTTGGTTATCCTCAATTTTTATCCGGAGAGAATTTGGGAATAGCATTGGTCAATGATACTAAAAGCAGCCCACAAACCGGCAAAAAGCTGCCGCTAAACAAACTAGAGATAACAGACTTTAATGTAAGCCAAGGAGGACAAGCCAGCTCTTTATTGCAGGGTCTGCCGATCACGTTTAGTGAACAGATCAAAAATGACGAAGGTACTATTGAGCACCCTGGCGGCAGTTTAACAATTTTAGAACCAAACGGTCATATTTTAGGCATAATAAACCTCGACCATATCTTAGGAGGAATCAAGCCGTTATCTAAAGCTACTTTTAGTGAGGTTCTAAATACTAAAGATATAGGTGGCGTCCATTTGTTTGGTCAATACATTGCCAGACTGAAAATAATTTATGGTAAGAACGCCAATGTTTTAACCGACAAGTTAAGTTTTTGGATAATACCTTTAAACCTGATTGTCAGTTTAATAGTTATTCTGATTATAGGGCTTGTAATTGTTCACAGGATAATCAGGCATACCTTCAGAAGAACGAAATTAATAAACGCTAACTTAAAAACCGGCCGCAGCCGGTAATTTCCTCTGGTAAAAAAGCTGACATCTCACTTAATATGTATACTTATATAGAGTTAGTTAAGGGGTATTAGCTCAGTTGGTAGAGCGCGGCATTCGCATTGCCGAGGCCGGCGGTTCGAAACCGCCATACTCCACCATTACGCTAACACAGTATGTTATTCGACCTTTTGCAATCTGACATTTTGCAAGTTTGGCTGGATAGCGAGGATGTCCTAAGAATCAGTATTGCACCTTAAAAGACTCTTCAACAAATTGTCGCCACCAATTAGCGCCTGAGAGCTAGAAGCCAATTTATATATTTGCACTATAAACCGGATATTCCTAAAGCTAGTACAAATAGAGCATGATGTTAAAGTTATACAATCCTATAAATTTATAAACATAAGAGGCTGTTAGCCATGTTAAGCATAAACATTTTGGAAAAAACTGTTAAGGTAGAAACAATTAAGTATTAAGGAGAAACTAAGCAGATATATCGTCTAAATAAAACTCAGCGAGGCTTCACTACCGTCGAAATATTATTAGTGATACTTAATTTTAGCCGTCGTAGGGTTTGGCGGATATTATGTGTGGCACAATCAAAACGATCAAAAGACCGCACAACGGTTTCTCCATCGACAACCGGTATCAGTACGAAACCACAAAATTATTTCACGATAAGCCAATGGGGCGTTAGAGCACCGTATTCCGGTAACCTGACACTTGAGTATTCAATAACATTAACCTAATCACCCCAATATGCATATCTTAGTTCATCCCAACTCGATAATAGTTCGTCAATCTGTAGTTCGAGTCCACATGAGTACGGTGGTATTATATCTCGCTACTCATCAAATGAAGATGTCTTAAACGGAGACGGCGGCAACTCCGGCCAAACTGCTGCACAATTCTTCGCTGTAACAGCAGCTATAGGTGATATTTACGCGCATCATATAGGGAATTACTATTATTGGTACTTACACCCTCAGAGAGTTTGTAGCACAGCTGCTAGTAGTCAGTCTCTTCAGTCCCAGACTATAAGTGCTTTTGAGAACCTAGTCCCTAAATGCAAGCATACAACTAATCAGATTAAACATAGGAATTGCTCAATTGTTTTATTTAGAGTGTATTTGCCTAAGTATGAATGGTGCACACTTGGGTTTGTTAAGTAGTGTTCAAAATGAAAATTTGTAGGTTTTATGAATGACCCATGTCGCGGGACGTAGCGGTGGGCTGTCTATAGTTCTAAACAGGAATGATCACTCAAAGACTAAGTGGGCGGTGAGCTAAGCGGTGTTAGATTGTGCTAAGGGAGGAGAACGTTCGTTCATGAAAATCGCCGGGGAGGAAGACTAACCGGTGGATTTGGTTGTATTGAGGTGAGCCGACAGCGGTTCGCTATGGAGACGCCTTAAGTTAGTGCACTGACCCCCATACTTGGCTATGTCTTAGGTAGATAGGCCGAAACTACACTGTCAGGTCCGCTGCATTTCTTACGAGTGCGTTAGCGATTATAGGCAATACAAACTATAAAAGCCCGATCATCCTAGCTCAAGTTGTATCCTGAGCTTGGAATGTATCATTGGGGGTAAGATCGGTTAGACGGAGTTAATGAATTTAATTCATTAAGTTACTTACGCTTATTATATAGTATAAACTGTCCCTCCTTAATTAAAGATAATAGAGTTAAACGTATGCAAGTAATCGTTGACAATTTGGTAACCGCCTACGGTCAAGAAGGCAGCGGCAAGTTACTGCTCATGCTGCACGGTTGGGGGGATAATCATAATACTTTTAAGCTCCTCGGCGGCTTGTTGGACGCTTACACGAAATTAGCTTTGGACTTGCCGGGGTTCGGTTCCAGCCAGGCACCGCCTAAAGCATGGAACCTGGATGACTATGCCGAATTTCTAGCTCACTTCTTAACTAAATTGGGAGTTGAAGAAGATATCTATGCGGTTATTGGGCACAGTAACGGAGGCGCTCTGGCAATAAGGGCTTTAAGCCTAGGCAAGCTTAAAGCAGATAAACTTATCTTACTGGCTTCGGCCGGGGTTAGAAATAACCAACCTCTTAAACGTATGGCGACCAGAACTGTGGCTAAAGTAGGGAAGTCGGCTACCTTTTGGCTACCAAAAACAACCCGACAAAATTTACGCCAGAAACTATACGGTACTATAGGCTCGGATATGCTGGTGGTACCCGAACTAGCTGAAACTTTTAAACTGACCGTAGCTCAAGACGTTCAGACCGATGCAGCTAAACTTCAGCTTCCAACTTTAATTATTAATGCCGACCGCGACCCGGCAATTCCTTTGCGTGACGGCGAACGCTTCCATTATCTAATCAAGCACTCTAAACTAGAAATATTGCCCGGATCCAGTCACTTTATTCATCATGAATATGCCGAACCGGTATCCCGACAAATAAACCAATTTTTACACCCATGAATTTACGCTACCTGTTTTCAATGTACTCGCTAAGCTACCCCAAAGTTATTATTTACATGCTTCAAACCAGCGAGTACCGTACCAGCCCTTATCTTAACTGGTTGTGGCGTACTAAGGATTTTTCAAAGGTCCAGTATCGTAAAAGCTTAGAGCCTACCAATAAGGCTAAGATGTTACTACTACTGCTTAGTAGCGGCATAGGTGCTGAAATTCTGGCCGGTATTGCGCTGATTATCTTCGGGTCGATATCTTTCACCGATGCAGCCTGGTGCTGGCCGATTGGGTTAGCTTTATTACTTGCTTATCCTCTAATCTGGCCGCACCTCATAATCATACCTCTTGAGTTCGGAAGAGTAGTGTTCGTATTACCCAACCAATCGAGGCAAATTAAAGCGGCCAACAAAATTTTTGCATCCCATCCAGGGGTCAAGATTGCAGTAGCCGGTAGTTATGGTAAAACTACTATGAAAGAATTACTGTATACCGTTCTAAGTGAGGGAAAGCGGGTTGTTGCTACACCGGCTAATAAGAATGTCAGTAGCGAACACGCCAAATTCGCATCCGGTTTAGATGGCAAGGAAGATATCCTGATTATCGAGTATGGAGAGGGTGCTCCGGGAGATGTGTCCAGGTTTGCAAGCTATACGCACCCGACTTACGGCATAATTACCGGTATTGCCCCGGCCCATTTGGATAGATATAAAACCTTGGCTGCGGCAGCGGCGGATATTTTTTCTCTCGCGATTTATCTAAAGAACCGGAATGTATATGTTAACGGTGAAGCTGAAGCCGCTAAGGACTTCATTAAACCGAGCTACACCATTTATACCCAGGAAGGTGTCGGTAAGTGGAAAGTCGACAAGGTGGAGGTAAGTTCCAAGGGCCTGAACTTTAATCTTAAGCAAGGCCGTACTACTCTTCATCTGCATAGTTCTTTGCTGGGAAGACACCAGATCGGTCCGCTGGCACTTTGCGCGGTACTGGCGCTTGATCTGGGATTGAAAAAAACCCAAGTCGAGCGATCGGTAGCTAAGACCGAGCCTTTCCCCCACCGTATGCAGCCATACGAACTTGGGGGTGCTTGGATAATCGATGATACATATAACGGCAATATCGAGGGTATCAGGGTTGGTACTGAGCTTCTTAAAGAGCTAAGTGCAAAGCGAAAAATTTATGTTACTCCGGGCTTAGTGGATCAAGGAGAAGAAACCGCAAAAGTGCATTCCTTAATGGGTAAGTATATTGCAGATGCGAAACCCGATCTGGTAGTACTGATGGAGAATTCGGTAACGGATTATATTCTAGAAGGGTTAAGAAAAGCTGGATTTAAGGGGGAAATCCAAATGGTAGGAGATCCACTGGCTTTTTATACTAATCTCGAAACTTTTGTCGCTGCCGGAGACTTGGTTTTGATGCAAAACGACTGGCCGGATAATTATGCATGAACGAGAGTTTAAGCAAAGCGCGCTATACTGTAAATTGACCAATGAGTAAAACTAAAGTTGCAGTCGTTTTCGGGTCACGCTCCACAGAGCACGATATTTCTATTATTACCGCTATAGCTTCTGTTATTAAGCCTTTGGAACTTAGTGCGACATATGAACCGATACCGATTTATATAGATAAACAGGGACGTTGGTATTCGCATCCAAAACTTAAAGATATTGCTCTTTATACGACCGGACAAATAGATAAATTCTTGACTAAACAGAAACCACTTGCCCTGCAAATAGGTGACGGGTTGAAAATCTTCTGGCCGTCATTGAAGCCCAAATCAGTTAAACTGGATGTAGTATTTCCAGCGACCCATGGCACCCACGGAGAAGACGGGGAATTGATGGGGCTATTAGAAATGGCAAATGTAGCTTATGTCGGTTGCAATATGCCCTCCAGCGTTATAGCTATGGATAAAGCTCTAGCTAAGATCGTTGCCGGCCACGCGGGTATAACTACCTCTAAATTCGTCTGGTTCTATTCACGGGACTTTATAAGCGACAATCAAGAGGTTTTAGCCAATTTAAGCGTATTAACTTATCCGTTGTTCGTAAAGCCGGTACACTTAGGATCAAGTATTGCTATATCTAGAGTAGTAAACGCCAAAGAACTACTCAACGCTATAGAAGTAGCCGCCCACTATGACGATAAGATAATTGTCGAAGAGGCAGTTAAGAATCTGATTGAGGTTACTGTACCGATTATCGGGAACGAAGAACCCAAAGCTGCTTTTGTCGAGCAGCCTGTGTTAAGAAGCGGCAGCATGTTCGACTTCGACAGCAAATATCTGCGTCAGGGCAAGAAAGGTCAAGCCGGCGCAAAAACTGCAACCGGCGCCCAAGGTTATTCTAAATTGCCGGCAGAACTGCCAAAGGACTTATATGAAAAAGCCGAACAAACAGCGATAAATACCTATAAGGCCATTGGCTGTAGCGGTATCGCCAGAGTTGATTTGCTTATCGACTCTAAGGCTAAAAAAGTCTACTTTAACGAGGTCAACCCTCTGCCTGGCAGTCTTTACGCCCACAATTGGAAAAAAAGCGGCATGTCCAACTTGAAACTGGTTGAGACTCTGATTGAACTGGCACAAGACCGCTTTAAGCGAAAACAACAACTAACTACTTCCTTCAAGACTACTTACCTGGCACAGTACTAAGATTGCCGTCTTTAAAGGCGGGTTAATCCTTTTCTCGGGTAGTAATAGATATTATTATGGGTATACTAATTTTTAAATGATGAAGCGATATAACCCTAAAAGCATTGAGAGCAAATGGCAGCAGGCCTGGGAGCAAAGCGGCATCTATAGAGCCGGAGATAAGGACGGCCGGCCTAAAAAATACGTTTTGGAATATTTCCCTTATCCCAGCGGTGTAGCCATGCATGTCGGCCACGTCAGGAACTATACCATGGGCGATGCCATCGCCAGGTTTAACCGCATGAATGGCTATAACGTTTTACATCCGATGGGTTGGGACGCTTTCGGGCTGCCCGCGGAAAACTATGCTCTAAAAAACCACATCAGCCCCAAACGAGCCATCGCTGAGAACACTAAGCGCTTTAAAGCTCAGTTGACCCAAATGGGTTTCAGTTACGATTGGAGCCGAGAATTAAACAGTAGTGAACCCAGTTATTATAAATGGACTCAGTGGTTTTTCTTGCTTTTATATCATCGCGGCTTAGCTTACCGAAAAGAAAGTCTGCAATGGTGGTGCCCCTTCGATAAGACTGTTCTAGCTAACGAACAGGTCGAGGGCGGCCGGTGCTGGCGCTGCGGTAATGAGGTCGAGAAAAAGGCCCTAAAACAGTGGTTTTTCAAGATCACCGACTATGCCGATAAATTGCTTGCCGATCTGGACGATCTTGATTGGTCAGAGTCGATTAAAACCATGCAGCGAAATTGGATAGGAAAAAGTAAGGGAGCCGAGATTACGTTCGAGGTTGAAGGCAGTGATACCCAGCTCACCGTCTTTACCACCAGACCAGATACCTTGCCGGGTGTGACGTTTATGGTACTAGCCCCTGAGCATGCAGCGGTTCAAAGGATAACCTTAAGCCAATATCGGAGGCGTGTATCAGCGTATATCCGGAGCGTTCAGAGTTCAAGCGATATTTACCGTGAGAAAACCGATCGTGAGAAAACCGGAGTATTTACCGGAGCATATGCCATCAATCCCATCAACGGCAATAAGCTACCGATATGGGTTGCCGATTACGTCCTAAGTGGCTACGGAACCGGAGCGATCATGGCGGTTCCGGCTCACGACGAGCGCGACTTTGATTTTGCTAAGAAATTCAATTTGCCGATAGTAAGTGTAGTTGAGCCGAAGTTCATAGCCGTTGCCGGAGACTCGGCAGTTAAAGCCGGCAAGGAGTTTGTTAAAAGAGAATCGGTGGTAGCGGTTGTGCATAATCCGAAAACCGATGAATACTTATGCGTCAGCTGGAAAACCGTTCCGATGAACGGTTTAGTGACCGGAGGCATCAATGATGGCGAAGACCCGGTATCGGCAGCCAGACGGGAAGTGCTCGAAGAAACCGGGTATGAAAATTTAAAGCTGGTTAGTGATCCCGGAGTCTACATCCATAGTCTTTTCTATCACAGACAAAAACGTCAAAACCGTTGGGCGCATTTCCGTTTCGTATTCTTCGACCTGTTAGATGAGAAGCGCTTAAAGGTTAAACCTGAAGAAGCGGCTCTACTGGAACCGGTTTGGATAGCTAAAGACAAACTGGAATCGTTTTTCACCGTTATTGAAGGCAAATATCTAGTTAAATTATTAGATAATCCCGACACTCCTTACTTAGGCGAAGGGGTAATGATACGGTCCGGCAAATATAACGGTCTAAATAGCAGTGACTGCCGTGAACGGATAGTAGCCGATCTGACTTCAGTTCATAAGGGTAAAGAAGTAACCAACTATAAAATGCGCGACTGGCTGATCAGCCGCCAGAGATATTGGGGGGCACCGATCCCGATAATATACTGCACTAAAGACGGTATCGTACCTGTACCGGAAGACCAGTTGCCGGTTAAACTCCCTGAGCTGGAAAGGATCGAGCCGAGCGGAGACGGTAAAAGCCCGCTGGCCAAACTTAAATCTTTCGTAAATACCGTTTGTCCAAAGTGCGGCGGCCCCGCAGAACGCGAAACCGATACTATGGACGGTTTTGCCTGCTCCAGCTGGTATTTTCTCCGGTTTGCCGACCCGCGCAACCATAACCAGCCCTTTAGTAAGAGTAAAGCCGATTTTTGGCTACCCGTTGATGATTATATAGGCGGCGCCGAACACGCAGTAATGCATCTTTTATATGCCCGCTTCTGGACTAAAGTCATGTATGATGCCGGTTTAATCAATTTTAACGAACCGTTTAAGACCCTACGCAACCAGGGCATGATATTAGCCCCCGACGGCAATAAGATGAGCAAAAGCAAAGGCAATACGATTGAACCTGACGCACTAATTGAACAGGGCTACGGTGCGGATAGTATACGTGTTATGGAGCTGTTTATAGGACCATGGAACCAGGCTACCAACTGGAGTACCGAAGGACTTGGAGGAGCATACCGCTTTTTGCAGCGTGTCTGGACGTTAGTAAACGAATACGTAAATAGCGACGGTGGCGATAAAGAATCGGATACGCTTAAACGCATCATGCATAAAACTATCCACAAAGTTAGCTTAGACATGTTAAGTCTCGGCTTTAACACGGCCATCTCGGCTCTAATGGAGTGTGTTAATCAACTTTACAGGATTAAAGCGGAAGACGGTTTTGCTGCGGTTGAATGGCAGTGGGCAATCGAAACACTGCTTAAGTTACTAGCCCCGTTCGCGCCGCATATTTGCGAAGAGCTTTGGCAGAACATCGGCGGAGAAGAATCGATTCATCTGGAGAGTTGGCCTAATTTTAACCAAGCATATTTAAGCGAGGATAGGGTCACTATAGCTATCCAGATCAACGGCAAAATAAGGGGAGAGATTTCCGTTGACCAGAACTCCTCTCAAACAGAAATCGAGTTTACCGCCAAGGAGAATCCTAAAATTAAGGCCTATTTAGTCGGCAAACAGCTTATTAAAACCATCTACGTTCCCAATAAACTGCTTAGCTTCGTCGTCAAATAGGACCATGTAAAAACGGGCTTGCATTGAAAAGCTTAAAGCGCATCTGCTAAAGTAGATCGTAAGACAAGTTAAGACTCGCATTAAAAAGGAGAAATTAGAATCAAACCATGGGAAAACCCAAAAAACGTACCAGCCCTAGAGCTAGCGGCACCAGACGCAGCCACCTTACCCTTAAACTTGCCAGACGCGTTAACTCTCGCTCTCCGGTTAAAGTCAGAACCACGAGTAAAGAAACCGGTAAGAAGACAGTTTCTGTTTAGTCTGAAGGCTAAACAGGTACATGTCGGTGCTTTAAATTAACACCGCTTAAACCGGATAAGGCTTCAAGGAATAAATAAATGGCATCCAACCGGCACTTAGGTCGCATCATAGCCCTGCAAACTCTCTATGAGTATGATTTCAGATTGGCCGCTTCCGATTCGTCGCTGGACTTAGATGAAGTACTGACCAGGAATATAGCCCGCTTTTCAAAAACTGTTGAAGATGTTGAATTCATAAAGAGTCTGGTTTGGGGCGTAGTTAAAGCCAGTAAAGGCTTGGATAAGCAATTACAGCCGGTGGCCCCGGAATGGCCCATCGATCAAATCGCCAGAATGGACCGGATAATTTTGCGTATCGGACTATGGGAACTTGAAAACGAACCTGACGTTCCGCCCAAGGTCGTAATTAATGAGGCGGTGGAACTAGCCAAGGCTTTCGGTGCCGACAATTCATCCAAGTTTGTTAACGGTGTACTCGGCACTCTTTTTAAACGGGTTAACGCTGCAGCTGAAAAAGCGGCTCCCAAGGCTAAAAAAACTCCGCTTAAACAAAAAAAGTCGCACTCGGGAGCAAGCAAATAGATGCATCGGCCAAAACCGTTTAAAGGTATCCGGAGACTGGTTAAACGCGGTCCGGAAATAGCTGAAGCCGTGCACGAGACTACGGCCGGAGGTGTGATTTGGCGCCGTAATCCCCAAACCCAAACCATCGAGCTGTTATTACTTAAGGATGCAAAAAGCCGCTGGACCATTCCCAAAGGACACGTTGAACCGGGTGAGGATCCCAGGGTAACAGCCGAGAGAGAGATACAAGAAGAAACTGGATTAAAGCACATGAAAGTTATGACCTGGCTCGGTAAAGTCCACTTCCGCTACCGACGAAACCACACCCTAGTGTTAATGACCATGCATATTTACTTAGTCCAAGGATTGGGGGATACTCAAGACTTGAACGGAGAAGAATGGCTTACCGATCTGAAATGGCTACCGGCTAATGAGGCAATCGATAAAATAGCTTATGATGACATAGGAAAACTAATCCTGGTCGGATTAAAAAGAATTAGGGAGTCGAAATTATAAAGTTTATGGATGTTAACGCCTATATACAATTTGCGGAAGATAAGCTAGAGATGCACTTTAAAGACATCTCGCTGCTAATCACGGCTTTTACACATCGGTCTTATCTGAATGAGCACAAAAAAACCGTTAGAGAGCATAATGAACGCTTGGAATTTTTAGGTGATGCGGTTCTTGAACTGGTAGTAACCGAATACCTCTATGCTAATTATCAGGATCAACAGGAAGGAGTGCTGACAAACTGGCGCAGCGCATTGGTAAGAACCGAAAGTATTAGTGCCGCCGCCCAAAAATCCGGCTTTGAACCGTTACTGCGACTCAGTCGTGGAGAGAAAAGAGGTTCCGAACGAGCCAGATCGCAAATTCTGGCTAACAGTTTTGAGGCGGTAATAGGGGCTATCTATCTCGATCAGGGCTATGAACAAGCTAAGAAGTTTATAAACAAAACCATCTTGGTAACTTTAAAAGATATTCTCAATCAGGGAACTTGGGTGGATCCCAAGTCGCAGCTGCAGGAGATTGTCCAAAGCAGGGAAGGCTTTACACCGTCTTACAAAGTCATAGTTGAAGAAGGCCCTGATCACGATAAGACGTTTACGGTCGGTGTTTACGTTGACGGCAAACTACTAGGGAAAGGAAAAGGGCCGAGTAAGCAGGCGGGGCAGCAACAAGCCGCGGAAGTGGCCTTAAAAAACTATTTGTAGGTTAGTTTAGTTGACTACTCTTTACCTAATCTGTAAAATATGCGATTGTTAAACCTTAGATTAAAGAAGTTAGGAGTCAGATGTTAGCTATCCGGATGCAGCGTGTTGGTCGTAAGGGACGTGCAATGTTCAGATTGGTGGTTCAAGATTCGCGTCGTAATCCGACTAGCGGTAAAGTTGTGGCTTATTTAGGCAGTTATGACCCGCACGCTAAAACCGTCAAGCTGGATACCGAAAAAGCGACATTTTATCTAGAGCACGGTGCACAACCGTCACGACGAGTCAAATTGATTCTAAAAGCCGAAAAAGTTAAGCTCCCCGAATGGGTTAGCGAGCTTAAACTGAAGAGCCGAACCGTAAGGCATCCGGAAAAGCGTCGCTCCAGCCGGCCGGCCGAAGAGAAAGCAGCTTCTGTGCCTATGGACGGACAGACAGAAAACCAGGCCGCTATTGAGGCTAAAACCGAAACCGCAGACGCATAAAAAAGCTTGAAGCTTAATGTTATTAGGTTAAAAATGCTATACTTAACTTATTCTAACCTGAAGGAGGATTCTGCAAGTGAATAGTATTGACCAACAATTTGTTGAATACGTAGTAAAATCATTGGTCAGCAAACCGGATGCCGTAAAAATAGACAGACGGATCGATGAAAAAGGGGTTTTGCTGGAACTCAGTGTTGACCCTGAAGACTTGGGTCGGGTGATTGGCAAGCGCGGCGCCACAGCGCAAAGTCTAAGAACGTTACTCAGAGCTTTAGGGACCAAAAACGACGCTCGCTACAACTTAAAGATTATAGATAACGGTCCGGCAGACTATAGTCGGAATACTAAGCCGGAAGGCCACGAAAAACCGGCTAGGGAAGTTAAGTTAGAAGAAGATAAAACCGACAGCGAAGAGACAGAAATTAATTTAAACGAATCGAGCGAATCGTCGGAAGACCGTTTCAGTAAGACTAGGCGTGAGCTTGAAGAAATGGACGATTTGGACCTTTAAAAACTAACTGCTTCAGATCTATTACAAGCGATTTGGATATGCGCATTCAGGTTATAACCCTCTTTCCGGAAATGTTTAAAGGGGTATTCGGATCCAGTATGTTACTAAAGGCCGAGAAATTAGGCCTGATCCGTTTCGATCTTATAAACCTACGCGATTTCGGTAAAGGCCTGCGCCGCCAGGTGGATGATACACCTTATGGCGGCGGCGACGGTATGTTGCTGATGGTTGATCCGCTATTTCGTGCTGTACAACAGGCTAAGAAAGTCGATCCTACGGCAAAGGTTATCCTACCTACTCCCAGAGGAGAAACATATGCTCAAAATCATGCCAACCTGCTCGCTCAAGAAGCTACCGGTTTAATCTTGATCTGTCCAAGATACGAAGGTTATGATGAACGAATAACTGAATGGGTAGATTATCAGTTTTCAATCGGTAAATATGTTGTTACCGGGGGAGAACTACCCGCAATGATAATCATAGATTCAATAGTCAGACTCTTACCTGGTGTGTTAGGCGGGGAAAAATCAACCGAGATCGAGTCGTTTCAGACCGGCGATACAATTGAATTTCCACAATATACGAGACCGGAGGAATACAGGGGACTTAAGGTACCGAAAGTACTCTTAAGCGGTAACCACCAGAAGGTAGAGCAGTGGCGGTCTAAGCAGACTAGGCATGCTCTATAAAACAAGACACGCTTAAATAAATAAAATATAATGACTAAAACCGGTAAGTTATCTGACATACGTTTAGTGAATTAAAGGATAGTTTTAATTTTATGCATAGTAATTCAGAGAACGATCCGTTAATAGAAACTTCATACTTTGTACCGGAACGAATCGCCGCCAGGGCCTTTATGGACCACTCTTTCGCTCAGGAATTGATCGGTTTCGGAAGTCTGGCAGTAAGTAGTTGTAGGGACTATTGGCGGGAAATAGGCTACGGATGCATCTCCGGTTATGCCGAGGAAAACGGAGATATTTATCCGGTGCAGATGAATGTTAAGTTTCCCGGCAGGATAAAGAGCTTTATCATGGAGCAACTTATGCATAAAGAACCTACTGCGGCAGTGTCTGTAACTGTCTGGAAAGCAATTGTTGTCTCTACGGGTTGGCGGGAAATAATCGATTTTTTAACTGACAGCAATGACTAAACAAGCGTCACTTAAGGAATCTGTTAATGACCAAAGCCGATTAATCTCTCTGAATTTTATTAGTTAAAATAACCATCCTAAATTCACGAGCCGAAAATGGTAATATATCTTTAAGGACAATAAGCAATTAAGGAGGGTATACTTGCTATGATGAATACACATTTTATAAAACCGGTCTATGCGCATTGTGATTTACCGTGCGGAGTATACGACCCAGCCCAAGCCAGAATCGAAGCCGCGTCGGTGCTCGAAATCATGAACCGTTATCCGAATCTGGACGACCAGGATAAAACCAGAGCGATTATTATTAAGGAGGAACGGGCTGAACTTGTCAAGCATCACTTGATGGTCTTATGGGCGGATTATTTCAAACCGGAGCATTTACAGCAATATCCCGATTTGCACCAAAAATTCTGGTTAGCTATAAAGCAAGCCAGCAATTGTAAAAAATCTCTTGACCCTGATGAAGCTAAAAAATTAGTCGAGCAAATTGATGACATTGCCGACATTTTCTGGAAAACCAAAAAAGCCTAAGAAGTTACTAATGATCCGGCGGATAGTCGGCGACAGCATGAGTCCTGCTTTGGCATCGGGACAAATAATTATTGCCAGCAGCTTGTTTATTAATCCCCGTCCGGGACAGGTACTTATTTTTTACCACGACGGAAAGGAAAAGATTAAGCGGGTCGAGTCGGTAATGGATAATCGGATTTTCTTTATCGGCGACAATCCTGATTGCAGTACTGACAGCCGTTATTTCGGCTGGGTGGACAATGAACATGTACTGGCTAAGGTAATATGGCCTAAAGTACATACTTAATCCCGGATATGCCGGAAACGGATCGTGCCGAAAGTCATCAATACCACCAGGGTTATAGACATGGCCAGTATATCCGCCCGTAAGCCGAATTTAGTCGTACCGAGCATAGCCCACCGTAAAGCATCTACGGTATAGGAAATGGGGTTAATCTCCGCAATGATTCTAAGCCATGTCGGAACGTTGTTTAGCGGATACAGGGCGCCGCTTAGGAAGTACAACGGGAAGACCAGGAACTGGTTAATAGCCTGGAACCCCTGCATGTCTTGAACGAATGAACCGATCCCGGAGGAAAAACTGGTAATTGCTAATGCCAAAGCACACATAAATACCAGCGCAACTAATGTCATTATCCAGTTATGCGGCCGGAATCCGATTGCTAAAGAGATGAAAAACACTAGAGAACCCTGTATAACTGCCGTAGTAGCTCCGCCTAATGCTCCGCCTATCATTATTTTGAATCGGCTTACAGGTACGACCAGAGTCTCTTTCAGGAAACCGAATTGGCGATCGATAATAATCATCGCTCCGTAAAACATCGATGAAAATAAAACGGTTTGAGCCATAATACCCGGAACCAAAAACTGCAGATAATTGCCTCTGCCGGCGGCTTTGTAAACAGAGCCTAATCCGTATCCTAATGCCAGTAAAAACAGCAATGGTTGGCCGATTGCCCCAACTATCCGCGATCGGCTTCTAAAATAACGCTTAATTTGCCTGAGCCATAATATATAGACCGTCCTCATCGCATGTTCCTGGCCCGTCTGATAGACCGCCACGCTTCATGCGCGTCGACTTCTTCTTCCCGGATTTCGCTTCCGGTAAGTTCCAAATAAGCTTGTTCCAGCGAATCCGTACCCGTGGACTTTTTAAGCTCACTTGCCGAACCGATTGCAATCAGTTTACCGTGATCAATAATGGCGATACGGTGAGCATTGCTCTCAGCCTCTTCCAAATAATGAGTTGTAAACAAAACGGTCATTGCTTTCTCTTTAGTCAAGCTATCGACATAACTCCATAACAAATGCCGTGTTTGGGTATCGAGCCCCAAGGTGGGTTCATCAAGAAATAATACCTTCGGATGATGTAACAAACCCCTGGCAATTTCGAGTCGGCGTTTCATGCCGCCGGAGAACGTTTTCACAAAACTGTTCCGCCGTTCCCATAACTCAACCAGCCTCAGCAGCTCCTCTATTCTCGGTGCTAATTCTTTTTTGGCTACACCGTACATAATTCCGTGCAGTTCCATGTTTTCATAAGCTGTCAAATCCGTATCTAAGGATGGGTCCTGAAACACGATACCGAAGCTTCTTCTGACAGCGTCGGGGTCTTTGACTACGTCTAAACCGTTAAGCTTCAATTTACCCGAGGTCGGTTTAAGCAGCGTCGTCAGCATTTTAATGGTTGTGGATTTACCTGCACCGTTAGGTCCGAGCAAAGCAAACAGTTCGCCGCGATTAACCGAGAAACTCACGTTGTCCACGGCCGTAAAATCCCCGAACCGTTTAGTCAGGTTATTGACTTCAATCATGACTGTTCCGCCGTATCCAGTTCAAGTAAATCGGTAGTCGCGTGGGCTTTCGCCGAATCTCTTAGCGGTACTTCTTTAAGCATTACGGAGAATATCAAAGTAATCACTGCAATCGGTAAAGCGTAAATAAACATGTCATGGAAGGCCATATCGAAAGCCTGCAATATTTTGTGCAGTACCGGAGCGGGCAAGGAGGTACTTAAGCTGCCTGTACCGCTACTTATAGCAGAGGCGTTGATCTTTCCTTTAAACTGCGGCAACAATAGGTGTAGGTGGGTATTAAGCCGGGTAATCAGGATGGTTCCGAATATTGCTCCACCGAATGAACTGCCGATACTACGGGCGAAAGTTACCGTACCCGTGCCGGCACCCATTTGTTTAAACGGAACGGAGTTTTGCACTGCCAGAATCGGCACCTGAAAAAACATGCCGATGCCTAAACCGAGAATGATCATCCAGACACTTAAGGTTAACTCGGACGTATGTAGGCCTAAACCCGACCATAACCAAAGTCCGATGATAGTAAGTACCGATCCTAAAATTGGATATATCCTGTAGCGGCCAAATTTAGTGATCAGCCTTCCGGTAACTATGGATGCAACGAACATACCGATTACTACCGGAAAGAGCAGTAGGCCGGATTTCATAGGAGTGTAGCCACGGATAATTTGTTGGTATTCGGGTATATATAAGATGGCGGCAAACAAGGCGACTCCGCTCAGCAGAGATAGGATAACCGATACGGTAAAAATGCCGCCACGAAATAAGTGCAAGGGAATAATAGGTTCTTTTGCCCTTAGTTCGTTTAATACGAACAGTACGGCGCAAACTGCGCTACCGACCAATAATGAGATAATCTCCCACGAGCCCCATGAATAAGTTACTTCAGCCCATACCGATACCAATATTAATGCGGTTGCGGACAGCGATAAAAGCCCGGCGCCCAGGTAATCGATTTGATGCTCGTAAATCCGTTTAGGCAAATGGAGTCTAGCGGCAATGACTAACAGAGCAATAACTCCTATCGGAAGATTGATATAGAAGATCCAACGCCAACCGGACACACCTAAAATAGAGTGCGCGTCAGCCAAAAACCCGCCCAGTAGCGGACCTGCGATACTGGCTAATCCAAACACGGCTCCGAAGTATCCCTGGTATCGACCTCTTTGTCTAGGCGGGACAACGTCCCCGATAATGGCTAACACCAAAGAGATTAAACCTCCTGCTCCGATACCTTGAAGAGCCCTAAAAAATACCAATTCGTTCATGTTCTGACTTAAACCGCAAAGTGCTGAACCGGCCAGAAAAATAATAATCGATATTTGGAAGATCTTTTTTCTTCCGTACAGATCGCCAATTTTACCATAAAGCGGTGTACTGATAGCACTGGTAAGCAGATAAGCCGTTGCTACCCATGACAGCTTATTTAATCCGTTAAGATCACTGGCGATTCTGGGAAGGGCAGTAGCAACTATCGTCTGATCTAATGCTGCAAGCAACATAGCCAACATCAGCGCAGTGATAATAACCATAATTTCTGAGTGGGTTCGATGTTCATATGAAGCTTCACTTGAGTTAGTTACCGATTGCCTGCTTGTCAGTTGGTTTTCCATTGGCTATTCCTCTTTAGTTTGATTAATACTTTTTGAAAAGTCATCGGCAAGCTTAACCAATAGCGTGGCTAATTTTTCTTGGTCTTCAACCGTCCAAGCGGCTAAAATCCGGCTTAGATATTCACGCTTAGCGTGTTTTATCTTATTGGTCAGTTTGTGTCCATTATCGGTTAGGGTTAACAAATGGATGCGTTTGTCCCTGGTCGTCTCCCGCATGACTAGACCTTTGGCTTCCAGTTCATGCACTTTACGGCTAACCGATGGCGCTTCAACACCTAATTTTTTAACCAGATCCCGGAATTGAAGTGATTGGCTGTCCAAAATTATCAAAATAAACATACTGGGCCGGTCGATATCTGTACCGACTCTCTCTATTATTGCTTTATAATAGCTGCTGCTTTTATAAGTGCGCACACAGTTATAAAGAGAATTCTCCAGCTGGTCGAGAAAATTAACTGTTTGCGTCATAGCACAAGCATACAATAGTTACTTAAGTTAAGTAAATACTTATTTAATAAAATATTATCTCTAACGGATAATAATTATTGTTGTTTGGCCAACTAATACGGCAGGGACGTGTTGATAGTTTGACCGGTATTAAGCGCTGAACCGGTAGATTGCAGGCTACTGGCTTTTGGACCGTTCTGTTTACCGGTAACGTTATTTTGCAAATTAATGGCCGATGAACTTAAGCTGGAACCGACTGCTGAAGACTGGCTATCGCTTCCGTTAACTGTCAAAGGAAGAGTGAGTGGAGTGTTGCTGCCAACTTGACCGCTATTAGAGGGTGCTTTACCGATTGAGTTATTATTAACGGCAATATATGACCCGAAAGCCAGTAGACCGGCTATAACCACTGCTACGATTAAAAAGTAATAACTTCTGAAAGCTAAATATCCGGCTCTTTTATCTAGGCTTTTTGAACCTCTAACCTTGCCTTTATCTGTCTGATCCGATTTTTTGCCAAGTTCACTTTTAATCACGATATTATATTCCTAAGACTACCGTTATTTTATTAGTTTAAACGATGATTGTATAGTAGTCCATACCCCAGAAACTGTTATATAATAATGTTTAGGCATAAGTTAAAACAAACATGTATTTTCAACTGTCCTATTTAAATGTCCGGCCGTTACCCGCTGCCCATCGGAGACCGAACCCTCAGCCGGTGTCAAAGCTGAGAAACCCGCTTAGGGTTGTCCGTTTAGTTATCCTGTTGGCAGTATCCGGTTTGTTAGTTTGGGGATCGAGTACGGCGGTCGGAATAGTCAACCCCAGCCAAAACTCATATCAGCCTGAAATCAGATCGGGACAAGCGGGGTTCTGTTTGGATGATTATCACAATAGCATACAATCCGGCGCTAAGATTGATTCCTGGACCTGTAACGGTACCGATGCCCAAGCCTGGTACTTAAACGGCAACCATATAACTAAGAGCGGTGGCAAATACTGTTTGTCCGAGCAATCGGGTTTAGTTGTGCTGGCACGTTGTTCCGCTCAAAAAAACCAGGATTGGTCCGCTTACGGTGTCGGGCTTAAGGATGCCGCTAATGACCAGTGTTTATCCTTACCCGACGGTAAAACTCAACAACAACTAAAAACCGCCAATTGCAATGGCCTCAACTCATTAGCTGAAGTATGGACTCCAGCATATTGGCAGGGTGAACCGATTGATGGCCAGTCTTCACCGTCTTGTAACCAATCCGATCTGGGACAACGCATAGCCTGTGTTGCCGAAGCCGAGTGGCTGGCTTGGCAAACCGAGCCTAAACTTCATGCAGTGCTTTTAAATGATTATACTGACGGCAATCCCAACGAAGAATGGTGCGCCGATTTTGTCAGCTTTGTCTATAAACAAGCTGGTGATGCGTTTATATACGGAGAGAGAGGTAACGGTGGTTGGGATGAGTATAATGCTAATTTGGTTATCAATGAACCCCTAACCTATCATGCCGCCGACAGCGGTTATCTGCCTAAACCCGGTGACATAGCTTATTTTAATTATAGCGGCGGGCATGTAGAAATTGTCGTCAGCGGCGGGCAGCATCCTACTTTCATTTATGGTGATTCCGGTACCATAGACCCGATCACCGGGAATGGTACGATGGCCGAAAACCAGATTGTCAACGATGGTAATATGGGATCGGTCCAGTATTACCTGTCGCCCGATTAACTAAAATAATCAAGGGCAGGTATTGACGTTTAAGGTCAAATTAAGGCTGTTAGGTATAATATTTCAAGGTATGCCGAAACTACTCAACAGATTTCTAAACTATCTGAGGTCGAATAGATTTTATTATCTGATAATCGGCGTATTCATTTTAGAAGCCTGCTGGATAGCAGTATCAGCGGCTTATCCTCAAGCTTTTGATGAAAACTTTCACTTCGGACTAATCAAAGTATATTCGCATTATTGGCTTCCGTTTTTAACCCACCAGCCACCAGGCGCCGATGCTTTCGGAGCAGTCACCAGAGATCCTTCCTACCTCTACCATTACTTGATGAGTTTTCCTTACCGGCTGATTGCGTTAGTCATTCACCATCAAATAGCCCAAATTATCATTTTGCGGTTTATTAACGTCGGCTTTTTCACTATCGGTCTTATCCTGTTCCGTAAGATCCTTGATAAGGTCGGTGTATCCAAAGCACTGTCCAATTTGATTCTAATGTTGTTTATTTTTATACCGATCGTTCCCCAACTAGCGGGTCAGATTAATTACGACAATCTGTTAATTCCGCTCACGGCTACAGCTATACTGTTATCTTTCCGAATACTGGATGAGGTCAGGGAACATAAAGCCTCCATATTAAATATCAGTCTGTTGATAGGAGTATGTCTGTTAACCAGTTTGGTAACCTACGTTTTTCTACCGATTTTTGCCGGCATAGCTTTGTTTCTACTAGTTGCCGCTTACCGTGCGAACCGCGGCAACATTAAAGGTTTCTTTTCACAGTTGGCCCAGAGTTGGCGCTCTAAACGATTAGTAATCAGGTCATTAATCGTTTTGTCTTTAGTAGTGCCCTTTGGTTTGTTCGCCCAGCGGGATTTAGTGAATTTAATTGAGTATCACAGCATCGTTCCGGATTGTTCCAGTGTCTTGTCAGTTAAGCAATGTATGGCTTACAGCCCCTGGAAATACAATTATCTGCAACATGCCAAGATGAAATCAGCCAGTAGCCCAATGATTTATGATAATCCGTTGGTATATGGGTTCCAGTGGCTTTATTGGGTATGGTTCCGTCTGTTTTTTGCAGTTAACGGACCGAATAGCAACTTCACTAATTATCCGCCCCTCCCGCTCCCTGCAGCTGCCGCTCTAGGAGTTTTTATTCTTGGTATTGCCGCATTAATTAAATGGTGGCGAAAGGTTTTCTCGGACAATCTCCGCCTCGTACTGCTGCTTGTGGTTACCACTATATATCTGGTAGCCTTGCTTGGTCACGGATATGCGACATACCGTTATACCGCTGTACTGGAAAACATGAACGGACGCTATTTACTGCCGGTCTTAATACTTATAGCTGCTATCTTCGGGCAAGCTATAAGTATGGCCCTAAGTCGTAATCAGCGCCGGAAAACAGTAATTGCAATCATCGCCCTGGCCCTATTTATCGAAGGCGGAGGCGTGTTGACTTTTATTGATCGAAGCGATCCTTCTTGGGACGTGCATAATAAAACGATCATAAAAGTAAACAATGTCGCCAGGAAAGTAGTAAAAAAGACCATCGTTAGCGGCAAAAAAAGATATTCGTCCCATATCTGGTTTTTTAATTAGCAAGGAACTTTAGTTGCTCAAACAGTGGATAACTTTAAAGTCATCTTAAGGCGTGGTGGTATAATCCCCAATATTGTTATGAGCGAATCATTATCTTCGGAAGGCTTTATTGATAGATCCGATCCCCGGTATTTAGAAGGGCTGCTGATCAAGCATTTTTCGGAAATTGATCATCCATTGATGTGTATATATTCCGGTCCTAAACCGCCGGAAAGCTTTGAAGAGCTGAAATTGATAACCGATAAAATGCGCACTAACGACTGCCCGGTTTCGGACGCAATTGACGGGTTTGTAGATATTATCGGTTCACTTCCCGATCGAGACAGAATTACCAGGTTATTGCCTTATAGTCCGGAAGACGGAACCATCACGTTGATCATACCGGGTCAATAAACAAGCGCTTTATTTATCAAGCAATAGTTTAAATGCTAAAAAATAGACGGCAGGAGCCAGGATCAGTCTAGTGTTTTAGTCACCGTAGATTTGGCGCTTTGTTAACTCTAGTAAATCCTCAATCAATTTACGGTTAATACGGATCAAGTCGGCGATTATACCCAAAGTGAAACTTATGAATGACCCGGTTATGAATAGTGAACCGATGATTAGGCTTTGGAGGTGATGCGCCCCGAAAGGGTTTTTAACGGTAATTGTAAGTATCAGGAAGTTAACGAGCGGGGCTAATCCTATAGCCAGCAATATTCCTCCGATCGTGAAGAATACCGCGTATGGCTTATGCATGATATAAGCGCGTATTATGGTAATGCTGCTTTTCCTGATGTGTTGCCAGGAACTCTTGAATTGTCTTGACTCACGCAGTTTTGGGTTAGTAGTTATAGGCAGAATGGCTATAGCATGTCCCTTGTGAGACGCTTGGATAGTCGTTTCCGTAGCCCAACTGTAATCAGCTATCGGGTTTAATTGCAATGCCGCCATTTTCGAATAAGCCCTGAATCCGCTGATAGCATCAGGTATGTTGGTACCTGCGGCCTTATTTAAAACCCCGGTTCCTAATTTCTGGAAAAATTTCTTACGCTTATTAAAGTGCGGAATAGTTTGGGTTTGGCGATCAGCAATTACTGTATCGGCCTTTCCTTCTAGGATAGGTTTAATCAGGTCAGGTATCATTTCTTGGGGATACTGATTGTCACCCTCGGTCAGTACTATAATATCTGCCCCCATATTTAAGGCATGGTTTAAGCCGTGCTTGAACGAACGGCTTAGGCCCTGGTTAACCGTGTGAATTAAGAAGTTCTTGACTCCTAGAGATTTTGCCACTTCAACCGTTTTATCCGTGGATCCGTCATCGATAATTAAAATGTCAATTTTATCGATACCCGGGATTTTCTTGGGAATAGATTTTAGTACGAAAGGCAAAGTAGTCTCTTCATTGAGACACGGGATCATAATTACCAACTTCATAACGCTGTTGCAATTATATCAAGAAATTTAAGACTTTGCTGAAAACTAAATATGATTGCATAACAAACTGTTCTGAATGGCGACCCGTTTATCTTAAGTTATTCTGAAACTTGGATTTAGCCTACCGGATTGTATGCATATACTTTTTATTACCGCATGAACCATGGTTATGAAGGCAAAACGGAAGAATCAGGGTTTTTAATTTTCGGATTGCTAGTTTTGGCCTTATTTTGGCGTTACCGAGTGGTACTGGCAGATAAAATCCGTCATATATGGTTTTGGTCGCTTTTAGCCTTAGCGCTCATCTTAAGCACCGTTTTGTTCTCCCTAGCCGCTAAAGCTCTTTGGTCGTTCAAACACAACCGGTTGCAACCATCCAAGTGGGAAAGCATGAGCGGTGAAGAGTTTGAACACCAAATTGCCGTTTGGCTTAAACGTCAAGGCTTTAGTGACGTGCTTAAAACCGAATATTTTGATCAAGGCATAGATATTGTCGCTACGAGATTCGGCATTAGGCTAGGAGTACAAGTTAAAAGATCAGTCAAACCGGTAGGAGTAAACGCGATAAGGTCAGCAGTGGCGGGTATGGCCAGTTACGGCTGCAACCAGGCGATGGTGGTAACCAACTCTACATTTACTACCAGAGCCAAAGCTTTAGCACGGGTAAACAATTGTCAACTGATTGATGGCGGAATACTGACTACCTCAGTAACTAGACTTAACGTTCAATGAATACTTAATAAACGCATTGACTGAAAAAAAAGATTTATGCCCGCTAACGCTAGACCAAAATCCTAAGCCGTTAAGTAAGCCATTGTCTTTTAAATTTGTACTACTCATAATCTCGAACTGTAAACAATAAAGGACTGTGCCAGAAAAATGATTTTTGCAGACAGGGAGGAAGCCGGAGTCCACTTAGCTGCTGTGTTGAGTAAGTTCAGAAGACGTGACGGCGTTGTCTTCGGACTTCCCAGAGGCGGAGTGATCTTAGGCAAAATCGTTGCCGATAAGCTGGATATGCCTCTAGAACTGCTAATTCCGCGCAAGATCGGACACCCCGATAACCCAGAGTTTGCAATTGGAGCCATCAGCGAAGACGGGACTTTAGTGAATGAAATAGAGGGGGTATCTGAAGTCTGGCTACGCTCTATTGTTGAACGGGAGACTCAAGAAGCTAAGAGACGCCGGCAGCTATACGCTCAAGGAAAGATGCCGTCTAAACTTAAAGGTAGATTGGCGCTTATTGTAGATGACGGAGTGGCAACGGGTTTTACTTTGCTAGCGGCAATCCAACAGGCAAGACAATTAAACCCTTTGAAAGTAGTAGTGGCGGTGCCGGTAATTCCAAAAGACCGGGTGGGCTTAATTAAAGCAGCTGCGGACGAGCTTATTGCATTAATTATCGATCCGGATTTTGCTGTCTCGGTCGGTTCTTACTACCGTAATTTTCCTGAAGTTAGCGATGAGGAAGTAATTAAAGCCTTAGCTTAAATACCTCTCTCTCCAGCCTCTTGGATTCGCGGCGAACTGCCCAGACTTACAATACCGGCGGCTAAAAGTAGGACGAACAGCAAAGCGAGGAATAATTCTCCAAGCGAATACTTATAGCTATCACCAAAGATTAAAATTCCGATACTAACTGCTATACCCGGTTCAAACACTTCCATAACCGGTTGCGATATCGCCAAAGGGCCGGACCCGTAAGCATTCAGCATTAAATAAACGGATATTAGTCCCGAGACTATCAGAGCGTAGATCGGCCACCTGGTTAGCATTACAACCCAACCGTGCTTATTTAGCAGATTTAAACTGAGCTTTACGAAAACGGCGTTCATGGCATATGAAATAGCTGCCGCAAAACCGGCTAACAGCGCCCTTAAATTGGCAGACTCCAGTTTGCGGATGATCAATGCTAAGATTACCACTAACGGAGTAACTATCGAGACCAAGATGAACCAAGGTGTAGCGTTATAAGTCAGATTTCCTTGGGTAGGAGTAGTTGCGGCAAACAAGCCGGCTAAACCGAGGATAATCATTAACACCGATAGGACATCCCTAAGTTTTATATGAATCCCCAACTTCCAGTGAATAAGCAATAAAAGAAAGACCAGATCAGATGTCATAAGCGGCATTACGATAATCAACGGTCCGTTCTTTAAGGCTATGGCTTGGAAGACAAACGCCAAAACCTGTAATCCGAAACCGGATAAGAACAGCCGACTTTTAATCATCTCGTACACAAAATGGTGACTGAATAAACGTTTTGCGTCCGGTTTAGCGGTAGCCAGGCGTTCGATTACGGCAGCTGACGCATTGAGCAGTGCGGCTAAAATCGCGGCGGAATAGGTAACTGCTAGCATTATTAGTGTTTATTGTAGCTAATCATGTTGTTTTTTTACACGCGAGTTTAATGATTTAACCTCTTGCTTAACAATTAGATCAAAGGGGTATATAGTAATTTTTACGGGTTATTAAGCCAATATTCAAGGAAAGGAGTATAATACGATGTCCAAATCAACAATCTGGAGCATAGTAACTTTTGCGATAGTGGTTCTTGCAATAATTCTTATCATCATTTTTGTTCCTAACAATAAAACCAATAAAACTAACTCTAATAACCTTACTGCAGCTCAAAAAGCAGCTGACGCGACCAGTATCAAAGACAGTTACGTGACATTCTTTGCGGCAAATACCGCAATGAGCACCAGAGCGGCCTTATTGCAGAATGGCAGCCAATTCTCTCAGGCCATGCAAGGTGAGTTTTCACAGTTAGCCAATGAAAAACCCAGCGTTACGCTAAACAGTGTCAATGTCACTAACCCCTCTACCGCAAGCGTTAATTATACGGTTGATCTTAATGGTCAACCGGTTCTCAAGGACCAAAACGGAAGCGCCGTTAAGGTCAACGGTAAGTGGCTAGTCAGTGATTTAACTTTATGTCAACTCCTGGGTATGGCCGGCCAGTCTCCTTCTATCTGTAAAAACATTCATTAAACCGCCGATGGCTTTTTAGGGACCATGACTAAACGCTTCATAAAGCGATTCAGCGGACATTATTCGTTGCTGGTCTTGTGCGTTATTTTGTTTTTAACATTCCTGGACAACACTATTGTTAGCGTTGTTCTAGCTAACGTCCAATCCTCTTTAGCGGCGGGAGTTCAAGATCTGCAATGGATAGTCGATGCCTATATGTTGGCCTTTGCAGTGTTTATGCTTAGCGGGGGTACGCTGGGCGATTTGCTCGGACGAAAAAAAGTAATGTTATCCGGTGTAGGATTGTTTGTTTTAGGTTCTGCTGTTGCTATATTAGCCCATTCTGTAGATCTGCTCATTGCCGGACGCATAATCATGGGACTAGGAGCCGCAGCCAGTGAACCGGGTACTTTATCAATGATCCGCCATATCTATCCGGATTCACATGCCAGATCCAGGGCACTAGGTATATGGGCCGCCGTTAGCGGTATTGCTCTGGCCTTCGGACCGATAATCGGTGGAATTATAGTCGGATTTTCCGATTGGCGGGGTGTGTTTTACTTCAATGTCGTTTTCGGGATGCTGGCTTTTATAGCCGGGTGGTTCTTCCTGCCTGAGAGTGCCGATAGGGAAGGAAGAAAGCTCGATCTGATCGGACTTAGTCTTGGGGGATTATCGATTAGCGCTTCGGCCGTAGCGGTAATACTAGGAGAAAATTACGGCTATGCTAA
This sequence comes from bacterium, assembly GCA_021799575.1. Lineage (GTDB taxonomy): Bacteria > Patescibacteriota > Saccharimonadia > Saccharimonadales > UBA4665 > JAJZWH01. The sequence continues at coordinate 58,536 of JAJZAD010000002.1, read as the reverse complement.
CCCGCTAATCGGTATACTGTTCGGTTTAGCAGCTCTAGCAATGTTAGCATTCGTTTTGTTTGAAAGAAAACGTCAAGATCCGGTACTACCGGTGGCGTTATTTAAAAAAGTACAATTCTCAATTGCCAATAGTGTAGCCTTCAGTGCCAACTTTGGTATTTTTGCCGTATTTTTCTTTGTAGCTTTATACTTACAATTCATTGCCGGTTTTAGCGGGTATGCGGTAGCTCTTTCTTTTATATCAATGACTGCTGCGATAGTAATAGCCGCTTTGGTAACCGGCAGAATTTATTCCGAGGAGCGGACGGTTTCGTTTGTAGCCCTAGGATCGATCTTATCCGGTGCGGGAATTCTCATCCTCCGGCAGGTTATACACTCCAATGTAACCGTGGCGGCTCTATCCTGGACTTTAGCACTTACCGGTTTAGGATTCGGTATCTTGCTGGTAGTCATGACATCATCGGTACTGAATACAGTTACACCGGCACGTTCGGGTATGGCTGCTTCTACGGTTAATACTTTTCGCGAGCTCGGCGGGGTTTTCGGCGTAGCAATACTGGGATCAGTCGTCAACGGGCAGTTAACGACCGGAATGGTGACTAAACTCCAGGCTATGCATCTGCCGACTAATTTCCAGTCATTTGTAATTTATGCCATCACCCACGGCGGCCATACGCCTGCGGGTGCTCACGTATCTATTGCGGAACTGGCATCTCATGCGTCGCTAGTTAACCAAGTGACAAAAGTGGCTTACACTGCCTTTGCGCACGGTTTGACAATATCTTTATATATTGCTGCCGGTCTGCTTTTGGTGGTGGCGATTGCGGCTCTAGCGATCCATATAAATTCTAACCGGCAGTTAAAACCGAATACCGGTACCGGCAATAACCCTTGAAAGTACTTAGAGGGTCTTAATAAACTGTCTTAAAGGTTGGTTTAATTCTTTTTGTTCGAGCGCGAATTCAATTACCGCCTTGATGTAACCGAGCTTGTTACCGGCGTCAAAATAGCGACCGTTTTTAATTTCGCTGGCAATAATTCGTTTGCCATCTTTGAGCATTAGTTTAAGAGCATCGTTACTATAGAGTTCCGCCTGCGGTTTTAGGGCGGATCTAGCCTTGCGTAAATAATCGAAAATGTCCGGCGTTAGGATAAAACCGCTCACAGTGGCAAGGTTGCTGGGCGCTTTAGCTTTGCCTGGTTTTTCAATAATCGACTCTACGTCAATTAGGCCCGGCGCGAGTTGCTTACCCCCTGCAAAACCGTATTTTTCATAGTCGGCGTTGCTCTTCGCTTTAATAACGCTCAGCACAGGACATGAGTACTGGTTATAGACATCAATCATTTGTGCGAATCGTGGCGGATCAGCTTTAATAAAATCATCACTGAAGGTATAAATAAACGGCTCGTCGCGGATAAGGTGCTCGACATTGAGCAGCGGCGTACCATTGCCGTAAGGGCCTTTTTGCCGAACATAGACGAAGTTGGCTAAATTGGCGATATCTTCCACCATTCTAAGATACTGTAGCTTGCTGGAGCCACCGTTTTTCAGGTTGGATATTAGATCTTCGGTCGGCCGATCGAAGTGGTCTTCGATGCTCCGTTTGTTTTGACCGGTGACGATCACTATGTCTTGTATGCCTACACCTACTAGTTCTTCGACTATGTATTGGATAATCGGCTTGTCGACAAGAGGCAGCATTTCCTTGGGCATAGCTTTTGTCTGAGGCAGAAAGCGGGTTCCGAATCCGGCGGCAGCGATGATGGCTTTAGTGATTGCTGGCATATACTTTAAGTAAATATTAACACAGGTAAACAATCTTTTAGTGTGCGCTATTAATATATAGAAAGGTTATCAGCAAAAACACAGTGGTGTTTGGCAAAATTTAGCACTAGTGAAAAAAGTAATACTTGGATTAGGAGTGTTAGGCATCTATGCCGTTTACTCGTTAGGGGTCAGGCACCAGCGTCCGGTTATACTCAAACCGTCATCACTGAGTAATGTGCCGGCTAAAACTATTGCCACCGGCTCTAACGGATCGGCAAATAACAGTAGTCAATCATCATCGAACAGTGGCTCTACTTCTTCTGGCGGTAGTGGTAGTTCCTCAACCTCGACTTCGAACGGAGCCTATCAGGATGGTACTTACGTGGGCAGCGCGGCTAACGCCTATTACGGTAACGTTCAAGTGTCAGTCAGTATAAGCGGCGGGAGAATAACCGATGTTAAGTTTCTCCAATATCCGAATACGCACCCTACTTCGGTCTATATTAATTCGCAAGCAATACCCTATCTAAAGCAGGAAACGATTCAATCCCAAAATGCCAATGTCCAAATTATCTCCGGAGCCACATTCACATCAGAGGCATTTATCCAGTCTCTTCAAAGTGCACTAAGTAAGGCTTAAGCTGTAGAAAATGACTATAAAACTGACACGCATCATTATGGGCATGCCGATTACAATTGAGGCGGTAGGGACCAACGACCCCGAACCGTTAGAAGCCGTTTTTAACTACTTTCGTGAGGTCGACCTCCGGTTTAGTCCATACAAGGAAGACAGCGAGTTGAGTTTGGTTAATAAGGGTCTAAAACCTAAGGACTGGTCCGGAGACATGAAATTGGTCATGCAACTGTGCGAAGAGACCAGACAGGTAAGCGGCGGATATTTTAACATTAACCGGGACGGTTACATCGATCCATCAGGGCTGGTAAAAGGTTGGGCTATCGATAACGCGATTAAACTGCTTAAGACCAGAGGTTTATCTGACTTCTACATTGAAGCCGGTGGGGATATACAAGCCGAGGGGCTGAACGAAAATCGTGAGCCGTGGGCGGTCGGTATCCGCAACCCTTTCAATATTCATGAAATCGTCAAAGTGATTAAGGTTTCAGGATTAGGCGTAGCCACTAGCGGTCCATATATCCGTGGCGATCACATTTATAATCCGGTTAATAATTACGAGACTCCACGAGGAGTTGTCAGTCTGACGGTTGTCGGGCCGAACATATTCGAGGCCGATCGTTTTGCGACGGCTGCTTTCGCCATGGGCAAAGGCGGTGTTAACTTTATTAGCACGCTGCCGGGATTTGAGGTTTACCAAATCGAAGTCGGGGGGAAGGCGGTTTTCAGTCCCGGAATCGAGGCCTTATGTTAGATTCAATCTTAAAACCCATCGATAAGCTGATTAATAAGGTGTCAATGTATAGGTTGCTCTTGTACTACCTGGTGGGTTTATTGCTGATCGCGATTTTATTCAGCGCATCCGGCATTATGCACTACTCGGGACTGGATATAGCTATTTCCTCAAGCGTGTTGGTTTTTGCTTGCTGGGCCGTAAATAAAGTTCTGGCTTCAATATTCAGGGCCCCTCTAAATCCGGAGTCCTCAATTTTGACCGGACTGATTCTTGCTTTGATTGTTCCATCCAAGCCGACCGGTTTCGGCCTACTGTTTTTATTGGCCGTATCCGGATTGGCTATGGCATCAAAATATATTATTTCTTACCGCGGAAAGCATATTTTTAATCCGGCTGCCATCGGGGTGTTCTTAACCGCTATCGGTCCGCATCAATCCGCCAGTTGGTGGGTAGCAACCTCTTCAATGACGCCATTCGTAGTGCTGGGGGGTATTTTAGTGGTGCGCAAAGTCCGCCGGGAAAGCATGGTTTTCTCATTTTTGATTACCACTACCGTTGTGACATTGATCTACGCCATAACTTCTGGAGCGTCAGCCGCAACCAATCTCAAAAATATGGTGCTCAATTCAGCAGTCTTTTTCCTAGGTTTCGTTATGCTGACCGAACCTCTGACCCAACCGGACACTAAATTCAAACGTATAGTTTACGGAGCGATCGTAGGAGCGGTCATGGCACCCCAGTTTCATATCGGGCACGTCTATACCACTCCTGAAGCGGCACTGGTTATTGGCAACCTGTTTGCCTTTATCTTCAGTAACAAGATCAAATTGTTTCCGGTACTGGTTAGAAAATATGCCATTGCTGCGGACAGTGGGGAATTCGTATATGCCCCCGAATATAAAATTAGCTACCAACCGGGACAATATATGGAGTTTACCTTACCCCACGAAAATACGGATAGTCGAGGGTCCAGGCGTTTTTTCACACTTGCCTCTTCACCAACGGAATCGGATATCCGTCTTGGTGTGAGATTTTACCAGGACGGTAGCAGTTATAAGCATGCGCTAATTAATAGTAAACCCGGAGAGTCGATAGTCGCTTCGGGTCTCAGCGGCGACTTCATAATGCCGCGCGATCGGCAGCGCAAGCTGGTGTTTATTGCGGGAGGAATAGGTATTACTCCGTTCAGAAGCATGATTAAATATTTAATCGACAAACGGGAGCAACGGGACATCATATTAATATACGGCGATAAAGATGTCGATCATCTGGCTTATAGAGAACTGCTTGAACTGGCCAGAGACCGACTCGGCGTTCAGATTTATTATGTATTAAGCGGCAGTAATAGGAAGTCCGAACAACTGGATTATGCCGTTCACGGCAGGATTAACGGAGCTTTAATTAAAAAATTAGTGGAAGATTTCAATGAGAGAACTTTTTATATCTCTGGGCCGCTGGCCATGACGGAGGATATTAAAAGGGATCTAAGTGATCTAGGCATAACTCGTGCTAACATAAAAGTTGACTTCTTTTCCGGCTACGCCTAAAAAGCAAAACCGCTAATTAAGTCCAAAATTAAAAATCGACATTTTTACTTACCCCTGAGAAAGGAGAGGCGTAAGCTGTAAATTTTGAAAGTTATGACAACCCAAGCAAATAATAAGATTAATTATTATGATGATAAAGACCATAACTACGAAGACTTTTGGCAAGGCCGCGATTACGAACATAATGCTGAGATGATCGCCATCGATAAACTTCTAAACGGCCGTCATTTTTCACTGGCTATGGACTACGGGGGCGGTTACGGACGCGTAACCCCCAAGTTGCTCGAGTACTCGGATCGAGTTATCCTGGTCGATCCATCGGTTAAACAGCTTAATGCCGCTAGGGTTAAACTTAAGGGCTTGCCGGTCGATTACGAGTTGCAGGCTACAAAAGATACTGTTCCGGCAAAGGATAACTCGTTAGACTTATTGGTAATGATCAGGGTCACGCATCACCTACCCGAACCGGGCAAGGTGTTTTCCGAGATTTACCGTACTCTTAAACCTGACGGTATAGCTCTGATCGAAATTGCCAATGAGGCCCATTTTATTAACCGAATGAGATATCTTACGAGGTTTAAGGGCGTACCAAAAACTCCTGTCCCGATTGGAGAACGAGCTAATGGGCGCGGAGATGATACGCCGTTTGTAAACCATAATCCCTTAACGGTGGAGTCAACCCTAAAACAAATCGGCTTCAGACTCGAAGCCAAGCTTTCGGTCTCTAACTTGCGCAGGGGGATACTGAAAAGACATTTATCGCCTAAAACAATGCTCGCAATCGAGAACTCATTGCAGCGCCCACTAGCTAAAGTTAATTTCGGACCGAGCATTTTTTTATTAGTCAGGAAAGGTCAGTAGATTAAGAATTGTATGTTTTCGAGCAAGTCAAACAACCGTCAATTTCATCACTCGAAGGCCACATCTCTGATTTTAATTTTATTGATTGTGGTCGGCGCTATTGTTAGTTACCTGGAAGTACACAATACGTCTCCAACGTCTACAACCAAGACAAGCCGGCATCAGCAAACGATTTCACAACCAAAAATATCCGGAACCAATGGCTCTAGCAACAGTTCGCCTAAACCGTCCGCCAATAATACAATCCAGCATATCTTTCTGATAGTCATGGAAAACCAAACCGAAAGTAGTATCATTGGCAACCCGGCGGCGCCGTATATTAACAGTCTGGCAGATCAGTATTCGTTAGCGACGGATTACTCAGGGGTTACTCATCCGAGTCTTCCCAACTATCTGGCACTGACCAGCGGCTCGACTGACGGCATAACTACCGACTGCAATCCTCCCGGTGCAGGCTGCATAGTTAACGTGGCCAATATTGCCGATGAGCTGCAAGCTAAAGGATTAAGCTGGAAGCAATATGCGGAGAGCATGCCTTCTCCGTGCTATCAGCTGAACTACGGCAGTGATTTCGCTACAAAACACGTTCCTTTCCTCTATTACAGCGATATCGTCAATAACAGTTCGCGTTGTGACGCACACGTGGTACCTTATTCTAATCTTGCTTCAGACCTTAAATCGGCCTCGACCACACCGAATTACGCTTTTATTACGCCCAACTTATGTAATGACATGCATAACTGTAGCATCGCCACCGGAGATAGTTGGCTCAGTCAAAACGTGCCGCCGATTCTTCAATCACCGGCTTTTGCGTCTACTCCTTCACTGTTAATAATTACCTGGGACGAAGGTAATTTATCCGACAACCATATAGCTACGGTGATTGCCGGTTCGGCGGCTAAGACTCATTATCAATCGAATCTGAGTTTTAACCATTACTCTTTGCTACATACTATTGAATATCTATTCGGACTACCGACGCTTACGGCGAACGACCAAAACGCTCCACTAATGACTAATTTCATTAAATCCGGTATCAATCTTAATCCCTAGAAAGCAATAGCAATGGTTCATTTGGCGGCTAACGTTCCAAGCTACATTAAAACCCTGGCGCCCTTAATAATTCATTACGGTTATTTTGCTGTAGCCGGAATGTTGTTCTTAGAAGATTTTGGGGTGCTGGTTCCCGGGGAGACAGTCCTTATAGCGGCGGCTTTTTATGCCGGTTTAGGGCAGCTAAACATTATATTTGTTATCCTGGTTGGTTTTATCGCTGCCGTACTCGGTGACAATGTCGGTTTTGCTATCGGAGATTTTGGAGGAAGACCGTTAATACTAAAATTCGGGCGTTATGTACGTCTTAAGAAGGAGCATCTAGATAAGGCGGAACATTACTTTAACCGTCACGGAGGAAAAATAGTAGCAATTGCCAGATTCATTGACGGTTTGAGGCAGTTAAACGGTCTGGTTGCCGGAATCAGTGATATGAGGTGGCTCAAATTTCTGGTGTTTAATGTCATCGGAGCGTTCTTGTGGGTTGTCTTTTGGTCTTTAATCGGATACTATGGCGGTTCGCATTTATCCGCTTTTTTGCATGTTGAGCTTTATATTACTATCGCTTTCATACTCTTGGTTGCAGGCCGTATTGTTTACAAGAGGTATTTTAAAGCCACTAAAACCGCAGCGGGGCACAAACAGTAAGTTATTTTGTGTTTATTAGCCTAAACAATTTTCGATAGCCATTTAAGCCCAGCTAGTACCGTGCTGCTAAAAGCCTGGTGTCGCGTGCTGGCCTCTTGACTCGGGTAATGTGGTTGGTTTTGTTACTCAGGTGTTGGGGGCATAATCTGCGATGAGCGCGCTAGATTAGGTGTTAACGCTGCGGGATTAAATACAGCCGGATATGCAACGCGCAAGATTCTAAATTGTTACTGGGGAATAAGGAAATGCCGGTTGACTTCTGTGCTGCCTGATAAGGATTAACTGTTTTTCTAATTTTTTATTCTCGTTTGGCTTAAATACTAAACCTTAAGCGGAATATTTCTTTATTAGGCTTGCATATTCTAGCGCGCTTTGACGTAAGGTCCGGTTCTTGGTTTTTCTGTCTATTGAAACCAGGCCAAACTTAGGCCAAAATCCCTCGCTCCATTCGTAATTATCTAATAATGACCAATAAAAGTAACCACGGATGTCGGCTCCGTCACTTATGGAACGGGCCAGTTCGGCTAAATGGTCATTTATATATTTTCCTCGAAGGTTATCTTTGGTGTCGGGTATACCGTTTTCCGTCACTATAAGCGGTAAATTATAACGAATTAGTTTTTGGGTGATGTTATACAAACCTGCCGGATAGATGCCCCATCCCATGTCGTTAGCAGGATCATCGTGAGCTTTTTTTATAGTCCAGTATTGCGGCGATGATAATCTCGACTTTATTAACAACCGCATATAGTAATTTACCCCTATAAAGTCAGTATCGTTCCTAATTCGATTTAAAATATAGGTATCGGGAATATAATCTAATTGTTTTTTGAATATCCAGCTTAAAGGATCATGCCGGCCAAGCTGGTAATCTAACAGACCGTGCGCAATCCCCACCATTGCCTTCGGATTTGCTTCTTTTATAACTTTTCTTACGCTCTTATGGGCACTTATAACGTTTTTAAGGTACTTATAACCCAAAGAGGGATTCATAACCGTTGTCGGCCATGCCGGCCAAGCTCCGCCTCCTAGATAGCGTTGCAATAGATAGCTACCAGGCTCGTTAACAGTACACCAGTAATCGATGTCCTGCCCAATTTGCTTACTGATCGCTCGGGCGAATGCGGTGAAGCTTTCTACTACTGCCGGACCGTGCCAACCGCCTTTATCTTCTAGCCAGATCGGATCCGCAAAGTGGTGCAGGGTGACCATTGGCGTTATGCCACGCTTTTTGAGTGCTTGTACCATATTTCGGTAATGGGTTAACGCTGCCTTGTTATATTGATTGGGCTTTGTTTCCACTCGCGACCATTCAATTGAAAAACGGTAAGCATTGCAGCCTAGACTTTTTAACAGGTCAAAATCTTCCTCATAGCGGTTATAATGGTCGGCTGCAGATCCGGAGATGTAATTAACCGGATCCTCGGCCTCCGCTTGAATGGCTTTCCAATCGGGGACCGTATTTATTAGGCGGGATCTTGCGTTTTTAGCCAGTTTGTCTGCCACGCTGGCTTCCCACACCGACCAGTTATTATGCTGATGGCCTTCGACTTGATGAGCGGATGTGGCTGCTCCCCATAGAAAGTCCTTCGCAAATGGTTCCTTAACCGGAATAAGTTTTGGACGTGGCATGAAAAACCTCTAACTTTTTACCAATTATAAGTCGAAAATGGGCGCTTAAAGAAGTTCCGCTGATAAAAATTACTAGTAAAATCGGTTCTAATATCCATTGCAAAATCATAGCCAAAGAGCGGGTAAAGGAATATTTGTTTGGTCTTTTGGGCAGCAAGGCCTTATATATGCTTATGCCTATCAATAAATCCCCGAAAGCTAATAGCTGTAGTCCTACAATGACATGGAATAATTTAAAGGCTAAATCGGTAGATCCGCTAACGTCGTTTCTTAACAGCCAGGGTAACCATGCTCCTATGGCTAGTATTAGCGGGGTAGTTGCCCAAGATATATAATCGTCAACCTGTCTATAAATGTGTACCAGCTTATTCGTCCAGCCGATATTTTTATGACTTAAAGCTTGCAGCATCAAGTACGGTGTATCGGCAGTACCCCATGCCCAACGGAGCAACTGGCGCAACTGTTCTCTCATCGCACTATACAGCGTGCTGCTTATGACCGCGTCCTGATAAATCGGTAACCAAATCGGAAGTACTTTATGGTTACCGCCGAAGGCAAGGTAACTGCGCCAGTACTGATGCCCGTCTTCAACTACGGATTTTACGTTCCAATATTTTACATCTTCCAGGGTTTTAAGGCTTTGGGCATAAGCCGAAAATAATCTCAAGCGGCGTGGCCGAGATTGTTCCATCATGAACCAGAAACTGATATCTGCTGCAATAACTCTTATAGGCGCGCTGGCATCCCAAATATTGTTAGTGAATAGGGGAATAGGCTGGTACGAATGTGTTGTGCGTTCAGCCGTAAGACTGTAAGTCCATGCCAATTCGGCGAGATATTGCGGATGCGGCTTATTATCCGCATCAAGCGTAGTGACTAACACGTCTGACGGATTGATATGCTCTTTTCGGCAGTACTCACTCAGCCATTTGGCAGCGTAAGTTATATTGCCCGCCTTGGCCTTAACTTCGCCGTTAATGTTCTTAGGGTGTTGAACCGCAACCGCAAGCTTTAGCTTTGTACCATAGCGTTTTACCAGTTGTTCGGCTGTTTTCCGGGCTGCACTTCCGCCTCTTTCTTCGAAAGCGATTATTAATATAAGTTTGGATAATTCATAGTCGCTAGCTAACAGGGCTTTAATCGAGGACTCGATTAAAGCGGCCGGTTCAAGATAGAGTGTGATAATTATCGCCTGGTAGATCCTGGAAGGATCGATCGGTTTAGCGGCGGTCGATGTTTTCAACTTCAATCTTAAGTACCATTTTTCGCTCTGGCGTTGCCAAAACCCGATCTTTTGACTAGGCGGTTCTTGCAGTTCGGCATTCAGGCTTACCAGTTTTGCTTTCCAGTCTATGCGACAAGCGAATCTGTATCTTATAAAACTGAGCACCAGTCTGTATGCATAGCCGATAAGTCTTATAAACCAGGCGACGGTAAAAATTAACAATATGACGGCGGCAGCAGTTAAATCATAAAAACTCAAAAATACAATCAATCCGAGAAAAATAAACGGAAGCATACCCCAGGCAATTTCTAATAAGCGCTGCAGCTTATTCATGAATATAGTAATTCCTTGGTTGTCTTATCGACATTGAATTCGGTCACTGTAACGCATCCGCCTTCTGAGCGAACAATGCGACTTTCATTAAACATTTGCTTCAAGTCTTATAGTAGCGCATAACTTGAGAAAAAACTGACAGTTCGGTTAACAAAACTATGCTTAACCTTCGTTTAGTACGGGGTTAAGGCCGACGCTTATAAGAAACCTCAACAAAACTCTGCCGATATTTGCGAAAAGACTCTTGTCATCCGTATTGGCGGAAAGCGATGGACGGAATGAGGTTGAGAACTCTTTTCGATTAAATTCGTTAGCCAAAAGACCCAGGTATTTTAACGCTTGCATTAGAAACTCGATACCATGTCGTTTTACAAGACCGATTAGAGCGCTTTCAGGGTCGGCATAACCCAGGGTTTGCATGAGTAATAATAGTTTTTCGGTTAACCCAGGGGTAATAGACAGTTTAGACTCATTTGCCGTCTCGGTAACAAAACTGTCTTTAAACTCAGTTGCCAATTCCTGTAAGATCCGGTTCAGCTCAATTTGTTCCGGTTCAGCAACTGATTCGTTAGTTTCACTCAAACATTCAGTTAATTGGACGAGGGTATATTCAAGCGGTTGACGGTTGACGTTGTTACGAATTACCTCTAAAGTTACTGGTTCTATTGAAACTGTCTGCTTTGACATAAATAGCTCGAACTCCGAAGAAGCCATAGTCGGCTTTATCTCTTTTTTAGCAATTGTTCTTTTCGCACTATCTACAATTTTATCCTCGGGTAATTGAGCTTCTTCATTATTGATGGCTTGGTTAAAAGCCGTCAATGCGGTGTATGTTTTCAACACCGTTTGATTATAGTCAGGTTCATCCGCTCGGCGGGAGTGGATTCTTATGTTCTCATCCGATTGCAAAATCACCTGATCATGTTGAGGTGTAAAATCTGGCAATTTAGTTTTGAGTATTGCCGGCTCGTTGGACTGGTCTACACCAACCGGTAAGGGTTGATCAACATCCATTCCTAAGGGTGGATTAGTTTTTTCTGCTGGTATATCGGGATCTTCTTGAAAGTTATCAAAAACATCTTCGTCCGCTGTCAGCTCAAAGTTGTTCTTATCTGAGTTGTCAGGAGTTTGCATTGGATCATATGATTCTTTCCTATACGGATATACAACAACCGGTTCTGGAGTCGCAATATCTAACACGTTCATATATTCATCTACGTCATCGATTAAGTTTACGCTCGCCAGCTCTTCTGCTATATCGTCATGATCCAATATCTCTATCCGTATCGACTCGTAGTCTGAGCTGCCGGGACGTGAAACCGGTATATTAGGTGTAACTTGACTCATATGTAGTTTTGGTTCGCCACCGTCAGTTTGCTGGCTGAATCCCCGCAGTGTTGTTAACGATTCTCGCCGCTGTTTGTCAGCCCCACCAACT
>JAJZAD010000002.1:0-46561 GCA_021799575.1 bacterium | reverse complement strand
ATCGTTTCCTTTTGGAAAGTGATGTCTCTAAGTTCAGCAGTTTTGGATAACCGATCAGCTATATTAGTTTGCGGTTCATGAATCGTTTGCTTAGTTCGGGTATTATTCGGTTCGGTCTTTTTAGAACTGAATCCCCGCAGTGTTGTTAACGATTCTCGCCGCTGTTTGTCAGCCCCACCAACTATCGTTTCCTTTTGGAAAGTGATGTCTCTAAGTTCAGCAGTTTTGGATAACCGATCAGCTATATTAGTTTGCGGTTCATGAATCGTTTGCTTAGTTCGGGTATTATTCGGTTCGGTCTTTTTAGAACCATCTTCGCTTACACTGTATACCGCAGCTGTATCTTTTCGGTTAACAGAATCGGGTTCGTGATTAGTGGCTCGATGACTTATGCGGTTTGGCTTGGGATCAATCGACGGTTCTCTAACTGCGGGAGATAATGGTTGCTCCGGGAGCTTTGAATCTTGATCAGGTTGCGTTTCCGGCCTTACTTTTGATGGTGATTTTTTATGCTCCCGTATACTTTCGTCAGCTTTTGCTTTATCGTGGTTTGCTGCTGGTTTCGAAGAAGCATATTGTTTACTCAAAGCCTCCCAGAAGTTATCTTCACTGTCCTCTTGTTGATTGGCTGACAAAAACAGATCAGGATGTGCGCCCCGTATTTTTTCCGGGTCGGACGAATATGTTTCAGCCTTTTTTCTAGCCAGTTCGGGATCCTGTCTAGCCAGGTTACTAAAATACGGGCAGTTTTTGATTATTTGTTCGGGGGTAATGTTAGACAAATCTATGTTGCTGTGACTGCCCTCTGACAACGAAGCAGTGAAGGTAAGGCTCTCGGTTGAGGTTAGTGACTGGTTAATGACTGTTTCGGGATGCCCTAAACTGTTCGAAGATAGGACCTCATTTGATCCTGTGCCGGGCAACGACTCCGGGCTCATTTATGATCCCTGCGTCACAGCGTCCGCTGTATTATTGTATCTGCCATTGCCATTCTCTCTTCAGGGGAAATACTACCTGCCAGCAAGAATTCCAGTATTCCTCTTGCCGCCATTCGCTGATGCATTGGGTCTAATGGGGTGTCGCATAAATAGTCGGCTACCTTTACCAGATTACCCTCCGAGTCCCTAACCGGTTCGCCGGAATTAGATTTCAATATCCGTTCACTCCACTCGTCCGGATTTAATCCGGCTTTAATAATTACCCGGCGCATAATTTCGGCGCCTGTATTTTTATCCGTACCTCTTGATTCGGTGAATTTTAAGGCTAGCTCTCGGTTGTCATAGTCCTCAAAGCTACTTGTATTTTTATCCATATTAAGCACCAGTATAACAAAAAACCGAATGTCTTGGTTAGTTGCCTCGGATAACCTCTAACTACTTGTTTTAATGATATAATCGAGGTGTCCTAACCCAAAACAAAAACCATCATGTTAAAACTTTTAGGCAAGCTGGTCGGTCAACTGGTACGGTTAGCGCATCAGCGTCTAATACCGTTATTCGGTGTAGTAGCCTTTGTCTTATTAATCACTACTTTATTTGCACCACCGTTGATACGGCTTACGCTTTTACCATCCTCCAGTTCAAACAAATCTCAAGAAATGATCAGTCCGATTCGACCTGCTACGCCAAAAACTATACCTAAGCCTACGATTACCATCGTTGAACCCCCAAGCGTATCGCCGCCTGTTATATCCCCCAAACCTGTATCCGTTGCTACTAAACCTGCCGCTGTACCGCCAACTACAGCAACAGTATCGCCATCTCCCGATAGCAGTGTACCGACGTTGACTCCGTCATCTTCGAGTAGCAGTTCAACCAGTACAAGCTCCGGTAGCAACACTTCTACTAACAGTACCGGCACATCAAGCGGCAGCAGTAGCGGTTCGTCTACGGGAAGCTCTTCCACTACTAATAGCAGCAACTATACTTCAACTAACTGGGCAGGATATTTTGCTGATCAATCAGGATTAAGTTACAGCGGTATTTCCGCTACCTGGGTTACACCGTCACCGACGGGCAACGGCAGCACGACCTCTACCGATGCTACTTGGATCGGAATCGGCGGAATTACTTCTAGCGACTTAATACAAGTCGGTACGGATGACACGGTCAGCGCTAACGGAAAGGCAACAGAGGGGGCTTTTTACGAAATGTTACCTGATGCCGCGGTTAATATTCCGAACCTGATGGTCAAACCGGGTGATACGATTCAGGCTTCATTGAAACAAGTTTCTTCTGGTAAATGGGATATCACGCTGGAAGATACAACAAATAACCAGACGTTTAACCTGGACGTTTCTTATGTCTCCAACCTATCTTCCGCCGAGTGGATAGAAGAAGATCCTAGTAGCAATACCGGTCAATTGTATCCGCTGGATGATTTCGGAACCATTCCTTTCAGTAACGGTTCGGTAGTGATTAACGGTGTCACAGATACTATAGCTACCGCCGGTTCGTTCAGTGTAGCTATGGTCAGTAGTTCCGGACAAGTAATAGCCACCCCGTCGAATCTAGGCAATGACGGCGCCAGTTTTACGGTCAGTTGGCAGGGTACAACCCAATAATTATTCTTGTCCTAAGGTTATGTGATCGCCAATTTCCGGGAAATTCACAACTTGCTCTACTGCAAGCTTGGCTGCCCGTTTGGCCGGGGACGGGTTATTATCCTGACCTTCACCCGATTGTGAAATTTCTAACTCTTCCATATCTAGATTATCTAATCATACCTTAAACACCTGTTCTTAGCCAAGACTGTTTTTTTATAGCCAGGTGTTAATTTTAAACCCGAGTAGCTACCAGTTAACTTGAACTAAAATTCCATAACTTAAATAAATTTTTAAATTAGCACTATGTGTTTACTAAGGGTTATGCAATAATAGTTTTTAAAGCATAAGCGTGAAAATATAATTAAATAAACAAAAAAAAATTATGCCGCCTCCTGACCAACAACCTTTACTTAACCAACATAAACCGAAAGTAATTCAACCGTTATCTCCGGACTTAAAGTTAAATTCGCCGGTTCCACCAGTTCAATCCGAGACTCCTAACGTTATCAACCAGCCGGCTTTAAGTCCAATCAGTCATCCTCTGTCGGAGGAAATAGGCTTGCAAAATCCAGAATCTTCGGCAACAGTCAGCCGGCCTGTCTATTCCCAGCCCGCCCTATCCGGTAACCTCGCTTCGTCTTTAGGTAATGAAGAGCCAGCCGTCACAAACACAACCACAAGCCAGCATGTTTTATCTCTAGCGAATACCACGGATCTTGCGGAAATGACAGCACAAACTCCTCCTGGCACGGCTAGCGATTTGTCTGCAGGCATCGTGGTATCTCCTCCAAGCGGTAATCAAAGCAATTTTTCCAATCCGCCCGGACAAACACCACCCGTGCTGCAAAAACGAAAGCGTTTCACCAAACGACTGGTTATACCAATTGTTTCAGCATTCATCCTGTTATTAGGGGGTGGAGGAGCGTACGCATATTTCGGCGTGTACATGAGCCCGTCATTCGTCTGGAACCAGAGCCTGAGCAATATGAATCTGGGAACCACTATGCTTGTAAATTATCTGAACCAAAGTCAGGCGGTTCACAATTCAGGAGTCAATTTAAACGGTCACTTTAATTTATCGTTGCCCGGTAAAAACATTACCGGCAATCTAGACGCAAGCTATGGTGATAATCAGGACAGTACGGTATCGGCTAATATCGACCTGGGTGTGGCAAACTTAAATCTTGAAGAGCGGGGAATAACTACGCCCGGCAACAATACTCCGGATATATATTTTAAACTCAGCGGGCTTAAAACATTGAATAACAACATATTAGGCGGAACACTGTCACCGAAAATTACTGCTTTCGACGGAAAATGGATTGAAATCGATCATAATTTCATATCGGACATTGAAAACAGCATTCAACAATCAGGGTCGGCGAATAATTTGACTTTGACCAAGTCGGATGTCATATCTTTCTTGCGCGCACTGAATTTAACCAACCAGCAATACTTGTTTACCACTAATAAGCAGACTGCGGTTTTCCGGGTGGTGAAAAACTATAATCGGCAGAAGGTGGACGGAATTGACACCTACAGCTATAAGCTTGGGATAAATGATGCACATTTTGCATCGTATATCGGTGCCCTATGTAATAACCTTAACCGGAGCGGCCTAGGCAAGTATCTGAAAACCGGTCTGAGCGCTTCGGCAGCTATCACTAATGCCTGCAAGACACTGGAAAACAATGCGAGTCACATTAGTGCATCGGATTATCTTACTGCCTGGGTTAATCTAAGTACTCGCACGCTCTATAAATTACGTATACCGATATATAAAAGCGGATACAACCCTTTGACTAACTATATAGATATCGGGTTTAACTATAACGGCGGTAACAACTATGATTTCTTCATAAATCCGGTAGGCAACGACAAAACCGGTTCGGCTGCAGCTTATATTAACGCTACGCTGAATTCACGCACCAACCAAGTTAACCTTACGGCTCGGGCCAATTTTAAAGGCAATCAACCTAATTCAAACTACTCGTTTAACGGCAATCTGTCTTTTGCCCCGATTACTCAAACTCTTAAAGTGACCCCTCCTACTGGAGCGATTCCGCTGACATCTATTTTGAACGGTTTGATGTCACTACAATACTTAAATCCAAACACTGTTCAAAAAAGTCCTGCTATCCCTCAGCTAACAGGGACGCAAATTCAGCAGATGCCGGCCAGCATTTTAACCGCTTTGAAGCTATAACTGTGAGCGCGTAGATTGACTTAGATATAACTCTTATGCTTAGATCTAGGTAGTTTTATAAGTCGATAATATAACTCTATCAAAGTATGTTACTGAACATAACGGCCGCACTGGTTAACTTAAACCAGCCTCAGAAATATATCCACTGGTCGATATTTACTGTTTCATTGGCCAATCTAATCTTAATTGCGGTGATGCTGGTAATTTTCGGGCTGGCAGTTACCTTACCGTTTCCTAAAAGTAAGACATTATTACCTCCGGAAGAGCACACACCTATTCCGCTGCCACCTCCGGAAACTAAGCAGATGTGGACGGCTAGAGCCAGGACCGCTTTACTTAAAGTATTACCCCCGCTTAAATTATTACCTGATCGCCAGCCGGCTTATGTAGCATCGTGGATATATGTGTTCGGTGTAGCTACTTTGGCATCCTTAGGGGTAGTCGTGGCTTCAGGTATAGTGCTAGCGATCGGCGGAGTTAATTGGTGGCACGATAGCAGCGTAGGGCATTTTTTCAATAGCCTGCACCTTTGGGGTGTCGAAATGTTTATGGCCTTCATGGTTATTCATTTGTGGGGTAAGTTCTGGATGGCTGCCTGGAGAGGTAAGCGTGCTTTAACTTGGATGAGCGGCGTACTGGCTTTCCTAGCCTCTATAGTAGAGTGTTTTACAGGATACCTGTCACAACAAAACTTTGACTCGCAATGGATTGCGACCAATGGCAAGGATGCCGTTAACGCTACCGGGCTCGGATCATTTTTTAAACTTACAAATTTCGGTCAAATGCTTACCTGGCATATAGTATTGATGCCTTTAATACTATTATCTCTGGTCGGGGCGCACATTATTCTAGTTAGGATTAGAGGCGTATCTCACCCCATCCAAAAGGCTAAGGGGAGAGCTGCCAAGCGGGCGCTTAAAGCGGCCGAAGCTGCTGCGTGGCGAGGACCGACCAAAAGATATGACATTTTAAAAGAAGGTACAATTGCAACCGTTATCGTGCTGATAGTGGTGTTTGCGCTGGCGACGATTATGTCTTCTCCCGATACGCCGAGTCTGACAATTGAAACCTGGTCTAAACTGGCACCAGCGGATTTTATGGCTACTGCAGCCAGTGAGCTTGCCGGTACGAGTGAGACCGCCAATTATGGTCCGCCATACAATCACGGCACACAATACGTTCAAAAGATAGGCGTAAGCTGGCAACTGTTAGCAGGGGTACATACGCCTATAAACTCAGCTCAAACGTTCGTTTTAAAGCCTTTAAAAAATCTGTCTCCCGGAAACAAAAAGCTTACTTTAGCCTTAAGACGGTATAATAATGCGGATTTGTCACTACAGAGAGCTTGGGCATCTAACTATCTGAAGGTTATAACGAAAGTAAAATTTAAAAACCATCAACCCGTGATACCGAAGGCAAACGACGGACCGGTTCCGGAACTGGTCGACAGCGAGTTGGCTATGGCTAGAAGCGGGGCACTAGATGCCAGCTTGTTAGCCCAGCAGCAATTTTACGGAACAGACTACACGAAGCCGTTACTGTTTATTGAAGACGGCAACTACTTCAGTTCTATCGCCAAAAAAGAACATTTATATAGCACCCAGTGGGGGGTAATGAATGAAACCGGATCCTATCCGGGACAACCCTGGTTATGGTTGTATACTCTCTGGTACCATGTGCCCGGATTTAGCACCTCTGCAAATGCGGATCTCATAGCGATTTATCTTACCGGTGTCGCCACTATCTTTTTGCTGCTAGTGCCGTTTATACCCGGTATAAGGGATATTCCGCGTCTTGTCCCTATCCACCGACTGATATGGCGGGAATGGCATGCGTCCAAATAAACGACTATTTCGTTACCTAACAATTTAACCTTAGCGTAAGAAAATTAATATCCCTTTCGAAACTCAAGCACTACATTGAATCTGATATGGTAGACAGTAACTTAGCAATTGGCAGCCCCGCTTTTACTGACGGTGGACTTATACCTATACGCTATACGGCCGACGGAGACAATATCAACCCGCCGCTGGTTATTAGCGGCGTAGGACAACAGGTTAGAACGTTAGTACTAATTGTCGATGACCCGGATGCTGCTAACGACCCCGATGGACCCGGTAAAACGTATGATCATTGGGTAGTATTTAATATACCGCCGAAAACTAGAGTGATAGAGGAGGATTCTTTTCCGGACAATTCGGTGGTAGGCAAAAACAGCTCCGGAAAAAACAGCTACTTCGGTCCGTCCCCTCCAAACGGAACTCATAGTTACCATTTTAAACTGTATGCTTTATCGCAACCGCTTACGCTTAATGAGAATGTCACTAAGCAAGATGTGGAAGCAGCCATGGAAGACAAGGTCATAGCCCAAGCCAGTTTAATCGGCAGGTACGCCCGTTAGATTTTTAAAGAAGCTTCAAGCACGCCCTTGCTCGACGGCAACGAAAAAGACTAACAATCCTTTTTGTGCCTGGACTTTATTAACCTTAACGGTTTAGCGTTTAAGATTTTCAAATTCTAAGCTTGGAATTATGATTAGCGATCGGTCTTCAATCGATCTTAGGATATTTAGCGTTGTGGAATCGGTTACAGCTGAGCTGCGGCTGTACTTCTTAAGCTTCAGCCGGGCATTGCGGTTTAATACCATTTTATACCAATCATCTGACGAGTAGTGCGCCGGGTATATTTTACGCACCGCTTCGTTTAACGGAATTCGCTCCCGGGTCGCCGCACGTTCCAGTAGCCGATCGTGCAGGCGGTTCCAGGCGGATGGCGATCGGTCCCATACTGAAGTCGCTAGCGGATTGGGTCTTAAGTCCGCTTCAACCGCCAGGTAGGCGACACCGAGAAAGAACCGATCATAAGCATAATCTTTAGTATCTCCTGCCGCTTGCCGTTGGAATCGGGACAATATAACTTGGGAGGCAAACCGCATAACGATATCTAAACACTCCGATTGCTCACGCGTTTCGATTAATGGATCTTCCATAGTCTCATATCAACTGTTTATGATGTAGGCTTTTTATACCATATCGGGCCGATCTCCCTGACAAAAATATCTACCGTAACCGGTCCTACACCCTTAAACTCTAGCAGGTTTTGTTTCAAGTTTTTAAGCGACCCGGACTTTTTAAGCATATTGGATACTGAGCCGTACTGCTGCTGTAAGTTTTTCGCAACATCCAGCAGCTTGTAGGCAGTGGAGAAATCATATCTTACATAACGTGCTTCATCCAGTATTGAGACAAGCGTATGCCATTCGGTAGAAACCAGTTTCTTAAGAGATGTTATGCCGTTACCGGTAATTTTTTCATAAGCCCGCTTAGCAATGATCCCCTGAATTGGTTTCCCGTACAACAGACAGGCGAGCAGCCACCTAAACAATTGGGATTCATTTTTCGAGTCGAGATCAATCCCTAAGTCCCGGGAATTTAAATACGGCTTATTGCTCGGCATAGTTACTTAACTGCCTCCTCTTCTAGATTCCTTTAACATAAATAAGCAGGGTGGTAATAATATGAACGCCAACATTTATTACACACTGTTCATTTGCTGTTAGAGAGCAAAGACCAAGCCTTCTCTCTTAATTGGTTTAAATCAGTTTTTTTAACGTCACCTTCTATACCCTTATCCAGTAAATAATGGTAAGTATTTACCCTGCGATAAATAGGCAGCAGATATCCGGCACCTACTAAAACCAGTGGATACTTATCTTTAGCCAGATGCAAACGTATATATTTATCTATCTGGCGGAAAAACTCCTGTAACATCGTTTTATCGACTTGGTTTACGTTATACTGCCCGTGGAAAGTTTGCGATCCTTTTCCCATCATTGCCGAAGCGACACGGTGCGGTTGTCTGGACTTGGGATACTCATCAATTCGCAGAGCCTGTTTAAGATTAGTCGGCAGACCCTTTAACGGTAACAGCTGTAATTTGAAGCGGTTACCGGCATATAAACGGACGTTGTTGTGACTTAAAGCCAACACAAAAAATGAACGATTATTGTCTAACACTCTATCTATAGGTTGAAAATTGAAATTTTGGCCGGTACTGATTTTAGCGGCCAATTGTATATCGGGAACATGGTATATCCGAAACAGATCGGTTGCCATAAACATTGCTATACTGCCACCACGAAGCGGCCAGAACTGATAAGAGTTAAGCAGCGAAAATCCGGGACGCAGTAGTTTTCTCACCTCTTTCGCCGACGCTCCACTATCTAACAAAGCTTGCTCAGCTTTCTTGAGTAAGTTTTTAATTACGATCCTGTTCGGGTTGGTAGCTCCGTTAGGATCAATTAACGGCGCGTAAACCGTTAGGCAAAAATGATTGTTGATAGATCTTAATTCGCGCAACTGGTCCTTTGTCGTTAAGGTTACCATGAATTAAGCTCTCCTAAAGATTTACTGATTATCTTCTGAATAACCATACTAATCTCATAGTATTTTTAGTAGTTCTTTAGGCATGCTGCGCTCTTCATTTATGAGCATTTCCAACTCTTCGCTACGCGTTTCAAATTCGGTTCGGCTCTTAAAAATCTCATCCTTCGGGAATAAACTGACGAATTCGATTACAGACCTGGGGAAACCCCAGGTCATGGCGGTGCGTAATAATTCCGAACCGCTAGCCGGAAACGTGCTATCCTGTGCAAGACTTAAAATATATCTGACCGGTGGAAGTTTTTTAGTGTATTTCATGGCCTACCTCCTTTATTTAGACAAAATGACCTTGTTTTATATTTCGGACATGAACGAAATATCTAACCTTAGGTTTTTTTAAAAGCTATTTCATAGGCATATTCCTCCCGCTACACTATTTAAGTGTCAATGTTTTTAGTACGAAAATCTATGAGTATAGTCACAGTGCTATTTGCCAGACTGTCAGTGCCGGTATAATTAAATAAACTTAAAGTAAAAGTAACCATAAGGGTAGATACTACACACCACATGGACAAGATTGTCAGTGCCAAGATCGAAAAATTCTTCAGCGCATATCCGCTTAAAGTTTATGATGTACGACAAATACTAATCCACGCAGGCGAGGAACCAGTAGGAATAATTCACCTACTGAAAGGTCAAGTGCGCCAGTATGATATTACCGACAAAGGTGATGAGGTAGTTGTCAACGTCTTCAAACCTCCTGCTTTTTTCCCTATGTTGTGGGCGATTAATAAAACCCCTAACCAGTATTTCTATGAGGCGTCAACCGCTGTCGAGGCCAGAATTGCACCGGCTGCAGATTCAGTGAGATTTGTTAAATCCAACCCTGACGTAACCTTTGATCTTTTAAGCCGACTGTATTCTGGCGTAGAAGGCATGCAAAGACGAATGGCACATCTCATGGGAGGCAATAGCCGGAGCAGAATACTTTTCGAGTTAGCTTTGGAGTGCAAACGTTTTGCAGTTCAAAGAAGTGACGGTTCTTTTATTCTGTCATTACATGAAGACGAACTGGCGCATCGCTGCGGCTTGGCAAGAGAAACCGTCAGCCGGGAACTCGGAGAATTAAGAAAACAAAGAATATTGGAGATTGACCACAATCATTTTATTGTCAAAGATTTGGCTTACATTGAAAATCAGCTGGGGTCTACAATCTAGCTAACATACTAAAAAGATTTCTCTTGCCCGATTGTGGCTAAACTTATAGTCGACTGTCTTAAATAGGTGTAATGATGTAAGTTAGTTTATCCAACTAATTCTAGGATTTCTTGAGATCTTAAAAAGGTAGTTTTTATGTGGAGTGTTTTTTATATCGGCTTTTTTGCGGCGGCAGTATGCGGACTGGCATTCGCAGTCCCTAAGGAATCGCTGATTGGCTTTATGTTTCCAACTGTTTTTGCAGCCGTTGTCGGCTTCGGACTGCTGATTTTATTGTTTCTATTAAGCCTTTTGTCGGGATATATTGTGACCCGTTTTTTCTGCAACTTACTTATTATAAGCGGGCTGTCAATCCTAGCTAGCGCTTTTATCGGGTTTGTATCTCCGACCTATTTCGGTGCTTATCCTAAAAGCACAACCTACGCCAATGATATGATTCTGCTGGAAATCGGTATCTGCTACGCAATAGCCGGGTTGGAGCGCAGTTTACTTTTAGCTCCGAAGCGGCATCTTATCCGTAACACGTTAATGAGCCGGAGATTGCGATTTGAGTCTAAAAGTCGTTTCTTCACCGGCCGGCGTATTCCGGAATACCATACTCGGTGAGCAAAACGTGCTAAAGATCACACACTAAAAAAATGTTGCGATTTTTAAAAACAAATTAAGGTGTTAACTAAAATGACTGTAATATTTTTCGCTGCCTAACCTATAAATAACATTAAAGTCGGTGGTGGGTGATCAATAATCTAAATATTAGGAGGGTCTGAGTGTATGTCAGCACAGGTACGTACCAGAAAAGCAAAAAATAGGTCCACAAGCAATAATAAAAAAACCCTCAAACCATTAACAAATCATCTATATACTTTAGTGGCTGCTTTCGTAGGTGTAGCCCTAGGCGTAGCGGGATCGGCAGGATTTTTAAGCTCAACCATTCATTCACAAATGATGGCTGACACTGCAACTCTACGAAGCCAATTGCTATCAATTAGACCGGCAGCAGCCAGCTATACGTCAGCAACTACAGGCACAAGTTTGAATAATGCCTGCGTTGTTCCAAGTAGTGTTACCACCCCAACAAGTGTGCCAAGTATCACAACCGCTTCAATTACTTCTACGACCCCGACTTCTAGCACTACACCACAAACACCGGCAGCCCCGACTTATACCTTTGTTCATAAGTTGGTTAGCGGTGTGTTCAATAAAGAAGAAGCAACCTTAAGCAATACCGGGCCGGAATCAACCAACAATGTTAGCTTTACCAATACGGTGAATACCGAAGTAACCAATACCAATACGCTTAATATTGAGAATAATAACGCACAGTCTTCAGAATCGGGCAGCAGCAGCTCAAAAGCTAATACAGGTAGCGGTCAGGTTACTAGCGGCTCTTCTAACAATAGCAGTTCGACAGATTTTAACGTCTCCGTCAGCAATTAAAACCCGGATTCATTCAAAATACACCACAAAACAGATCTTCGGTTTAAAAACTAAACACCAAAAGATCTAGAGGGGCTAAATATTAAAAAGGAGGGGACACATGGACAGTCAAAACCGGTCACCTAAGCTATGTAGCCATATAGGGCTAAGGCGTAGCACGAACATAATACCTCTGCTTGCCTTTGTTCTTCCGGTCGGTGCAGCTATCAGCCTTAGCGTGTTGTCTTCCAGTGGTAGTTCGAATCCTAATGTTCCCACCAAACCGCTTACCATGGCCAGATCTACAACTAATGTAAATCTGCATCGTCAATCGACCGGTTCGGCAGGCGATAATTCAAGCACGAATAGTGACAGCCAGGTTAGCTCGGGAACCTCACTTAACATGGTTGTGAACAGTCACTCGCAGCCAACAACTTCTCAAAGTTCCACTAGTCTTAACGTCAACGGTCAAAACATTCCTGTACCGCCGAACGGCTCATTCAGCCAAACCACCACGTCTCCTGACGGTAGCAAAACTACGATTAACATTTCCTCGACCAATTCAAGTAATAACGGTTCCGTTAACTCCTCGACTAACCTGTCGGTGGATAGCTACAGCTCATCCAATACTAGTGTCATGTCGAATCCTGACCCTTGATACAAAATAAACACGACGGGCTTGCCGCCCGGCCGGAGTGAGTGGTGCAGTTGTCTTTAATAGACTCGCTCGCTTCCGTCGGGCGGAAAACCCGAGCCAAAAAAAACTATTAATTTAATAAAAGGAGGGAAATAATGAACCACCTAAGGTTACTCAAGATAACCGGTTCAACGGTAGCATCCTTGGGTCTGTTGGCGGGCCTGGGATCTACAGCGGGTGCGATGACAACGGTAAACAATACCGGTCCGGACTCGACAAATATTGTGAAGCACTTTAACCACGTGTATACGACGGTTAGCAATACTAACCAATTGAGTGCAACTAACAATAACCCGCAGTGGTCCGGTAGCGGCGACGTCAGAGTCGAACACAACACTACCGGTGGTAGCGCTACCAGCGGTACTGCATCTAACACCTCTACGCTTAGTGCGGCAGTGACATACAACAACACGATGTCCGGATCAACCGCCGTAAGCGGAGGCAACAGCAGCACTACTACACCGAACGTAACAGTCGGAACAACCGGCCCTGATTCGGTTAATGTGGTTAAGTCAGCTAACGACGTAACCACTACGGTTACCAATACCAATACCGTGGAAATTGAGAACAACAATACTCAAAATTCGAGCAGCGGTGATGTAAAAGTTGCGGACAATACTACTGGCGGCAATGCCACATCAGGCAACGCCAATAACGTTAGCAGCACTACACTTAGCATTAACTACTCCAACTAAGGATTTTTAGTTCGAGCTTTTTGCTAGGGTGCAAAAAGGACCTATATGCAGGGCGGTTAAAGCCAACATTAACTCGTCCTGCATCAAACCCTTTACTAGAGTAAGGAGCGCCAAGAATATGAGCAGAGCAATTTATAATTCAGTCGGCAAGTGCAAGATTATATTGATTTATTTTTTGGCCTTAATGCTAGCGTTAGGATGGAATGTTCCTGTTGTATTGGCAGACTCTACTACTACTAATACCAGTACCAATACCTCTGCTAGCGGCAGCCAAAGTGCGTCCAACAATCAGGTGTCCAATACTAATACCGGCAGCAATGCCGGCAATAATACATCCTCTTCTGGAACGTCATCTCAAACATCCTCATCAGCCGGCAATGGCAGCTCTGACTCAACCGCTAGCAGCACAGGATCTACAGCCACAACCAACACTAAATTAAGCAGTGTTGTACCTTCTGATCTGTCTTCTAACTCAACAAACCAAAGCACAACCGGTCAATCAGCTACAGATAATAATCAAACTCATTCGTCAACTGCTACCGACACTAGTGCTAATAGCAATTCGTCAAGCAACTCAGCTAACCAAACGGGTCCTACTAGTCCCACTGGTCCGGCAGCCAATACGTTTATATATAATCCCTCGACAGGAATGTGGCAAAACCAATACTATATTTGGAATCCCTCGACCGGTCAGACTACGCCAATAACTCCCCAAAATTATAGTTACAATCCATCTACCGGCATGTGGGATACGACACAGTGGATTTACGATCCCGCGAGCGGTCATTACGTCCCAAATACCGTCAGCGTAACCAGTCCTCCCGCTCCGACTGGAGCATCCGATCCGTCTATCACATTAAATAACAATAACAACACTACCTTTGACGGTTTTTATAACGCTGCTATAAGTAATAACATTAATTCTTATGCCGCATCCGGCAACGCCAGTGTGATAAATGATACACTCGGCGGTAATGCCGCATCCGGCAACGCGAGTACTGTAGCTAACGTAATTAACGTTTTACAGTCTACTACGCCTATGACCGAAGGTAATGTCGATACTTTTACCACTAACCTATACGGCAACATCCAGGGCAATCTGTTAATTAACCCAAGTGTTTTACTGTCTAATATTAACGGCAATACCAGTGTGAACCAGAATACGAACAATAATCTGACTATTAATACAAGCAGCAACAACCTAATAAACAATAATATAGTTTTAGCTGCTCAGAGTGGCGATGCGTCGGTTACAGGCAATACCACAGGTGGCAATGCCACATCCGGAAATGCCGAATCGGTAGCTAACGTCCTAAACATGATAAATTCAATGATCGGAGCTCAAAACTCTTTTGTCGGGACCATTAATGTTTACGGCAATCTTAACGGTAATATAGAGGTACCGAGCCAATTGCTGAGTCAGCTGATTGGTTCTAATGGGCCTAATTCTACCACTACAGTCAACTCCGGTGCCACTACTAATATAAACGCCAATCTCACCAACAATACGGCGATCAATAACTCAATTAACGCGCTTGCTCAAAGCGGCAACGCGTCCGTTACAAACAACACTACCGGCGGCAATGCCACATCCGGCAATTCTTCAACTAACGTTACGATCCTTAACCTTACCGGCGATCAGGTGGTCGGCGCGGATACGCTCCTGGTATTCATTAATGTTTCAGGAAAGTGGATCGGGTTAATGATGAACGCGCCGGCTGGATCTACCTCTGCTGCTTACGGGTCAAATCTCACCGAAAATAATACGGTTAACACGAATGCTAACCTGACTGATCAAACGAATAATACCATCAATAATAACATCAACGTTTCCGCTAAAAGCGGCAACGCGTCCGTTACAAACAACACTACCGGCGGCAATGCCACAACAGGCAACGCCTATTCGGCAGTTAATCTCGGTAACATGGTAAACGACCAGTTTAGCTTAACTAACTGGTTCGGTATACTTTTCATTAACATCTTCGGGAACTGGTTGGGCGACTTCTCGCCATTAACTCAATCGACAGCGCCAGGAACGATTAGCTCTAATAATGGAAACGTTTCTAACCAGTCCCAATCGATGCCGGGTAACGAGGGCAATATATCGGCTTCAGCTGTTTTCGGTTTTACACCGACTTCAGTAACCAGTAGTGGCAACACGGCAAGCACCACTAATACGCTTGCAGGAGTTTACACTGTTAAAGACCCTTCATCAGGTTTAGTCAGTCAAGTTGAGAAACTTGATCCGGCGCTTGCGGCTATAGCTCCGAAGACGTCAAACAATCGCAGTAGCTTTAACTATCTGGTAGCAGCTCTGCTTTTCTTAGGCGTAGCATTGCTAATAGTTGAGAGAATAATCTCAAAACGAACAGCTGCGAGTAAGAAATAGCGCCTTGAGTTTTGGTATTTAACCGGTCGATCACGTTTTGAGTCATTGCTATAATTTAAGTCAAATGAATATCGCTTTTTACTTTGATCCGGGTTGCCCGTGGTGCTGGATTGCCAGCCGATTCATATTAACGGTGTCTGAAAAAAGAGAGCTCGCTATAGAGTGGCGGATGTTTAGCCTGGCTTACCAAAACGGTGAGCTCGAGAGTAATGATCTTATTCAAGACGACCAACATATGCCCTCGCACCGAGTAGAAAGAGTTATACTTAAAGCGTCTAAAACCGGAGTTAACATTATCGACTTATATTCCCACTTCGGTAAACGACATTTTATTGACGGAGTCGCTTACAACAATGAACTTATCCGGGAAGTGCTTGAAAAAAATAAGCTTAATCCAGGGTTAATAGCCGCCGCTGATGATGTTGGCCTGGACGTGGAGTTGATCGAATCCAGCCAGTCGGCTCTAGAAGCGGTTGGTGATGATATAGGCGTACCCGCAATAATATTCACAGATAGTTATGGCGCGAACTCGGCTTTTTTCGGTCCTGTTCTAGGTAGACTACCCGATCCGGAGCAGTCGGTTAAGCTATGGGATTCTCTAGTCGGGATTAGTGCATATGATGCTTTTTACGAACTAAAGCGCGGTAGAGGAAGTAGCGGACCGGACGTATTAAGTACGGATAGAGGCAGTTTTTAAAACCATAAAAATATTTTAACCAGCTCAATAGAAATCCAGGTAGTCGCTATACGTAAAACGTTTCTAGACCGAACTGTTTTTGGTTCGGGAGCCGATAAACCGCTGACGGACTAATCATACGATCATCGACAATCTTGTAAGGTATGCTTACGTCTATTTCTAAGGCTCTTAGTTGACTTAGAAACCTCTATCAGCCGGATCTTTTTTTTCTAAGCTAGTCTTATTAACAGTTTCGGGGTTAAATAGATAATATATGGCAGCTATTTATTGGTTTTGCTCGGACGAGCAGTTTCAGCCTGAAGAGCTAATAGAGCACGCCTTGGCGGCAGAACAGGCCGGTTTTGACGGTGTAATGCTATCTGAGCATTTTCATCCTTGGGTGGCTGACAAGGGCCGTGCAGGTTTTAGCTTATCTATTCTAGGTGCAATGGCAGTCACCACAAAACGGATCAAATTAATGACTGCGGTAATATCTCCACTATTCCGCTTTCACCCCGCAGTTATAGCCCAGGCAGCGGCTACGCTTGACCGCTTATCTGGCGGGCGGTTTGAACTAGGAGTTGGTAGCGGTGAAAATATCAATGAAGGTCCTCTAGGATACCTTTTGCCGCCATATGCCGAACGCCAAGCCAGGATGCGAGAAGCGATATCGATTATCAGTCGACTTTTAAACGGAGAAAAATTAGACTACGACGGACGTTACTATCAAACCAAATCGGCTAAACTGTATAGCGAGCCGATACATAAGATACCTCTTATCTTAGCCGCCGGTGGGCCTAAAAGCGCTTCCTGGGCGGGAGAGGCTTTTGACGGGGTATTGATCAGTGTCAAAAATCTCCAAGAGGCACTCACAAATGTTTTAAAGCCGGCTAGAACCTTAACCACTAAAGCCGATTTTAAAGTTGTAGCAACCCACTGGTCCATTTTCGCGACTTCAGAAGCCGAAGCTTGGCAAGCAATTGCGCCTCAAAGAGGCCTCAGAGCTCCGGACAGAGATCGGGCTATTGATCCGGAGCAACTGCAGACGGAAGCCGATGCTTTACCAAAATCAGCAATCCTGGAACGTTATTCCATAGCTTCTAGCGTGGATGATTACTATAATATCTATGCGCCGCTTATTAGTCAGCTGAAGGCAGATATCGTCGGCATTCAAACTACCTCATTAAACCAAATATCGACGATTAAAATTTTAGGCGAACAATTATTGCCGCGGCTCAAACGATTATAACCAAGGAGGCATTAATGAGGGTAGGCTTACAAATTAACCGTTTCGATTATCCAGGCGGTGACGCATCTATCCATCAGCACTTAAAACAAATTGCCCAAGCAGCTGAAAGCGCAGGCTTCGATAGTCTATGGGTTATGGACCATTTTTTTCAGCTTCCGGGTATAGGTCCCTATACCGACCCGATGCTAGAAGCCTATACGGCACTGGGTTATCTTGCCGGTGTAACTCAGAAAGTAACCCTAGGAACAATGGTTACGGGAGTAATCTATCGAGAGCCGGCAGTCCTGATTAATGCTGTTACCACGCTCGACGTGGTATCAGGAGGACGGGCGTATTTCGGTATCGGTGCCGGTTGGAATAATCAAGAAGCTATCGCCTTAGGCCTGCTTGATCCGCTTCACAGCAGACGTTTCGTGAGGCTGGAAGATACATTGAAGTTAGCGCTTCAGATGTGGTCGGGAGATTCAAAACCGTTTAATGGCGAAATCTACAAATTGCCCGAGCCGTACTTATCCCCTCAGTCTGTAACAAGACCACATCCGCCAATATTGATCGGAGGCAGCGGGGAAGAGAAAACGTTACGTTTTGTGGCTCAGTACGGAGACGCCTGCAATCTTTTCGCCCAAGACAAAGCACAACTGCAGCATAAATTACAAGTGCTGGCTAAACACTGCAGCGATATCGGACGCGATTATAATCAGATCGAAAAGACATGTCTCGCCGGAGTCGGCATTACCGAAGCGGCGATGAATCAAGATGGAACACTTAAAACGGTTGTTCAACTCCATGAATTAGGGATTGAACACGTGATCTATGCGGCCAGTAAAGACGGGTCAGTAAGCTCATTTGAAAAATTTGCTTCTACGGTTCAACAGATACATGAACTTAATTAATAACCCGGTATATATCACTTTAATGTCATTAGAATTGAGACGTTAGCAAAAAAACCATGGGTATACGGCAGGATATTAATGATTTTTTAGCCAAATTTGAGCATCAGTTCATTACTTATAACCGAATCGAAGTTTCTAAGCAGGCCCTGCTTAACAATTTTGATTTCTTCAAGCTGAGCAGTGCGGGAAGTATGCAGATTATTCCTGTACTTAAGGCCAACGCTTACGGGCATGGCATTAGTTTAGTTGCCGAATCACTTAATGAGCGGATTTTCCCGTATTTTGCAGTTGACGGTTACTTTGAAGCGTTACGAATCCGACGCGTCAGCGATAAACCGGTTCTAATAATGGGGGCGATAGCACCCGAAAACTATACTAGAATCAAGTTTGATAATTTTGCTTTCGTTGTTGATGAGCTTGTAACCATTGATGCTTTGGGTCGGACCGGCAAGAGGGTTAAAGTTCATCTTGAGTGCAACAGCGGCATGAATCGTCGCGGTGCCAAGATCGGGGAAATTAGACAACTGACCCGACGGATATTAAGCTATCCTAACCTTGAGTTAGAAGGCATTATGAGTCATTTAGCCGATAGCG
The DNA here is from genome assembly GCA_021799575.1 of bacterium. Lineage (GTDB taxonomy): Bacteria > Patescibacteriota > Saccharimonadia > Saccharimonadales > UBA4665 > JAJZWH01. The sequence goes on along the minus strand of JAJZAD010000002.1, from coordinate 27,601 downwards.
ACGGTGATGATCCGGGCACCGTAGACGAAGCTACAGCTGTATTTGATGCTTGCGTCGAAGAGGTTATTGCGTGCGGCTGTCAACCCGCGCTGATACATTTGGCACAAACCGCAGGCAGCCTTAAGGCTAAATCCCGGTATGCCAATTGTATGAGATTAGGGATAGGCCTTTACGGAATTAATCCATTCGGGCCGCAACATAAACTACACTCCGAGCTTGAACCGCTGATTCCAGCACTTAAACTGGTAAGCACTATAACTAAGATTATAAATTTGAGTAAAGGAGAAAAGGTCAGCTATAACTATACCTTTACCGCCAATCGGCCAATGAAAATCGGAGTTTTACCACTGGGTTATTACGAAGGTGTCAATCGGCAGCTTAGTAATGCAGGTTTAGTAAAGGTTAAAACTGAATTTACGCCGATTATCGGACGCGTATGTATGAATCACACGATTATCAGTCTGGAAAACCTGAGCACTAAAATCGGTGACGCAGTTGTTATTTACAGCGACAATCCCGACGACCCGAACTCGATAGATCAACTAGCCTCAAAGTTCGGTTTATTTAATTATAATTTACTAACGGCGCTCAGTCCTGACGTTAGGAGGGTTCTTGTTTAACCGGTTTAATTTTGCGGATGCTTGTAAGCTGCGCTGGCACGGTCTCTCGCCCGCTTGGTAGCGACCTTGATTGCTCCGTGATTACGAGCGATTTTTGAAATGGCGTAGCCGCCCAGAAAACCTGCCGCCAGCAACCCGAGTATTTCTTTAGGCGACAGCTCTTTAACTGCATTGAGAAAAAGTAGCTGTTTATCTTTTTCGTCAATATCTAGCCCGTCGAGAATACTCTTAACACCGTTTTCTACATTATCGATTGCAGCGGTTTCGACATCCGCCGCATCCACAGCAACCTCCTCGAATATAGCTTTCTCTCCTATAAGTTCTTCTACTCTGGATCTGCGGCTAGCCTTTTCTTGATGAGTATACATTGCGTTATGTACCAGCGTATAAATATAAGTATTAGCTTTGCTTCTACCCTCGAATAAACCGCGCGAAAAAGCTTTGAACATCCTGATGTTGACTTCTTGCATCAGATCATTAACATCGTGTTCTTGAAGTCCGGTAGAGACTAGAACCCTGTAAATTAAAGGATTTGTTTCATTAATTATATCTGCAAAAGCGCTACTGATAACGTCTTTATCTTCAGGATTATTTCGGCATAAGTTCTGGAATCTACTTACCGATTCTGTTAGGGGATCCGTATCCGGTGCCATCTCTGGATTTACAAAAGTAATAACCTCTCCGTTCATTGCGTACTCCCAATTCTGGTTTTATCAGTATCTATAAAACGGTGAATTTAATGGAAAAACATTATTCTCCCCATAACTATTATCTTCCGGTTCTTCGACTTCGGGTGGAATGGGGAAACGTCGACTTACCGAATCGGTTGCGACAGTTAATGGTTCTACGGATATGGGCTCGAAAGTATCGTTTTCATCTATTATGTTAATTTTTTCGTCTAATATTGCAATAGTTTCTTGAGTCGCTTGCTTTAAAATCGAGAATGCTCCGTTATATGCTTCTTCGATTATCCCGGAACGATCTAGTTCCCGATTCAGATCGCCGATCAGCCTTTTTGCAGCTTCCAGTTTACTGGAAAGAATTTGGATTTCGATTGCACTAGATGCTTTAGTCGCCACAAGCTGAGCTTTTAATTGATCTAGGGTACATTGATCGTTTGGGCAGTCCTGACAAGTAACTTTATCATATGATGGAGCGCCGTCTAAAAATGCGTCAACCAAAGTTTTAGCTGCCGATCGAAAGCGACCGTATTCTTCGGCAGGCATTACTACTTCTTTGCCTTGCCACGGAGTCTCATCACATAAATGAACTAAAATGTTAATTGCTAATCCCAACTTTATAGGATCTTGTTCACCGATTATGTCTGGTCTTTCATAATCACCCATTGGAATAAGCTATTTATACCATTTAATACTTTAATAATGCAAGGCCTATGACACAAGCGTATTCGTTAATTTTATCGTAGATATAACTTTTTTATGGATTACCGCCATATAAATTAATCCAAATCACAGCTATTTAATAATCGTTTGCTACCACTTCAGAAGGAGCCATTTTTTTTAAAAAAAAGGGCCTAAAATTATAAAAACAACCGATGTATAATGAAAAATAAAATCTGGCTTAAAAGACATTAGGTTTAGAAAAAGTAAGTATTACTTTTTCTTCCGGTTTTTTTCTTTCATAGGTAACGCTAAAGCACAAACGTTAAAGTATCCTACAGTTTAGAAGTAGTATTTATGTGCCAAAGACTGACTTTAGTATTAATTATAGTTTTTCTATTAAATGCCTTAAGTTTAGGGCAGCTCGCTAGAGCTGATGCCCTGGTAGCCGACCAGCCTGCCTTAAGCGGGTCGTTGAGGGCCGTTGGAAACAGGGTTTTACTGGCTAATGGCCTGCCATATATTCCAAGGGGGATATCTATTTACGGCGGGCTAGAGGACACGGATTATTCTGAGAATATTCCGAATTTAAAAGCCCAAATTAAAGCCGCGGCAGATTACTGGCACACCAACACCATTCGTTTACAGATAGCCGAAAGTAATTTATTTTCCCACATAACATCCGGAAAAACCTACAACGTTAATTTTCTTAAACTTTTGATTAACCTGGTTGATTACGCGCGGAGCTTTAATCAAGTCGTTGTAATTAACGACCAGACCGAATTCACTACCAATCTTCCCGCTCCTACAGCGCAAACACTTAAATTTTGGCGCATTATCGGTAATACTTTTGGAAATAAGCCGTATATTGTCTTTGATCTATTTAACGAACCGCGCTTGAGCGTGAAAGTCGGTAAGTCGTATCCGGTATTAGATCAACTTAGCGGTAATTTTCAACCGCTCAAACTATTTTTGCGGCATCGGTATGTCCGTCGTAAGACAAAGTCTGCCGCTAACCTGACCTGGAAATTATGGGAGTACGGAGGCACTTTGAACGGAGTAAGGTATATAGGCATGCAGACGTTGGTTAATCAAATCCGCGATCGAGGAATCAACAATCTGATATGGATTGAAGGACCGAATTGGGCGGGAGCTTTGCCGTCAAAGAGTAGGTTTCTTTCTGGAAACAATCTTGAGTACGCCTACCATCATGTTAATTTGAACCTGCCTTCATCCTGGACTAGAATAGCGGTATTAGCGCAAACTAAACCGGTGGTGGACGGAGAGTGGGCTCAATACGAGTCACCATGGGAGGAATGTTTTTCTTCGGCGCCGAAAACCGTACCACTTTATCTTAACTTTTTGCTTGCTAACCATATCGGTCTGGTTGCCTGGTCTTTGCAGCCCGGATCGCTGTTAAAGGGATTACCGCGTCTGGTACCTGCAAATAATAACTCACCGCAAGATACTCGTAGTGCAAACCAGTTGCAAACGCCAAACAGGTTTTTAGGTCATTACGCTTGCAGCGATCATTTCGGCCAAGGAAGTGGCGCACTTATCAAGCAATATTTTGCAGACAACCCTGCGCCGATATAAAGATTATTTAGCTATTTTTAACAAAGTAGCGAACCGCTTAAATAGCCAATCCGTTTGGATTAATGTACTACAATCAGGACTTGGAGTCCGATTAGTAACTGGTATAATGAATTAAGTTTTATTAAAAAACATTTCATTACAATTGTTTCTAGGTTTATTAACGGAACTAATTGTAAGAAACAATATTTAGGTTAACTTAATTGATTAAAATATAAGCTGATATTTTTAGGCAATAATGGACGATCGAAGCTTCAGACCAAGATTTATCGAGGACATTAGTAGCGGCCGTGTTAATTCGGGACAAAGCAAACAAGACAAAATCAATACCGATAGATTTAAGCAACGAGTAACCGTCAGTCGAACCAGAATTCCTCCTTTAAGCAGTAATCAATATAAACAATTCAGCCAAAGATCAACATCTTCTGCTAATTTATCTAGTACGATGAGCTTAGATAATAACCTAGTAAACCAGCCTAAACCGATGCTAAATACTACCCTGCCAAACAGTACGTACGGTCGCAGCATTGGCGGATCTGTTCCTATTCCTAAGAGTAAAAGAAAGCACTGGGTGGGTAGGCATAAAGTTATCTCGTCTTTTCTGTTGATTGTGTTAATTTTGTTCGGAGTTGGCGGTTGGTTCGGGACAAGGATTGTAGGCGATCTGAATAAAGTTTTCCACGGCAATATCTTTAGCGATGTACAGGCCCTCTTTAGTACTACTACCTTGAACGGTGAGGCTCAGGGTAGGGTGAATGTTCTTTTAGCCGGGTATCAGGGGGCTGAGAGTGACGAAGGTGCACTCACCGACTCAATTATGGTGGTCAGTGTAGACACTAAGAACAATACCGCTTTCATGCTAAGTATACCGAGAGATTTACTGGTACATATCCCCGGAGCGGGTTATCAAAAGATAAATTATGCCAATACAGTCAGTAATTTTAATCAATCCGGATATTTTAAAGGTGGAATGGGCCAACTGCAGCAGATTATCGAACAGGATTTTAATATTCCCATCCAATACTATGCATTAATCGACTACAAAGCTTTTGAAGATGCGGTTAATGCTGTCGGTGGCATTACGGTAGATATTCAAAGTCCCGATCCCAGAGGACTGTATGACCCGAATGTCGATAAGGCCCACGGCGGACCTTTGAAGTTGCCCAACGGTCCGGTTACACTGGACGGTTTGCAGGCCTTGGCACTAGCCCTTGCTAGAGGTGATTCACCATACGCTTATGGTTTCCCTCAGAGCGATATCAATCGTGAACAACACCAACGACAGGAGTTGGCGGCACTGGAACAGAAGGCATTAAGTGCCGGCGTACTCGCAAACCCGGTTGCGTTAACACATTTGTTTGACGCCCTGGGCAATAACGTGACAACTAATTTAAGTCTGGCTGATGCTATCGCCTTTGCTAAACTAATCAAGAAAGTTAACGTGAGCAATATCAAGTCGTACGGCTTAACTTACGGCCCGGGTCAGTCGGCACTGTTAACAACTTATTATTCTCCGACAACCGGTGACTCGCTTATTCCAAAAGCCGGGATAGGCAATTACAGCCAAATTCAGAATTACTATAACTCTATTACGTCGAGCAAAAATTAGAGCCCTAAATCGCTAAAGATTTAAAACTTTTTACGAATTAAGCCGTTGATATTCAGAATTAAAAACGACGGCTAACAATAATGGTAATCGTACCGTAAAAGCCCCCTGTTATTGACATACGATATATCGTTATATATAATAAAGATATATCATTAAGATAGGAGGAATTGATATGTATAAAGATGCTTGGAACGGAATGTACGGTTACGGATGGCATGGTCACAGGGTTAGAAGAGGAGACATCAGTCCGCTTATACTGCAGGTCCTGCTGGAAAAACCCATGCATGGTTACGAAATCATCACTAAATTGGAAGAAAAACACCACGGCCTTTGGCGGCCCAGTGCCGGTTCTGTCTACCCCAATTTACAAATGCTCGAAGAACAGGGATTGGTAGTCTCTAAAGAAGCGGATGGTAAGCGTATTTACGAGTTGACTGCAGACGGTAAAAAAAGAGCCAATAACGTCGATGCCGAACGACGTGATCGTTGGGATGAACGGGCCCGTATGGCTCGTCATTTCATTGAGTTAAAGCCGACTTTCATCGAACTTATGGCTACGCTACGACGCATTGCTGGCGAAGAATCAGAGCAAAAAACCAATCAGGCTAAACAGGTGCTTAAAGAAGCACTTGAAAAGCTTAAAGACATGTAACTAATTCAAAGCAAAGCTTTAACTAAGCTTGTCTATGAGTAATTCTCTAAAGCTAGCGCTATATTATTTGACTACTTGCTCTTACAACGTACCTACAGCTAAAAATTACGTTTAATAATCAAGCGATCCGTTATTAGAATATACGGCTCGAATATCGGAGGATCTGGAAAAATTCGGATCCGCTAATAACTGCAGTACCGGTTGTACGGATGCGCAAAATTGACTGCAATCAACCTGCCGGTCTGAAATTCGGGCGCAGTTTCTGATATGGAGTTCGCCCCAGGTAGTAATTACTATATCAAACAGCATCGAATCAGCCTTAAGCCGAGAGCGAATAAGCTCTATCCGCTCTTCTGGTGTTAATTGAGGGAATTCATTTCTGCTGACTGCTTTTTCTGGGGAATAAGGCATTATTAAATCTTATCACAAGGCGCTCTTGGTGTTAGTGATATCCTGCTTTTGTACGTTTTGCTAATTGATCAGTCGTTTGGCTTTTCAGGTTGCTTGCCGCTCTTCCAGTTCACGGCAGACAAAAACGGCGCAAAGACATCGTCGTCAATTGAAATTCTAAGTTCCTCGAGCTCGGTGGAATTCGGCGGACGGTCCTGAAACTGGACAAAGTCGATGTCGCTTATCAGGCAAAGAGGTGCAGATTCAGTACCTTCACCCATAGTGACTACGGCAGCTGCAGCTAAACCGCCGGAAACGTTCGCTTTACTGGTCCGGTAAATGCGGTTAAATAAATCGGGCTTACCTACATAATCGTTAAAAGCATTAAACCCGCTATGCGCGATACAAATCCCGCTTGTCCCACGGCGCATCGGAGTACTAGTACTATCGGTAACAATAACCCCTATCTGCCGTCCTGGAAAACGCGTTGTTAGGTAATCCCTGACTGAATTAGCGGTTGCTTGAGGATCCGATGGCCACAGCACGTAATTACCGTCGCCGTTAGACTCGTCTATTCCTGCCGAGGGGATAAGAGTGTTGTTGGTAACCGTAAAGGTAAACCCGTACTTACCGCTTTTAGGAATGTATAAATCCGACTCTTGTTTTATTAGTTGGTCTTTTGCAATGCTGATTACCGGCACTACCCGGTTTTCGCATAAAGATATGACTTTTGATGTTATAGCTATAACGCTGCGATCAGGTATGTCGTCGGGAAGGTACCTATTTAGCAATTCGACCAGCTGCATGGCTCCAGCACGGATAGTTGATGTCTTTATAGGTTTAACAATCATTTGAATGCTTTATCGATTGTATTATATATGTATTTAGGCAATGATAACTTTAAACAAAGTCCGGCTTTTTATGAAAAACCGGTACATTGGCTCTAATCAAGTAACGAAACCAACTATGATTAGTTGACGGTTATTTCCGGTAGTGCTTTACAAACTCTTCTAATATTATCATACCAATCGGGTCATTATCAGGCAGTAGAGCCATTTCGTAATACTTGGCAATATTTATTGAAAAACCGATGTCGGGGTAGCTAACTGATAATTTTGATGCCAATATATTAAAACCGGCCTCGATCCCGATGGGTCTGTCCAGGTCGGCTCTGACGGCAAGTACCGGATCATGTTGGCCCCGCCAGCTGATAGATGTTCTTGAGTTGTTGTTGACGGTTAATACTGGGCAGGTTCTTAATACGTATCCGCTGAGATCTAATAATTCATGACACAAGTTAGTTTCGTTTGTTGCTTCCGCCCCTAAAATCTTCATGCTGCTAATATTAAGCCAGTTAATATTTAAAGATCAACCATTATATTTAAAAATTGCAAATGCGGGTCTTACATCAAGTGTTCAGCCGGCGGTTTTTTTAGGATTTTAGCCAAGCGAAAAATGGTATTATAGATAACTATATGGCACTTCAAAACATAGATAAAGCGGAGTTTTTAAGTATTAATCGGTTTGCTAAGCGTACTCCTGGCCTGCACGGTATTATGCGTTTTCTATCCAACGAAGGCGTGTTTATTTTTATTGCATTCCTGATTGTGGCGTACCTGCTAGTGCGTTTTATACCTAAGTGGACCACGAAAAACAATATGGTAAAAATTGCCATCACCGGAGTCGGTACGGTTATTGCGGTCGGTATCAATCAACCTCTTACACATATCTTTAAAGAGCCTAGACCCTTTAACTCCTTACCGCATATTTTGGTTCTGATTAACCGAGTGCACGACTACAGCTTTCCAAGTGATCACGGAGTTATGGTAGGCGCGGTAACTGCGGGACTATATCTGATTAATCCTATCTTAGGAACGATATCGTTAATAATCGGCTTATTGATTGCTTTCTCGCGCGTCTATACCGCGGCCCATTATCCACACGACTTGATTGCCGGTATGATTGTCGGATCGGTAGTTGTTTTGCTGTTATACGTGCTAACCAAGAAACCGGTGGCCAAACTCATGGATTGGTTAGAGAAGACTCCGCTAAAGGTTTTTATTGGTGGCAATTCGAAACAAAACACTACTCCATCTGAAACTTAAATTAAGCGAGCGATTATTGTTGTTTTATCGGATATATAGATCAAACGAACTGATCGTAACCAAGCATCCTAAACGATGACCCTAAAAAAGTTCTTTATCTGTAAGTGATATATCCCTCGATCCGTATTGGTAAATAAACTGATAAACAATATCAAATTCTCCTTAAAGAAAACGGAGTTCGATCCAAGGCTATCTTAAGAATAGGCTTAGTGTTTTTTAAAAGTCATAGAGTAAAAGTTACTATCTACAACTTCCGAGGAGATGATAGTTAACCCTGCCTCGTTTGCCAGTTGTTCAACGTATTCTTGACTGAAGCGTATTTCATATGGTGGCCCTATTGGACTGTTTTGCCTCCGCCAATCGTAATCGACGATTATTCCGTCAGGCTTTAACATTCGACTAGCGTTTTTGAGGACCTTAAGCGGATCTTTAAAATCATGCAGAACTGTACCGTAGAAGATAATATCCGCAATTTCGTTATCGATTATTACATCCTCCGCAGGACGGCAGATAACTGTTGTGTTGACAAGCTGCTCCGAAAGGAGTTTTTCGCTTAACTTAGCTAGGGCCGTCTTATCAATATCAATGGCAAAAACCTTACCTTCAGATCCGACTATGCGGGCGGCCGGAAGGGTAAAAAATCCGTCGTTACAGCCAACATCTATGAAACGCATGCCGCTTTTTAAGCCTATACTCTCAAGTATATGTTCCGGGTTTTGACGTTTACGCCGTTCTTCTTCCGAATAGACAAATCTGTGGTGGTGATGATGATTGTTCACTGGCAATATTATATACATACTGGACCTTAAAATAACGTCAGCTTTCAGTAAAAGACGGCCACAACAAAATTAAACAGCAAAATGTCAGGGCTTATAGTCTAAAATAACGCCGATACGAGTCAAATACGTTTGGTAGGGATATAATTAAATAGGTAACTAATTTTAGTAGACAGGAGGTGTCCATGGTTTTAAAGGACGCTAAAAAAGACAGGTCCAGTTCACTATCATTAACCCAAGCTTTAATCAGACAGTCAAGAACCATGCAGTACCCCGAATTACCAACTCATATACCCGGTGTTGCAGTCAGATTGGAAGACGATAAAGTTCCTGATGACGAAGACGTTGTGCGCTACCTCGGCAAATCGGCAATCAGAAGCCTGTTTAACACCGGTAGGACAGTCTTTAGGGCAAGCCGTCGAATAACTAAACTTACATCAGAACAGTCCCAAAGGACCAATAAATTCAAGGGACAGGCTATTAGCTCTGGGTTTAGGGGTCTTTTGTCTAGAACTGGAGGTTTCAGTGTTAGCGTGTTTCCCAGTTATGAATTTAAGGATTGGGATAAGGATGCTTTGCGCGAGGCGTTAGGTCCCGCTTACGATCAGGTAGTAACAGAACGTTTAGAAATGTCGGTTACTCTGCCTAAGGGTCAGGAAAGCGATACCGCCTTGACGGCGGAATCTTTAAAAGGACAATTACTGGGGTATATAGCCGGCAAATTAAGCTGTAACACAATGGAAGCCGAATCACTGGTGGCATTCAAAGAAGTTTTGGAAGTAAACACCAAGGAATTAGGCGGGTTAATTTCAGCCTGTCAGGTTACATTGCCCGAAAACGCAGGTACCGTTAACGAGACCTGGAGCGTTACACCAAGACAAATCTAGCCTTGCATTTTTCAGCTATTGTTAGGTCCGGCGTGAGATAATGGAGCTTACCGCCATTACCTATTGGATCGGATAAAGGCAAAGGGGGCAGCATGCGTTTTCTAACTAAACGCTCAAATAAAAAAGCCCTAAAACAGATTAGCCGATGGAAGAATTACCCGACTCATATAATCTCGGTGATTTTAAGCATTGCTTTAATAGCCACGATAACTCTATCGTCGATCGAGATCTATGCCAACCATAACATAGCCGGAATCAACAGCCGTAGAGATGCGGTCAGGAACCAGCTGATTGTAGCTAATAACTTGCTGACTTCCGTCCAGTCCGCCGACATATCCCAGCGCGATTACATCTTAACTAACAACAGTCGGTATTTACAGAACCAGCAAGAACTAGATTCCCAGATTAATTTGGATATCAGGGAACTTAAAACCCCGACTTATGTTAGCAACGTGGATCGGGACAAATCCGAGCTAATTAGCTTAACTAAAGGCAAGGAAAAGCAATTGTCTAACACATTGGCTATATACCGACAGTCCGGAACGGCTGCAGCCGTAGCCACCTTCTCCAGATCAGAATATTCCACTAGTAGAATTGAAGCCCTAGTCAAAGATATACAAGCCGCACAACAAGGAATCTTGAATAACTACCAGAACGAAGCTAGCCTTTATCAGCACTTAGTCAGTGTGGCACTGCCTTTTCTGATCATTTTTGATGCGGTAATCTTTATTCTGACTATTTACATTTTTCGTAGCGGCATCAATAAAGAAAGGCGGCTGGAAAGAGAGCAGTCGGAATTCATATCTATTGCTTCGCACCAACTGAGAACACCGGCTACTACAGTAAAACAGTATGTAGCAATGTTAAAAGACGGATTCTTCGGTAATGTCAGTGCTAAACAAAAAGCTATTCTTGACACGATTGAAGGAGCTAATAACCGCAGTATAAGCATTGCGAATAATTTGCTATACACCTCACAAATTGACAGCGGACTGGCCGTCATAAAGAAAGAGCCGTGTGATTTAAAGGAGGTAATAAAAAAGACCCTGGAAAATTATAATTCTACGATCAAGAACAGCAGACTGTCACTAAGAAAGATCCTTCCCGACAAACCGGCGATTATTAAAGGGGATGAAAATTACTTGCAGATTGTTTTTGAAACCGTAATTGATAATGCCTGTCGATACAGTTCACCCGGAAAGTCTATAACTGTCAGCCTCAAAGCTAATACTCAATCATATAGCTTACGGATTAAAGATGCCGGGGTAGGAATAAAACCCGCCGAGCAAAAGCAATTATTTAAAAAATTCTCTAGGCTGGAACGCGGAGTGAAGATGTATCCTGACGGTAGCGGAGTCGGTCTTTATTTAATGAGAAGCATCATGGCTAAAACTGACGGGCATTACTTTATAAAATCAGAACTCAATAAAGGTACGACATTTGAATTTATTTTTCCCAAATTAAAACCGATCAGCGGCAGCGCAACCGTTCCGAACCCTAAGCATGCTTACCGCGTAGACACTCCTAAAACTTCCTAAAAGTAAATTTCTTAAAGAAGAGTTAACCCGTAGGTTCCGTTGAGGTTACTGTTGACTCTAAACTTAAAATACGCTTGGAAGCACTTAGAATTACAACCCCAATAATAATTATCAAAAAGCTGAAGGTCTCTACCGAAATAGCTACACCCGAAGTATCTATCCGGTCGCCGAACAACAGCAAGCCGAGCAGTATACTGACTATTGGTGAAGAGATTTCCAGAATCGACTGAGTGATTGTTAAAGGCCCGGACCCGTATCCGACTTGTACGGCAAACAGGGATACTATCGCACTGGCTATCAGTGCGTAAAGCGGCCAATGTGTTAGAGTGGGAATAATCCCGCTATGCAGCTGAAGCATGGCCAATCTGGTTAAAGCGGCAGTTAAACCTAAACTCAGTCCTCCAACTAAGGCACCGATCAGACCTCGAGATTTCTGATTGTGGATACGTCTTGCTGCCACTGCCCCAAAGAACATTAAAGGAACAATAGTCAAGACAGGGGCCAGCCAAATTATTCCATACGACCCTTTACCACCGTGGGGGTTTGCGGCAATCAGGAAAGAACTGACTCCGATACAAATGGCACCGATACCGATCCACTCATGTAAAGTAACCAGTTTTTTTAAGCGAAAGTGCACGATTATCAATAAGAATACCAGATTAGTCATAAGCAAGGGCTCTACCAGAAGCAGGCTCCCGAAATACAAAGCCACCAGTTCTATGATGGCTGCTAAACCTTCCGCCAGAGCTCCTATTTGCCAGAATTTATTTTTACTTGTAGTAGTAATCTGGGTCTTGGTATACAATCTTTCAGGTTCGGGAGACCCGATGCCTTTTCTTTGGAATACACCTGAAACAGCATTCAAAAAACCCGCGACTAAAGATGCTAGTATGGATATAATCATTGTTCTAACCCGTTTATTTTAACAGGGTTGCAGAACCTATAGTACAAATATGACCATTATATGGCGCTGATGAGGTTGTTATAAAAGTACTGATCGTTTCGTAATCAACGATGAGAACCTTTAACCTATCTCTTAAAAGAAGTTTACTTTCTTTAGAGTTTCAAAGGCCTGCTGCAGCAAAGTATCATGTCCGGGCAAATGAATGAAAATTAATGCAATTGCAGCTATGGCGCTCTCGTAAGCCAATACTCGGTATTTGTTTGCCGGCTTAAATGTGCGGTAAGCTGGCGCAGTACCGATCACCCGCCGCTTAAACAGTTTGTTTACATAATAAGCCATCAAGTAATATAAGAGGAAGGAGACGAAAATGTTGTATAGCAAGCCTTTATTTAGTCTTCTACCCGACGTAAAGACCGGATTGCTATTGTTAAAAACTACTTTACCTTCGGACTTTAAATCGTGAAGGAGTGCTAGTTCGTCTCCGCCTTGCGTCATTGAAGTGTGGTATCCGGTCCAGGCTGACTTCTTAAATGCTATATTAGTAGCCGTAACATAGAACGGAAAACCGATTAACTTATCAACAATACTTACACTTCCAAAAAGCAGCTTAGTATATTTTTTACCCCACCAGGGTCCGTCTAAGTAGGTGCAAGGCCCAGCTACGGCGACGCAGTCACTGTGCCGTTTGAAGGATTGGTCAATGCTTTCAAGCCAGTCGCTAGAGTGAACCGTGTCCGCATCAGTGGACACGATAATTTCTCCTTTTGCCATCTCAGTTCCCGCTTGGCGGGCCCAGCACACGCCGGGGTTGTTTTCGGTTACTATCACTGCACTAAATTTACGAGCAATATTAACCGTTTCATCGCTACAGTTGTTATCTACGACAATAATTTCATAATTACCGGAAAAAGTCTGGTGCTTTAAAGAAAGTAATGTTTTGGTGATGAATCTTTCTTCGTTATAGCAGGGGATAACAACGCTAAAACGTGGCCTAATACTACTCATCGTCATATTATTACACAAATTAAACCACTTAGCATAACCGGTATCGTAAATCTTTTAAAATCACTATTAGGGTAATCTTTAAACTGCACCTTAAAATAATCTAACCTAGATTTTATTTTACCTACATCAACCTACTAAGCCAAATTTAATTGAACATTGACCTAAAAAACCGATGATATGCATGCTAAACTGAAGATAAAAATGCAAGCTCATGATCCTATAGCTGTACTCTCACCGCATATTGATGATGCCATATTCAGCTGCTGGCATTTGTTAGGCCAACCGGACGTAACAGTCATAAATGTGTTCGCGGGCATACCGAAATCCGGAACAAAAACACTATGGGATTGGATGTGCGGCGAACCCGATAGTGTAGCCATGATGCATAAAAGACTATCCGAAAATAAAACCGTCTTAAAAAATACCGGCGTGAATTATATTAATTTTGATTACTTGGATCGTCAGTACAAACCGGTAAAATACAATGTGGCCGAAATGGCCGATCGCCTTTTGGCGCAGATTAAATCCAACCCGGTATTTTACGCTCCGTTAGCTGGTGGAAAACTGTGGCGTCATCCCGACCATGTAACTATCAGGGATTTAGGCAAAGAGCTAAAAAAACGCGGCAAAAAGGTGATTTTTTACGCCGATATACCCTATATGCAAATGCCTTTCGGCCCTATAAGTGCTTATCGTGTGCGCATGAGCCGGCGAGCCTCTAAGTTATTAAAGTTTAAGTTAACCGCCAGGATTAGCGAACTTAACAACTTAGAACAAAAACTGAAAAATGAATCGATGCACGAATTTAAAAGCCAATTCAAAGCGACCAATCTGATGTCGTTTGGCACACTCGGTAGGCAAGCGAATTGTAAGTGGGAAGTCACTTTTGAATAAAGACAAAAATTAGACTAATCCCTGAAAAAAAGTTGTCATTGTTAGTTCCGGCTCAGGATAAATGTTAAACAGCAGCAAATAGATATTTACGGCTATTGATTATGTGCTATCTCACTTAATATCCTAGGTTCTGAACGGCGCGCATAGAGCCTCCTCAGTTCTTTATAGAAAATATATCCGCCGAAGATAATCAGCCATAATACTTGCGGAATTACAACCAGGCGCTCTATGGTACCTTCGCCGGGAAAATGACTGTCGAAATCAATAAAAGCCAGTGCGAATAGGGCTAAAAACGATATGGATCCGGAGGCAAGGGCGTACCGCTTAATAGTTTTCGGTAACTGTAGGGATCGGCCCAATATCAACATCGATAGCGCGCCCGCAGTAAAGGCAATTCCGGCTCCGGTTATATGAAGCCAGGCATTAAGGTTTTCAGGGCTGAAACCGACTATTATCATACCGATACCGGATATGGCTATGGAAGCAAATCCGATAGTATTCGGCCGCTTTTTAGGAGCTCTCAAGTATAAAAATATCGATCCGATCATTATACAACCCCCTAAGATAATAAATGAGGCGTTCATTAAATCATGTAGCGGCGAGCAGACATAATGCCCGTCGAAATTGCCGCAGGCGGTATTACCCAAATCACTGATAGCATCTCTGGCGTAGCTATAGCTTTTCGATGCGCCGGCGACAATAAACTGAATTACGATATATTGGATACTAACCGCCCAAAAAATCGGCCCTATCAGCGGATAGCGTTTCACATAATGCTTAAGTCTTTGAGCTATAGTCATGCAGTCAGGATATTCTATAATCCATAAAATAGTCTGTGATATTTTATAATTCGAAAAAACGGAACCTTAAAACCTTTAAAATGAAGATTTTGTTCTGACTCAGATAGCGTTCAAAACCACGCCGATGTTATTAGTGGAGCATGTCGCAAGAGATAAATAACCTTGCTACTACCGCAGGTCTGCTATTATAAACATAAGCATGGACAAAAATAAAATTAAGCATCTTTCAGTGGAAGAATTAGTTAGGCTACTCAATTCTTCTGTTAACGGCCTGTCTACTTCCGAAGCGAAGCTTCGCCAGGTTAAGTACGGCTTTAACATAATTAAGAATGAATCTAAACACAGCGCTCTTAAAATGCTCATTCAACAGTTTGTCAGTCCACTGGTCTATTTATTGGTTGTGGCTTCGGCCCTGTCGTTCATCTTAAAGGACTTCAACGACGGTATCGTGATTGCCGTAATTCTTATAATTAACGCCGGACTTGGATTCTACCAAGAGTATAAATCTGAAAAAGCCGTAGAAAAGCTCCAAAAACTGGTCGGTAAAGAAGTGCTAACCCTAAGAGACGGGAAGCAGACATTGGTTAGCGAGAGTTTATTGGTACCGGGCGATGTGGTTATCCTTAGGGAAGGAGACATCGTCCCCGCGGACATCCGCTTGTTTAACGCTGATGATTTGAACGTCAATGAATCCCAGTTAACCGGCGAATCGGCTGCAGTAGCTAAGAACGCCGACTCGGCGGAAAACGGGTTTGTTTATGCGGGTAGCATAATAGAGCAAGGCGAAGGTTACGGTTTTGTCTACGCCATAGCCAGCAGTACTGAACTAGGAAAAATTGCCCACTTGTCCGGTTCTACTAAAAGAACTACCCAGTTCGAGAAATCACTTTCGTCTTTTAGTGGCTTTTTAGTCAAAGTCACTTTCTTAACACTACTGGCGGTATTTATCTTAAAAATTATTATCGACCACGATATGTCACATATCGGTACTCTAGCGCTATTTATCATTGCTTTATCAATTGCTGTAGTGCCAGAAGCCATGCCGGTCATAGTTACGGTCACGTTATCCAGAGGAGCGCTTAATCTGGCTAAACGCCATGTTATCGCCAAGACACTGACCGCAGTAGAGGATCTCGGTAATATCAATATACTGTGCAGCGATAAAACCGGGACTCTAACCCAAAACAAACAAACTATTAAGAAGCTGGTGGCCGATGACCCGTCCCTGTTTCAGTTACTGGCTATTGCCAGCCTTGAAAGCATGGATGAAAAACGCAAGAAGTTCCAGAGCGCTTTCGATAAGGCGTTTTTAGACTATGTGCCTCAAGAAATACAGGATAAGGCAAAGTCTTTTAAGAGACTTGAGGAACTTCCCTTTGACCCTGCCGCAAGACGCAGACGCGTGGTTGTAAGCAGTTCCGACCAAACCCTACTTATTGAAGTCGGTTCCGTAGAAACACTGCTTGAAATAACCCAGTGTCATAAACAGTCCGAATTTCTAAAAATTGTCAAATCGGACGGAGAACTCGGGTTAAGGCATCTTGCTATCGCTTACAAGGAAATTAAATATTCTCTCTCTGGCAAATTTGACATCTTAAAACATGAACAAAATTTACAGTTCGTAGGTTTTGTGGCGCTAGAAGATCCGCTGAGAGATTCGGCTAAACAGACCGTTTCTCTAGCAGAAAAACTGGGCGTCGAAATAAAGATTCTTTCCGGAGACAGCGCGGAAGTAACACAATATGTGGCCAGGGAAGTCGGACTTGTAGACAAGCAGCACATTACTTATACCGGCGATGAGATAGATAAGTTGACTGATGAGCAATTAGCTAAGGTGGCAACGGAAAATAATGCTTTCGCCAGGCTTAACCCTGAACAAAAGTACCGAATTATTAGATTGCTTAAATTACGCGGCAACGTAGTTGGCTATCAGGGAGACGGTATCAATGACGCTCCGGCCTTAAAACTGGCTGATGTAGCTATTGCAGTCAGTAATGCTACCGATGTCGCACAAGAAAGCGCCGACATCCTATTGCTAAGAAATGATATAAGCGTAATTGTAAACGGCATTAAATATGGCCGGGGAATATTTAGCAATATAAACAAATATATACGGTTCACATTCGTTAGTAACTGGGGTAATTTTTTTGCACTCTCAGCATTGTACCTAATGTCTGTGTCCAGCCTACCGATCCTACCCGTCCAAGTACTTCTGACCAGCTTGTTAACCGATCTGCCATGTATAACCATAGCTACGGATAATGTCGATGTTGAAGAACTGCAAAGCCCCAGCAAATTCAATATTCATTCACTCATGTTCATATCCATGTTCATGGGTACGATAACGGCGGTATTTGAGATAATGTACTTTAATCTCATAAAAAGCCATTCAGCGGGAGTAGCGTCAACCGGTCTTTATCTGTTTCTGACTTTCACCGCGTTGATAGTTATATTTTCCATCCGTAGCAAAAATCATTTTTGGCAGGCTCCTAGACTATCCAAACCGATGAAGTTAAGCTTTGCTTTAATCTCGATCTTATCTATTGCTCTGGTTTATCTTCCAGTTGCAAAAAGTTTCCTGTCGTTCTCGCATTTTTCGTTGCAACTATTGGGAGTTACGGCTATATTGACACTTATTTACTTTGTAGTGGTTGATACGGTTAAAGTCTGGTTCTATAAGACCAGTATAGGCAAATAACACTTAAGACGCCCGAGCACTTGCTAAAATCAATTACTACTTAGAGTTTTGTATTTTTGCTAAAGATGTCTTTACTGTAGGTTGCAAATTGGTGATCTTAAATTAAAAGATACAAGATGCCCGAGCTTTAGTACGGGCATGTTTTGGTTACAGATTTGGATTGTACTACTTGGGCATCTTGAACCATGGCATGCGTTCCCCAATACTCCCTACTGTCAGAGGTTTCATATCGGTCTCCCGGAAAGGCTGGGTGAGCACCCCCGATCCACACGTCACTTACTTCATAGTCGCCCCTACTATCCTTTAATGCGACTATAGTTAGTAAACTGCTGGTTTGAGGATACCGGTTTCTTGCAAAACGCAAATAAACGTTCGATTTTGAAGCCTGCGCATAAAAAATCGTATCCTTATCGGTGGTGTCTACGATATCTGTCGTCCCAATGTTTCGGCCCATATCGTGCTCGATGATGATTCTTTCTCCTTGAAGACGATGGCTGTATAGCACGTCTTTGATCAGGGCTATTACGTAAGGACGGCGGTTTAAATAATGTCCCGCTGACGAGGAAATAAGGTTAACATAAACCGAGTAGTCTCTGTTCGTATCATCCAAAACATACCTATACATTACTTCTAAAGTATACGCGCACATAAACCGCTAAGCCAATAAACGGCAGAGTCTCGCGATACTTTTTCCCGACGAGAGTACTGCAATAAAAATGACAGAATGCGGAAAGTAACACTAACAGCTACCAGCTTCTCAATGAGTAAAAGAGGTATGATTTTTCGCCTGGATTTAAGCTAGCACTTTTTGGTTAACGATAATATGAAAATAAGGCGCTCATATTATCCGGATCTTTATGCTATACTCATTAAAGCAAGTAATTACTATTACCACTCCGTTGTCATAATTAGTTGATCCGAAACTAAATATCATCGCGAGCAGCAATATTGAGAGCTAGCGATAATAATTTTATAAGGAAGGATTAATTAATATTATGGCAATGAAATTGTACGTAGGCGGATTAGCCTATAGCGTTACCGATCAAGAACTGAAGCAGCTTTTCGATGAACAGGGAAAGGTCATTAGCGCGACTATCATTAAAGATAAGTTTAACGGGCAATCTAAGGGATTCGGTTTTGTTGAAATGGAGGACTTAAAGGAAGCCCAGGGAGCGATTAAGAATCTGAACGGAAAAGAGTTAAGTGGAAGAGCAATTATGGTAAATCAAGCTCGGCCGCAAGAAGATAGACGATCGAGCGGTGGTTATCGCAGATCGTATTAAATATAGACAGTGCTAAAAGTTTAATATAACAAATTAAGCTTTTTTAAAATCACTAAAAAAGTGGTTTAAAAATAACGATTAATTTGTCTGAAGAAAACAATAAAACGGCTATTTACGGACGTCTGGTTTTAGTTTTTGCCACTAGCAAATAATACGTAGTATAAGTCTATATTTACGACTCGAGAGTATACCCTTATCCCATGTAATCTATATACATAGTTAAGTACGTATATTGGTAAAAAAAGTAAGGCTGACTTATAATAACCCCATGCGACCCAATGAAACTCAAAGATCAGAGCCTGAATCCAATCCAAAGAATATTTTAATCTCATCTGCTAATTCCGAACCAACTGCTATAACTTCATCTCCACTTGCTGCCCCACCTATAAAATCACATAAGAAAATCCTTGGCATAATCGGGGGTTTACTGTTAGTAGCCATTATTTTAGGCGGTGTTTATTACTTTACGGTTCGGAATAATACGAGTACCCCTACAGCTACAATTAAAGATGTGAGTGCCAGTGTAACGAGTGCCAATAACAATTTCGGTATCAATGTTTTTAACCAGCTTGTTAAACAGTCGCCACAGAACAATATTTTCATCTCGCCAGCTAGTATCGCTATGGCACTCTCAATGGTTTATAACGGCGCTGATGGTTCTACTCAAACAGCTATGCGAAATGTATTGAACTATCAAGGGTTGAGCCTTAACACAATTAACAATTCTAGTGCAGCACTTATTTCAAGTCTGAAAAAGCCCGATACAAAAGTAACTTTATCAATTGCTAATAGTGTCTGGCTAAAGCAAGGGGTATCAGTTAACAAATCATTTTTGAATACTACACAAAACGATTATCAGGCTAAGGCTACGACGCTTAACTTCAATAGTCCCTCAGCTCCAACCACGATTAATAATTGGGTGAGTGGTGCGACTGACGGTAAAATCACCTCAATAGTCAACAATATACCATCTTCAGAGATAATGTATCTTATTAACGCCGTGTACTTTAATGGAGCTTGGCATACTAAATTTGACCCTAGTCAAACCCAAAACTCTCCGTTTACAACTGGTCGTAGTTCGCAAATACAAACCCCATTGATGTCACAATCAGGAACCTATAACTACTATTCAGATAACTCAGTTCAGGCTATACAGCTACCCTATGGTAAGAATCAGCGAATAAGCATGAACGTCTACTTACCGACCGACATGACCACATTTTTACAGAATCTAAGCTACAACCAACTTGCGACCATTGACAGTAAATATACCAAGCAACAAGGCACTATATTGCTTCCGAAGTTTACACTTACTTACAGCCAGAATCTTAACGATACCCTGCAAGCCTTAGGTATGGGTGTTGCTTTTAACCCCAATGGAGCAGCTAACTTTGATGGGATAGCCAGGAATGTACACATATCTGATGTTGAGCATAAGACATATATTGATGTAGACGAACAAGGTACTGTGGCTGCTGCTGCAACAAGCGTAGGTGTAACGACTGACTCATCTGAAGTTCCAAATGGTTTCTATATGGAAGTTAATAAACCATTTTTGCTAACAATACAGGATAGCTCAACTAAAGAAGTTCTGTTTGTGGGTGTTGTTCAGAATCCTGTTCAATCTTAATGTTGCTTCAAAACACTAGCTGCTCGTACTATGCGAACAAAATGCTTATAAATAAGTAACGTTTCCGTTATTGCTATTATCTTTTCAATTTTAATCTGTTAATTTCCATTGTATTTCTCTTCTGTATATTTATATATAGAAGGAAGAGAAAAAGAAGAAAGAAAAAACAGAGATAGTTACAGATAGAAATACCCAATACGGGCATTGGGTAAAGTTGGTATACCGATATACCAACTTTTATGTCTAGATTAAGTGCAAAACCTGTGACTTTTCAAACAGGTATAATACTTGTATGCCTAAGAAACCACTAAACGATGACGAACGACAAGCCTATATCGACAGCTTGCCTGAAGATCAAGTTAACCCTAAGGCTAAAGAGACTTTTGAAGAAGCTATCGCACGCGCCGCGAAGCAGAAGCAATCAAAACCGGAAAGATCGGATTCTGACGATGGTTATACCGATAGACAAACTCATTCACATAAGACTGAAGATATTTCGGGCTAACACAGTGGTAGGTGCCATTAATCGAGCGCTTTAACTGTCCCCAGAAACCCTCAATAGTATTGGTATGCACAACGCCTCGTCCATACTCGCCGGTACTGTGGTTAACACTGGCGTGCAAATAACCCAGTCTTTTCAAAGTACTGTAAACTCTAGCCTGATCGCTGTAGACAGTCGTACCTATAGCTACACTTTCACGAAGTCTGGGTAAAAGAACTCTAGTACCAGCGCTAGCAACATGATTAGCTTTAACTTTGCCTTTGCGTTCGACCATACCAAAGACGATCTCTTTATCTTGGAAGGTTATGTCTTTTCCGCGTTTACGTCCGCCTATGTAAGTTTCATCAGTCTCAACTACGCCAGATAAGGGACTGCCGCCTTCATTCATCAGCTCTCTAACTTGTTTGGCTATTCGCCAAGCACATTTATAGGTGACGCCTAGGTGTCTCTCGACTTCTTTAGCTGACATACCATTCTTAGATACTGAGTATAGATAGATAATGTAAAACCATTCTCGTAGTGAAGTAGAGGACTTATGAAAGATAGTACCTGCCAGTGGATGTATTTGATTACCACAGTCTTTGCATTCATAACACTTACGATTCTTAACACGGTAATAGCTAGGATTAACAACTCCACACTTAGGACAAGCTGGCATAGAGCCATAAGCTTGCTCAAACATATAGTCTAGACAACTATCGTCATCAGGGAATCTTTCATTAAAGGTTTTTATAGTGTATCTCATTACTTACAGTCTACACCCCTGTATACATGTTGTCAAGGGATAGTCTACTTACGACTTTAAAGGTCAAAAACCAAGTAGTGTCTGTTGTACAGCCACTCTCCTATCCGAAGGAAAGGATAATTGTTCACAGCCATAGGCCTTAATTAGCATTATATTGTTTATTAATGAGCATAAATTACAAAATTTTCGGTTCATCATCCAACGGCAGTATAGGTATCTTACTGCCAAATCAAATGGCGGGGTTAATAGATGGTGATACCGGATTCAGGGCAAAATGTTTATCTGAAGCCACAGGTCTACCGACTATAGCATACGAACGTCCTTCAACAGCCAGTCAACATAAGCAGATGCCGTTTAGTGTAGAAGGATATCTTGATAACGTTGAAGCTAGATCATACGAACTAAGCCGGTACTTGTCAGCCATCGGCATCTCGGAGTTAGTTATCACCGGAAACTCTGCTGCCGGACTAGAGGCGATCGCCCAGGGTGTAGCGTTTTCTAAAATCGGCGACATTGCCGTTAAAGGGATACTTTCCCTGGAACCGGTAGGAATGCGGGATACACAGGAGGATAGCGACATAGGTACTTCAAACAGGGAATTATGGCAATACTTTAAAGCTGAAATGAAAGCCGACAAAACAGATATTGATGATCCGATGTACCGAAGTCTGCCTAAGATTGCAGGACCGGAAAAGTCGGCTATAGCAAAAGCCGAAATGAACAAAAACATTTTGAAGGAATTCCTGGCTTATAGGAATGTCTACTGCAGTGACGTATGCATGAGGTTATTAAAAGAATTATCTACAAACTACCGTAATGTTCCGGTCAAATTAGTCCTAGGCGATCGCAGCAAAGCCACTACCCTAGCTTTACGTCATTCGATTACGACTATGTTTAGCAACACCTCGGTACAAACCGAATTTCTTCCTGCGTCTCATAGTTTTCCTGATCGAAATGAAGTCTATGTGCATGAGCTTAAAAAGTTCATGCGGTTATATTCGGATGAGTTGGAGTCCGTATCGAGATAGTGAAATGCCGGCGCAGTTTATGGTTTAAGCTTCAACTAAAGCAAGTTACCGTTTATGAAAAAATAAAAACCCTTTGGTAGCTCAAACCCGTATGCTTAACCGGTATGGCAACTATGATTTTAAAGACCCAGTAGTTTTAAGAGACGCCTTCTTATTAACTCCTGGCGTTTTTCTTATTTCGCAATCACACTGTAAATATGAATACTGCTGCCGGTAAGCCGGCAACGGTTAACAAGATTTTTCGACCGTTATATAAGTGTTAATATGGAGATGTTCGTAGATCCAACTATGAACAAATGTCCTTTATCAATCACAGCAGCTTAATCTCGCCAAGCAATGTCAAGAATTTATTTCGCAACCTCAAATAAAGAAAAACTTCTGATAGCTAAAACGGTTTGCAATCAGTCAGGAATCGATGTGGAACAGATCCTAGTCGATATTAACGAAATTCAAGGAGAAGATCCGCGAATCATTATCGAGGACAAAGTAAAGCAAGCCTATAAGAAGGTCTTAAAACCGATAGTAGTCAGTGATGATTCATGGGATATACCGTCGCTTAAAGGTTTTCCAGGGCCGTATATGAAGTCGATTAATCAATGGTTTGAACCACAGGATTTCATACGTTTAATGCACGGAATAAAGGATAGAACAATAATTCTACACCAGTATTTAGCCTATTATGACGGACAGTGCCTGCGCATTTTTTCAAACCGTATCCACGGAGAGATTGTGTCTGAGCCACGGGGTATGAATAATAATTCGCCGAACATGAGTGTTATAGCGCTTGAACAGGATAACAGCCTCACACTCGCAGAAGTATTTGAGCGCCAAGATTACGAATTAAAAAAGCGATATCTGACTAGACCTGACGTATGGAGCAAATTTATTAAATGGTATCAAATAGTCGGTTTAGTTAAATAACTAGAGACTGATTAGCTGCTCATACAATTATATTTAAAGAGGTGTGTATAAGCCAACACAGTCCGTATTAAAGACTTATTACATAACATAGAATCCCGCATTCCGCGGGATTTTTCGTGCTATATATCCATATGGGCGAACGCTTGAACGTCCGCTAAATTCCATGCACAATTTTATTATCCCTATCTATTTAATAAACGTCTGTAAGATTTTTTAATGAGTTTTTACTAGCATTATTAAAAACTAGATCAAAGCCAACAGCTCTAAAGTTTTAGACACAATTGGATTGAGAGAAGATTGGTTATGTTGATGTTTGGGCGCTTGGTTTGTGAAAGCCCGTAGGGCTTCTATGACCTTTACAGTATTGATATCATCGTCAAGAGCCACTCTCACTTCACTCAAAAGCTTAGTAGCTGCAATGTCGTCGCATTGACTGCCGGCTTTATGTAAGCTATGCAGTAATCGCTCGGCTTCAATTAATAGTTCCGACTGCCATTCTCCGCCAGTGCGGTGATGGTAGTACATAAGGGCTAAACGGATAGTTGACGGCTCATATTTTCTCAGCAAGTCTTTAGCGAATATCATGTTACCGAGTGATTTACTCATTTTTTCACCGGCCATGAACAACGGTGCTACATGCAGCCAATGCCGAGCTAACTGGCTGCCGTGCAGAGCCACGTTTTGGACTATCTCAGATTCATGGTGCGGAAAAATTAAATCAGCTCCTCCCCCGTGAATATCAAACGTATTCCCTAGAATGTCGGCTGACATAACGCTGCATTCTATATGCCATCCCGGCCTGCCGTTACCAATTACGGTAGTCCATTGGGCTTTATCCTTCGGATCGGAGGTATGCTTCCATAATAAAAAATCCAAAGCTTGACGCTTAGATTTCAGGTAGGGGTTGCCGCCACGTTCCGCCATTAACGTATGCAGTAACTTATCACTATAGCCGGAGAACTTTCCAAAATTAGGATACCTAGAAGTATTAAAGTATATATCCTGATCAATATAATAGGTGTAATGATTGTCGATTAGCGTTTTAATGGCCCCAGCAATTTTAAATATATAATCACTGGCTTTTGGTTCGGCGAATGCGGGCCGGAAATTAAGTTTATTCAGAGTTTCTTGAAACGAAGCGATTTCAGCCTCAGCCAGGCTTATATAGTCAGTGTTTAATTCTTTAGCTTTAGCGAACAGTGGGTCGTCTACATCTGTTATGTTCCTTACCATGTGCACCTCGTAACCCAAATCTTCAAGCCTGCGTTGCAATAAGTCATAGGTCATAAACGTAAAAATATGGCCGAGGTGCGCCGAGTCATATGGAGTTATGCCGCAAACATAAATTTTGACTATATGGGACGGATTAAAATCGCAGTAATTGTTTTGGCTAGTGTCATAAATACGCATTAGGGACAATTATATCTTAAGCATTTGCCTAAGTGGTACACTAAATCCATGCACAAAGACAATTTATTCGCTCCATTAAGACCAAAAACAGTTTTAGGAATCGCCGCCCATCCGGATGATCTAGACTTCGGCGCTTCAGGTACGATGGCATGGTTTGCCAAACAAGGCGCTAAAGTTCATTACCTTATTATTACCGACGGAAGCAAAGGCACCGATGACTTAAAAGTCAGTCCAAAAGAGCTGATTAAGATACGTCAAACCGAACAACGGGCCGCAGTAAAAGCAGTCGGAGGTAAAAGTGTTAGCTTTTTAAACTATCCAGACAGCATGCTCGAAGTTACTATGGATCTTAAAAGGGATATCGTCAGGATAATTCGATCGGTTAAGCCAGATGTTGTGATCACGATGGATCCCTCAATGCTTTATTCCGCCAACCGGGGTTTTATCAACCATCCAGATCATCGGGCAGCAGGTCAAGCCGCCCTGGATGCGGTCTTCCCGCTTGCACGCGATCATTTAAGTTTTCCCGAATTACTTAAAGACGGCTATTTACCGCATAAGACTAAAACTGTATTGCTTATAAACTTTGATCAATCCAACTTTTATGTAGATATTTCCGAAACTCTAACTAATAAACTCTCAGCACTTAAGGCTCACGCGAGTCAAATTCCCGATATGGATGAGATCTTCGGATTCGTTAAAGATATATCACGGCGAGCCGGGCGCAAAGCCAACTTTCAATTTGCAGAATCTTTTGTAAGAATAGACGTGAGGTAAAAAATATGAATGAACCAGTTAAGATTGATAAATTATACGGAGCTGCTTGGTGCGCTGACTGTAAACGAAGTCGAGACTTTCTCGACAGTCGGCAAATTAGCTATAACTATATTGATATTGACTCCGTTGCCGGAGCGGCGGAAGAGGTAAGTAAAATTAATAAGGGATACAAAAGCATACCCACTATTGTTTTTTCCGATGGAAGTGTTTTGGTTGAACCCAGTAACAACCAATTAGCTGAAAAGTTGGGTCTAAATGTCCAAGCCTGACTTTTGCTTATGCCGATTTAGGCATTAGTCTGACTTATCATACGGCGACCGGTTAAAGTAATCAGAGTCAATCAGTTAATTATTAATTTCAATCATAGGTTTTTGAAATTAAGCTTGCGTTTCCCGCCAGACAAAAGCGTTGATACGTTAAGTTTTCCCTTGAGTCAATCTATCTTTGCGTATTCTTAACCGTTTAAGTACTTATTGTTTGACCACTGCTTTTCTTTCTTTCGGGAATAAACAAAAAGCGATGCTTTGCCTAGATGTCCCTAAAGCCGTTTAGCCCCTAAAGGTGTTTCCTCCTGTTTTTTTGCTTCACTTGGACCACTTCAATATACTCTACTCAGGCTTGCTATAATCCTAAAACACAACACAGAGCGGCTGCTAAAAAACTTTATATCTAAGACGGTGCAATCAAACTATTTATTCGCCTAATAAAAATATATATTTGTGAAGGTAAAGAAATTTTTCGTGGAGTTGTCATTAGCTTAAACTTGATTTTAATTTTAACTTACCAAAGGAATAAAAATAGAGTTCTTTAGCTATCTTCTGAGCGTATTTTAGAATTCATAATTTGTTTAAGAAAATGTAATCCGGCTTCGCCTATGCCCGGTAGATGTGCTCCGTCATTTAACAGGCCAGACAACCGCTGTAGAGATAATTTATTGTCATCAAATAAATTGTTGTCTTTTCTATTCCTATATAAAGCCCGCCATACACGCTCTGGAAAACTATGAATAGAGCCTCTGATTAATAACGCCAGGTTATCATATTCGTCTTTCGAAACCAGTACTTCCTCTTCCTGGTCCTGTTTCATTTCAACTATTTCCTGGGTGAGATTACCGACTCCCATTCTACCTAGGGTCTCTCTAGATATGTTTACTTGTTTAAGAGCTTGGTCATAGCGTTCAAAAAGAGCGACTTCCATAGCTGTCAGGACTAATTCTTTTCTGGCTTCTACTACCTCGCTGATTAGAGGATCGAACTCTGAGATTCCGTCTAAAGCTATTCTAACTGCTGTCGCATCCACCCAATCTAAAATTTTCGAATTCTCCATGAATTTAACGATATAACAAATCGATAGAGAAGTCAATTTTATGTGGAGGTTCACTACATGAGCGCCACTTCGTTGTCTTGTAGTTTGGCCTTGTATTCATCCGGCGTCAAGTAATTAAGTGCCTGATGTGGCCGGTAAGTATGGTATTTGTGTAACCAATTATCTATG
>JAJZAD010000015.1 GCA_021799575.1 bacterium | reverse complement strand
GACTGGCTGATTTGGTACAACACTGAAAGACCCCATTGGACGCTAAAACTTAAAAGTCCTTTGAGAGCATTACTTGATACATTACAATTGCCATTAGCAGAGTCCAATATGTTATGGACCGATACATTTACTTTAGAGGATTAGAGTAATAACCTAAATTCATGGAATATTATGATCATAAACGCAGGGGCAATGTGCATAAAACCATAGATCCATGGCAAGAAGACCTGGACAGGCACCGTAAAAGAATGCTGCTTAGTAAAAGGGTGGGGTTGATAGCTCTGGGATCCTCTGCATTTGGTTTGGGTCTAACATTAAGCGGCGACTACGGACAAGGTCTAATTATTTTAGGCAGCAGTTTGGGAGTTGCCGCTATATGTTTAAACTCTAGTCGCCGGGAACGTGACTTATTTGAGGCAAGTGCGGAAAGAGTAGAAATCAGAAAACAAATCCTTGGCTAATATGTGCGGCATACAGTTTTCGGATTTTTAAATACCTGACAATAAGACAAAAATTGTGGTAGCAAATTAAAGTCAAAATCGATGACAAAAAGCCTTTTATTGGATACTAACAACCAAAACATATTAGCTGCAGCAAAGCAAGTACTGACGTATAATACGACCAGCGAAGGAATAATTATCCCGGCTCAGGGTTTATATCCGCATCAAGTACTCTGGGACAGTTGTTTTATAGCTATCGGCCTTAGCAACTACAATCTTAAATTAGCCCAGAAGCAAATACTCACTTTACTCAAGGCACAGTGGCTAAACGGCATGATTCCCAATATCGTTTTTAGTCCGGGCCTTCGGTATTGGTTAGACAGGCATATTTGGCGTAGCCGGATAGCGCCGCAATCCAATCCTAACTTTGCAACCGGCGGTATCACCCAACCTCCAATGCTCGCGGAAGCCGTCGTGCGTATCGGCAACAAACTAACTACATCTAAACGTAAACAATGGTATAGGTCGGTATACCCTGCATTGCTGGCATATCATGAATGGTTATACATTGAGCGGGATCCTAAAAACAGAGGTCTGGTCACATTAATACACCCGTGGGAAACGGGACTAGACAACACCCCGCCATTGATTGCAACTCTACGCCACCAACATGAACCTCGCTGGATTAACCTGGTAACTCGTTTAAAATTGGATAAGCTTGCCGATCATATCAGGTTTGATGCCAAATATGTCGATTATCGACAGCGCAATTCTACAATTGAAGCCCTAAGTTTGTACGCCGCACTCAGGAGGCTACGGAAACAGAAATACAATACACAACGTATTTTAGAAAAACCGCCGTTTGCTATTGAAGATTTAACCTATAATTGTATCTTAATTCGTGCCAATGAACTACTGTCGGAAATAGCCAAAACCATAAACGAAACATTACCGCCGCTTATTAAAAACCGAATAATACGAGCAGAATCCAGTTTAGACCAACTCTGGGATAATGATCAGTCAGAGTATTTTTCACGTAACTTTACCTGGGATAGTTTTATCAGAGAGCCGTCAATCGCCGCACTTCTACCGTTATATTCGGGAGCTGTCAGTCCCCTTAGAGCCTTAGAGTTAGTAAAATCCATAACTTCGTTCGAAAACAAAGGAGTTAATTTTCCCGTTCCAAGCGTGCCACCGGATTCCAGCTGGTTTAAGCCTATGGGCTATTGGCAAGGACCTACTTGGATCAATATGAATTGGCTGATCATAGACGGCCTTAAAAGGTATGGTTTTAACCGGCAAGCCGAGCTACTTACGCGAAAAACTTTGGATCTAGTAGGGAATAACGGTTTTTATGAATACTTCAATCCGCTAAACGGCAACCCGGCAGGTATTGCTAATTTTTCATGGAGCGCAGCGCTAGCAATCGATTTAATTATGAATACTAAAGCAACTGAACTTTAGTACCCACAGATATAGACACCATTTCACCAAGAAAATATTTGAATAAACCGGTTTGGTATTGTTATACTGCTATTTCAGTATGGCATTAGCCTTGGAAACAAAAACTGAAACTTCTTTTACAAGAGCGACTGAACGTCGCTCTTTTTTTATCGACCGATTGGCATTCGAAAGACTATTTAGTTTGGCAGTTTTAAAACAACAAAGTGAATCCGCCCAAGCAGAATTAGCATTACGTATCGATGATCTTCAAGCTTACAGCCGGATTCAGCAACAATACAGCCTCAACCCATCATCAATGTCTCTAAGTGAACGTTCCATCTGTTTTGAGATTGAAAATTTGCTCGATAGAGCCCACACCTACCGAGATGCAAGATCACTTGTGCAATCGGCAGGAGAAAAACTAGTTGAACAATTAATCGAAAGTATATCCGCTAGCAGGATAAGAGCCTTTAATCTAAACGATCGTTTCTTTTGGGTCTTATTAACCCAACCGGAAGATATGGTCTCCAAGTTGTATGCCAACGATCAGTCAGATCCGGACGAGATAATATCTTTCAATCTTTGGCACGAACAGTTAAGAGATCCTGATTCGAGGGTTGCAGGAATTGAAGACTACGAAAAATTGATACGTGACGTATACGCAGCTGGCCAACTAGCCGTTGCTGAATGTACTCACTGATTGTACTGGCCATAAACCGTTAAGTGAGATACAATTAAAGGCATTCATTAACAATTTAACAATATCATGAGGGCAGCGAGAGTCCTAGCTCGATGACCTGCCAGCAACCTACCGGTAAATAAACCGGTAAGGTGCTAAGCCTAGCCCGGCATAGGGAAGGATATGAGATGCTAAAAGACTATCCTTTCAAAAAGCCAGAAAGGATATTTTTATGTCAAATTACAGAACCGCCGAAAGCGTATCACCTAAACACCCGGATAAAATTTGCGATCAGATTTCCGATGCAATTCTAGATGCTTATTTAGCAAATGACCCCGACAGTCGAGTAGCTATAGATGTTGCAGGAGGTCACAACAAAGTATTCGTAACTGGTGAAATAACGTCTCAAGCCGATTCGGTTAATATTAAGGAAATTGTAAACAGATTAGTCGGTGATGCCAAGCTGATAACCAGTATTTCATCACAAAGCCAGGAGATTGCCCAAGGTGTAGATATAGGCGGAGCCGGAGACCAGGGTGTTATGGTCGGTTATGCGTGTAGCGAAACTGAAGAATTACTACCCCTTGAAGTAGTTATATCGAGAAAACTTAATCAATACCTTTTCTCGCTTTGGCCATATGACGGCAAAACTCAAGTCACTTTAAAAGATAGTAGTCTGGTGTCGGTAGTCGCAAGTTTTCAAAATGTTGAACGTCAAAAATTAGAATCTGCAGTAAAACAATGGTTAAGCCAAGAATATCCTAGCACTTACCGGGATAATGCAACTGAACTGTATATAAATCCTGCCGGCGATTGGGTCCAAGGCGGATTTGATGCCGATTCAGGACTTACCGGTAGAAAATTGGTTGTAGATAATTACGGGCCTAGGATACCGATTGGAGGAGGTGCTTTCAGCGGAAAAGATCCATCCAAAGTCGACCGCTCAGCGGCTTATATGGCTAGAAAGATTGCCCGTGATTTACTACAGCGCTATGGATCAAAAGAAGTAATAGTTTATCTCGCTTACGCCATCGGACGCGACAAGCCTTTAGAGGCATCCGCTACCATAGATAATAAGCAAACAGGTATTGAAGGTTACGATTTAAGCCCTAATGGCATCATCCGATTCTTAGAATTGAAACGAGCAATCTATGAAGAGACTGCACGGTACGGGCACTTCGGCCATAAGGCTTTCAGCTGGGAAAAGTAATTCCAATAGCAAACATAATTATTAAAGATCACGAAAGACTAAAATAGGCTTAATATCTACTGAATAAAGCCAAGGTAGACTATTTAACCGCTGGTTAAATACAGGATATTAAAAAGACCATCCTGGTTATTGAACTATCTGTCAACAAGAATACAAAACCGATCTAAAGTCATAAGTGTCACTAGTGTAGTCCGTTACAAAGTCTGGTAAATTATGTTAAAAAATGATATAGATTAATCATGGCTTTAGGTAGTTTAATTGGAAGATACCCTACATCGATAGAAGATGAACCACGTGCAGTGGTTCATGGTTATCTAGATGGTGAGCTTTCTAGAAAAGAAGCCTACAAAGTTCTCCGTAACCATCCAACAACATTTGCTAGGCTGATGGCCGGACGGGTCGCACTGGAAGGAGCTATAGCTAATTTAGACCCGGACTGGTTCTCCAGTGCACAGTATTATATTGAACGAGCGGCAAAAGACCCATTATCTCGTTTTAATAGATGGGCCGGAGCAATTTTAACTCAGATGCCGATTTATGAGAATTTGATTAAAAAATCCGCTTTACCAAATGAAACTCTGGCTCGTCAGGTATATGCAGACACCGTAAATTACGCTTCAAAAATATTAATCGACAAAAAAGGTGTTAATATCCAAAGGAGGAATCCGCATGAAGGTGGTCTTTCGCATGTTTTAGCCACACTCATACTCTGTCAACGTTTCAGCCTATCTGAGTTCGGGGGTAGTGAAACATGGTTTGCAACATTATCTCAACTATCTGAAACGAGAACCATAGGAAGACCGGATTTAAGCGGTTGGGATATCAACGGTTACACGGCATACGGTGATCCATCGTACCCCAATTTAACTTACAAGATTAGAGTCCGGGTATCAAACGAAGCAGATACTGACAGATCAAACGCACCTATGTCAGATCAAGCTAAATTCGTTACTGTTTACCCGTACCCAGACTTAGCTATAAGTAAATATGAACCCCAGGTGGTAAAACGAATTATTTTAGAAGCTCATGAGGAACTGCATTATCCTCCATCGCACAACTCACAGCTAGATCAGCGTGAAAATAAATTGCTAGATATAATCGGCTAATCTTGACTAAATATGTTTATCCGGTTGTTAAAAAGTCCTAGGTTATCAACGAATAAATGCGAAATATACCCATAACAGTATACCGATTACGACGATTGCTATACTGACAATCTGCTGCCAGCGCGGTTCGGGAATATGAGTATCAAATTTTTGCTTATTATCTTTCACCTAAGATTTTTTAGGATGAACCCTAACAGCCGTACCGTAAGCTGCAACCTCATTCATAGTGCCGCCGATTTCACTGGTATCAAACCGAAACATAAGAACCGCATTAGCACCTTTATCAACAGCAGCTTGTTTCATCCTCTCGACAGCCTGAGTACGACTATCGCTTACCAGCTTGGTATAAGCACCGATTTCGCCGCCGACGATCGATTTAAATCCCGCTCCCATATTACTAACTAAATTTCTACTTCTGGTCATTACTCCGAAAACCTCGCCCAAGACCTCATCAATTTCATATCCGGGTAAATCGTTCGTGGTAGTA
This sequence comes from bacterium, assembly GCA_021799575.1. Taxonomy (GTDB): domain Bacteria; phylum Patescibacteriota; class Saccharimonadia; order Saccharimonadales; family UBA4665; genus JAJZWH01. The sequence continues at coordinate 3,955 of JAJZAD010000015.1, read as the reverse complement.
ATTATGAAAAAATTATCATCCATACTGATACGTTAGCACATATTTAATTTAACCAAAAATGAGTATACTTATTCGTATAAAGATGGGAAAATATCTGGCTTTTGGCTACCGCAGTAAAAAATCTAAGCTTAAACCGACCATAATAGTCATTTTACTGTTGATATTTTTAGTTGTAGGTGGAGTCATCTTATGGCGTTATAAACAGACTAAGACCAATATCACTAGCAAGACCAATACTTCACAAAATAATAACATCCCTTATCAGGTGGATGGTAAATACCTATTCAGCGGAACAATTGTCCTGTCGCGGGATGTAGCGAGATATGCCGGAAGTAATTACAATCAGCCATTCAGCCAAATGTATACGCTTGGCAAATACGACGCTCACATCGGAGTCTTAGAGTGCCCAATAACTAATAATTATGACAGTTTTGAGAACGAAGTACAAAACCTGGTATTTAACTGTCAACCGGCCTGGGTACCAACCTTGAAAAAATACTTTCCGATTCTGGATCTGTCCAGTGACCATTTAAATGACGAAGGGCCTCAGGGAATAGCTGAAACGTTTGCCACGCTTCAGCAGGCAGGTATTCAAACTGTCGGAACATATAATCCGGCTAGCTTAAGTGATGACTGTAAAGCTATAATCTTACCGGTAAGATTAATCGACAAAAGCGATAAAGTAACTTCGGCTTCTCTGCCGATTGCCATATGCTCTTATAACTACAAAGAATTGTTTTCGCCGCAGCCGGGACAGCTCCAAAGCATTCAAAAATGGTCCAGGCTTATGCCGGTAATCGCTCTATTTAACCATGGTCTAGAGTATCAGCTGACGGCCAACAGTCAAACTGTAGCTATAGCTCATCAAATGATAGATTACGGTGCAGACTTCGTAATCGGCAATGGCACCCACTGGGTACAAAATACCGAAGTCTATAAGGGAAAATTAATCGTTTACTCGATGGGTAATTTTATATTCGACCAAATCCAATACAACGGAAGAATCGCTCTCAACCTTTCAGTCGCAATGACAATTAAATACAACCGAAACGTGGAACGTTGGATTAGCTTATCCCCGATATGTCTAAAACAACCCGAAAACTGTCTAGAATATGCCCAAAAAGAAAAATTATCTAAAATTAAGCCTAGCTATACTTTCAGCGCTGTCGGCAGCTACGGCGGAGATGCCCGTGTGGCCACGTTAGCCAATGCTCAACAGCAAGCAGCTATTGACAGCATCGCCAATTGGCAATCCACTGAACGATTACTGACAAAATCAACTAACTAGATTACTTTTTTAAGACTTTATGGACATATCTTCAAAAAATAAGTACAATACTTAATTACTTTAACAGAAAGGCGATTATGCTAAGTTATTCCGGAGCTCTAACCCCTGAACTAGTGGAAAAGGCTTACGACGCTGCATTTGCGTCAAATTCTATATACGATCAATTAATCTGCGCTGAAAACGATTTAAGACGGACAACATTACAGGCTAAGTTGTATGGATCAGTCGAAGGTGAAATTGTTTATATGCAAGAGATTGCAGACTTAAATGCCAGAGTGGAAATTGCAAGGCATATGTTTAGTTTACTATGTGATACAGCCGGCATAGTGATGGCTCCCAGGTCGTATTTATTAATTTTATAAAAAACTTTCTGTAGCAGCATTATTTAATACCTAAATATTGTCAAGCTAGCATTGCTATCTATTCGTGTACTTGATGTAACGTTAATTATCTATTTCTAAATCATTTAACGAAAATTGATAGCTATACTAGAGTACCGGACTACCTCTTCTGAGATCTTTGAAGATTGAAAGATTTTTTCATCATACGCTTTTTGTCATACTCTAATAATATAGACATAATAAATATTATGGCTAATATGCCAGCGATCATTAGCAGAAACTTTCTCCCACTATAGGAATGAACCCACACCGCAACATAGCCGATAAACGGTAAAGTAAATCTTGTTACATAGGCATTTTTAGAGGTAATTCTAAGTAACCACGGGTCAGCAATCGGATTATCGTCTCCTTTCGTGCGGATTAGGTATTGTTGGTTCGACGACTTACTGATAGAAATAATTCGATGGATATATGTAACGTTATTTAGAAAAGGCGGATGAAAAACTGCTACATCTCCAACCTTTAGTTGTCTGGTCGGTATAGTCTGGGTGATAGCTACGCCCCCGATCGGGAAACCTGGTCGCATACTGCCCGATAATATAGGCCGTATCTGCCAGCCACCGGACAAAACGGCTATACAAATTACAATAAACCCAATCAGCATGGCTGATAAAATGATTCCTTCGAAAACCAATCTAGGCTTTAGATGTCGTTTTCTAAAAATTCCAGTCTTAATTAACTCTAACTTTTTCATATCGCAAAAGTCTAACCGATTGGTACTTTATAATCCAATCGGTCAGACTTATTGTTTAATTTAGAGAGTGTTGCCATTGATCGTTAACAACGGATCAATTGAGACATTTTCTTGGTTGTTTTGGCTAACTAGCGGATTTGTACCGTAGTTATTGTTATAGTAACCACCAGCATAGGTTATAACAACTTTATAGGTTGCAAAACCTTCACCGCTCCCCGGTATAGTGGTATCGCCATTTTTCTCTGGCTGGATAAAGTCTGGGCCAAAGTAGTTACCATTAGGGTAAGTACCTTTATAGCCATTCGTACTAAAGGTATAGCCTTTATTGCCGGTCGTAGAACCTAAAAGATTACCTTGACCATCGAATACTTGAATAGTCAGATCTCCTTCAAGAGAGTACTGATTGACGTTTGGATTAGGTTGTGGCGTATAGACAATGTTGTTCACTAGACCTTGAATAGTACCACTGTCCCAAACGTTAAATGAGTAGGTATATGTGTCACCAGGTGTTAGATTAGCAAGATTGAGTTCCAGCTTATTCGGCTGATTGGGAAAATTAGCCAAACTATCTCCAACTACGGATGACCCATTGTTAGTTGCATAGTTGGCGTCAAAGGAATCAACGCCGGTCACTAGAACATTTGGATTAGGCAGAACACCTAACGAAAAGTTACCAGTTGTTATCTTACTGGACACATTGGCTGTAGCAGTAAAGCTAGCAAAGCTGCCAGTTTGCACTAGTACCAAACTTAATATTCCTAAAATTCCACTGGCATATATTATTCTTCTTAGCATTCCATTCTCCTAAAAAGTAATTGATTAAATTATGCCCACCAGTACCTCGATAGTTAACATACCATAGGCATAGTTCTCCGATTAAGAATATATCTAACAACAACATAGCGATTATATATCGCTTTCCACCATTACGTTGTATTTCTACAATACACTAAAAATACAATAATAAAATAAAAAATCAATTTATGGCGGAAGGGTATTGTTAAGCTCTTGGTACAAAAATTAATGTTTTCTCTAGATATTTAAGGGGTGATTCAAAAATATCTGGTGAGGAAAATCTGGCACAGAATTCACTCACGTAGTCACCAGCTGCTTGTTTAGCTTGAGTAATACACTCCCAACGTCGCCTGTTACAAAAGTAAAACTCGGACGGCTATGCTTTTATGATACTTTGCGGAAGGTGTTTGCGTTAACACGAAAATAGGAGCCGGAAATTTATAGTTGGATTATAAAAGGGCTTATAAAAGTCAGCTCTTTTAATATAAGTCATTTGTGATTAAACATTACTAAATTGGCTAGGGCGGAGGGATTCGAACCCCCGAATACCAGGACCAAAACCTGGTGCCTTACCACTTGGCGACGCCCTAATGTTTAACAGATAGTATGCAGTGAGATTATACAAAAACAGGGCATAAAGAGCCAGAACGTGTATCGGTCCATAACATATTGGACTCTGCTAATGGCAATTGTAATGTATCAAGTAATGCTCTCAAAGGACTTTTAAGTTTTAGCGTCCAATGGGGTCTTTCAGTGTTGTACCAAATCAGCCAGTCC
>JAJZAD010000001.1 GCA_021799575.1 bacterium | reverse complement strand
ATTGCTTTACGAGCATAACCCGTCACAAAGCCATACATAAAGACTGTTCTATCTACACCCTCATGAGACATTAATACCTCCTAACTATTTAGTAGCTAGGAGTCCAATATGTTTCTGAACTTATGCACTTTATAATCAGTTACTGGTTCTCCTGGTAACTGTCCGATCACTCGATAAGGGCGAATAAGACTATCTTTAATGGCGGCTCACGGTAGTTTATAACACTACTATTTATCTGAACTTTGTTATGTTTAGACGCTTAGTTCGCCGCTTTATATGCTTTAGTTGGATACGGAGTTTATTAACTGCAAAACCAATTTCATATATATGATGCTTTGTCGGTTAAGATATCCCTCGCTACCAACCTTGAAAATTAACAACTAATGCGGATGCTGAAGAAAGTTAAGTAAAAAATAGCATTAGTTTTGTTATCAGAAGTTATGGCCATTTCCTGTTGCCGGAATATGTGCTTTAGAATAAACTTGGTTTTTTATTCTAAATCTATTTCTTCCTAGGGTACTTTCTGCCTTAAAATCTATAAAAAGTTACATAAAAACTAGCATATATGCTAATCATTATCGATAAGCTGTGTGTTTTAAGACGCTTTACTTATAATGTAATTATATAAAGTAGAAGGTGATTATATGAGTTCGAATATTATATTAGCTACAGAACAGGCTGGTTTGTATGCTTGTGCTAGGCATGGTTATGACGTAACCCTACCTTTTGAGATAGATTATCGATTTCCGAAACCAGATGATAAAAGAACTCGAGGTTATTCACCAGCTTATGTTAAGAGACTTGGAATTGAGTTAAGTTGTTAATTCTCTAGGATGTTGAAAGCCAAAGTTAGTCCTATCTTTTCATACCATGCATCAAAACTAAATACTGCGTCGGCTTTTTGTCTTTTTGCGATTACGGCAACTATAGCATCAAAAAGAGTGTTTTGCTTGCTGCCATTTGGGTTAAAAAGCGATTCTGCCAATTCAAGAATTTCTTGATCAACTGCTATAACCGGGAATTGACTATCTTTGATCATTTTAACAATGTCCTTAGTGAGTGCAGCATTACTTAATTTTCTTTGAAGGACGGTAGTAGTTTCAGCAAGTGTCGTGGCAGGATAAAATAGTCTAGTGTCCTGTCTGTATAGGCCTTCAAGGGTCTTTACGGCTTTATCGGCTAATAGATCGTCTTTATTTAACAGAGCTATTAATGCATCTGAGTCAACAATAACTGATTTCACAAGCTATTCCTAACCCACAGTATTAACCTTATCAAAGATAATTATCATGGCTGATAGCAAGATCTTTTGGTAATTTCTCTTCTTTAAGGGCCGCGCGTGCTTTAGTAGTAAAGTCCAGTAGGCTTTTTGTGGAATTTTTGTATTGCAATTGTTGAAGCTGTTCTAGATCATCAAGGCTAACAATAGCAACTTGTGGTTCTTTATGACTAACAACAATTGTTCGCTGTTTGGTATTTTTAACCTTGTCAAAAACAGCTTTATAGTTTCTTAGGATTTCCCTGCTAGTTATAATGTCTACTTTTGTCATACTTTAAGTCTAGTGTATGTCGACATTTTTGTCAATAGTTTTATTGACTGTTTTAGACTAAATAGTGTAGTCTTTGTATAGAGGATTGATAAGCATGAGCAGTATAAGTTGTGGCATTATAGGTCTTCCAAATGTCGGTAAATCGACTTTGTTCAATGCGTTGACCAAGAGTTCGGTTTTGGCTGCTAACTACCCTTTCGCCACCATTGAACCGAATGTTGGAATGGCGATAGTGCCTGACCCTAGATTACAAAAGCTGGCGGAGTTATACGGGAGCAATAGTATAGTTCCGGCTACGGTTAGGTTTGTAGATATTGCCGGCCTGGTTTCCGGCGCCAGTAAAGGTGAGGGTTTAGGCAATCAGTTTTTGTCCCATATTAGAAACGTATCGGCAATCGTCGAAGTGGTCAGGTCCTTTAGCGATAGTTCGGTTACGCACGTCAACTCGTCAATCAATCCTAAAAGAGATATAGATATTATCCTCACCGAACTAGAGTTGGCGGATCTGGAAACCGTCAACCGCAGACTGGATTATCTAGAAAAGGAAGTAAAAGCTAACCCAAAGTTAGCGCCTAAACTCGAATCTGTTAAACAGGCAGCACAACTGCTAGAAGAGGGTAAGCCGGTCTATCCTTCTTTAGGTAATCAAACTATTAACCAGTTAGGAGACTTGCAACTATTAACTGCTAAACCAATTGTTTACGTATTCAACGTTGATGAGGATAGTTTGAAGGATCAGACCGAACTTAAGCATCTCTCCGATTTGGTTCATCCTGCAGCAGCACTATTTATTCCTGCAAAATTGGAAAGTGAATTATCTAACTTGGAGGACTACGACGCAAAAGAGCTGCGTGAAAGTTACGGGTTTCATCAGTCCGGACTGGAATCGTTAGTAGTTAGCACCTACCAAACCTTGGGGTTGCAGAGCTTTCTGACCGCAGGCCAAAAAGAAGTTCGGGCGTGGACAATAAAACAAGGATCTTCCGCCTCTGAAGCTGCAGGAGTTATTCACGGGGATATGCAACGCGGCTTTATTGCAGCTGAAGTCGTAAGTTATAACGATCTGGTTAAGACCGGTTCTCTGACGGCCTGTCGGGCACAGGGTAAAGTAAGGACTGAGGGTAAAGACTATATTATGCAACCCGACGACGTGGTTGAATTTAAATTTAACGTTTAGTAACCGGAGTTACCGGGGTTGTAACGGCGGCTTCGAAGCAGGTACGGTAGTTTGGCATATGCGATTTTAAACGCAGTGATATCAACTTCCGACTTTTCATCTTTATCCTTAGTAGGCACGGCAGGTTTAGACTGCGAAAGGCCATTCAACTTTTTCATTGGAGGTGTTCCCAATACCTCTTGTCTACCGGCTTCTTCCATTTCTTTTAGAAGTTTGGTGTCGCTAAAGTCTTGGACCGCTTGTTCAGAAGCCGGATTATCCCGGTTATTTGAAGCCTTGCTTACGTTCTCTATTGTCTTGGTCTTGTTTTCAAATTCTTCAATTAAGCGTTGTGCAAACAGGTAATCCGCTAATTGTGGATCGGGCTTAGGTAAATTTACCTGCTGACCTAATGCCAGTTGCCTTTCCAGTTGTTGATGTTGGGCCAATAAGTATATCTGTAATTGTTTATTGATGTCCTCTAAGTGTTGTTTTTGAATATTGGAATGCTCGAATTGTTCTCTTTTGATCTCTCTCATTCTTGCTTGGATGTGACTGATAGCCTTACGCAGTCTGGACTGGTTGTAACTCTTAAACATCAAACTTCTTGATCCGCAGTTAATGTTGATTTGCGCACTAATTATCTGATGGCTATAATCAAGATCGCTTATCATGTCGAAACGCATATCATCGACGTTTAAAAACCCCATCGGTTTTTTATCGATTAACAGTACCCTAACGTCGGTAGCTACTAGCAATGCCACTCCACCTTCGTAATATCCGTTCACACATTCGTAGATTGTCTCTTCTTCTAAGAGTATATTTTCAAGTTCCGCAATTTCAGGCCTATTGAATCGGCTTCCTAAAAAGCCTATCTTTCTCAGTTGACTTTCTACATACTCCCTCTCAACCATAGCGCCTCCTTACTGGTTGATACTCTCTATCATATACATACAGCCTGCCAACCGGCCGTAAAAATGTTTACCCTTATACGTTGATGTTTATCACAGGAACTCGTTTTAAGAAGTTATGCTTGCATGAAAGTCATTATTTGTATTAAATTAAGGTATGTTAGCCAATTTAAAGCAAATGGCTGAATTGGTGGACGTCTTTTCTAGGAATGGCACTAAAAAGACATATAAAAAAGGTGATTTCATCATACGCCCCGGGGAACAACCGCCCGGGGTTTTTTATATCATTCACGGGTTAGTCAAGGCATACGACGTTTCCCGCTATGGTGAAGAAAATTTACTGATTATCCGTAAGCAAGATGAAATCTTCCCGCTTATATGGGCTTTGACCGGGCAGGAACGGCGCATTACTTACCAGGCCCTGGCATCAACTACTACCCTGGAAATTACCAGACAGAAATTTGAACAAGAAATCACCAGACATACCGACGCTATCGCGCCGCTCCTGGATATGACGATTGAAATGTACCGGCTGCATAGTGAACGAATTTTAAATCTTGAGTATCGAACGGTAAGAGAGCGTCTGATATCATTCCTGTTAACCATGGGGGCACGTTTCGGTGCTAGATCTAACGAAGGCTTGGTAATCGAAGCTCCTTTAAGACACCAGGACATAGCCAGTTCGATTAATGCGACCCGCGAAACTACCTCCAGAGAGCTGTCCTCACTGATGAAAAAAGGTCTGATTACTAAGACCAACGGTTTTTACATTTTAAGTAACGTATCCGTTCTTAGAAGCATGTTAAGCTAATTAAGTTTAGTTCTTCCAATGCAAGACAATATTTTCTATAGTGTCGACAATTTTCGCATGGTCAGGTATATCACGAATCTCGTAGTAATGATCAGTTCCTAAAAAGTCATCAGTAACGCTTAGGCAATAAACCGCATCGGCCATAACGTGAATTTTATCTATCACCGGAACAGTGGCAATGGGTGTCGCAACGGTTAAACTCTCAATTGCAATCGGTTTTAAATATTCCGCTGCCAAATCGAGCTTAAGCGTGTTGTCCAGACCGTCAGACACCAGAATCACATTCATGTGTCTTAAGAACCGCTGGTGAATTAAACTCCCCCTGCCGGTCATGCTGTTAAGTCTGTGTAGTTTTTCCAGGCGTTCTTGGTCGATCAAACCGTGATATTCGCCGGTTATTTCGTCTATTTCGGCATCCGTATAATCTTTGTTGTACACAAACTTGCCTCCGTCTGTCATTCCGGCAATAGCCTTAGGCTCCCTAGGCAACATTACTTCTTCAAGCTGTAAAAGCGTAATGATACAGTGCAGCTGGATGGCAATCTGTGTGCCGACCATTACACCGCCGTCATCCAATGCCACAACGGCACAGTTTTCATAGCGATATTTTGGAACCATCTGGGCGGCCAACATTCTGCCCGCCTGCATTCTGGAATAAAAGTACATTGTTAAGACCGAGTGTAGTCTCGCTGTTAAAAAAGCTCAAGTTATTTGCTTAAGTTTAAGTAGGTAAAAACGTTCTTTATTGCCGTGAGTTCCGACGATACCGGAATCGGCTTTGGCCTTAATCACAAAAGACCGTTTAAACCACATCTCAAGGCCAGACAGGATCTGACGCCTAATACGCTCGTTTTTAATCACGCCTTTGTGTTTTAAGACAACGTCACGGGTTTCAAACTGTGGTTTAGCCAGCACAATTATTTCGGTATCGGCATTTGCCAATTGGGCAATTGCCGGTAAAATTTCCGTTAAGGACATAAATGAAACGTCGGCCAGTATAAGATCCGGGGCCTTTTCAGGTTTAAAATCCCGGATGTCGGTTTTTTCATGAATTTCTAGCGCAGGATCGGTTGCCAATAACGGATTAATCTGTTTCGTACCTTTATCCACCGCAATCACCTTAATGGCCCCGTGTTTAAGCGCATAATCGCTGAACCCTCCGGTGCTGGCACCGACATCTAAAACCGTTTTCCCCTTGAAGTGTAAATTCAGCTTTGCGGCGACCGAATCCAGTTTGTATGCTCCTCGGCTAACATATGTCAGACTGTCTCCGATGACAGTGCCGTTGTTTCTATGACCTGATTTATGCGCGTGATGCATAAAAAGCCGTTAAAAACCTGCAAAAAGTCTATTCTTTAACCCGTTCACGGTACGCTCCCGTAGCGGTGTCAATGGATATTAAGTCACCCTGTTTTATAAACGCCGGTACTTTGACTGTCAGACCGGTTTCTAACAGAGCGTCTTTAGTAATAGCAGTGGAGGTGTCTCCTTTGACTGCAATTTCAGTGTAATCCACCCTCAAGTTGACATTCTTAGGCAAATCCAGACTAATTGGATTACCTTTAAAAAATTGCAGCTGGACTAAATCTCCGTCTTTAATGTAACTGACAGCGTCTTCGATCAAGGCTTTGGTTACGACAAATTGTTCGAAATTGTCAGGATTCATAAAGTAATAACTATCGCCGTCGTTATACAGGTATTGGACAGTTTGGATCGTAAGATCCCCGCTTTCCACTTGCTCATTGCCTTTAAAAGTTTTTTCCAATACCCGGCCGTTAGCAAGTGATTTAATCTTGACGTTAACGATTGAACCGCCTCTGCCCATAACTTTTTGAGCATAGTTTACAACTTTAAACGGTTCATCATTCAATACGAAGACAGTGCCCTTTTTTAGATCGGTAATGTTAAGCATCGACTATTGAGTTATCAGTTATTAGCTACAAACGGAAGCAGGGCGATGTGCCTGGCTCTTTTGATGGCTCGCGCTAAATGTCTCTGTTGCGATTCGCTTAATCCGGTTTTTTTGCGTGTCTCAATTTGACCGTAAGTATTGATGTAGCGTTGTAGAGTCTTAAAGTCTTTGTAATCAAAGTAAGCTACATCCGTTCGGTGTTTAAATATTTTGGCCATATACTTTATTATCTCGCTCCTTATTAACTTTAAAATGGGATGTCATCGAGATTAATCGGTTCATCACTGACATCCTCGATAACCACATCTTCATTACTGTCTGCTTTTTTAGTCACTTCGGTCTTACTCGTCGTCGTAGTATCCTCGCTTGGAGCTTCACCTCTGCCGTCTAGGAAAGTTACGTCGTTAGCCAATACTTCGACTTTACTCCGTTTTTGGCCTTCCTGCTCCCAGCTACGACTTTGTAACCTGCCTTGCACCAGCACCCGGCGACCTTTACTTAAGTACTGGGCAACCCTCTCTCCCAAAGGTCCCCAGGCTACAATATCAACATAATCGGTCGCCTCTTGCCATTCGCCGTTGCTATCACGATAACTACGGTTTAGGGCAATTGAAAAACTGCATACGTTTTGTCCGTTAGGGGTTTGTCTTAATTCGGGATCTCTGGTTAGATTTCCCATCAGTATAACCTGATTTACACTCCGCGCCATATTGACACTCCTTACTCTACTCTCAATAAAGTTTCTTTAAGCTTCCTTTTAAGCATACGCTACGCTTGATATCCTAACCTAGTCAAGCAGCAGTTTAAGAAAAGTTTAATTCTCAGGGTCTTTCTCCTCTTCAGATTGATCGCCTCTTGCGGCGGCTTGTTCGGCTTTAAGTTTCTTTTCGGCTTCCGCTTTAACGATGGCCTTAAGATCGGGCTTGGTGATTAGGAACCTGATCACTTCATCGGTTATATTAAGCGTTGCTTCCACTTTGGCTACGCCGGCAGGCGGCATTTCTACCTTATAGAACACGTAAATTGCATGCTCGTTTTTCTTGATCGGATATGCTAAAGCGCGTTTGCCCCAGTTGTCCGAAGCAACCACCTTGCCCCCATTATCTGAAAATATTTTAACCACCCTGTCTTCTGCCTTGCTTAAATCAACTTCCAGACTAGGGTGATAAAGTACAGCTATCTCATACTCAGCCACGTTTTTTCCTTCCTTCGGTTACCGCTCCCTACCTTAAAGCGGTCAGCCCGCGCGCATCAGAAGCCGCGAACTGAAGTTTATGAGTTGTTGTAATATATCAGTTTTAATCTGATTAAGTCAATAGATTTTAGAACAATTATCCCATATAACCGTAGATAAACAGGCTGTCAAGTCTATTAAATCTTCCTTATAGAAAGACATTACACCAATCTACCTACCTTTATGGGATATGTGCCGATTTTAGGGAGGATATTTATTCAAGCTATGGTTCTTGCGGATTTTAGTTAGATCAGGCTTCAATGTAAGTTAGAGCTTAACGGTATGTTAACCTGCATAAGGTTAGACTGGTGGATACGTTTTACTGGTTTAAATATGCTTCTGAGCCGGAGTCGTCGGTTTCCGATTGAGAGTCTTCGCCGTTATCGATCCCGAATACTTCATCCATCGAACTTACCAAAACCTCTCTAGGTCTGGAGCCGTCGGCCGGGCCAACTATCCCCTGTTCCTCCATAGTTTCAATCAGTCTAGCCGCCCTGCCGTAGCCGATACGCAGACGCCTCTGCAGTAAGCTGGTAGAAGCCTTGCGGTTTTCCAGCACTACATGAACCGCGTCGCGCCACATGTCATCATCTATATCGCTACCGGTACCGTACTCAGCAACGGTGCTGCCTTTACCGGATAATTGAACTGGCTGGCTCACCACTTCGTCGTCGTACTGGGGCGGACGTTGCATACGGATAAACTCCACGACTTTTTTGGTTTCTTCCTCTTCGATCAGTGCAGCCTGAACGCGTCTGGGTTTGGGCATATCGGAAGTCAAAAATAACATATCGCCTCGACCGAGTAATTTTTCAGCACCGGATTGATCGATGATCGTCCGGCTATCCACTTGGCTGTTAACCGTAAAGGCGATGCGTGAAGGGACGTTAGCCTTAATTAGACCGGTAATAACATCCACGGAAGGCCGTTGCGTAGCGATCACTAAATGAATGCCGGCAGCACGGGATTTTTGGGCCAACCTTACAATTAACGCTTCTACGTCTCTGGCCGCCATCATCATTAAATCGGCCAGCTCGTCGATCACTATGATGATATATGGCATACTGGCTTCGGTTTCTGCCAGGTTGTATTGCTCAATATCCCTTTTACCGACTTCAGCCATGGTTCTTAACCGTCTCTCCATCTCGGCAACCGCCCACTTAAGAGCACTAATACACTTTTCCGGTTCATTTATCACCGGCGTTAGCAGGTGCGGTATATCATTATAGAGCGTAAGCTCAACCTGTTTTGGATCAACCAGGATCAACTTCAAATCCGACGGTGTATTGCGATACAGGAGACTGGTGATAAAGGTGTTGATCATCACCGACTTACCGGAACCGGTCTGTCCGGCAATTAACATGTGCGGCATCCGTTTAAGGTCGGCCACGACTGACTTACCAGCAATATCCTTCCCGATAACGAAGCCCAAACTACTGTCTAGGGAACTCCATTCCGGAGACTCCAAAATAGAACTGATCCTAACGATTGCCGGTTTAACGTTTGGTACCTCAATTCCGACGGCTCGCTTACCGGGAATCGGAGCTTCGATACGAATTGATTGCGCCGCCAAGTCCAGCGCTAAGTTGCTTTCCAGGGCGGTGATTTTGGTCAGCTTAGTAGAGGAAGGCGGTCTTAAGGAATATTGGGTCACGCGTGGCCCGATATTTGCCCCTTCCATTTGCACCTCTATATTGAAGTTAGCCAGAGTATCGTGGATAATCCGGGCGTTAGCATTGACATCGCCGGGGTCAGCCTTATCCTGTTTTTGATTCAACAAGTTAACCGGGGGGAATTTCCAGTCAGGATCGCTGGCCATAGTAAGTGCCGCGTGCCGTTCATCTTTGGATAATTTTTGAGCGGTATTTCTAAAATTCGCCGTTCGAACCGGTTCAAGCGGGTTTTCTCCCGAACTGTGATGTTCAATCGGTACGCCTTCGTTCAACTTAAACGTACTTTCAGCCTTGGCTTTAAGCTCTGCTAAATCGGTATCCTCATCCGGATTAACCCGTTTCTTCTTAAATAACTGAATCAGATCCTTAGCGGTAATACCGAACGCGTAACAAATAGCCAATAGTGCCAGGATGAAGAAGACCAACACTGCGGGTATTTTATCTAAGGCGGATAGTATGGCCCCTCCCACTATGCTGCCGACATGCCCGCCATGCCCTCCGTTCCAGCTGCCGTCGGTTAGCCTATTGGCACTTGCGACATAACCTAGCCCGCTTAGAGCCAAAACGGCAATGATTAGACTGATAATTTTGCCGGTTGGTAATTCATGCTTTTCCTGCTTAAAAATCAGTACGGCGGCGACAATGCCGGCTAGAGGTACGCTTAATGCGGCCCAACCGAACAGCCAATAGAAGAAATGGTATAACGAAACCGGCAGTTTTCCGCCTGTACCGAATGCCCCGATTAACAATAGAACGGCAATCAGCAGCAGTAATACGGCCACTGCATAAAGACCGAAGCCGGTGCTTTCTTTTACGGGTTCTGGCTTAGCTGACTGCTTTTTTTTAACAGCTTTTTTCTTTTTCGGCATTTATCTAATTATACACTTAAAAATCACCTAACTGCTTAAGGGTGTAGTACCCTTTTAGCCTCTTAAACAATAGGCTATATGATCTGCTTATTCAACCGCTGTTTTGTACGCTACTGTAAGGGTATCTGCTGAACGGTTTTAAATGGTCAGAGTATCTAGGGTTAATATTCCGGTACTGGTTTAATCCGGTTGGTCTTGGCCGAGCAAACGGGCTCTCATTTCTTGGAACCGGCGCTGTTGTTCGAGCGCAAGCTCCTCTTCGGATTTTGTCGGTGCTTGATGAACCGTCTTGGCTTCTCCGATTTTGCCAGATATGACGTTAACCACCGGAATCACTATCGGGCTTAGTTGCGTCTTTTCAAACAGATAATGCGATACATGATCTTTTAGCTCGGCTTTAAAACGGTCCAGGTCAACGCGTTTAAAACGTTGACTCACAGCGCGTTTAAGTTCCTGTCTCAGCCCGTTCATGATTTCTTCGTTGTCACGCATGTAAATGAAACCGCGGCTGATAATATCCGGTGAGGTAAGCAGTGCGCCACTTTTACGGTCAATCGTCAAAACAACCGCCACCAACCCTTCTTCGCTTAACATGATACGGTCTTTAACCACTACGTTGCTGACAAGCGATCCGGTCTGGTCGACTAATAAACTGCCGGCTGGTACCGGAGGTGCCATTTGCCATGAATCCTGGGTTAGAAAGACCGAATCGCCGTTGTTGGCCATAATTACGTTTTCTCTCTTCCAGCCCTCTTCGACCGCCATTTCGGCATAATATTTACGATTCAATGCTCCGGCATAAATCGGCAGAAAAAACTTCGGTTTTACAATGTGCAGCATTTCTCTATATTCATCACGCCTGGCGTGGCCGGAAACGTGCAGCGGTCCGACATTATCCACTTCGTGCGTAGGGTGGCGATAGAGGTGTACTCCCTTTTTCACCAGCTCGTTGCCGATCTCTTCGTAACGGACTTCGTTTCCCGGAATTGGCGTAGAACTTACCACAACCGTATCACCTTCTTTAAGCTTAATGTGCTTATGCTGTCCTTCCGCCATTCGTTGCAAAGCGGCACCGGGTTCTCCTTGGCCTCCGGTACAAATAACCAACACCTGTCTGTCAGGAATGTTCGGCATCTCGCGCATCGGCAGTACCGTTCCTTTAGGTATTTTTAATATCCCCTGTCTGACTGCAATTTCCGCATAAGCAATCATGCTGCGGCCGTCAAGTGCCACGCGTCGTCCGCTGGCGGCGGCGGCATTTACGATCATCTGCACACGGTTCATATTGGAAGAAAAGATTGCCACAAAGACCCTGCCTTCGGCGTTGCCGATAATGTCGTGAAAACTTTGTTGTAAGGTATGTTCGGTAGGTGTACGACCCGGCAAGGGAGTATTGCAGCTGTCGCTCATCAGCAGTAAAACTCCTTGATCCCCTAACTCCTTTAGTCGGGCCGCATCAGTAGGTTTCTCATCCAGAGGTTCGGGATCCAGGCGCCAGTCGCCGGTGTTGATTACTCTGCCTACTGGAGTATCCACCACTATCAAGGATGATTCCGGCACCGAATGGGTAATCCTGACCAGTTCGACGAAAAAGACTCCCAGTTTCAATCGCTCATGGTTATCCATGTTCATAATCACTAGTTCAGGGCTGTATTCCAGTCCGGATTCCGCAAAAGCGTCTTCAAACGTCTTGGCAACAACCCCAAGAGTGAAGCGAGAACCGTAAATGGGAGCCGGGTATTTGGGAACTATGTGTTTAAGCCCTCCTAGGTGATCCAGGTGACCATGGCTAATAATATAGCCACGGATTTTGTGTTTAATCGACTCAAGGTAGGTGGTGTCGGCAATAGTGTAGTTGACACCGGGAATTTCTATCCCCAAGTGGTTGCCGCAGTCAAGAATCAACGCATCGTTTTCCCACTCCAAAACCTGCATGTTTTTTTCGCCAATTGCTTCCTGCCCGCCCAGAAAGCTGATTCTGAGCTTGCCGCTATCGTCTTTAATGACGTTTGCCCTCGGTTTTGGAACTTCGGTCGCCAGGTATTGGTTAGCGATTTTCTGAGCATCCATTTGCGATCGTTTGGAGGCCCGTACCGCCGCCGAACGCGGCACATTTAAAGAACTGCCCAGATCCGATCGGTCCGGTACCCTGCGTTTCTGACTTTGCTTTCTTTGCGTGTTATTGGAGTTACGGTTTTGATCCATAGTTATTTTTTACAATTCCTTTCTTAAATTATTGAAGTGTTAATTGTTCATAATTTGGTTTCGCGGCACTGGCTTTAATGATCATCGGGATACGGCTGAAGTCATCAATTAAAGTTTGTCTCATTGATCCGTTATAAAGTGCCGCCGCGGGATGAAACAGCGGCAGCAGGACAATACTTAACTTATCGTTATCAAAAGCCAGTGTCAGACGTTTTGCCTTGCCATGCTCGCTGCTTATGCTCAGGCCAGGCAAGAAACAGCTGGCTGCGTGCCTGCCTAGGGTCACTACCAACTGCGGACGGATAACCTCTAACTGACGTTGTAGATACGGTAAAAAGGCTTTCTTCTCTTCGGGTAGCGGATCACGGTTATTGGGAGGACGGTATTTAACGATATTGGTTATATAAACGTCGGAACGGATCAGTCCTATAGTTTTAAGCATTTCGTTTAAGAACTTTCCGGCGGCACCGACAAACGGCAATCCGGTTTCATCTTCTTTCTTGCCCGGTGCTTCACCTATGAACACGATAGCCGATTCGGGATTACCGTCGCCGAAAACCAATTGCGTGGCTCCTTTGGCAAGCTCTGGGCAAACCTGAGACAGCAATATATTTTGTCTGATCTTTTCCAACAGTTCTTCTTTAGTGGCGGACGGCATGAAAAAGCTCTCCGATTAATTTAAAGCCAAACTTTAAGCCATAAACTAGAAAGATGAGAGTGAGCAAGTAATACCATAGGTTGCCGCGATCAATACTCAAGGATGCAAAAAGATAGGCTAAACCGAAACAGATTAACATCACCGTCAGCTTACCGCGTTTCTTTTGCAACCAGTTAACGGATTTCCGTTGCATAAGGCATCTTTCACTATTGCTTCTTACCGGCTTTATTTTTAAGCTCGCGCTGGGCGGCTTTCATCGACAATTGGAGTCTACCGCGGTCGTCAATCGCCACCAGCTTAACTGTTACCCTATCGCCCTCTTTAACCACGTCATTCGGACTTTTCACTCTTTCTTCACTCATTTCGGACACATGTACTAACCCGTCTTTACCCGGAAGTATTTGTACGAAAGCTCCGAAATCAAGCACGCTAACTACCGGTACGTCAGTATATATTTTACCGACTTCCGGCTCCGCGGTTATACTCAAGATCCATTGTTTGGCAGCTTTTATGCTGGATAAATCCGGACTAGCGATACGAATCGTTCCGTCGTCTTCTATATCCACTTCCGCACCGGTTTCAGCGGTGATTTTCTGGATAGTCTCACCGCCCTTACCTATAACTTCACGAATTTTGTCAGGGTTAATTTGGATCGACTCAACTCTCGGCGCGTATACACTCAACTCTTTGCGCGGTGCTGGTAATGTTTTAAGCATGTGCTCTAAAATTAAAGCCCTGCCTTCTTTGGCTTGTAAAAGAGCGTCTTTTAAGATGTCGGCTTTAAGACCGTGCACCTTCATATCCAATTGCAGCGCGGTAATACCCTTTGCCGTTCCCGCCACTTTAAAATCCATATCGCCGGCAAAATCTTCGGCATCGGCAATGTCACTTAAGATATATGATCGGTTACCATCAATAATTAATCCCATGGCAATGCCGCTGACAGGAGCACTGATCGGTACTCCGGCATCCATAAGAGCCAAACAACTCGAACAGGTGGCCGCCATTGAAGTAGAACCGTTCTGGCTCATAATTTCCGTAACCGAACGAATGGCATACGGAAAAACAGACTCATCGGGTAGAACGGCCGTAAGCGCTCTCTCCGCTAAATAGGAATGTCCTATCTCCCGTCTCCCTGGACTGCCCAAACGACGGACTTCTCCAACCGTCCATCCTGGAGCATTATAGTGGTGCATATATCGTTTTTCGCCGTTGGTTTCCATGGTATCGATTGCCTGTGCGTAACTTAATGGGGCCAGGGTAACAATGTTCATCGCCTGGGTAACCCCCCGGGTAAACAAACTGGAGCCGTGGGCCCTGGGTAAAAAACCGACTTGACTGCTTAGGGGTCTAATCTCGGTCAGTTTCCTGCCGTCGGGGCGAATCCGTTCCTTAATAATCCCCTCTCTAACGTCCCTATGGATCGCCAACGTAAACGCGTCGTCATATTCGTGTTTGCGGTCCTCGTAATCCGTTTGGTTTGAAGCTAATTCCTCATGCATCGCTTCACGTAAACTCTGAACTAAGTCGTTGCGTTCTGGGTAAGCAGCGCGTAAATTGGCTCCCAGTTTACCTTCAACCCACTTATCCACCGTAGACTGAATGTCCTGATTGGGTAAAACCAAGGTAAATTCCTGTTTTTCCGGCTTAACCTTATCCAGTAACTTTTTCTGTAACTCTATCGCCGGTTGCATAGCGGCGTGGGCATACTTAATTGCTTCGGCGATTTTATCTTCGCTCACTTCGTTGGCTCCGGCTTCCACCATCATCACACCGTCACCGGTTCCCGCCACCACTAAGTCCAATCCGCCGGCATCTTGTTGCTCCGGAGATAAAAAGGCCGCCAATTGGCCGTTGACATCTAAGCCGACTCTTAGACCGGCTACCGGACCGTCAAACGGAGCTCCCGTCAGTAAAAAAGCCATACTGGTGGCAATTAATGCCACCATGTCAGGACGAAACGACGGATCCATAGACAAAACCGTAGCTATACCTTGGACTTCATGCCTATAGCCCTTGGGCCAAAGCGGACGGATAGGCCGGTCTATAATCCTACCGATTAGAACCGCCTCATCACTCGGCCGGCCTTCACGCTTAATATAGCGTGAGCCGCTTATCTTGCCTGCCGCATAAAACTTTTCTTCATAATCAATGCTTAAGGGAAAATAATCGAGTCCGACGGCGATGTCCGGAGACAGCATGGCGGTACCCAGGACTACGGTATCTCCGTAGCGGGCTAGAACCGAAGCCGATGAACGAAAACCTACACGGTTAACTTCCAGGCTTAGACGGCGCCCGTAAAATTCTGTTTCGACCGATACTATCGGTTTGCCGAACGGATTAATAATGTCTGACAAGGTGTTCCTTTCTCTACGCAATCGGTAAGTGTTAAGCTCCGACTGTAATTCAGCAAAGCATGGAGCAAATATATTGCCTCTTGTGCCTTAATGTCTTGCTTGCAATATATATCTGCAACGATGCCTCAGATGCCTAAAGTACATTTATTTAATGTGCACAAGCGCTTCTTCTGATTGTTGTTTCTAAGAAGAATAAGTTTAAGCACATCACCTACTAGTGACGGATACCCAGTTTCTGAATAAGTTCCAGGTATTGCTGGCTGTTCCTGTCCGCTATATAGCGCAGCAATCTCCTGCGCTTGCCTACTAATTGCAATAAGCCGCGCCGAGCCATAAAATCGTGCTGATTATTCTTAAGGTGCTCAGTTAATTGCTTAATGCGTTCACTTAAAATAGCCACCTGGACACTTGATCCACCGGTATCCTTACTGTTAGCTTGCACGCCTTTTATGACGGCAGCTTTTTGCTCACTAGTTATCATCTAACTTTAATCTAACAAAACTTGACCAATTTTGCAATAGATGTTTATCCAGGCAGAGCTAAAGCCTAATTAAGCAGTCGGCAATTGATCGTTCGGATATTTGTTCAATCTTTACGGCATCACTAAGAGAATAATCCCCTATGGACAGGCGTTTTAAAACGGTTGTGTACGCTCCGCACCCCAATTCCCGGCCAATATCTTCAATTAAAGTTCGTATGTATGTACCACTGGATACCGTCAGTTCGATTTCGGCCTCGGGATAACCATATCTTACCAGGTGTATATCTTTAACGGTAATTGGTCGTGGTTTTAGTTCGAAGCTATGCCCTTTTCTAGACAACTGATATGCTCTTCTTCCGTTAACTTTGACTGCTGAAAAAGCCGGTGGTATCTGTTCAAGCCGGCCCTTGAACAAATTAAGGGTATTAATTAACTCAGTTGTATCTGGTTTAGGTATTGTAGGCGCAAACGGTCTAATGACTCCTTCGGGATCGCCGGTACTGCTTACTGCACCAAACTGGGCTTTTGCCAGGTAAGTCTTATCCAGTTTCAGTAATTTATTAGCTTGGCGGGTATAGTTTTTACCGATCAATATGATAAGCAAGCCGGTCGCGAACGGATCCAGTGTTCCGCTATGTCCAACCTTGATTTGTCTTTTAGGCAACCTTAGTTGCCGGCTGATTACGCCGCGGATATAATTAACCGCGTCAAAACTGGTCCAATTTGCAGGTTTGTCCAGTAGTAAGGCTCCTTCCATATAAACCCACTAATCCAAGTTAACTGGGCGGGTTCGGCGGTAAGAAGTTCGGCGGTACTATCGGCGGAGGAACTTCGGGAGGCACGTCTTCAGCCTCTGATTGATCCAACCCGAAATTCGCAGGGTTAAATTGTGTCGATTCGGACTGAGAAGTGCTGCCGTTTTGCGACTGTGGCGATTGGGTTTCTGCAGCGGAATTTAACGCTTCGTCAACCCTGTCTTTCAGTTCCTTAAGATGCGGGCTGTCTACGGCCTGTTCAATTTCACTTAAAGTCTGCGTATCAGCCGTATTTGAATTATCCGTCGTCTGTTGTGGGCTAAAGCCGGGTCCCGGAGGCGGTTGCGGTACTGATGCCGCCGCGGAGTCGGGTTGAGTTTCATTAGTAATAGGCGTTAGCGGCTGGTGGCTCAACAGATCCGCCGATTCCTGAGGTTGATCGCTTTGATCGTTGCTCAAAGGTTTTATTGCGGTTTCTTCGGGCTGGGTGTTAGCGTTAAAAGTACCGTCTATGGTAGGGGGTGTCATAACCATTCTGCCGCTAGGATTATCCGGTTTAGGTGGTTGATTATCTTCGGTGGCGGCCGTAGGCGGTGCTACGTTTGGCGTTGGGACTTTAGCGGGTTCGTTGGCCGGTTTAGCATCTTCGTGTTCAATCACCAGTCTACCGTCGCCATTATTTTCGACCGGTTTATCTGTTGAAACTCCGGTTTGACCAATGTTGCTGTCCAGCTTTGGTCCGGGATTAACAGATCCGTCTCCCTCTAACTTATTGGCTACTAGCTGTTGGTTTGCTCCTGCACCCATCAACTCGGCCGAAATACTCATGGCTGTAGGGGTAGTCTTTTGATTACTGAAACGGTCAGTCGCCGCAACTACTCCGGTTAACAGTGCCGTAGCAATCTGCGGATCAATTTGTTTAGCATCCAATTGTTTGCAAACATCGTAAACCATTTCGGACAAACTACTAGCGGTTGAATCGTGATAATTAATGGATCCTAAACCTTCTTCATCAGTAGTATTAATGGAAGTGACCACGGCATCGTGCAATATCCTCCCATGTGCCGTTATGGCCTGATCCAAATCTGATTGCTTGTTGACACCGAGCGCTACTATCGCATCGACATTAAAATCTCCTTGGCTGAATTCCAAGTCATCGGCGCTTAGACTGGTTCTATAGGGGGTAATAAATATTTTGACCACCCGATCCTCAACTTTATACCTAAGTTTATCAGCCTTGCTTCTATCCAGGGCGATAATAAAGTCACGCAAAGAATCGGTGTTTTTTTCAATCGTCGATTCGGGCTGTAAGAATTCAAGCGTATTAGGTATATTCCCGCTAAACACGGCCGTAGAATGTTTACCGAGTTTATTGAGCCAAAGCGTCATACCGATACAGGCCGATAGCTGATCAACGCTCGGATTATTACTGACGGTTACCAAGATATTGGTAGCTGAACGTAACTTTTCGACTAATTGCAATTTGGCGTCCATTACTGTTTGCTTTTGGGGTGATTTAATGCCAATACTATCACGTTATGCATTGCGCTGTCCATTTATCCGGTTGCATCATTAATGTACCCTCTTGTATAGTTATAATCCGTAGTTAATTTAACTGAAACGGGATTAATAACAACCATGCCTATTATTAAATCAGCTAAAAAAAGAGCCAAAACCGCGCGTAAAGCCACAGCCAGAAACGTTAAAGTAAAACGGAGTTTAAAAAATTCGCTTAAGGCTTTTAACGCCAAACCGAGCAGTTCAACTCATGCAATAGCACAAAGCCGTATTGATACGGCGGTTAAAAAAGGACTGGTCAGCAAACGTAAAGCTTCACGTCTTAAAAAACGCGTTTCGGCTCAAGCCAAGTCTGCAAAAGTAAAACTAGCAGTTAAAAGCGCCGCTGTTAAAGCTGCGGCTAAAAAGTCGGGTGCTAAACGTACGGCTAAGAAAAAAGCTTAAACACTGAGCAGAAAATATAGCAGCGTCTCATCCGGATCTGTATAATTTTTCTTGATTTTAATGTCCGCTTGTAGCAGTTTATCCACCGCGGCCGTCAGCTCCTGAAGTGAAAGCTGTACAGCTAACTGTTTGGCTTTAGAGACGGACCAGGGATTAAGCTTGGTTTCAGATGCTATTTGTTCAGCACTTTTCCCCTGGGCCGTTTTTACTAGTGTCAGCAAGTGCAGCTGCCAGGCAAGTGCGCCGATAATAATCGCCGGATCGACTTCGAGTTGACGCTGCTCAGAGTACAGTTTTAGCGCTTGTGCTTTGTGGCGGCTAAACACAGCGTCCGCCAGATTAAAAGTGGTGCTCTCAATCCCCGCTGCAACCAATAGATCAATTGAGGTCTTGCTGACGTTCTGATCAAACAATATCAGCTTGTCTAACTCCTGTTTTAATCGCAGTTGATCCGGGCCGACAAGATCGACCAGATATTTAGCATCCGCCCTGGAGATATTACCCGAATTTGCTTTGATGTATGACTCGACCCATTGTTCAAGCTGCGGCAACTTAAGGGCCGTGCAGTCGATAAAATCAGTTTTCGTTTTCAGTGCCTTATACAGTTTGCTGCGCATGTCTATTCCCGGATCGATAATTACAATATCGGCAGTTTCGGGCGGTTGATCTAGCAGGCTAATAATTTCCGCGCTTAGTTCCGGGTTACTGCTTAAGTCGTGAATTAAAATTAGCTTTTTGGCCGTAAACAGTGGTGCCGAAAGGATAGCAGACATGACCGCTTCCGGGTCTGCTTCTTCGCTATTTATTCGCTCGATCCCTAGTTTATCGTTGGTTTGCAAGAAAGTGGCACTAAGAGACTTGATTTCCTGCTCAATGCCATAGGCATTATTTCCGACTAGAGTAGTTACGCTCATCTTATGGTCTTAATTATATGCCCCTCCTGGCTTCGTGGACTTCGGTTTTTGACAGTTCGGGCAAAGATGAGTTCCACGTCCCGCAAGTCGGATTTTTATAATCGCCCTGCCGCAACGCGGACAAGGCTTTCCTTGACGCCGAAAGACTCTAGCGAATTGCAAATAGTTACCCTTTTTTCCTTCCGCGTCAACGTACGTTCGGTCGGTTGAACCCCCTTGATCAAGGCTTAATTTAAGGATTTCCAGCAGCGACTTATGCAGTCTTTTATAATCACTATCTTTCAAAGCACTTACCGGAGTTGCAGGATGTATCTTAGCTCCCCAGAGGCTTTCATCAGCATATATGTTACCTATACCGGCGATGATTCCTTGGTCAAGCAGCACCGCTTTTATAGGAGAACGCGGACGCAAGCTTAATCTGTCCCGCAGTTCTTGCCAGCTAAAATCTGTACTCAACGGTTCGGGTCCGAGCCGTTTAAAAAAACTCAGGTCACCGATTGCCGCACTAGGATGGAGACGCATCCAACCGAACTTGCGTTGATCGTTAAAATACAGCTTGCTCTTGTCGCTAAAGCCAATTACTACACGGGTTGATTTGTCTGGCAATTTACTGATTAGAGAGTCTGTAGGGTGACCGGCACCGAAATGCACATGGTTGTCGTCATACACTAATTGTCCGGTCATTTTCAGATGAATTAGCAAGCTGTATCCGCTGTCAAGATCGATAATTAAGGCTTTGCCTCGCCGGTCTACCACCCTAATTTTGCTGCCGAGTAAAAACCGTTTAACGTCTACGTCCGTATTCGGGAAACTCTTGGGGTTATTTGATCTGACTTTGGATATGGTTTTTCCGGTAATCAGACGGGCTAAACCCAATTTAATCGTCTCTACCTCGGGCAGTTCTGGCATATACTTAAGTTTAAGTATACTTTAATTGAATGGAAGTTTGTCGTGGATTCATTGGCTGACATTTTAGCAAATAAAGACTATTCCCTTCCTGACGAAGTCAAGGCAATTAAAACCTTCGTTGCCGACCGGTACGGTTGCGACGTGTCGGTTAAAATAACCCCGAAGGAAATCATAGTAATGAGCCGGAGTGCCGGTTTAATCGGCAATTTGCGGGCCAATGCTCCGGACCTGGAAAAGGCTGCAGGTACTAACAAAAAAATCAGATTTTTGGTTGCTTAAATATTAAGGTTACCCGTCAGGTTTGAATAATTAGGTACCTGGGCCTCAAACAGTTGGATGGTTAAATCTAAGTTACCTTCATAAGTCCCGGGACCGCCACAGTTGGTAGCCCAGTAACGCTGTTTTTGAACGCCATCGGCATCGAAAGTGAAGATATATCTATCTCCCGTCGGACAGTAGCCGCTTGCCTGAGACAGCGCCGGATTATTTGAGCCGCTGTTATAACCTGCATACTCTAAGGATCTAAGGAAGACATGGAATGCCGCATCGGTCATCGGAAAGGCATAGCTGGCCTTAACCTGGTCGTTATATCCCTGAAAGATCAACATCTTGGTTACAGAATTGGTAATGGTTATTAGCACCTGGTTGTGTAATGATGGAGCGCTGGTCGGACCGTCAATTAACATGGCAACCTGTGCCGTCGGGTCATTGGCATAGGATGCCATGGGTGCCGCGGGCGTCTTAGGGTGTGAAGGTGATGTAGGCGTGGATGGACCATGAATAAAAATCAAGATTATGGCTACTACCAGCAGCGCAACAGCAAGTATAACCCCGAATAAGAAACGTAACTGACGACTCCGAAACATATTTCATATTGTATCATATCTTGACAGTTTTGCAAGGCTTCTGCGCGGCGACTATCCCCTCAAAGCAAGGAAGTAAGGGGTGAGTGATGGTTTGGATTAGAAGACCATTTATGAGCTACTATAATGGCATGACTATGGTTGCAGCCGTTCTTGCTAAAGATGGAATCGCCTGCATAGGTGACGGAAGAGGATTTGATGAGCACGGTAACATTGTGCCAGGTGACCATGCTGTTAAACTTTTCGACTTTTCGGACTTTTGTGTGATTATGCCAGATGGCGGATTTTTTGCTAACGGTCCAGAAGTATTAGGGCGTCTTAAGACTGACTACGCCAAATCGGGCGTTAAACACGTTACTGACGTAGCAATGAATATGACAGATGGTCTTAAAAAGATATGTGGCACAGAGTCGGGCGATAACGAGTGGGGACTTATTTTTGCTGGCTATGACATAGCTAATGGCTTGCTACAGCCTAAGATATGGAAGACCGATAGTGCCACTTGGTCACTTGTGCCGCAAGAAATTCGTGCTACCGGTGGATTAGATGACAAAGCTAATGAAGTTTTTGACCAAGAGTTTTCGATGAGCAATTTAACAAGGACCAACAGTTTGGTCTTGAAAGCAATGCTCAAGACCATGACTGCGCACCCTTATGAGGTCGCCGGAGATATTGCCTTATGGAACATAAAACCAGGTAAGATAAATAAACTTAGCAAAAGTAGAATTAAAAAACTAATCTCTGAGATAAAATATAAGTATGAGCAAAAAACTATTTAAACGACTAATCAAACGGGCTTCGACGCCAGTTCCAGCAGAACTCGACCCACAGCTACACCCCGAAAGTTATAACGGAAAACGAACTCGTCAACATAGGACTGTAAGTACTTCGGCGAAACAGCGTGGTAAGTCCCGTCAATCGAACGTTTCAACTGAGACCAAAAGCCTTCAATAGTATTGGTGTGGGCATTACCTCTAACATACTCTAAGGTTGAGTGATTGACGGTAGTGTGAGTATAGCCTCGTATAGTTAAAGAACTATAAGCCCTATATTCATCACTGTTAACTATGCTATTAAGCTCTAGATTAGCTTCAATAATTGGTAGTAGTACTCTAGCCCCAGTAGCTCTAACGTGTTGAGCCTTTACTCTACCGCCCCTCTCAACAATGCCAAATACAGGTTGTTTTTTATCAAACTTATCGCTCTGTTTATGGCGTCCACCGATATATGTTTCATCTAACTCAACTTCACCGGATAGCTTCTCATTCTCTTGTTGCATAAGTAGTCTTATTTGCTTACACATTCTCCATGCAGTTTTATAGGTTACTCCTAGTTCACGCTCGAGGGTCTTAGCTGATACGCCATTCTTGTGTGTTGAAAACATATAGATGGCATAGAACCAGTCAGTTAGTGGAGTAGTAGTTTTTCTAAAGATAGTGTTGGCTAGAGGGAATAATTGGTATGAACACCATTTACAGGCATAACATTGTCTACCATGAACCCGATAAAACTTAGTTTCAGCACCGCAAGATGGACAAAACTTAACATTACCGAACCTATCCTGAAAGACCGCTTCTAGACAAGCGTCATCATTTGGATATTCAGCTTCAAATTGCTTCTTAGTGTACCTCATATTACCTATAAGTATACTCTTTAGAAGTACGCTTGTCAAGGAGTAGTCTTTCCTATTAGAGCAAGTATTTTTAGACATCTTTAATATATCGTCCGCATGAGTAGTGGACGTCCTTAAGTGATACCTGTATAATTAAAGCTGACAGGTACCCGAGAGAGCGGTCAATTCCGCTCTCATTTTATTTATTTTGGTGGAACGCCGGAGAGTCGAGCTCCGATCTAGTACGTGACAGGTACCCGTATTACCCTTATTACGAACGCCCCTTAATTTTTTGGATTGGGATTTAAAATACAAAAAGACCCAAAGCCTTTTTACAGACTCTGGGTCTAATTAGGTTATATTCTACTCTGTTAACTGATTTGGTGCAAGGAGTGCAGTAGTTTGAGTCTATTTACTGCACTGGCTATTGGCTGCTTGTTCCTCTTGTAGTGTTTGGCCAACCTGCGAGAAAGTCAGCGGAGAGCTTTCCTCATAATAGATTATTGATCCATAGTATTTATTATTTTGGCTTATGCAACTAAAAACAGCTGCTGCCTTCTGTTGTTTAAGGTGATTATTGTGAATAATGATAAGCACTATCCCAATAGCTATAACGATAAATACACCAAATACCATGATCTTCTTCATATTCTTCTTCTACAACTATCTATCTATTACAGTAACACTTTACTTGCTTTGAGGGTATAGTCGCCTTCTGCGCTAGTATTCTCCAAGATTTAAGCTATCCGTTTTTAGGGTCGCGTATAATAAAAACGAATGTTCGTTCAACGAGATTTTAAATGACAATAAAACTCAAGTATGAAACCGGTATAGCAGCAACTGTGCAGTTTATATCCTTAACGCTGCTGAATTTTATTAGCGGTGTATCCGGCACCGTTAGTCAGTGCAGTAAAGGTAGCGGCAGTTGCGTGGGAAATGTTGTGTTATCCATTATGTATTTTTTAGTGGTAACTATTTGGTTTGGTATCCTATGGTTAACCGGATTTGCGGCTCAGGACAGACGCAGTCGTCGAATTGCTCAAATGTTAATCTTAGCTGAAGGATTGGTTTTTATAGTCGGTCTATATGATCTTACCAAGCATAAATTTACAGTTCTTTCAGGGTTGATTGCGATAGTTGAAATGCTAACCTCGGTCTGGATAGCCTGGCTGGCGTTCAGACTGATGCGGGCAAAGGGCGGCCGGGTTAGAAGCTATCATGTACCTCGACATCGTCAGCCCCGCTCTCAAAGCTGACCCCAGTTATCGCCTATCTTAACGTCGACATCAAGCCGTACCGGTAAGTCATAGACGTTTTGCATAATGTCTTGTAGCTCCTTTGCCAGCCGTTCGGCTATTTCCCATGGGCATTCGACCAGAATAGAATCATGGATCTGCAGTAATTGTCGGCAATGATTGTGCTGACTTCTAAGATGGTCTTCGCACTTAATCATAGCCAATTTCATCAGGTCGGCCTCGGTGCCTTGAATCGGCATATTGATCGCCGCTCTTTCGGCTGCCGTCCTAACCGCGAAATTACTGGAGTGGATATCCGGCATAGGGCGACGACGTCCGAACAACGTTTCAACATAACCTTGCTCTCTGGCCCGAATTAAAACCTCGTCCATATATTTAAACAGCGGTTTGCGCAGGCTTTTGTACCTATCGATAAAGTTGGCAGCAGCCTCTCGGCTCATTCCCGTAGCTACGCTGAGCCCGTGGGGACTCATTCCGTATAAAATACCGAAGTTGATAGCTTTAGCCGCAGACCGCATCGATGCGGTTACTTCATCAGGACTGCGTCCGTATATTTCGGCTGCGGTCATCAGATGTATGTCCGCACCTCGGTTGAACATCTCGATCATACCTTGATCATTTGCCAATACCGCCGCCAGTCTAAGCTCGAACTGTGAATAATCGGCGCTGATTAACTTTTTTCCTTCGCCGGCAATAAACGCGGTGCGTATCTTACGCCCAAGCTCGGTTCTGATAGGAATATTCTGCAAATTGGGATCGGTGCTGCTCAGCCGCCCGGTTTGAGCGATTGTGATATTAAACGTCGTGTGGACACGGTTGTGCTCGTCGACTTGGTGAGGAAGCGTATCAACATAAGTACTTTTAAGTTTTGCTATCTCTCGATAGCGGATTATAAGTTCGATGATCGGATGTAAATCGATCAGTTTTGCCAATTCGGTTATAGCTGTCGAGTAACCGTTCTTACCTTTCTTGATGCCGTTCGTACTCAGTTTTAGTTTCGAGAATAATATATCAGCTAACTGGCTGGGACTGGCTATATTAAACTCGGTATCCGCATAGCCGTATATTTGTTGTTCGACGTCAGACAACATGTCATCTATCTGCTCTCCGAAAATCTTAAGATAGCCGGTGTCAAGTTCAATGCCGGCTACTTCCATACGAGCCAGCACCGGGATTAACGGCCATTCAACATGCCTCACAAGCCAAGGGAAGGCTTTGACCGAGCTAAGTTTCTGCTTTTGCAGTTCATAAAGCGATCTTATGGTAGAAATGATTACCGGAGTGTTTATAGTCAACTCTTCATCATCCAAATCGTCTAAGGAAGATCCCTCATAATTTAAATCCGTACGGGCCATTTCCGTCAGGTTCTGGTCGCGCCTTAAACTGCTTAGTACGAACGCGGCAATCAATATATCGTGTTTGACCGGCGGCAAACGGTCTATACCTAAATTAAGCATTAGCTCCAAAGTGGACTTTAAATCATACCCGATCAGAGGAGGCAGATCGGACAAAAAGCGTTTCAGATCTTCGAGCGGCAATTTAGCAACGTCAAGAACATAAGTATCCTGACCGTCGCAGCTGATAACAATCACTTTGGGTTCTACCCCGTGGGGCTTGGCAGCCCGGCTGGTTATATATACCTGCTCTTGTCCCTCGATAACTACATTTTTAAGCTTGGTGAGCGTATCGATAAGCAGGTATTTTCCCGGTAGGATGTGTGAATTGGAATATTCGCTGCGGGAAGCGGCGATTTTGGCGATCAGTGTTTCGGGCAGTTGTCTAAGCAAGCTTCTAAACTGCAGTTTGGCTAACATAGCCGCCACTTCACCTGCGTCCGCCCGGTTAATGTCCATGGCTTCGAGGTTGAGTTTGACCGGTGCATCCGTCCAAATGGCGCATAGTTGTTTACTTAAATAAGCTTTGTCTTTGCCGGCAATCAGTTTGTTTCTTAAGCTCTGCGGGGAGATTAACTCAATATTTTCGTATATGTTATCGATCGTGCCGTAGGCTTTTAACAACTCGATTGCTGTTTTCTCACCGATACCGGGCACACCCGGAACATTATCCGAAGAGTCGCCTTTAAGAGCTTTTAGGTCTAGGAACTGCGAAACCGAAATGCCATATTTGGCTTCGAAAGATTTAGGTGAATAAAGTTCAACCTCGCTTAAGCCGCGCTTCAGAGCATATACGTGGATTTTGGGATCTACCAGCTGTAGCATGTCCAAGTCGGAAGTAATAAGCATAGTTTCAATTCCCTTTTTAGATGCCTGGAGTGCTAACGATCCCATAATGTCGTCGGCTTCATAATCATCCAGCTCGTAAAGCGGCCAACCGAAAGCTTTTAGCAGCTCCAGTAATATATTCACCTGGTCATAGAAATCCGCCGGTGCCGGTTTCCGTCCAGCTTTATATTCTGGATAAAGTTTTAATCGTTTGCGAATATTGGTTTTTGGTTTATCCCAGGCAACCGCGACATAATCCGGTTTAAGACGCTTGATGACCTCCAGAGCCATGGTGGCAAATCCGAAGACTCCTCCGGTTGGTTTGCCGTCCGCAGTGGCTAGATTGGGCATCGCGTAATATCCGCGGTAAAACACGCTTTTGCCATCGATAATAGCCAGTTTTTTGACCGCCATAGCTAAATCTAGTATAGCCGCATATCCTAAAATCCCAGCAGTTCGTCCAGCTGATGTTTCAGCTCATCAAGATTGGAGCCGTCATTGGTCAAAAACAAATCACTCTTATCTTTAACGTCAGATAAAGATAGAGTAGCCGAGTCTCCGCCTTCGGGCCGATACATTTCGGCTGCCTCGTCTGCCAGGAATTCCGCAAACGTTTTATTGTCGTCAACCGCTCTTTGTTCACCGCGTTGGGCTGAGGCGACGCGTTTATAACGCAGTTTGGGATCGGCATCGACCCATAATACCAGGCCTCCGTAACCGTGTACGCTATCTGCCTCGCCCGGGTTACGCAACGAGGCGATAGCCAGCCCGGCATATTTACCTGGTTGAGCGTCAAATATGGTTTTTGCTTTGTCGACCAGTACTCCCAAACCCGATTCCCGTCGCCACTTAGCGCTTAAGGAGCGCATGTTTTCTCTTGATGTGGGTAAGCCTCTGGATACGAGATCCTGGCGCAATATATCCGTTACCGAAACGAACAAATAGTTGTGTTTATTCTCAAGCAGTTTGCCGACGCTGTCTTTGCCCGATCCGTTGGTTCCGGAAATTCCGATTATTTTCGGTGGCATTTTCATCAAGTTTAACCGTTCTTTCGGTTATTGAACATGCTATTTGATATAGTCGTGCAGTTTTTTAGCGTCGCGGTGTTTTCTAAGTTTGGCTAAGGCTTTAGCTTCGATTTGCCGGATTCTCTCCCGGGTAACGCTAAACTCTTGTCCGACTTCTTCAAGAGTATGGCTTTTGCCGTCTTCCAGTCCGAAACGTAGTTTAAGTATCTTCTGCTCTCTTTCAGTTAGCGCGCCCAGCATATCTTTAACCTGTTCTTTGAGTAACTGGCTGGTGGCGGATTCTTCGGGACTAATAGTATCTTCGTCCTCTATAAAATCTGCAAGCACCGAGTCCTCTTCGTCATCTCTGATCGATGCGTCAAGACTGGAAATATCCTGCTTGATCTTCATGATGTGTTCGACTTTATCGACGTCTATCTCCATGGCTTGGGCAATTTCTTCATTAGTCGGTTCGCGGTTTAATTCTTGGGTTAAGCGCCTTTGGGTACGAAGTAATTTGTTAATCGTCTCCACCATATGTACCGGTATCCGAATGGTTCTGGCCTGATCAGCGATAGCTCGGGTTATAGCCTGACGAATCCACCAGGTAGCGTAAGTCGAGAACTTAAAGCCTTTATCCGGATCGAATTTCTCGACCGCTCTGAGTAAACCGGTATTGCCTTCTTGGATCAGGTCAAGTAGATCAAGCCCCCTCCCCACGTAGCGTTTGGCTATCGACACCACTAAGCGCATGTTGGCTTCCGCCATCTTATCTTTGGCCGTTTTATCGCCTGCTACTACCCGTTTTGCCAAGGCGAGTTCTTCTTCCGCAGTCAACAACGGTATCTTGCCGATTTCTCTTAAATAAAGGCGAACCGAGTCATCGGCGATATCGTCATCCAGATAAATGGTCGCCGTTTCCGGATCCTCAGCTATTTCTTCTTCAGCCCACTCGTCAGTAAAGCTGGCAGGATCGGGCTGATCCGCGGCTGTGATATCGATGTTAGAATCCGCCAGCTCAGTGTACAGGGCATCTAGTAGTTCGGTATTGGCAGGTTCGTCCGGAATAAGCTCGAAAATCTCCTGTTGTGATATTTGGCCGTCTTTTTTGGCTTTGGCTAAAAGTGCGTCCTTGCGGGTGTTGATATCTCCGGACATCAGCTCTTTATCCGCTGTTTTCTTGGGCATTAATATTCTCCTCCAGATTAATCCTTAATAATTCGTCCAGCTTGCGAACTTTTTCCAGTAAGGTTCGACCGGTAGTTTCGTCGGCTAGACGAAGTTGTTTGGCAATATCCGATTTTTTACGTTTTACATAATTCTCTATCAAACGAGTCTGCAACCGAGCCGCTTCGTATTTTAATTCGCTTGGCTCGAGACCCTGATAAAGTTCTTCATATTCTAACAGTAATATTTTAACATATTCCTGATCCTCGGCTTGTTTGAGCAGCTCGGAAGCCGTAGCTAAAGGAGCTTGTTTAAGATTACGCAATAATTCGGCAGCTGAAACCCGACTTAACATATCGGGTTCTAAATTGGCTAACTGACTCCTCAAGGTACGGCGTTTAAGCATCAGACAGAGCAAATGGTCCTCTCCTTTGATGATTTCCACCTGTTCGCCGTCTAACGGTTTAACCTCAGTCTTGATCCGTTGACGGCTTACGGGTCGTTCTTCAGGTACGGTTTTGTGCAGTTTTTCGTCCAGAGAAGTCCTGGAAACCTGCAACCGGTTTGCGATCAGGTTCAGGAAGTGGTCCTGTTCAACGGGATCGTCTAATCTTGATATTGTCGGCAAAAGCATATCACTAAATTCCCTTTTACCGGCGGCAGACGACAAATCGTACCTGCTTGCGACGGTTGCGATCAGCCAGTCGATAGCGTAAGTGTAGTTATGGATCGCCTGTTCCCAGAGTGAAGGACTTTTTTTAATCAATTCATCGGGATCCTTACCGTCAGATATTTCAATGATGTTTAGCGATACGTGTTTCTGACTCGCTAAAACCACCGCCCTCTCGGTCGCAGCAATGCCGGCTTTATCGCTATCGAAACAAAGTCTAATATCGGTGGTGAATCGGGATAAGGTTTTAAGATGCGCTTCGGTTAAAGCCGTACCTGCGGTGGCAACTGTTTGTCTAACTCCGGCCTGGTGACTCATGATAACATCTAAATTGCCTTCAGCAATAACCACGAATTTATTTTCCCTGATGGCTTGTTTTGCTAAATGTAGGCCGTAAATATGCCGGCTCTTGTCATAAAGCACGGTTTGGGGCGTATTAATGTATTTGGGTCCCCTGTCGTCCGCTCTAAGCAATCTGGCGGTAAATCCGATTACCCTACCCTGAGGGTCCATAAGCGGAATCATTATTCTGCCCCTAAACATGTCCCTTGGACCGCGGTAATGGTTAGTGCTTAAACCGGCGGTTCTGATTTCGGCTTCGCTATAGCCTCGTTTTTTAAGATAATCCCTCAATGCCGTATCCGTATTCGGGGAATAGCCTAATTTAAACGCGGCAATGGTGTTTTTGCTAAACCCGCGTTCGGAATAAACATATGTCCAGGCTGCCCGGTTGGCTACAAGTTGAGCCTGATAAAACCTGGCTGCGTCCTCGTTTAAAGAAATTAAACGTTCTTTATCCGGTCCTTTAAAATAACCATGCCGATTACGATATTGCTCAAGGTCGACACCTGCCCTTCTGGCTAGCAATTCCAATGCGCCCTTAAAATCCACGCCTTCCATTTCCATGACAAAGCTGAACATGTTACCGCCCTTGCCCGAACTGAAGTCATGCCATATCTGTTTGTCCGGACTAACCATAAAGCTAGGAGTCTTTTCGTTGGTAAACGGGCTAAGACCTTTGAAGTTATGACCGGAACGCTTAAGTTGGACGTATTCCCCTATTACGTCCTCTATCGACAACCGGTTTTTAACCTCGCTTGCGGCATCCACTGTGATTACTATTTTACACTTTTAAAGATTGTCAACTGTAACAACTTTCTCTCTTATGGTTAAATATAGCTGATGCAGCCGAGTCAAAACCTATACACGCCTGAAAATGATCCGTATGCCTTTCTAAACCAAGCCGGACGAACGGGTTACACCAATAATCCGCTAAGGAAGCTATTTAGCGCCGGCAGCGGTTCGTTTAGCCGGAAGCTGCTATTAGTCGGCGTAGGGACCGTAATTATAATCGTGTTTATTCTCATCTTGAAAGCCGTTGTCGGCAGTGGCGGTAATATTAATATGCCCAGTCTTTACGCCGTATTAGGAGAAGAGCAAGAAATAATTAATTTGTCTCAGGCCGGACAGCAATCTTCCAATCAGGCCAATCTTAACTTTAGTTATACTGCCTTAGGGTCGCTTATAACCGACCAATCGTCTTTAATTAATTTGTTAAAGAATAATGGCATTTCGGTATCGCAACAACAAATGGTGTTACAGCCCAGTGCCGATGCCGAGCTCAATCAGTCCCAATCAAGCGGTGATTTCGATACGGTCTATGTCAACATTATGCAGAATCAATTGAAACTGTATGAGACCGACTTATCTAACGCCTACGCGCTTTCCAATTCGGCGTTACTAAAAAGCTATTTCAAGCAGGATTATAACACCGCTGTGCTGCTGCTCAAGATGCTTAATAACGCTTACGTATAGACCTCTTTTAAAGCCAGCTGGTAGCTGTGGTCGATTAAGGCTAGGACTTCATCCGGACTTAATTGTCCGCTCAAAATTATGGTGTTCCAATATCTTTGATCCAATTTATGGCCGGGCGTGACTTCTTCGTATTTTGCACGCAGCAGTTTAGACAGCTCCGGATCCGATCTCAAGCTTAATCTTAGGGGTTGCTTGTCTGTTTCTAAAAAAGCAAACGGCGTTCCGTTGACGGAATAAACAGCCAACGTTTTCTGATAGGGATAGCTCTTGGTTGCGCCCTTAATTTTATCTAGGTAACGTTTTATGGCTGTAGTTTCACTTGGCTTAAGCATGCCGTTTAAACCATTCGAGATAGTAGTGCAGCTCGGCAATCGAAGCCTGGATATCGTCAAAGGCACGGTGTACCTCTTTCTTATCGAAAAACACACCATACTTCGCCTGCATGACTATCTTAAACGAGGAAACATCAAGCATACGATAGTGCAATAAGGCGTCAACTTCGGGCCACCATTTTTTAATGAAGTTGCGATCGGTATGGATACTGTTTCCGGCTAGAATGGCAGGCGCTCCCATAAACTGACTGTCGATAAAGCCTACCAGATCCTGTCTGACTGTGTTTTCATCACGTCCTTCGTGTCTAATCCGTTCTACTAAACCGCTCTGAGTATGCTGGGACATCGCCCAGCCATTCATCCCGCCGAGAGTTTCTTCGTCGTGTTGAATACACGCTTCAAAACTGGCAAGTGTAGTAAACTCAAAATCCGTTACTTCGGCCGCAACCTCCAAAATCACATCTTTGGCAATATCGAGACCGGTCATTTCCAAATCCACCCAAAGCAGTTTAGACGGAACTAGGTTTTTTAGATCCTTGTCCATGCCAGACATTATATCCCAACCGTCTGGCTCAGGTTAAAGTCGTCCTAACTGTTCCTGGCCCGGGAAAGAGCGTCACTGTACCACTTAAGTTCTTCTAACATGGCTTTCAACGCCACTTCCGGGTTATACGGGTTGTCTTTAAGCGTTTGGCTCAGATTGCCATCGTCGTCTAGACCTTCGCTTAGGCCAATAAATGCCACCTGTTGAGGAATCACCACCGAACGGCTCTCGCTCAAAATTTCCTTAAGGTGCATCATCGCACGAGCGCCACCGACTGTGCCGTGACCCGCCACAGCGGACGGTTTACGAGTTATTTCCGTTGTTAGGTAATCGATTGCGTTTTTTAGTACCGCCGGTATGGAATGGTTATACTCGGCCGTAACGAACACGTATGCATCAAAGCTGCTGATTTTATCCAGCCACTTTTTAACTTGAGGATCTATCTCGCGGTTAGGATTAGCACGCGGGCTGAGAGGTTCATTGAAAAACGGCATGGGATAGTCTTTAAGGTCTACCGTTTCGGCTTCTATGCCTTCAATTAACGAAGCCTGGGCTGCAACCCATTTAACCTCTTTTAAAGTTTGGCGGTTTGGCCGGGTGGAACCGACGACTACAGCTAGTTTCATAGGTTTTAGTTCTCCTTTATGCTATACTTTAAATAGTATATATGTACTATACAAAGTATAGTAATGCGTAGCTCTAGTCAAGTACCAATTGAATCTACCCCCGGCTGTATAGCCAGCGCTGTTAATGTTTTGGGCAAGAAATGGACAGCCCTTATACTACGAGATCTTTTAGATGGTCCGAAACATTTCTGTGAATTAGAGCGGTCGGTCGGGAAAATCAACCCCAGGACCTTGTCCCAGCGTTTAAGCTGTCTGGAAAAACAAGCTATAATACTCAACCGAAACGGCCATTATGAGCTCACAGAAAAAGGTCTAAGCCTGATGCCGGTCATTAAGCAAATGGCGGATTGGGGAATAAAGTACCCCACTCCTCAGTGATCGGTTCCTTGATTTATGTTTTTTTGAGTTTCCCAGACTACTAAAGGCGGTGTGGTGCATCTATGCCCAAAAGTTTAAGAGATTGCTCCAGCCTATCGGCATAGACGGATATTAAGTTTGCTCTGATCGCTTGCCTCTGATCACCTATAACCCGATTACTTTCATAAAATTGGCTGAAAACCTGGCTTAGGTCGTAAATATAGGTACAAAGCAAATGCGGGCTAAGTGATGCCGAAGCTGCCGTAACAACAGGATTAAAACGGGACAGCTTTAATGCTAACCGGCGCTCCGATGGAGTGAAATTATCGGCAACGGCTTTCTTAGGTGTGGATATTTTTGCCAATATACTCCGTGCCCTAGCGTGAGCGTATTGCAGGTACAGTCCGCTGTTACCAAGAAGACTTACCGATTCTGAAGGGTTATAGACGACATCCGGGCCAAGCCGTTGTTTAAGGAAGGAGTATTTGACCGCGGCAAGTACCGTACTACGGTTCGGAGTCAGCTTTTCCGCTATTAGAGCCTGCTCCGTAGCGGATAACAAATCCTCCGCTTTAAGATAGTTACCAATCCGGCTGCTCATTTTTCTACCTCCCTCCATGCGTACCAAGCCGTGGGTAAGATGAGTCGTGTTACTGACTAATTCGGGCGCAAATTGTTCGAGAGCCTTAGATACTACCGCCATATACTGCTCGATATCGTTGCCAGTGATAATTACCGAACGGTCATAATTGAAATCGGTTTTTTTCAGTATAGCCAATCCGATTTCTTTGGCTTCATACGTCGGTAAGCCCTGACTGTTTATAAATACCCTGGTATGCAACCCGAACCGTTCGCCGTTAAAAATTACAGCGCCGCTGCTTTTTTCGAACACTCCTTTTTCCAACTGTTCGTTAACTATTTTGAGCCCGATTGGAGCAGCTTCACTTTCAGGATAATATTTATCGAAGTAAATATTTAATTCACCGTAGAACCGATCGAATTCGTCATAACTCCATTGCCTCGTGATCCAATATATCCTTGCCAGCGGTGATTCGTGATCGGCGTCGGACTGAATTTTATATATCCTTTTATTCAGTTCGGTTATTTCCCGCTTGGAGTCCGGGTCGTTTTCATAAGCCGTATTGCCGTTGATATAGGCATCGCTCATCCACTCCATCCGCTTCGGTTGAGGGACTTCGTTAAGCCGCTCCGGATTGCTGCCGCCTAATTCCTTCAGTATCGCCCACATCGATTTTGCCACGTGAAGACCGACATCTCCACCATAATTAACTCTGTAGACCTTTGCTCCGGCCAAAGACAGCAGATTGGCTATAGAGTCTCCTATGACCGACGTATACAGGTGTCCGACATGAAGGATCTTAAACGGATTGGGATCGGAAAATTCTACAACCGCGACTTGGTTTATTAGCGGCTGCTTAGGTTGTTCCTGCATCATTTTAATCAGCTGTGCGTCGGTAAGGGTAATGTTAACGAAGCCCGGTCCGGCTACTCCGGCCGTCTTAACTTCTCCCAGCAGCCGATCGTTTATCGCCTTAGCCAAATCGGCGGCTAACTCAAGGGGGTTTAATTGGTTCTGTTGAGCCAACTTTAAGGCGATATTGGTTGAAAAATCGCCAAAACGTTCATCCGGATAATCCAGTTCCACGTCGGTTTTAAGGCCGTATTTAGCAAATACCAACTCAGCAATAGCCGATTTAAGCGTTTCTTCCATATCGGTATAAGTATAACTTATTGGGTCCTGATGTCGTTTTTAAGACGCTTAGCCAAATCGGCAGCGCCGCGCTTCCATAATAAACGGCCGGTTTTAAACGCTAGTGTGTAACTGAAACCAATTAGGACGAAAAATCCGGAAATGGTACGTCCCATATCGGGATAGGTACTTGGTTTTAACAGTAGGTTTGAGATATCGAACAATAAACCGCCGGGATTCAGCACAATATCCCAGCTGTCCCAGCGCAAATCCCTGCCCAAGTAGATTGCAAAGCTGCACCCGATAATAACGATGGTTATTACAGCCGCCGCGCTTATGGAGCTGATCCGCTTTTTCAGTTCCGTATGCACCTGATATAAACTGGCTATACCGATAAACAGTGCTAAATAAATAAAAGCTGAAAAAAGGATTGCATTATAGAGAATGGTGTTGTTTGGCAAAGCCTGCAAATGTATGTAGTCACTGATCATATAAAAGCTGTTGGGTAAAAACAGCAGCCACAGAAAAGTAATTATCAAGGGTTCCCAGGCTGACCAGAGTTTGGTCTTAAGAACAACGCTCAGCCTCCAGGATAACAGCAGCGGGATTAAGGCTAAAAATAAATTAACTACCAGGAAAGGATAATCTATACCGTGCTCAAGCACGATCGAATAGAGATACAGCGCGAAACAAACGGCAAAACCGAGAGTTAAATAAGTGCCGAACTCTACCCAGGGATGTTTAAACCCGAGCTTAATCATTTACCGACTCTTGAGCGAGCATAACTTTAAACTTCTCTACCAAATCCACCGGTTCCGGGTCGGTGCCGGCGGCAATCGAGCAATAAAGGGTAACGAAGTCACCGAGTAGCACGGAGTATAGCAAATGCTCTAGTAAATTATTACCCGAGGCATCGACAACGATAGGAGATGGGCGCTTACCGCTTAACAGCTTGCTGCTTAAAACGAATCTCTGACTGATTCTCGGATGTTCAAATTGCGAACGTAAATCGATAATGCAATAGGGTTTATCTACTGGCTGGTTGCTCCAACCAATAAACTCGTTGTGATTAAATTCAGAATATACACCCGTCCATGCCACTTGCTTTGCGTTTTCATTAAAGCTGATTTTCCATTTGTATGCCGCCGGAGCTAATAAAGGACCGCCGTAAATTACTACGGACTTGCCTAAGGCGTCTAAGGCGATTTGTTTTGCCAAATTGTCTTTGGTAGGAATATCTGGTTTCCATAGCTGCACCTGGCCTCTTAAAAACTCCGCCGCCCGATTGATAGCCTCGTTGTCTTCGTTAGTGGCGACTCCGATGCTGGTAATGATCTGGTACAGAGCTTTAAAGTTATAGAATACAGCGTAGCGTGGCTGCTTTGCCACAGGTATAACGGCAATCGGGTACCCTTTTTCCTCGGCTTGGGCTTTCAGTTTGCCGCCACTCGCGATAATTACAATTTGAGCACGTTTCTGCTCCGCTTGGGTGAGCGCACTTAGTGTCTCTTCGGTATTGCCGGAATAACTAGCTATGATGCATAGCGTCTGCCCATTAACGTATGCTGGCAAATCATAGTTCCTGATTACTTCAAACGGCAGTTTGTAACCTGGCCATGACAAACTAAGACTGGCCGCCAGTGCCGAACCTCCCATGCCGGCGTAAACGACGTTTTGGATATTTGAAAAGGTTTTCAGATTTAAGTTAAAAGCGTAATCAAGCTGGTCAGGTTCCTTAATGGCTATGCCTAACGCATCCGATTTGTCTATCTTGTGAATATAAGCTAGATCGTCTAACATAAAATCTCCTTGGTTGGTCTTGATATGCTGTAGTATAGTATAACCTAAAGCAATATGATCGGGGGAAAACTAATGTTTGGGCACCAAGATGATAATCAAACTTTTGACGAGCAGCCGACTATGGCAGCCGATACACAACACGACTCGGTGATAAATTCGTCTCCAACTAATGATGCAGCTATGGACGAGCCTGACGATACTTCGGTTCAGTCCGTAGACGATGACATGAGCATGCCCTCATCTACGGCACCGACGGCCGTCGACGATAACGACAATGATCTGCTACAGATCAAGCAACAGGCGCTATCCCAACTGTCCCCACTGGTAGGGCACCTCGATCAGGACCCGATTGAAAAGTTTCACACCTTAATGATGATGATCCAAGCCAGCGACAATCAGTCACTGATTAAAGAAGCCTACACGGTCGCTGCTAGTATTCCTGACGAGAAACAAAAAGCTCAAGCCTTACTGGATATAGTCAACGAAATTAACTACTTTACGCATCCTCACGAAGACAATTAACAACTTAGCCTGACTGCTATCTAATAGCTTGCTTAAGTTAAGTGCTATTCATTTGGAATTAAAACTGTTTGATGGTTTTAGAAACTGCTTAGCCAATCTAAACGCGAGTTTAGGTTTTTTAGGCAATAGCAGCTGTAGCGGTTTTTGGAAATTTATTACATCATCCCCATACCGCCCATGTCAGGAGCGGCTGCCTGAGTAGATTTCGGCTCTGGTACATCGACTACCAACGCACCCATAGTCATAGCCGTTCCGGCCACGCTAACGGCATTTTGCAGCACTTCTCTAGTTACACGGGCAGGATCGATTATGCCGTTGGCTTTCAAATCGACCAGTTTTGTCGGGTGGTTAACATCAATGCCAATTCCGTTTTTGGAGGCCTTAACTTTAGGAAGCCATTCATCGGCGTTTAATGCCGCGTTGGTTAATAGTATCCTAAACGGTTGTTCTAACGATCTTAACAGTATCTGCTTTCCGGCATTGACCGAATCGTCGTCGTCCTGAGAAATTGTGATTGCTGACTGCAAATTGATCAGAGTTACCCCGCCTCCGGGAACAATACCGTCTCCCAGTGCAGCCTTAACGGCGGCAACCGCGTCATCGACCCTAAACTTTTTTTCTTCAATTTCGGTTTCCGTCGCACCGCCGACTTTTATCACAGCAACCTTGCCGGATAAAGCCGCAGACCGTTTTTCCAGGTTTTCACGGTCGTACTCGCTGGTGGATTGGGCAATCTGGGCACTAATTTGTTTGATCCGCTCTTCCACTTCTTTAGAGCTGCCTCCTCCCTCAATAATGGTCGTGTCGTCTTTGGTAACAATGACCTTGCGTGCTCTGCCGACAACATCAAGATCTACATTTTCAAATGTCATTCCCCGGTCTTCGGTTATGACTTGAGCACCGGTTAAGATGGCAATATCGTTTAGGATATCCTTGCGTCGGTCACCGAATGCCGGAGCCTTGATTGCAACGGTATTAAATACCCCTTTTAAGCGATTTAGGACGAACGTTGCTAACGCTTCACCTTCCACGTCTTCAGCGATTAAGACCAGATCTTTCTTACCGCTCTGTGCTAGTTTCTCAAGTAGGGGCAAAAACTCCTGAATCGAGCTGATCTTCTTATCTGTGATGACGATAGACGGTTTGTCATATACGGCCTCCATCCTGGTCGCATCAGTCACCATATAAGCGCTGACAAAACCGCGGTCAAAAGTAAATCCTTCTACAACTTCTTTTTCGAGAGCCAGACCCTGTCCCTCTTCAACGGTTACCACACCGTCCTTGCCTACCGTCTCCATAACGTCTGCAATCAACGAACCGATTTCCGAGTCGCCTGCAGAGATAGTAGCTACTTCCGCTACCCTGCTCTTTTTGCCGGCAATGTCTTCAACTAAAGACGGCAATTTGTTGATCACGTCATGCGAAGCTGATTCAAGACCTTTTCTTAAAAGCATCGGGTTGTGGCCGGCTGCAATCAGTTTATTAGCTTCATTGAGAATGTGATAAGTCAACACGGTTACGGTTGTTGTGCCGTCCCCGGCCACATCGTTCATCTTGCTCGCTGCCTGTTTGATCAGCTCGGCGCCTACTTTCTGGCCTAAAGTCTCATCGTCAACGTCTGCCAATTCGACTCCTTTAGCAACCGCGACCCCGTCATGGGTAACCGTAGGGTTGCCATAGGACTTACTGATCACCACGTTTCTACCTCTAGGTCCCATGGTGGTCTTAACTGCGTTATATAAAATTTCAGCCCCTAAAAGTACCCTTTTACGGGCATCATCGTCATAAAAAACTTTCTTTGCCATAGTCTCCTCCTATTTTACGGTTGCTAATATGTCTTCTTCTTTAATTAAGATGTACTCTTCATTGCCTACTTTAACTTCGGTAGTACTGTAGCTTTTATAAACCACCCGGTCACCCGTCTTAACTTGCTTTACTTCTTTACCGACAGCTATTACTTTGGCAGTTTTGGGTTTTTCGGCCGCGTTGTCCGGCAAATAAAGTCCGCTGGCAGTCTTAACGCTGGCCTCTTCTTCTTGAGCGACTACGTAGTCGGCAAGCGGTTGCAATGGTGAATTCATCGGTGTAATCCTCCTATAAAACTTGTATTAGTCGTTAGCACTAACTTAATTAGAGTGCTAACTTTCAGCACTCACTATAGCTAAGCGCTAAAAAATCTGTCAAGAGGCAAATTGGTTTATTTTAACTTAGGTTTGTTAAACTGGCATATATGCCGAAAATAATAAACCAAAGAGTACTGATGTCAGGTGCCGAATACTTCAGTGTACAGGAGTTAAATCCGTATGAACATTTGGATTTACAGCCCGACGTAGAGCTGGCAATCGACGAACATAGACAATTGGAAGCGGCACTTAGGAACACCGGAGTTGAAGTTATTAAGGTCCCGGCTCCCCAAAACTGCCAGGACGGAATATACACCGCCAACTGGGGACTGTGCTGGCGGGCAAAAGCCGTATTGTCCTCCTTGCCGAACATGAGGAAAGCTGAAGAGCCGTACGCCAAACAAATATTAGAATCACTGGGTTACGAACCAATAAAAACGGAGTTTCGTTTTAGCGGCCAAGGCGATTGCTTACCGTGCGGTGATTATCTGTTCGTTGGCAGTCATTACCGTACGGACACGCAAATGCACGACTTTTTAGAAAAACTGTACGGTTGTAAAGTAATAGGCGTTGAGACTATCCCGGCTTTAGATACGTCCGGCAAACCGATTATTAATCGCGTGACCCATTGGCCCGACAGTTATTTTTACGACTTGGATTTAGCCCTGGCGGTAATTACGCCGGATCTCATAGCCTGGTGCCCTGAGGCATTTACTCCTGAGAGTAGAGCTAAAATCGATTCTTTAGCGTTGGATAAAATTACCGTTAGCTTGCAGGAGGCTGAGGGCAGTTTTGCCTGCAATCTGTTATCTACGGGCGAAGAAGTGATCATGAGTGACCGCGCGCCGCGTTTACAGTCGGCGATTGAAAAATACGGTTTAAAAACCATCACTCCGCATATCACCGAACTCAACAAGGGTGGTGGTTATATACGCTGTTGCACGCTTACTCTCGATTAGAGTTAACTAATTCTCTTAATGCGGCTTTTGTAGTCTCAATCTCATTCCACGG
Source organism: bacterium (assembly GCA_021799575.1). Classification (GTDB taxonomy): domain Bacteria; phylum Patescibacteriota; class Saccharimonadia; order Saccharimonadales; family UBA4665; genus JAJZWH01. Next base: position 88,205 of record JAJZAD010000001.1, on the reverse strand, counting down.
ATGCTCGCCATCGGCTCGTTCAATGGTTTTTTCGTGCCCTTTGCCTAACAGTAAAACCGTATCATTTTTATGTTTAGCCCGCTTTAATGCAAACTTGATTGCCTGTTTCCGGTCGTGGACTAGAAAAAGGTTTTTATCCTTAACTTTGCCGCTGTCTGATGCACCTTGGGCAATCTGATCCATAATCGTTAGCCCGTCAACGTCACGGTCGTCTTCTTCAGTAATTATAACTTCATCGGCGTATTGGCCGGCCAGTCTTCCCTGCACTGCGCGTTTGACTTCGTCGCGTCTGCCGGCGCTGCCGAACATAACAATCAGCTTGCCGCTAACCGTCGGTCGGATGTCGGTAAACAGCTTTTCAAAACTATCCGGTGTATGTGCAAAGTCGACAATCACGCTAAATTCCTGACCTTCGTTGATAGTGGTCATACGACCTTCAACACTGTCCAGAGCCGCAATACCACGTTCAATTTGTTCTTTACTTAAGCCCAATAGCTGACCGACACATACCGCAGCCATTGAATTATAGACGTTAAAGCTCCCCGGCAAACGGCATTTAATACTATAATCCGTATGATTGTAGCTAAGGTTGTAAGTAACTCCTCCGGGGGTCAGTTTAACAGCTTCGGCACGGAAATCTCCACGTTTTATACCGTAAAGAATCGGGTTGGCAATATCTTGCTGAAACAAATCTGCGCTTGGATCGTCAGCGTTTATAACTCCTGAGCGCATTCCGTTATAGCGGTTTGTCTGCTTGAACAGCATTCTCTTCGCATCCCTGTAACGCTCGAAGGTACCGTGGTAATCGAGATGCTCATGAGTCACGTTGGTCATGACGGCAATTTCGTAGGGAATACCCCATACCCGGTGTTGGGCCAGCGCGTGTGATGTAGTCTCTAACACCAACCATTCAATCCCTGATTCGCGCATCTTTTTGATGCGTCTGATCAACTCAGGAACGGCCACCGTAGTCATGTGCTCAATTTGGGGTTTAATATCCGATCCAACCCCGTAACCTACCGTGGTCATTAATCCAACTTTGAAACCGGCTTCGTGCAGCATCCGCTGAATTAAGTAACAAGTGGTGGTCTTACCGTTCGTGCCGGTCACGCCGATAACTTTCAGCCCTTTTGCCGGAAATCCGTTAATAGATTGGTATAAAACCGCCTCTGTTAAATGACCGTATGGTTCTATGCTCCTAAACAAGGATTTAGGCAGCAGGCGTTTAACGGTTGAGCGGATGTTCACGGCTACTTAAGTTTAACTTAAAAAAATAATTTAGGATCTTTAGGTTAGATTATAACTTAGGCTGAGGTTTTTGACTAAAGTACGTTTTTTTAGACTAGCTAATGATTCTTTTGTATGTTTGCTAAACCTGAAGAAAACCCATAAGATACAATCACTTAAGATATGGTAGTTTAATATTGATGCGCGTTCTAGGTATTGAGACCAGTTGTGACGAAACGGCCGCGGCCGTAGTGGAAAACGGTACGGTAATGCTAAGCAATTGCATTGCCTCGAGCATGGATTTGCATGCCAAATACGGAGGTGTGGTGCCGGAGATTGCGGCCAGAATGCAACTTGAAACCATTATCCCAGTTACGGATCGCGCACTCAGGCAAGCAAAGTGCAGCTGGAAAGATATAGATGCCATAGCCGTCACCTATGGAGCCGGGTTAGGCGGCAGTTTATTGATAGGAGTAATGACCGCTAAGACGCTGTCAATCGCACTTCAAAAACCGCTGACAGCGGTTAATCACGTTATGGGACATGTCTATGCCAACTTCCTTAGAAGCACCCACCTACCCGGATACAAAGTTTCTGAAGAAAAGGTAACCCTCCCTTTCTTAGCTGTCATTCTGTCAGGCGGTCACACGCAACTGGTATTATTCGACGATTATTTGCAATATCGCTTATTGGGGCGTACCCAGGACGATGCCGTAGGCGAAGCTTTCGATAAGGTAGCTAAAATACTAGGTCTTCCCTACCCCGGTGGTCCGAGCATATCCGCTCTGGCTAAAAGCGGCAACCCCGAGCGGTTCAAACTGCCCAAAGCCAGTGTTTCCAAGTACGATTTTAGCTTTTCCGGCTTAAAAACGGCCGTTTTAAGGCTAGCTCAGGAACAAATCGGTGAAACATACGACTTTCCCTCATTTAAGCTGTCAGATAGGCTGTCTGAGGCTCAGAAGGCTGATATAGCCGCCAGTTTTGAATCGGTGGCAATCGAAACTATTGTTGAGAAGGTCAAATCGGCCGTATTTGAATATAAGCCCAGCTGCGTACTGTTGGCCGGAGGCGTAGCTGCCAATGCTCTACTTAGACGATCTTTAACCGATTCCCTGCCTTGTCCGTTATTGATGCCGGATCCGAAACTGTGTACAGATAACGGCGCTATGATAGCTACGCTTGGGTGTTGGCAGCTGATGCTTGAATCGCTTCCGTCGGACCCCTATTCATTAACGATCGCGCCAAATTTATCAATGTAATCTTGTGGTATAGGGGTATATTAAAACAATGGGATTAGCCAAGAGTTATCAACCGCAACTGCATGAAGCCGAGATTTACCGTCTTTGGGAACAAAAGGCGGCGTTTATACCGGCAAAAGACGGTGCACCTTTCTCCATAGTCATGCCGCCACCTAATGCCAACGCGAATTTACACATCGGTTATCAGCTGACAGCATCACTAGAGGATATTCTAGCCAGATACCAGCGGTCGTTGGGCAACAGCGTGTTACTGATACCCGGAGCCGATCATGCCGGTTTTGAAACCCAGTCGGTGTACGAAAAGCATTTGGCCAGTGAAGGTAAAAGCCGGTTTCTGTATTCACGTGAACGTCTGTACCAACTGATATGGGACTTTGTAGCTCAAAACCGGAGTAACTTTGAAACCATGTTCCGCCGAATGGGCATCAGCTGCGACTGGGGTAAATTTGCTTTTACGCTGGACGATAAGATAGTTAAACGCGCCTACGCCACATTTAAGAAAATGTGGGACGATGGTTTAATCTACAGAGGTGAGAGGTTAGTGAATTTCTGCACCTTCCACGGCACCGCCTTTGCCGACGTTGAGGTTGTCCATAGGGAAGAGCAGGGAAGTCTCTGGTACATCAGGTATCCGTTGGTCGACGGAAGCGGCGATCTGGTAATTGCCACTACCAGACCGGAAACCATGCTCGGCGATACCGCCGTGGCAGTGCATCCAGCCGATAAACGTTATGCAAAGTTTGTTGGTAAAACGGTTAAACTACCCTTAACAAACCGGGAAGTACCAGTGATAGCGGACGATTTCGTAGATATGAACTTCGGGACAGGAGCGGTCAAAATAACCCCGGCCCATGATCCTGACGACTTTGAGGTAGGAAAACGCCATGACCTGCCTTTTATCAGCATAATCACCCATGAGGGAAAAATTAGTGACCAAGCTCCGGAAGCGTATCGCGGACTTAAAGTAACGGAAGCACGCAAAAAGCTAGTCGCCGATCTTAAACGGCACGGTTTTCTCATTAAAAGGGAAGTGATAGTTCATAACGTGGGCCACTGTTACAAGTGTGACACTGTAATCGAACCATTGCTTAAGGATCAATGGTTCGTAAAAATGCAACCTCTGGCGGAAAGGGCAATTGGCATACTTGAAGCCAAAAACATTATTTTTTATCCGGACAGTAAACGAATCGAGTTGCTGCGTTACTTAAAAGGTCTTAAAGATTGGAATATCAGCCGACAAATTGCCTGGGGCATACCAATACCGGCTTTCCGGAGTTTAAACGATCCTGAAAAATGGATTTATGACGAACGGGTCGATCAGGAAGTGATTAACGTAAACGGTGAAGAATACCACCGTGACCCCGACACGTTCGATACCTGGTTTAGCAGCAGCTCCTGGCCGTATGCTACTCTGGACTATCCGAACGGAGAAAGCTTTAAACGCTTTTACCCGTTGAGTGTCATGGAAACCGGCAGCGACATCCTATACCAGTGGGTTAGCCGCATGATAATGTTGGGTATATACGTCACCGGCAAACCGCCGTTTAAGACTGTCTATCTGCATGGATATATCCGTTCTGAAGACGGATCTAAGATGAGTAAGTCGCTTGGCAACGTAGTCGACCCGATGCCCCTGATAGATCAATACGGTTCGGACGCGGTCAGAATGGGGGTTATAATCGGCCAAGCTCCGGCCGCCAATCGCAATTTCGATACCAGGAACATCGTAGAGGCACGCAATTTCTGCAATAAGCTATGGAATATCGCCCGTTTTATTGCGAACAGGACGGATTCTTTCGACGATCGCAATGCGGTTATGAAGAGCGATAGCGACCACTGGATTGTAGACCATTATCGTAAAACCAAAGAACGACACCTTAAGTTAATGCAGGACTTCCGGTTTTCCGAAGCCTATGATAACATCTATCATTTCATATGGAATGACTTTGCCGACTGGTATATTGAAACCAGCAAACATGATGTCAATCCGGGATTGCTGGGTGCACTTTTAAAAGCGGTTTTAGTACTGGTCCATCCTTTCGCGCCGTTTGTCAGTGAAACCATCTGGCAGTCCTTAGGCATAGAGCGAAATTCGTTGCTATCTGGAAAAACAATTGTCGATTTGCCGGAGAGTGACAAACAGCGTGCTAAACGCTTTAATGAAATAATCGGACTGATAACAGAAATCCGTTCGCTTTTAAAACTAATGGCGGTTGACAATGTCAAACTGCTATACAGCAACGAACGAATCGTTGAGGATTATGCAACACTTATTAAGCGGTTAACTACCATCTCCGGTGTGGAAAAAGTATTAGAAGGGCAGGGGGTTGCGATTACTAAAACCCGATTAAGTTGCTGGTTGGATATAAACGACGAACAGGTAGCTAATTATTTGCAGCGCATCGAAAAAGAAATCTTAGGTAAACAAAGTCAGATTAGACAACTGAAAGCACGTCTGGCAAATCGGGACTATGTCAAAAAAGCTCCGGCGGAACTGGTTCAACAAAGCCGCCAACAACTAACTGAAGCCAAACAACAGTTAAAGGACTATTTAGCCGAAAGAGACCGGTTCAGTCGCTAATATATCCATATCCAAAGCCATCTCCACTTGTTCCACGGATTCATCGGGTTGGGCATAATCGAACCAGAGAACGTGCCAACCCATGCTTTCGGCCTGTGCAATATTTTCTCTGGTGTCATCAACCAATAACAGTTGACTTTCCGGCAAGCTCGCTCTGTCCCGAGCTAACTTGAAAATAGCCGGATCCGGCTTGATTATACCAACCTCGGACGAGTCGATAATGGTGTCATACTGTAAGTTTGGGACTATATTTCTAGCGATCAGCTCATTTAGTAATCCGGGCATAATATTAGTCATTAAACCGATTCGGTAATTTTGCGCCGCCCAAGTAACTATACGACTCATTCCGGGCATGGGTTCTACGGCAGACAGATAATAACTCTGCCAGTCCAACGAATTGATTCCGAGTCGTCGGGCAATCATGCGATTAAATTCAGACATATTTATATTACCTTTACAGACTTCGTCGTTGTAGTGTAAAAAAGCCATTTCAACCAAATCGGGAGATAAGCTGTAGTCTTTGGCGACTCTGGCGAAAGCCCGGTGGTAAAAACGGACCAGGCAACCATTAACATCGAAGTAGATAAACCTAACACCGGACCGGGTTGCCTTTTGTTGTGCAGCGTTACTGTTTGAGCCGGTTCCGACTAACTCGTCCAAACCCATTCCCAGGGCTTTGGCGATTGCACTAATAGTAAAAATGGACGGGGCTTTGATTGCTCCGCGTTCAATTTTCGTTAATGTAGAAAAGCTTAAATTTGCGGCCTGGCACAGTTGCTGTTGCGTAAGTCCGGCGCGGCGACGCATTTCCTGCAGCCGCTTCCCCAACCCCTTCTCATCCATAGCCATATAATACCAGTTCCAGACTTGGTCACCAACCTTGGGTTACGGTTTTTTTAGACAAGTCTTAAATCGTCAATAAGTTTCAAAAGAAATAAGCAAAATTATGTAGGCCAATATAAAGGTTAAGATCGTGGTCAACCAAACCCTCTTGGTATTCCCGTAACCGATACGCTTGCCCACAACATAGTAAACGAAAGTTGCAATCCCGACTGCGAATACGACCGAGGTTAAATTTTTGGACATCAGTTTAAGTTTACTAAAACGTAAGCTCGTTAGCCAATTGCTCCAACTCAGTTTTAGACGGCGGTTTGGATAGATCAGGTTTGCTGTGATATTCACTCAAATTCGAAAACGGAAAGATTTTTACGTGGGCATGATCGGTAACTTCAAGACCTTCGATCATAACCCCTACTTTACGGTCGGGGAACCGCTGGCGTAATTTTCGACCGGCTCTTTTTACTGTATCCATAAGCGCCAGATAGTCTTCATCGTCCAGCTCCCAAACCGTTCCGACTTCGGCTTTTGGGAATACCAGTATTTGGCCCCTTTGAATAGGGTTAATATCCATAATTGCCATGGTCTTATCATCTTCATGGACTTTTACAGATGGAATTTCACCGTTAACTATGCGAGTAAAAATAGACGCCATTGTCTTAATTATGCTCCACTTGGGCAACAAGCAAAACAGCCCCTCAAAAACTGACCTCGGTCTACTGATTATCCAGCAGGAGGCTGTTGATTTGGAAACGTATTATTAGATGACGATTGGGGTGTTTCACCTTGAGGAGGCATAGGATGGTAAATCGGTTCCTGGTTGGGGTATATGACTTGATTGGTTGGCGGTTGCTGAGGGTTAATCACGTTCGGGGCAGGGAAGAACGGTCCTGAAGGCGCGACGCCTACAGGAGGTTGTACTAAGCCTTGCTGCGGAGTAGGCTGTACCATAGCTTGCTGCGGAGTAGGCTGTACCATAGCTTGCTGCGGAGTAGGCTGCATCATGGGTGAGTTGGTCATACCAACGGGGGTCGTTTCTATATCGTTAAATGCATCTTGAATCAAGGCCAAGCCAATAAATTGAACTAACCATAACAATAAGAAGCTGACTGCCGTATTCATTTTGCCGTTTGTGTATTGATCAACGGCTTTTGAGAATTTCCAAAGCCAATAAATGGAGATAGGCAGTATTACTATCCAGATCACAATTTCTGCTAACAATAAAGTCGTATTAGATGAAACCTGTTTGGAAGGAATGGATATAGTGGATATGGAATTAACGGTAGTTGTAGTCGTAGTCGTTGGTACGGTATTAATTAACTTGCGATCCGTAGAAAAAAGTACTACCAAAACGACAATCGCTATTAAAGCTGGACCGAACATCAACCAAATGGTCGGGATCTTAGTATCGGTTTTCTGATTAAGCACTTTTTTGGTTACTACCAGCCAATAAATATCGTAAATACCGAACGTGATTAAGCTCAGGAAAAATACACCAACCGGATTTCGTTTTTTCATAATCTATGTGACTTTCGAAAAGATTATAGCGTCTAGTATAGCATAAGCATGATTAAGCATCTTTAAGACGACTGCTCAAGTCTTCAATAAGATAATTGTTTTCAATTAAAAATCGATCTTGGTCGGCATGCATATTCTCAGGTACGGTTTTAAACCAACCATGGCCAGCGGCTTCCCGGTTTGGTTTGATTTGTCCGCTATAGCTTTCAACTTCAAATACCAAACCTACCGGCGAGTCCAACCCGTTCAAATAGTGGCTGGGATATTCTATATAGCCTTTGTTGCTAACACTATCGACAGATATTCCCAGTTCTCGTTTAGCCACACGTTTGACGGCTGAGATCACAGGTTCACCGAAACCTACCGTTCCTCCGGGTAAGTGCCACTGGCCTCGGCAAGGTTCTATGGCTCTTTTAGTAAGATAAATTGAATTGTCTTTCTTGATGATAATTTCTACCGTTAGCCTTGGAACTTTAGAATAGATAGCGTCAAATTCTGCTTTACTTAAAGGGAAATCTGCGTGGTTCATCTTCTAGTTAATATTAACCTAGGTCAGCAGGATCCATAAAAAAAGGTACCTAAAAAATATGAATAGGTACCTTTTTTAAATGTCAGTCTTTTGTTAAAGCCAAATACACAGTATATGGATACTGTTATTATTTGACTTTTAGACCGTAGGCAACAGCTTGCTGTCCTCAGCATGCGGTGCCTTTAAGAAGATCTTTAAGGCTCCGCATGAGAGAAAACGAATTTTTAGTACTTAACCGTTATGGTTTTGATATAACCCTTGCGGAAAAATACCTTTAGCTTTAAGGCTATCTATTCCTTACCGGGTAAGCTTCGCTTGGCAATTTGCCGACGGAACAGATAGTGAGCCAGTGTAGCTAGTACGGCCGTTCCGGCAAAGATACCGACCACACTACCCGGACCGGTATTAACCAGTTGCGACGGAGTAGTAGGCGTGGTAGGCGGAGCTGTAAAACTGACTGTCTTAGCACAGTTGGCACTGGTTACGGTCTGATTACTGCCGTTCACACTAAATAGTACGGAAGCGGTAATGTTGTAAGAGCCGTAATTAGTGTAACTGTGGGTTACGTTACCGGTGTTGGCAACGGTTACTGTCGAGTTGTCACCAAAGTTATAGGTAACAGACTGGAATGTAGCACCGTTGGCGGCACTATACTGCACGTTTGCCTGGACCTGGCGGTCAGCTATAGTGCTGACATTTAACAAATTACAAGTGTAAACCGGAGCGGGCGGAGTCTGTGGGCAGCTGACTTTAACTTCAAAGTTAATGTATTCCAGGGCGGAACCAGCAAGGGAACCGATATTAACACCGCTCTGGGTAATACCGTCAGGCAAATTCTCAATCAGTCCACCCGTACTGTTTAGTAATTTAGTCGAGCCGCTAACATAGCTTACGCTCTGAGCCGATGTTAAATTTAGAGTGGCTGAAGCGGTGGTAGTGGACGGGCTTCCGTTTGAGGAACTGGCAGTCATCGTTGAAACGTTACTAGTGCCAACAGTAGAAGGCAAATTAACACTGACTTCTACGTTATTTAACATACCGTAATCCGGATTATCTAGCTGTATGGCGTATTCCAGATTGTCACATGCGTTTGCGGTTGCAGTGGTTGCAAAAGCTGTGTTTTGAGTTAAGTTTTTTATTTGGTAAATCGGGCCTCCGGCAATTTGTCCTGGGCTATCAGCCATTGCAGGAAGCGCTGTGAAAGCCATCGCTGCTAGGGTTATGATACCCGTTGCCGCAAAGGCCAATTTGGATAGACTCTTTTTCATAGTCGATCTCCTCTCCTTAAACTCTTTACTTAATTAGATTAATGACTTTAAGACCATTTGCAAACTAGATAGTTACTGAACTTCAAACTTGGAAAATGCTGCCGATATCTTTTTAAACTCTCTTAATTAGAGAGAAGATACCGGCAGCCGGTGGGGTGTCCGCAAAATCTTGCGAAATCACGGACACCCCGTTTCCGACTACTGCATATTAGCGGATATGATCGGGAAAGACACCGAGTCTTGAGCAGCTTGACCGGTTGTCTGGTCGTAGACAGACACTGTTATAGTGTCCACACCGCTACTGGGTATTTCCCCCGGTGAAGTGTATGTAGAACACCACTTCAACGTATCTGTCTCAGAGGCAACATTTAAGCTACCATAGGCAGCGTTAAACGTTACCATGTATGTATCTCCGGTCCTCCCAGAAACCGTGGCACAAACTGCCTGTGTCTCGCCGCCAACAATCGCGTGTTGCGGTTGATTTAAAGATACTGTCGGCGGAGCGGGAGGTGTAGTAGTGGTCGGCGGCGGAGGAATTGGTACACATTGACCGTTCTGAACTTGGTATCCCGAAGGTAACGTATACTCAGCTACTCCGTTGAGATAACATACCGGCGTCGGGGGTGGTGGAGGAATTGGTACACATTGACCGTTCTGAACTTGGTATCCCGAAGGTAACGTATACTCAGCTACTCCGTTGAGATAACATACCGGCGTCGGGGGTGGTGGGGTGGTAGTCGATGGTGGAGTGGTAGACGGCGGCGGAGTCGGCGACGAGTTGCAATTGCCTGTCGTGTTTTCGTTTATAACGACATTATTGCCGTTAATTACGGTAACAGTTGAGCAGTTGCCGACGACCTGAACTATAGTACAGGTGCCGTCAGAGGAGTTGTAAGTTCCTCCCTTGGACTCGCAGTTTTGCTGGGCACTCTGCTGATTGACGACGCAGTTGCCGGCGCTGTTCTTAACAAACCCAGCGGGGCACGTAACCTTTAGAATTACGCAGTTGCCGGCGCCATTTAGCTTCGTACCGCTAGGGCACGTAATGTGCCTAGAGATTGTAACCACATGATACAGAGTTACTACTCTGTATTTTTTTACGGTCTCTGTCTCTGGAATCACTTTCACCTTTACATGAACGACCTCCTTAGTAGGGATCTTGCCGCAGGTAATTGTAGCCTCGGATTTTACAGCTGCGTTGACACTAGCCTTCAGTCTTGAATTTAGGTTGCCCTGGACTTGCCCCCATGTTTTTGCGTGGACAATACCGTTGAGGGTTGTGGTCATTGCTACATACACCGTTTGTCCCGAAGGACAAACGTGTACTATGTTCTCATTGACCGTCTTGTGGACGGCAAGAACGGTACCTTTCGCAAACGGCTTCCAAGGTATCGGTACTACCTTATATAGGCGTGGATTGCCACACCGGACCATGAATTCAACGATTTTCATCGTCTTCCAGTTCAGGACCTCCAGTACGCGAACGTACTGGCTACCGTCATGGTCCGCAAGCGGAACAATGTTGCCGGTAGCGGTGATTCCGCTGTTGGTAGTCCCTGGAATCGCCTGAGGGGCATAGCCTTTGGGCTTGTAGTCCAAAGGCACAAACGTTTTTGCGCCGGTTTGAGACGCAATCACGTTGGCATATCCTGGATCCCAGGATGCTCGTTGTACTATCATTGACCACGCCAGATTGGCGTTGTCAGAAGGTAGTCCTTCGGGGAATGGACGATAAAGTACCGGACCGCTGCTTGAAGCCGTTGCGGATGGTGCAATGGCACTGAATGCGCCAAGCAACCCCAGCAGGCTAACAACCACCGTAAAGGTGGCCGTTAGGCATTTCTTCACTTTAGTAGCCATTAACTTCCACCTCCTCATAGTGGTGGCGACTTACGTCGATCGATTATGGCCAATCCCGATCGACGAAGGCTCACTCAGGTTGAGCGAAGCGTTAAAGCGGCAAGTATATATTACCGGCTTAACGCTTCACTCAAGAGGAGCATTACGTAATCGGGATGCAAACAACTATTTTCTGATTTTGTAGTCGGAATGGGACAGGGTTAAGCCTCACGAACTGATGGCTCTAGCGAGGAATTATGGCTCACGAACCAACTGCTCTAGCGAGGAATTAAAGTCCCATAACTATCTAGCTTGCTAAAAACATTAGTTTTACTATTGTTTTTTGCAAACAGTTGCCAAATTGTTAAATAACGCCGCACTCCTAGGGACAACGGTATAATAAAGTCTGATTTATCCGTTTCACTCTACCCTCGAGTCAGGATACAATATATATACCACTAAAGCCTATTTTTGTCAATATTTAACATAAGTTCTTTGCTCTTTTTTCAACACATAATCTAGATGGATAAAAACAGCTCATACCGGCACTAGGAAATTGGTCAGTGCAGTCTTATGATATGTTCTTCATTTAAGTCATCAGGACCTGATCGTCGAGTGCCGGTATTGATAGTCATAGGGCTATTCTCTTCAGATTTTTTACTATGTCGGCGTCGGCGGCGGCGGCGTTTATGGCTTCTAGGAAGTTCAGGTATGTCGTTCTTGGCAGTTGATTCAGCCGGAGGTAATCCGGTCAAGGGATTCGGTGTACCTATCATCCCGTTTACCATTGTGTGTACTATATCTTTTACAGAGACTTTAGAAGAGTTGCTATTAGCTTTTTCTTCGTCTGTTTTTTGGGCACGACCTCGATTGCTTTCTGCCGCCTTGGCCGCGGCTTTCTGAATTTCACTGGCACTTAAATACCTGCCGCCTATATATTCTTCGATGCTTAACTTCTCGATTGCATATTGCTTACGGCTATGCTGAATGATTGCGGCGCTGAAGCCGTCGCTTAATGGCGGCAAATCTATAGTTATAGCTGAGAAAGCGGGCACTTTCTCGCCTTCAATAGTCATACTGATTACGAAGTGCCGGTTATGCATGTGCACTAAGTCATATTCGGTGAACTTGGGTTCGAAATAGCGCTGCATGGTTCTGGCATCATCGGCAGACATTCTAAATGCTACGATTGAACCGACATTACCAAACACAGCATCTTTAACTTCCATCGGCATCTGAGCAATATACTGATTAGCTACGGTCAGGTTCAGACCGTATTTACGGGCCTCGGATAAAATCGTGGCGAAACTGTCGGTAGCAAAGTTCTGAAACTCGTCTACATATAAGTAGAAGGGTGTCCGGTGTTCGGCAGGGATATCCGCTCTGCTCATGGCCGCCAACTGGATTTTGGTAACCAATAACGCACCTAGTAAAGCCGCATTATCTTCACCGACCAAACCGCGGCTGAGGTTAACTATTAAAATTTTATGCTCGTCAATGATTTTGCGCAGATTGAAGCTGCTCTTAGGCTGGCCGATAATGTTTCTAACTAATGGGTTAGCTGTAAACGCTCCAACTTTATTCAGTACCGGCGCTACGGCTTCGGCGGCGAATTTGTCGTTCCAGCTGGCAAATTCAACCTGCCAGAAATTGCGCACTACCGGATCAATGACATACTCCAGTACTTCTTTCCTGAACTTTTTATCTGTTAACATCCGGGTGATGTCCAACATGGTGGATTCAGGATAATCTAATAGCGCCAATAGGCTGTAGCGCAAGATGTATTCCAATCTAGGCCCCCAGGATTCGAACATCCGCTTTAATACGCCAATGAGCTCGGATGCGGTATGAGTTTTCAGTTTCTGGTCGGTAACCTCCATGGGGTTGAATGCAATAGGGAAATCGGTGTCTGCCGGGTTAAAGTAAATAACATCAGATACGCGGTGTTGGGGTATACGCTTAAGTACGCTTTGGGCGTAATCACCGTGAGGATCGATTACTGCGAAGCCGAAAGTACTGTTAATATCCGATATAGTCAGCAGTTCCAAAAGACCTGATTTACCGACTCCGGTCTGACCGATAATATACAGATGTCTTCCTCTATCAATACGTGGCAATCCGAAGAGGGTATTATGACCGCGGAAATTAGTTACCGCTATCGGACTGACATCCTCTCGGTATTCATCACTCACGATCGGTAAATTAGCCGGGGGTTCGGCTGTCTGGGCTAATGCCCAGAGAATATACGGTGTTTCCACGTTGGTATGAGGCAGGTGGTATAATGTGGCAACTTCCTCTATATTACAGATGAAATTGGCTTTGGCGAACTGTCTAGTGGTATATAACTCCAGAGCCTGTTTATCCATGCTCAGTCGCTTAGCTTCAAAACCGTTAAGGTAGGTGGTATTAAACTGCTTGTAACTGGCTATAATGGATTGTACTCTGAGCAGAGCCTGCGATTCGGGCAGATTTCCCCTGTAAACTATACGCAGTGCACATTCAAATGCCAGCTTATGACTTTTTTCTTCTGCAGCCGATGCTCTGGTTTGCTCGTAATCGGTCAGTTTTACTCCTTCTGTCTTCTTAGTTTCAGGCGGAGCCCAGAGTGCAGATAATAATCCCTTAGTTGACGTCTTGGATTGGTTTTTGAGGGCGGCGATATAGCGTTCGTTCTTTTTATGCCAATTAGCCGGGGCTGGACGGATTAGGAGTTGGATCCAGGCTTCCTCGTCATCTTCGAATTTAGCCAGGGTGGCAGTTATGGCCGCCAGCGGATCAACTTCGAAACTTAAGAATGTTTTTATGGGCAAAGCGTTGTTATTAGACAACTTAAGCTCGGTGGTCAGCAAAGTGCTAAAACTTTGCTCTTGACTGGTTGTAAAATCCGGGATTTCGGTTATGTTGACCGTAGGATACTGAGCGTATATTTGTTCCTCGACGAAACTTTTCAAATAATCGGGAACCCAGACATAAAAACCGATCCGTTTTTTCAGTACGGCGATTTCAAAACTTATCCGTTCTCTGTGAACAGGTGTAAATAGCCTCTGAGAAGGCATATTAAGTAAACCGTGCAGTGATGCAAACATCTGCTCGGCTGCTAACTCTTTTTTTTCGTTGGTGCGTGGTACTTGAAGCAGTAACACCACCCCTTCGGTGTTTTGATTATCGTTGATTATAGCTTCACTTTCGGTTGCCAATATCTAGAAATACCTTTCCATCCTAAAGGCCGTACCTAGGTATTATCTCATCTATCTCCGGCAAAATATATAGTTAGGTCCCGGTACAACTAACTTTGACAGCCTGTTTATCCTGGGCGGCACTAAGTTAACTAACGACTGATAACGGTAAAGTAAAAAGAGCTAAACAGGCTAGAGAGGAATTAGACACCAGACCACTGCAAAACTCTTTAGGTGATTAGTAGTAAGGCCTGAAGCGACATTGGTAGCTATCGTTAGAACGGTGAAGTTATCTATAGACCCATGTGTATCTTTGGAAAACATAGGCAAATCTATCGATAAACTAAAATCCTTTACCGATAGTGCCGGAATGTAGGCTACCTGTGGTAACAGACGCTCTATACAGAGTGGAGCCGTTAATCCCGCAACTGTTCTTTGCTGACGTATCATTAACGGCAGCACTATTATGGACACTTCTAGGAAATCGTTAAAATAGTTGTCCAGGTTTTTTAATCACCTCTAACCATTGGAAGCCATTTGCATCATAGTACTATACAAACAACCAATTAATGAAAGCTGACAGACTGTTTTAACGACTTATTTAGTTAGCTATCCTAAGGACTTCATAGTTTGTTTATTACACCTACTTTCTAGAAGAGAATAATTATAAGCGTTAAGTTCGATCTTACATGAGTGAGCGCTGTTTTTTTCAAGCCTTTGGAGGAACCAGAACTAACGATCCGTTATTATCTGTTACACTGTAGCTGTTTTCGAATAAGCTCGGTGATAAGGTATGGGAGTAGCTCTCTCCCAGTAATAATCCCTTGGCATCCATATAACCACCCAGGTTAGGCAAAACGGTCATTGGGCCGTTCGAAGTCGTAGATATATCCGGCGTTTCCATGTTTTTATTGGCGATAATGTTTAGAAACGAAAGGCCCACCTTGCCGCTTAGACTAATCGTTTGGTATAACGGGTTTCCCTCTTTCGCTTGTATCCACCAGCCAAGAGCAAGCGTTTGGCTGTTTTGATCATAACTATAGATGGGATTGTCGATATCGATTAAGGCTTGACCTGGAATATTCAGCTGAACTATGCCGTTAATTATCTGTCTTTGATAGTTGGGATTCTGTATATTAATCTTTAATAGATCGACCAACGGCTGGTTTTCTACCCTGTTCACGAAGTTCCCTATAAATTCAGGTGTTGACACAACCCGATCTTTAGCCGATGGCATTTGATAGGCAAAACCACAGACCGCACTATAGCCGGTCATGTTCACATGGAACTGATCTTGTACCGTAAGCTTGGCATATTCTCCCGCCGACCCGGATCGATTTAATAAGTGGCCGAAGTCGTTAAATGCCGTTTGAGACCCTATAATTTTGACTTGACCGTTGGGGTCTAAGATAAATCCAGCTGATCCGCTGTTACCCCAACTGCATTCCGAACCGTCTTTAGCTTCAGGCATCGCTGCAATGGCGAGATCGAGGTTTTCTCCGTTAGTCAGATCCCATCGAGCATGTCCTAGGTAGGTCATCACAAAAGATTGCCGCTTTATGGGTTCCTGCTTATCCTGAGAGTTTGGGTTTTTCGGATCAATCGGAAAGCCGGCGTTGTATATTGTTTCACCTTGGACCAGCTCATCGGGATTAATCACCATATTGTCATTTGCAGCCAGTACTTCTTTGGGAGATTGACCTTCGAACACCCCTATAGCCGAGTCTTTATCCGGGCCGCCGGTTGAAAAATTGGGCTCGCTGTCAATTAAAAACTTGCTGACGGTTCCGGCTAAGGTCAAGGAATTGGTACTATCACCGGTATACACCTGAACCGGTTCCTGACCATCTAAAAACGTATAGTAGCCGCCGTCTATCTTCCGTGTAGAAGATCCGGAAATCGGCAACAAATCGCAATGTTGAGCCGTTCGTACTCCGATTGCCTCTCCGGCGTTATTACGAATTAGGAAGCCCGAGCAGCCGGCAAAAGGTAGATAGGCTACGTTTTCTTTGATGATTGCCTGTACTTTTTCGGGAATAATTTGGCTCTTAGGAGGGAAATTGGCTAGCGTAGTTTGTTCGAGATTGGGTCGTTCAGATTTACCTGGAAAAACTATCCCTGGCGTAACGACGTGATGATGTATTCTCGATGAGATTAGTTCACCTCCAGCCTTAGTTGAATTCGATGCTGAACCCTCAACCTTGACGGTTATATTGCCTACAGTTGAATTTTGAGCCGGGACAGGTTCGAAAAAGTCATTTTTAACCTGATGGCTGATTGTATCGGCAGTAATTGCGGCAGGGCTATCTTGCATGGCCATAGCATCGGTAATTGTTAATCCGCTAGCAAGCAGCGCAAATGTACTCATGCCTAGTCGCAAATGGTTATTATAATTCTGAGGGTGAGTGTTTATTTCTGACATTTGACTAGACTATAGCATAACTTTGCTTATATGTAAAGTTGGTATACATTTATTACATTGTTCTATCTAAAATTATTTACCTCTGTAGGCTTAAATTAAGCTTCATCTGTTTAAAAAACCTTAGCTAAAACCGCAAAAGTTAATTTATAGTTTAAGCGTTAAAATAGCCGTTATGTTGGCAGATAATCGAAGGTATTAAAAAAACTAAATAAACTTAAACTAATCTGGTCTTTAATTAATCTATTTGGATCTTTCTGATCTTGTGAGGTGATCAAAGTAGCATAAAACTTCTGCTATTGGGGTGTTAATCTAGGCGGCAACAAAACCCCGATGACAATATTATGTTTGTTGTTTTGTTAAACATTAGAAGTGTATGCAGTACAGTAATAAAAACCAATGGTTAAGACTTGACTTCAATATCTAAGAGATCGTTACTGTCTAAAACTAGGTGGTCGCCAGCTTTAGCCTCTCCAGTAAGAATCTTTTGCGCAACGGCATTTTCCACGGCTTTTTGCAAAACCCTTCGCATTGGTCTGGCACCTAAACGTGGATCGTTACCTTCAGCTACTACTTTGGCGACTGCATCCTGGCTTAGTTCAATAGAAATGCTCTGATTACTTAAAGCCCTGTTTACTTCATTGACCATCAGGATGACCACTTGTGATAACTCGTTTTCGGATAAAGGTCGGAAGAAAACCATATCGTCAAACCGGTTTAAGAGCTCAGGTTTAAACTGACCGCTTGAAATCAGTTCCTCAGTTAACTGATCGGAAACATTATCCAGATCTTCGCCTTTAGCTACTCTTTCCCTTATAGACTGCGCCCCCGCATTACTGGTTGCAATGATAATACAATCCTTAAACGAAGCGGCTCTTCCGCTAGTATCAGTTAGCTTGCCCTCATCAAGCATTTGCAGCAGGAGATTTAAAATGTTCGGATGAGCTTTTTCTATTTCGTCCAGCAAGACGACCGAAAACGGTTGCTGACGTACACTCATTAATAAACTGCCGGTTTTATGCTGGCCGCTATCAAGAAATCTTTGTACGTCTTTTTCGTCGCTATATTCGCTCATATCCAAACGAATCATAACGTCTTCGCTGCCAAAATAGGTTGCTGCTAGAGATTTTGCCAATTCCGTTTTGCCTACGCCTGTCGGTCCGAGAAACAGAAAACTGCCTATCGGGCGGGCGGGATTGGTTACACCGGCCCGTGCCCGCCTAAGAGCATTCGCAACCACGCTTACCGCATGGTTTTGGTTAATCATGCGCTTATGGATTTCGGCTTCCAAATGAAGCAGTTTGTCTGCTTCCAAAACGGTAGTACCTGCAGCTTTAATTCCCCGAGTTTGCTCGATTGCAGCCTGCACGCTGGTTTCAGTTATCAGCGATTGGCTGGCGTAGGGTATCGATTGCTCCATAAGCTTTATGGCCTTTCCGGGATATGCTTCGTCCTGATCATAACGACCACTTAAACGATATGCTTCTTTAAGCGCCTGGTAGGTTATGAGGAGCTTGCTTTGATACTGTAACCTCAGAGCATTATCTTCAAGCACATGCATCACTCCTTCCTGATCTAATTCTTGCAGAATGACCGAAGTGAGCATGCCTGCCATGCTGGGATTCATTGATTTCAGTCGCTGGAAATTGTCGGGTGTCAAAGCCATGATTATCGGGACAGATCTGGCTTGTAAAATTGATAATAGGATTTGGCTGGCGTCAAATGAGCCGGTCGCATTACCGAGAAACTGTTGAGCGTCATCTAAAAACAAGATTACATGACCCGCGTGTGCAGCTTCGTTTAGTAAACTTACCATAAGGTGTTCCAGCTCTCCGGGACGACGCGCCCTCGAAACGATATCTGTAGCATTTAAAGCTACTATTTCGTGATAAGCCAGTCCCTTAACTGTCCTTCCTTCAATCAATTTCTGGGCTAAAGCGTGCACGCTTTGGGTTTTACCTATACCGTCTGGTCCGATAAGCGCTACCGCAGCCGCGTGGTTGGCAAAGGCTCCCTCGATAGCTTTTACTCCTTTCGAGTTAATCAACCAGCTGAAATTTGAGTGATAATGCATTATAGATTGGCTGATATTCAACCCCATGCGATCCAATAAGGGTGTAAACCCGAAAGCCCAGTTGCGACCAATACCTCCGAATTTGGCTTTGTAGTTGTCGTGTGCAAGGTTACGCCCCAACCAGTTAACGACAGCAATGACGTCTGTCCGGTTTAGTTTTAGTTTCGTAAGTTCGTTAAGCAGTTTAGGAGATGTCAGTATCAAGGAGCCGGCAATAAAACCGATTTCAATTTGATCGACATTTGCCCTGGCCGCCAAGTCCGAAGCGTTGCTTAAAACTGCTGTAAGATCGTTCTCGTCTTCGCTTAGACAGGCCTCAATTAGATCGTGGGCTATCAGCAGATGATTGGTTATGAATAGCGTCTGCCAGTTATTGTGAATGGACTTCCAGACACTTAACGGATTTAAGGCCATTCCGGGTTTTAAAAGAGACAGCATATCCTTGGACAATCTGTCCTGAATATCCTTACCTGAAACCGGTAACAGAGATAAGTAGTTTTTCCACCAGATAGCAAACGTTAGGCAGACGCTGCTAACAGCTCCCAGAAGCAAAGCCGGTCCCAGCTTGCCTAAAATTGCAACTGCCACGCTAATAAAGACCAGTAAAATGCCACTCAGCATCAGCATGGCATAGCCGGTTTTACCTAAAGCTACACTCAATCTGGCTTCAGCAGCACGTTTGGATTTTAGATTAATCAACGGTTCCATAGCCCGATACCTAAAATTAAACAGATCAGAAATCCTATGGGTAGGAGAGGCCAGACCAGAATTTCAATCATGGTAACAACCGAGGTAATAATCAGCACCACTAGCGCCGCCAATAACACGAATATACGTACTCCGAAACCTACTAGTCTGCTGAACAGATTGTCTATCCAGGCTCTCCAGCGTTCTGCTAAACTGGCGCCCGGATAAGTAATAATCCGTCTCCAAGGCGCAAAAATTGTTTTAAGCAACTGATTGGCAGAAAATATTTCAGCTACTCCAGACAGACGTTTTGAAAAACTTGAGACTACATTTTTCCACCCCGGACCGTACCACCAAGCAAATAACGAGAAAACCAGCATAAACAAATTGTAAGTCGACTACATCTTAACGGCAAGCTATCGCTACTAAAGGTCTTGGGTTTTACCTACATAATTCGTGTTAAGTCGAGCTAAGTAACGCTGACATCCAAGAAAAAGAACACCGAAACAATAGATAGCATCATCATTTGATTTTTAGCCATTTCTTATGGATTAGAATTCCCGCGGGAAACAGGAACCAAAAACTAATCTAATAATATAAGAGCTAAGGCTAGTACTAGTCTTCTGGCAGTATGGTGCCGACTGAATCAATGCATTTTATCGGTTCAATATCTTCTTTGGCCCAAATGTTAGTCTACTTATACGTTCATTCTTCATACTCTTTTTTTAACTTCTAAGTGGCTTTTGATTTTACTAATGTACACCACAGTCCGAGAGGTCAGAACCGCTATTATTGGGGATTTAGATTTTGTTTTATCTGTTAGTTAGGTATTTTGCTACTACCCCCTAACTGTTCCCATTACGTTCTAATTTTACAAAATTAAGTACTATTTAGTATGCAATATGCATTGACAAGACTGCCTATTGTATATACAATAATATATATTATGAATACATCTACAGCAACCGTTATAAAAACTGGAAATTCCTATGCATTAAGGGTGCCTAAATCCTATGCTGAACGCAATAACCTTAGACCAGGAGCAAAGGTTATTCTTCAAGACCCACAAGTTATAGGGGGAACGCTTGCGGACCTCCAGGCTAGCATCAAAGCTTCTCATAAGAAAGGTGGCATAGGAGTTTGGGATAAGATAACAAACCCGTCTGGGTGGCAACGAGCCGAACGTGACAGTTGGAACTAAAACGAAATGAACCGAGCAGTCATTGATACCAATATACTGATAGGTTGGTATAAGGTGGGAGTTATATCTAATAATAACGATTTAGATAAAATAGTTCCTGTCTTTTCTATTATTACTAAAATTGAAGCGCTAGGGTTTCAAGAAATAACGGAAGCCGAAACTAGGGCCATTAATAAAATGCTAGATACTGGTGAATTAGCCTATATTGATGATAGTATAGCTCAACAAACCATCAATTTGCGGCAAAAATACAGAATTAAAACCCCTAATGCCATTATTGCAGCGACAGCTCTAGTTAGTAATTCGGAATTATGGACAGCTAATACTTCAGAGTTCTCTAGTGTTGAAGGCCTGAAGCTTCACAATCCCTTAAAATAGCGTTTCTGACTTCTCGGACTACTGTGTACCAATAGAGAAATTTAGTAACCAATATTTTTCGTAGTGGTTTTGAGCTACCAGACTAAATGTTACCCTCAATGACCCTTGGAGAACTCGGCATATTCTTCATCTGTTAATTCTTTTTAGTCACTTACTTCAGCTAAGCCCTTACTTAGAAGGTTTTTCTTTCACCATGGCATAAAAAGTCGGTTGCATGCAGGGGGATTTAACCCGTACTTTGCTCGGCGCTGATTCATATGTTCAAAATCCTTAACAGGTACGAGAAAATACTTACCTTTTTTATCTAACATCCAATTATTACCGAAAAGTTGAGTTCTTTGCTCAAGAACCATTATACGGTCAGTGAGCGAGGGAATTGACTCTTTATTCACATCATCAGGGTTACGTTTATAGACTTTTTGGTAGGCCGCTAAGACTTTTTTCATCTCGTCTAGATAGGAGTGAAGCGCTAGCACTGAAACTGCCTCAGAGCCTTCTTTGCCAATATTTGATATGCTTGGCTCTTTAATTAGCTCGATTATTTTCATCATTCTTTTGGCTAGAATAGGGCAGTGTTCCTTTAGCTGTTGATTTTATATCCTTCTTTCTTCCTCAGAGCCTAGGGTTTTAAGTTTTTTGTAGTGACTACGAATTTCTTTTTGGTCTTCTTTTAGTAGCTCAATTGACTCTTGTTTAAACTCGGGGAATGCAGGTTCCATATGTTTAATTATAAGTATTGTTGTAATGGGTTGGCTATCAACTTGTAAGCAAGACTAGGCAGCAGGGATTAGAAACGATTTTAATCTGTTAGCTGTGACTAGCTCAAAAGCTTAGGAAAATGTCAGAACCAACCTGAGAGATGTATTACAGACTAAATTCCGATGTGGTACATCGCAGTCTGAGAAGTCAGAAACTCTATATGCTCAAAGTGAGCATTGTCATCATTACATATTGATGTATTGATGAATATGTGCTATATTGGATTTAGCTAAGAAAGGAATAGTTATGCGAACCACAATTACTTTAAACGATAACATATACAAAGCTCTAAGAATAAGAGCAGCCGAAAGTGGAGTGACCGTGTCAACACTAGTAGAAGATGCTCTAAAAGAACAGGTACTTGAAGACTTAGACGACTTGCAGGCGGTAAAAGAACGCGAGAATGAAACCACTTTAGACTTCAGAGCATTCGTCAAAGAGCTTAAAGCTGATGGCTTACTATAAAGTTGAGATTAAAAACTCTGCACAGAAAGAGATACGAAAACTGCCAAATAAGGTGTTAAGGGACAAGATTGTAGATATAATCGATAGCTTATATAACAACCCTCTTCCTGATGACGCTAAAAAAATCAAAGGTTCTAGTAATGTTTATCGTATTAGGCAAGGAACTTATAGAATTGTATATCAAGTTTATACAAGCGAACTGATTATCATAGTTATAAGAGTTCGTCACCGTAAAGATGCGTACAAAGGTTTTTAAAAGAGTACCATAGTCTGATAAGTCAGAGACTGTTAATCGAACGGTATTTACCAGAATACGATGCGTTCACCAAATGTTAATCGCCCAGTTTTTGTGGAACTATAGAGCAGGGTGTTAACCAATACACTTCCATCAGAAACTAAATCTATACGACGCAATCTTTTAACTACCCAGAGCCAAGGGCAAAATAACTTGTGCCACCACCTAGGATTATTGGATTCGTCAAATTCATCTTCCCATATAGACCTTGCCCAAGTCCTCAACTCATCTCGAGGTTCATAACCCATCTCGTTAAAATCAGTAAAAGTTCCACCTAATACTGGTGCTGTTTCACTCGTGTAGTTAATTATCTGCATCCAACAAATATATGCAAGCAGTACCGTTTTTTAGGGCAAGCGGGGTTAGAAACTATTTCAATCTGTTGGACAAAATAGGACTCAAAACTTATAAAAATATCAGAACTAAATTAAAAGGTGTTTTAAAGACTAAATTCCTGTTTGGTACACCTTCCAGTTTCTACTTGGAACCGCCTCAAGAGCGAGCTGCTGCGCTGGCACGAAACTTTTGAGGTATCACCTCTGCCAAGTCTTGCACAGTAACTACCGTACTGGATTAGAACCTTACCACTCTATAAAGATAGAACTAGCTGCAAGCCTTCATCTAGCTGCTGAACGGCCACTCTATCAAGCTGACCGATTTGTTCCGTTAAGAAACTCTTGTCGAGAGTAAGTATTTGAGACACATTGGCAACTGAATCCTTTGCTAGCCCAGTTTTCGATTTTGGAAGATGTAAATTACCAGGCGCATCGGCAAGCTTCAAGTTAGAGGTTAGTACTACTACTATCACTGTACCAATGCGACTATTATTGAACTCGTCTGCTTGGACAATAACTACTGGCCGTTTATAACCCGGCTCTGATGCACTTGGTTCTGGTAATTCTGCCCACCAGATCTGGCCACGTTTCACCAATCTTCCTTTGATAGGGATTGGACCTGCAGACTTATAAGTAGTGGATCGATCTTTGTGTCATTATTAAGATAAACCTCGTTCAATTTTGTTGTTATGCCTTCTTTTTGGTGCTTAGATAAATAATTACTTAAGGCCTGAGCGTAAAGCTGGCTGCGTGATTTGCCTAAGCGCCTAGCAAGTTTTTCAGCAGAAGTATACACGTTATCTGGAATAGAAACCGCTGTTTTCATATAAATAAGTATAACAAAAGTTATACCAGTACGTCAACTACTTTTTCTGGTAAACCGTAGTCCGAGAAGCCAGAACCGCTATTATTAATGATTTGGACTTTGCTGTATCTGTTATCTAGATGGTTTGCTACAATTAATATATGCACAAATCTCACAAAATACTAATTGATGAGCTAGTAAAAGCTAATAAAAAAGTAAAGGTTGGAGAATTTTATTATCATTACAAAAAACCTGAGCTTAGTTATAAAGTTATAAAACTAGCAGTTATGGAAGCCGACGACAGTATTTGTGTAATTTATGAAGCTCAATACAGAGATAATATAGTGTTTGTTCGCCCCTTAAAGAGTTGGCTAGAAAAAGTTGAGTGGAATAACAAAAAAGTAGATAGGTTCACAGAAATATTGACCAAGCAGGAATAGAACATAACCGACAACCTACCATAGTCACTATGGTAAACCGTAGTCCGAGAAGCCAGAAGCTCAATCGTTCTTTAAGCTCTCTAGCAAATCCTTTGTTTTTTGTCGTAAATCATATTGAACGAAAACATGGTCATGATAAAAAGTAGCTACAAAATTCGCTGATATACCGTGGTCTGCAAGTTTAGTCGCCATTACAGCTGTTAGTCCAACTAGCTCTAGTGATGTATTGACGTCAATTGTTAGTTTTGCGTAGGGGCCTTCGTTATCGATACTCATTGAATCAAGATATGATTTCGGTGCGATAACTGCTAGCCTTCCGTTCTCATGAAATGTGGCTAAGACCTTATCTCTAGATACTAGCTTTTCGTCTTCAATACTAGCAAAGCCGTACTCTACATCATCACAAATAACCTTAATAGACTGTAAAGTCTGCTTTAAGTCTTTAATTCCTAACATATATTTATACTAACAGATTAATTGAACAGGATTAGAAACGATTTTAATCTGTTTTTGTAAAGTTAAACCAAAACTTACGAAAATATCAGAACCAATCTGAAAGATGTATTAGAAACTAAATTCCTGTATGGTACGCGTGGCAGGATTCGAACCTACGACCTTTGGCTCCGCAAGCCAACGCTCTATCCAGCTGAGCTACACGCGCACATTTCAACAGGTTAGTTTAACATCTTTTAATGATAGCTTCCACAATGGAAATTAAGAGCTTACAATGATGTAGACATCTTAAACGTTAATGGAGAGGTACCGAAGTGGTCATAACGGGACGGTCTCGAAAACCGTTGTGTGGGTAACTGCACCGAGGGTTCGAATCCCTCCCTCTCCGCCAGCTAGAAACTGGAACTGCTTAAATACTCCTTGAATGCATAAAATTATGGAGCTTTTTGATTCTGGCTCAAAGAACAATCAGCCTCTTGTGGCTGATCATCTGTTTTTGGCTTAGATTTCGGTCGTAACTTCTTTGTTCTTCAGGTAAATCGTTTGCTCGAGGCAGGCTATTAGGGCTCGTTTCTCGGCTCTGGTGCCTTGCGTCAGAATGTACTTCGCAAAGTTATGCAAATCTATGCCCAGTCCATCACTCTGGGCATCGCCTAGTACTGCTGCGGATAATCGTCTAAACCTATCCAACTCAGTCCGTAGAGTATCTTTATTCTGAATTTCTTGTACCGTTATGCCCGCTAGCAGGCGGATAAAAACTTCCGTCAGCTTTTCTTCCCGCAGGTATGGTTGGGGGCAGTCAAAGTTTCTGGATTGGGTGCAATGATAATACACATACCGTACCCGACCATGCTTCTTGGTTTGCTTATATTTTTCCTGAGCCGTAATGCCCGAGCCACAGCCACCACAGGTTAGAAGCTTGGTATAGTCAAATTGCTTGGTGCCCGGCTTGCTTTTTGGTGCTACCACCATCTTTTGCTGTACGGCATCGAATAGCTCACGGTTAATAATCGGCTTATATAAACCTTTGTACCATTTGCCGCTGCCGACTGGAAACTCGAAGATACCGCAGTAATACGGATTATTGAGCATTCGGTAAGCCATACTAAGTGTGACTAGCTTACCTCGCTTAGTCTTAAAGCTAACTTCGGCGAACCAGTTATAAATATCCCTGCCGGGAGCACCGGAAGCTACTTTCTCAAAGGCTTCCTTAATAACAGGCGCTCGCTTCTTGTCGACGAACACTTTCTTTTGGCCTTTGCCTGAACGATAGTCGTTAACGTAACCAAGTGGCGTCATGTTTGGCCGAAAACCCAGTTCGCACTTGGTTTTCATGCCCCGTTTGACATTAATACCCCAGTTGTCGTTCTCGAATTTGGCTTGGGAGCATAAGATCATGAGCAAGAACTTGTCATTTGGCGAATTGGTGAATACCTGGCCATGAGTTCTGATTTCCACTAGCTTACCTTGGTCCATAAGGTCGATGATTGACCCTAAGTCGCCACCGCAGCGCGACAGCCGCGATGCGTTCCAGGCTAGTAGACCATTAAATAAGCCGTTCTTAATATCAGCGATTAACTGGTTGAAGACCGGTCGTTTACCGGAATCCTTGGCCGAATGGCTTTCTTTTCTAATTTCAGTAACCCGCAGGCTTTGAGCCTCCGCCTGCAATGCCATTTCCTTGATCTGCGAGTCAATGGACAAAGCTTGGCGTTCGTCATCTTCACTTGATTTACGGGCATAGAGACAATAATTGACCCGAGCTGCTTTGCTTTCCGGTAGTTGGATAGGTTTGCCATTTTGTTCTTCAGGCAGCAAATGCGGTGCGGTATTGGTGAACTGTATCGGTGGTTGATCCATATCAAGAACAAGGTACCGCGACTGCCTACAAAGTCCAGCGTAAAACCAAAGAAAACACCCCAACCAAACTTTACTCCTTTCGGAATTCACCTGAGCTGGTGAGCGTTGGTTGGGGCTTGTGTCTCTCGACTTATTCTGACCTTGAACTGGTCAAAATCCGGGCTCGAGAGAGGCCAGTCGGTATTGTGCCATGTTCCATCTTGCAATGGAATGTACACTCAAGCTCGTACCGCGTCGAGCATTCCCTCACAAAGCCTGACGGCTTCATGCTCACAGTTACCTGCGAGAGTTTTTACCTTGCTGGGTGCAAGGGTAGCTGTTATCGGTTCTTACCGAACTTGTCCTGGAGACGCTGCAAGGCGTTCTCCATGTTGACGTGTTCGGCGGGTGCCGGGGTGTCGTCGTCAAACGAGTCAGACTCACTGGTCTCTAACACCTGCGGCGGTGCAGGAGGCGTCTCGAAGTCACCAAGACCCCCAACCACGGCCAACAGCCGGACTCGGGAGACCCGAAGCCAGACCGCGACGGCCAGCCCAAGTGTCTTCCAGCTCCTGCTGGATTTCGGCGACACGCTCGAGCTGTGCCTCGGTCACGCCCTCGGATGGGATGTGAACGACCTCGAACTCGTGCTCGGCAGCCGTGAAGGCCTTGCGCCAAGCTAGAACGAGTTCACCCGGCAGTACCTGCTTCCAGGACGAGGTTGCCCTCATCGTAGCGAGCAGCCCTGCGCGGGTTGTCGTTCTCGAGCCCGTCACGCTCGCGGTCGAAACCGTCAGGCGTGATGACCCAGCCCATTCCACAGCCGGTTGCGCCACCAGTGCGCTTCCAGATACGGATGTTCTGGGGCAGTCCGAGCACCTCTGCCTCCGCTTCGGCCGAAGCCTTAGCAGCTGCAGCCGCTTCCTCCTCCTTGCGGATGAGGTCGGATTTGAAGGACTCGAGCCCCTCCTGGGTATAGGTGAAGCTACCGTAGTAGCTGCCACCCTCCCAGTTGACCTTATCCTCGCCGAAGCTCAGAGTCAGTCCGAGGTTTTCGACACGCAGGATGAACGCCTCGAGCTGGGGCTGGAACTCGGCCCGAGCCATCTGCTTGCGCAGCTACTCGACGACCTGCTCCTCCCAGTACCCGACGTTGTGCTCGACGTTCCGCACGTTCTCCTCGGTGTAGAGCTTGTTGCCCCATCCGAAGACGAAGTACGACTCGCCCAGCTCCAGCTTGGAGTAGCTGGTGGTCGGGTTGCTCGACTGCAGCGCGTTCAGCCGAACCTGAGCGGCTTCGAGACGAGCACCGAGTCCGTTCTGTTTGGCCTCACGGCTGGCAGCTTCTGCTTCGGCTTTCGCCTGTGCGTCAGCGGCTGCCTTGTCGGCACGCAGACGAGCTCGCTCGCCGTCCTGCTTGGCCATTTCGGCTTCGCGGTGCTTGCGCTGCTCGGGCGTCTCAGCGGAACGCTCGCTCGTGTCGATGTACACCGCCCTGCGACAGTGATACGTCAATGCCTTGCCGAAGGCAGCCTCAACGGCGGCCTCGAACTTGGCTTCGAGCGGCTTGTCCCACTCGCCACGGCTGAAGGTGTTTACCACCTCAACCTCAGCGGTCGCCTCGAACTTCTCACCGTGAATGTCCTTGACGGACGTCTTGACGATGCGCTCGATGCGCGCCGATTGGCGAACACCGCGGCCGACGCCAGCGTGGACGAGGTAGAATCCCTCGTGCACACAGACCAGTGCGTGGGGACCTCTCGACAGGTGACCTCGGGTGCGGACGTAGACCGCACGGGGCTTTGTGCCGTCAGCCTTGGCAATGATTGTCGCCGAGCCACCGGACGTCAGACCGCCACCGGTTTCCCAGATAGCCGGGATGCCCCGCTTGGTTGCGTCGATGGTGATGGACTTGGACATGTTTCCTCCTTAGGGAAACGCGGTATGAGGGACAATCCCTTTAAGTCGGCGGGTTATCTGAACCCATGACACATACCTACCAAAGAACCGATAGCTTTATATGAGTAGTTTCTCTTTCGAGAGCCAGTCAAAGCATCAGCCTTTGCCCGGGAACTGCGTATAAACACAGTACCCATCGCAAAAGCTTATGCAGTCTATGACAGACTCATCAAGCAAAAGTGTAACTTTACCGGAGTAAAGGTGAGTGTAGAGGACTTTTACGTCGCTTGATGACAACGCCTCTCAAAAACTACTCCAAAGCTTTTGTAAATGTTCTGAGCTACCAACCTTACGGATGAAAGCTCACAACCAGGAAACTTTTTTCCCGCTTGTGAACCGTCATGCCCTAACGGAGAACGTATATTGCGTCAAACCCTTCTTTATGGCTAACCGGCTCCTTCTGCAAGGCTGTGTGCAATTTATCAAGTGCATATTCCGGCACTACGCGCTCCCGGCTAAGGTTGCGCCGCTTAGCAACAGCGAGTGGCGTATCAAAAACCACCGCAGCAACTGCTGCTGCGCCATGCTCACGGTACTGTGCAACTTGCTTTGGACGACGCCATGCCTCGGTGTGAGTGCCATCTATGATGGCGGAATGCCCTAGCTGCAAGCTGACGGCAACACGCCGGTAGGCTTCTGCCCACGCTTCAGCATTGACCGATTGGTCGGCAGCTGAACCAGTCATTTCCTCCCGAATATCATCGGGACAGATTCGGGCTATTTCAAGGTGCTGAGCAACAACTTCAAGCGCGGTGGATTTACCACTGCCGGGTATGCCGACTCCCATAACAATGTATGGTTCGGGCAAAGTCGCAAGTTGTTGTTCTAGATATATCATGTAATCGTTTTCGTCCTTTTGGACTCATCAGTGCGGGCTACACCCGCAGAACGATTATTGACAAGAGATAGATGAGTGAGCGGGAGATGCTGGGGTTAGGGGTGCCATGGGGCGGCTGGTAAAGACACATTTGTGCCACCGAAACCGAAGTTTCGTCCAACCGCCCCAACCCAACCAGGTCGGCTACACGACAGCGAACTGTCGGCAACCGATGATCCGGCCGGTCTCGTCCCGCACGGGTCCGGAGGTCACGAGCAAGTCGCTCGTGTCCCGGCCGTAGGCCTTGGCCGCCTGCGCGGTGAGGATGCTCACCACGTAGAACGTGTCCTCGGCTTGTGCCGGCAGGTCGGCGGGCTCGCCGTAGGTGGTCTGTACGACCTCTACGACAACACCGTCGGATTCGACCTTGCCGACCGGCTGATCCTGCTGTGCCGCCCGGGCGATGGTGCCGGTGGGCGGGAAGACGGCGAGGGTGTTGCCCTCGGCGTCCAGCAGGTTGATGGCGTGCGGGGTGAGGTTCAGGATGGTGGCCATGATGGCTCCTTTTTGAAGACTAAGCGTCTTCGTGACTCCCCTGTGAACGGATGATCCGTTCGCTTGAGCACAGCATTCTCTCTCAAGATGGGGTATCGGTGCAGCTTGCACGAGCTACATCGGTATCCCATCTTGAGGAACTATCTTCTCTTGTCAATGTACGGACATTCTTTGAGCAAGAATGCCCAATTGATGTCTCATCTGAATAACAGATAAGCCTTCTATCGGCACTCTTACCAGTCTTGAGGTGGCACCTCTGACTGAATTCATTGCATATCTTATAGAGGTAAATGGTATTAGATAGCTAGTATCACCTAAGGTACATCTGTTAGTGCTCCGCTGCATAAGCGGTTGACAAGCCTGTTTGCTAACTCCTTATCATGCCTGATAAAGCGCGGAAATGTCCCGACCCTTTGTCGGGGCAACATCGCAAGTTAACAGATAGAACAGGGGCTCATTCCTGTAACCTGTCTCTTTGCCGGAACGCTGTAAGGCGTTCGACTACTAGAGTGCGTAACAGATTAACACCGTAGGTGTTCTAGTTACTCCATTACCGTTAAGGTACATCCTCGATTGAAGCCTCTACACTCAAATCGATTATTTACATAATAACACAGGCTTATCTTTTTGTCAATACTTTATGAAATACTATTTAACAATATACAAGTTATTCGTATTCTCTCACCACCTTTGCAACATAAAAGGTAGGCGTCCTAAACTGTAGTTACTAACAATAATTACAAGGAAAGGAGCCTACCTATGGCTTATTCTATCAACCCTAATCTACCTAAAGCGAGAGCTTTAGCTATGAAGCTACTACTAATGGAGGGTTTATCCGTCCAAGTAGTAGCCAATAAGTGTGGTGTTAATCGGTCTACTATCTACAGATGGAAGACTAAATGGAGCAAGCTGAACGAGAATGTACAGTTCGACAACCCTAATCGACCCAATCGTACGTATAGTCAAGCAAACCATCTACTTAGGTGTACCTGGAGGATACCTACACTTAGCTCTAGGCCACGAGTCAGTCCTAGGGCTGTTAGTTCAGAAATTGTTTAGCGTGTACTAGAGCTCAGAGACGGACACTCAAACGTTGTGGCGAGGTAATTTGGTGGCATCTAGTTCATCTAGATGGCATAAGAATTAGTGTTAGTAGCGTCCAATAGAATCTTAAAACGTCATCATGAGGTTAATGGCAGGAAGAAGCGAGTTAGGCCAGATAATCCAAAGAGGCCGGTCGTGACTGCTCCTGGTGAGCTAATACAAACAGATACCGTCTACTACATATGCCCTATTACCAAGAGAAGAAGATATGTCTATACGGTCATAGACATATATACCAGGATGACCTATGCCGAGTGTTACGACCGTATAGGTCCTGTTATTGCCGCAGGTGTCGTGCTGAGAGCTGAAGCTAAGTTTGGCTTTAAGTTTGCTATGGTTCAAGCAGACAATGGTCTTGAGTTTAGTAGATACTTCGAGAGAAGGCTAAAGTCATAGTCCATCCTAACTAGACATTCTAGATTACACAGGCCCAATGACAGTACCCAAGAGCTAGAAGACCACTCTAATGGTGACAAGGCTTTTGTACTTGGCGCAAGTTATATTCTTAAAGTCTGTAGTAGAGCTTTAGACTTATTTAATGATGAACGTGCGAAACTCCCTTAAAAACGCTTCCTACTAAACTTCATAGTTACTAATCTGGAATTAGACGGTGAAAAGTTAGTTTATCAGTATAAAGAACCGTTTGGTGCTACTAAAGATATGGTGGAATCTAATAATTTGCGGAACGATATAGTCGTAACTTAACTGCTACGGCCCGCCAGATTGAAAGTGAAACTTTTACAGGGTTCAGTAAAAGCACCAGAACAATCAAAGAGGACAGAAAGTTCCTTCATGATCCAACTTTTTGTCTCGAGATCTTGATTAGCTTGACTACAAGCAATTGTAGTCAATAGATAAGCGCCTGTGGAGGAATAACGATTGATCAGTCCCCGGAACCAAATAAGTGTCGGGGCCAAAGTTTACGTTCCGCAACTATGGTGATCTCGATTGAATAGAGTAGGATCTGAGCCTCTAAGTATATCCAGGCTAAGAGACCTAGAGTGGTCGCGAACAGCGCCGTATAAAAATCGGTATAGTGTTTAAGGCTATGGGTTACAATCCATCCTCCTGCAAGCTGGAGCAGACCTAAGCCTATTGCCATCGACAAAGCCCCGCTAAGTATTCTATGTACCTTAGCTTTAGCCGGCAGGCTGAGCTTTAAGATTGCCATGAATACCAATGTCAGTAAAACAATACCGGTGATACCCATAAGCAACTTAAACCCGATCCCATGTCCGCGCGCCAATGCCCAACTATATCCGACTGCCGTTAAAACAAACCCTCCTCCTCCGATAACTACGATGCCAACGCTTCTCAGCCAGTTACCGGGAAAAGAGTCACGTTCTTTAAGTGGAATCATAAACATGTCATTGACAATTTCCTTAAAAACCATAGCTGAACCCCTAACACCGTAGAGAGTAACCAGGCCGGAGACGATAATTCCTCCCGTTGAATCGTGTGTACTGTGGACGATTTTATCCAGCTGTTGGCCTAAAACGGGGAAATAATTGGTCGCACCGTGAATTAAGGTTGATGATGCACCTGGAAAATGAGAATTTAGTAAATTAGCGATCAGAGATAGCCAAAACAGCAAAGGGAAAAGCGATAAAAACAAATAATAGGTTATGAGTGCAGCATTTCTGCCTCCCCGATTTTCACTATAGCGTTTTATTACTGCCACTATAAAACTTAGGCTTGAGTGTTTGTATTGGAGGTTGTCAAAGGTTTTTACTAAATTCATGGTTAATCGTGGTTTTAAAATCTTAACGGCTCACTATAACTAAATAGTAACAAACAGCGGGTAAAAAGTTTGGACTTTCAGGGTTGGTTGTAGCAAAGCTTACAGCTATCTTCCAGCCATAAGTGGGATACTTTAAATCACGGTAGCACCGTAGATTAGACAACTAAAAGGAGGGCTTAAGATGTCTGAAATAGAAGCAGAACTAATAGCCGAAAATTTTGAAAAATGGGACAAAAAACGAGCCAAACACGACTTCATATCCAGAATGGAAAAGAAAATGTTTAAACGCGAAAAATCCCTTCATAGAGGTCGTTGAAAGAACATACTTTAAGCAACTCAGAGGAGATTTAATAACCGTGCGTGAAAAAGTGCACGGTTATTAAATTGTCTAGAAGCGAATCCTCCACATCAGATTGTCCAGAATATCCTGTTTACGTTCTTCTAACGGCAAATAATTCGATATTATTGAGATAATTTTCTGTTCATCTTCGGGGTCGTAGTATGCTGAAACGGTTAATGAAAAACGCTTGAGGGGCAAAAACACAAGGCTCGAAAAGGCGCCTTGTTTAACAATCAAAAAGGACCGGAAGCTATTGAAATCATATTGCTTAGCGCCGACCCGTATACCGTGACGGTCGATGCGGTATTCCTGGTTACGCGGTTTTTTGGCTCCGAAGATAGCCAGAACTACCCCAGCTACCACGAAAACGCTTGCCGTAATTTTATCCTTGGTAATAAGCCAAACTAAAAATGCCACAACGACCGATACTGCCGTGAGAGTTATATACCATAACGGTCCTTTATTGTGGGCTATAAACTCGCTTGCCGTCCAAGTAATCGATCCTTCGGAACCAGTTGGCGGTATGGCGGTCGATTGAGGATGAACGCCAGTTCTCTTATCCAGTCCCGTTGGTTGAACGACAGCGGTCTCGACGGTCTTAGGTTCTTCCGGTTTGTTATTTTCCATTAGCAGTATTTTACCTTATAGCACTGTTTTTGTGCTACACGAGTCAAGAGTATCTTTTTCTGATAAAGAATTGATTTTATATATGCATTTATAGTTTGGTTATGGCGGACAACTGACATGGATTAAGGTATTAACGGGTCTTAAAAACACTACTTTATTTTGTCGTTTTCGAAAATTAAAGCCCGCCTAGACGTATACTTTAGACTTGATGGATCGGTGCAAAATAGATAAAAATTGTGCATTATCCTTGATAGGTCATAACTTATAATAATGAACTCCAGGCTCTACTGAGAGCCGTTAGTCCAATATATTTATTTCTAGACTTAATCATCCCAGTTTGCCATTCTATAGCTGTTAATCACTTTGCAATTTGTTTCACCAAAATGTCCGTCATGCTCAACCGATACTTTGGCGTTTTCAGAAGTGCTGACCGCCTGGCTGTTACCAACCGAGAAGCCTGTATGTTCCTTAAGTCCATCTTTAAATTGTAGCGCTTCCCATACCAATATATCTCCGGCTTGGGCTTGATCTTCGTCAGTCCACCCTGAAGCTTGCAAATCTTTAACTGTGCTTCCGAGACAGTACCTGAATATTCCATTCAGTTTTTTGAATATAACCAGCATGGCACTAACGTAGAAGGCACAAGAGTTGAATCCATTGTCTAACGCGTCAAACTCACCTTTATCCGGAGTGGCTACATAGAAGTCATGAAATCAAATTGAGCCGATTGAGTTATGAATCATCCTCAGATAGCTTTTGAAACACAGCCATTTGGATTTGTCTTCCTGAGTTTCAGTGTAAGTGCTTTTACTTTCAATTATATAAGTAAGGATATGGCTCGAGAAAGTGTGAAAACTCCAAAGTCCACCTGGCGGAGAGGGAGGGATTCGAACCCTCGCGAGGGATTACTCCCCCCTATCGATTTAGCAAACCGACCCCTTCAGCCTCTTGGGTACCTCTCCAGATCTGTTTGGTAATGGGGAATGATCGATGTCGTATTATATCAGTAAAAGCATTGATGGGTGAAATGATAAACAGCCCGATTAAGAGTTACAATCAATTCCGAAAACAACATCTATCATAGCTATGGATATTGTCCGCTCTGGCTGAGTTGGCAATCTTTTTCGTTTGCTCCCGGAATAGATTGGACCTGGTCGGCTGGCATCTGGTTACCGGAAACTTTGGTACACACGGGATGCCGCGACACGATACTTATACCTTTGTCACTTAAGGATTACCATGGTAGACCATGAGAGGGGAATCATCATGGCAGTTTTGTATCTATCGATGGCTACCTGAAGGAGGCCATATTTTTTCCTTGATCCGGACAGTTGCCGTACTGATCCTGGGAAGGAAACAAAAAAATTGAGTATTATTTTTAGTGGTCTCAGCTATTGCTCCTTATGCAGGTATTAGACCGGTTACTTGGAATGTTCTTTTATTCGTTGTCACCCTAAAAGTATTGCGAAGCGTTAAGATAAGCTTGGTTTGGTTGTTGCTGATTATTTTTTAGTCTGGGCCAATCTGCATGCCGGTTTTATTGCCGGTATAGCGTTGATTATCTATTATGCAGTTATTAAACAAAGCAGAGTACTGCTAGGCGTTTTATTCTTGATGATCGGTGTAACCTCTAATCACCCCGTATGGTATAAATCTTAACCGGGAAATCACTCAAATGTCATTCGATCCTAAAATCCATATTGAAATAGCTGAGTGGAGATGTTTTATATTCCTCCGCAGACTATTCCTTACCTAGTGGTCTGGCTTATCAGGTTTACACTCTACACTAAAGTTAATCTGAAGTATTGGATCGAGCTTGGTCTCTTACTGTTTACTGTCGCTCTTAGCGCCTCCGGAATTTTCCTATCTTTGTGGTAGCTACAGTCGGTAGTATAGGTCAGTATTGGAAAAGTTGGTAAACTAGATTGAATTAAAGCATAAAATTATACTTCAGAAGCTAGAGAATCATTTATAATGCTAACAAAGTCTTTATATTGGGTGCAAGTTATATTCTTGAGGTTTGTAATATAGCCTAGACATCTTTAATGATGAACGTATGAAATTCTTCAAAAACGCTTACTCCTAGACTTCATAGTTCCTAAATTGAAATTAGATGGTGAAAAGCTAGCTTATCGTTATAAAGCACCGTTTGATGCTTTAAAGACACAGTGGAAGCTAGTAATTGGCGGAAGGGGTGGGATTCGAACCCACGGTGCTTTATGGGCACGCTGGTTTTCAAGACCAGTTCCTTAAACCGCTCGGACACCCTTCCAGTCAGTGGATAACAGATGAGATTATACCAGTATAGGAAATAAAAGTCGCTGTTGTCTTTTTTGTGTTGTAAATAAAGGTATAGCTGGTTGCTAAGAGTGATGGTTATAGCTATACTAAAACTAAGACAAAAAGGCAAATTGAGCCAACAGACAAATTAACTCTAATGGAGGGTAAGAAATGGCACGCCGAAATCACGACGATGACCTATTATTAGAAGAAGATGAGTTGACTGCCTTTTTAGGTGACGACACGCAAGAAACAGCAGCTAGTGAAGGTAACGTCCAGCAGCCTACAGGTAGGCCCGAAGATGAGCAGTGGGACGACGAAGACGCAGCTAATGTTCCGGGACAGTTAGCTGTAGATGTATATGAAACCAAAGAAAGACTGGTCGTTAAAGCCAGGACTGCGGGAGTTAAAAAGGACGAGCTTGATGTCAGTATAGCTGACAACCAACTGACTATACGCGGTACTTTGAGCGCCGGAAACGAGGATGATGTTGAGAATTATTTCCTTCAGGAATGCTATTGGGGAGAATTTTCACGCACTATCGCTCTGCCTGTTCCAGTCAAAGAGGATGATATTAAAGCCGTACTCCAAGACGGTGTCCTAACCATAAGTTTTGGTAAGGTTAAGCAAGACACTGTAAAGAAGATACAGGTTCTCTAGGGCAACTTAAGCTATATAGGAAGAGACCAATAATCACACCTCTACTATCAACGAGGGGTGTGATTAAGTAACTTAAGCCCTAGGTTGTTCACCTAAAAACATGGAGAATGATTACACCTTGGGGTGCTGTATAAGTCTGAGTAACTACAGAATTTGCAGTATTTAATACTAAGTGGACAATAACTTGCGCTAGGAAAACAATTACTAGCCCTATGATTGCGTAGAGTAGAGTATTCTTAGCGGATGATACGCTATTACTCTCCCCTCCGGAAGTTATGTACTTGAATGCTCCGTAAATTAGCATGATGACCGCGGCCGCTCCAACTATAATTGACAATATATTGATTGCTAATTTAGCGATGTTCTTAACCGTATCCGCAAGGGATGCAGAGCTGCCTGTACTACACACACTAACGCCCCCAGTGCTAGTTCCTGTGTTTATGCCGGACTGAAGTGCATTGCCGCAAGAATCAGCGTACACGGTTATGGGCACTGACATAGGAAATATAAGTGCTATCATGCTCAGTATAATAGCCAGGTGTTGTTTTATTTTTTGGCGCATTCGATTCTCTATACCTTTCTTTTTATTCCTTAGACTTAATATTATCACGCATCAGTATAAAATCAATCATAAAAAGATGTTGCTCATAAATATTGGTAGGATACTGCTAGTAACTCCGTTGGCCGTAGACAAGGTCAGACGTACGATAACCTGGGCTAAAAAGGCTAACACTAAGCCGATTAGAGCATAGATCAATGTCTTTTTAGCGGCACTTACGCTATTCGCATCGCCTCCGGAAGTGGCAAAACGGATACCGCTGACAATAATCATGATGACGGCAAGTGCGCCCAGGACTAGACTTAAAATTTGAATAACGGTTCTGATGACCTTGGTTAATGATACTGAGCCCGAAGTACAATTCTGTGAACCATTTAAATTCAGTTGGGATATACCGCTGCAGGCGCTGTTTTCGGCGGATGAATAACTCGTACCGCTCGATGGAGGTTGGCTTGAGGCTAAAGTCATGGTAGTGTCCCGGTAAGACGACTGGTAGTTTTGCCCCTGAGTAGTTATATTACCTGACGCTTGATACGTATAAGCATAGGAGGTAGCTGACACAAACGAGACCAGCAGCGGAAGTAATAGTAAAAGGTTTTTTTTCATTTTACCTATTTTATTTTATCCAATACAAATATTACTATTGATTGGGCCAGCACTACAACTACGATTCCGATCAATGCACCGATTAAGCTTTTTTTAGCACCTGCTACCGCGTTAGAGTCTCCGCCGGATACAATAAAGCGGATACCGCTGACAATAATCATGATGACTGCTACAACTCCAGTAACAAAGGATAAAATGTCTATGCCGTCTTTAATTATCCTAATTACCGGATTACCTGACTGGCTTTGTACGTCATGACACACACTAGTTTGCTTGGCTATGCCGGTAGGGCCACACGCCGGTATAAAGCTGGCTTCCGCAGAGGGGATAGTCGTTGACATAAGACTGGCTATAAATAGAACTAATAGCCCGATGACCAACATTGCCCGCCTCACTTAACATACCCCAGCACGAAAGTTACTATTACTTCGGCTAAAATAGCGACAACTAGTCCTACAACGGCATAGAGAATGGTGTTCTTCGCCTCTTGCATACTCTTAGGATCCCCTCCGGATGCGGTATATCTTAATCCGCCGATCACGACAAACAGAACCGCCAGCGCACCTAATATGGCAAAGAAAATTTGCAACATCGTGTGCAGAGTAGATGATGAGGCGCTAACCGTAGGTAGGTTGGTGCTATAACAACTCTCGTTAGCTCCAGCGTAAAGCTGGCTTCCGCTACAGGCAGCAAAAATGCGTATCAGCAAATGCATAAGTTTATGCTCCTACACTTTTAGCTATAAAGGTCACCAGAAAAGACGCAGATATGGCAATTATAAGTCCGGTAATTGAGTAGATTATCGTCTTTCTGGCTGAAGCGGTAGCCTCCGGACTACCCATACTGGTAGTAAACTTGACTCCGCCGTAAATAACCATGACAACTGCTCCTATACCGCCTACATACAACAGCATGTCAATCACCGCTGCAACTACTAACCAAACATCGCTCAGACTATCGAACTTGGGTTGGCATGACGTGCTGGATCCGGTTGAACCGGTTGTAGGTGGTGTTGGCTGCCCTTGCAGGTATTCATACCATGTCGGTATTCCGAAAAAGGTGCGTGAAGGGAGGCTACACGAACCGCTACCTGACGAACTACTGGCATAAACCAATCCCGGCATAATAGGCATAATAAAAGTGGTCAGTAAAATAACAAAACTTATAACAGATATCCGTTTTGCAGCAAAAGATAATATACTCATTGTCCAAAAACTCCGTAAGGAATTACAAAGTTAAGTAAGGCATAGGCAAAAATAAATAGCAACAAAGCTAGCGCTGAACTATGAATGCGTTTAGTGGCGTTAGCCACCGCTTGAGGCTCTCCTGCCGAAAAGGTATATTGAATGCCGGCTATGATTAATGAGGCAATGATCACTAACCCAACACCGTCGGACAGAAAACGAATAATGGCAAACATTAGGTCAATAATTGGATTGTGTGGAGTTTGACAATAAGCGCTATTACTATTAGAAACACATTGGTTGCCATAACATCCGAAGTCGATGCTGGTTATTACTTTATCGCTTTTAACTTTGTTGCTTCCGGTTCCCTCGCTCCCGCATTGGTAAGTTGCAAAATTATTGATGCCTAACGGAAGAGCGGAAGCTGCTGGAGCAACAATCATAACACCAGATAATGCAAGCAGCATAATTGCTAGGTATTTAACAATCTTTTTGATTTTATACATCTTGTTTCCAAGTTACAGTTTAGCATTAAATATACTCCAGTTCTCATCTAGAATAAAATTCCGTTCTAAATCCTTCTAATTCATACCCAAGCCGTTTACTCTGGTATACTAAAACTAAATGGCAACATACAAACTGATCCAAGATATTGAGGCAGAGGACCATATTCTCGGTCCTTTAACGCTAAGACAATTTATTTACGGGATGATAGCAGCCTTTTTTTATTATGTTTGTTTTATCCTGATTACCAAACACGTAGAAGTACTGCTGGTTTTGTTTCTACCGCTTGCACTTTTAGCTACGTTTTTTGCGTTTCCGTTTAAACGTGACCAGCCGACTGAAGTTTGGGCATTGGCCAGGCTGCAATTTATGTTAAAGCCGCGAAGGCGTATCTGGAGCCAGAGCGGTGTTAAAGAACTAGTAACCATCACCGCTCCTAAAAAACTTGAGCATAATCTAACCAACGGCTTGTCTGAAACGGAGGTCAAAAGCAGATTGCAAGCTCTGGCTTTGACTTTGGATACCAGGGGGTGGGCGATAAAGAACTTGGAAGCGACGCCTGAAGAAGCGCAAATCTATACTCCAGATTCCGACCGGTTGATAGGTTTGGGGACTATACCTAGCCCCGTACCAGATTATAACGTAACTCCCGAAGAAGACATATTGGACGACCAAAACCCGCAATCGGTACATATCGCGGATATCATATCTAGAACTTCTACAGCAAACCGACAGGATTTAGTTTCCTTGTTAAACAGTTTAGATAATAGCTCAGACGGCCAGTCGTATACTAATAAAACCAAAGAGAAAGCATTAAGCGAGGTTCTTAAACACAATATATCCGCTTCCAATCTTGCAAGATCTAATCTCCACACCATAGCTACACATTCTGCGGCACAACATAAAGTTAATAGCAAACCTAAAACCGATCAAACACCGCCTATAGATCATGCTAAACTTAATTTCGCCCTTAATAATCCAGGGCTAAGTATTCAGACTCTGGCTAAGGAAGCGAGAACAACAAACGATAACAACGAAGTAGTGATTAACCTACATCATTAATAATTCAAGAGCTATGGATCCGCAAAATATCAGCGTCGGTCAAAACCAAACCCCAACCAACAGTTCCCCGGGGAAACTGCGCACTCTTATTTATGGTCCACAGGTTTTTCAAGCTCCACCAGGGAAGCCGCCTATTAAGTCCAACCCTAACAGTACCCAAAACATGCTGGATGTAGCAGAGATTCGTGATGGCATAGTGATCATGAATGATGGCAGTTTCCGAAGTGTGGTTATGGTAAAGAGTATTAATTTCGATCTTATGAGTCCGCAGGAGCAAGAAAGTGTAGAGTTTTCTTACCAAGGTTTTTTAAACTCTCTTGGGTTTCCGGTACAAATTTGTATTCGTACTCAAAGAGTAGATATGCAGCCATACATTGAAAAATTGGATAAAATTCGCAGCGAGCATGACAACATGCTGCTGGCGGTATTAATGGACGATTATATCAATTACATTTATCAGCTCAGTCAACAGACTAACATAATGGATAAGAAGTTCTATGTGGTAATCCCTTACTATATTACCCTTGGTGATGAATCCAAAACCATCGCTCAAAGCAAGAGTTTTGTAACTGGTTTGGTGCAGATGTTTAGCAAGAATGAGAAACATGTAGTTATTAATGAGGCGCAACTGGAAACCGCTAAAACCGAATTGCGCAATCGTGTTCAGTCGGTGTTAAGCGGCTTAATCCAGGCGGGAATACAAGGTTTACCATTAGACACCCAGGAGCTGATCGAACTATACTACGACGTTTATAATCCGGACACCGCTACAAGACAGGAATTGCGAGACTTCAATAACTTAAACGCTGATGTAATTACCAAAGGAACAGGAGTTGCACCCCAACCTCATTTACAAAGAGAATTAGGATAGAGTATGGCCTTTAGAAAACCAGCAACCGATCCCATAGCAATCGCTCAAGCCCAACAAGCTCAAGAAGCTAATCAGGTTAATGCCGCATTCCAGAAGGGTATCACCGCACTTAGAGACTTTATAGCGCCGAGTTCGGTAGAGTTTAACAGTTCCTACTTTCAGATCGGTACCCGTTTTGCTCGTACCTTTTATGTATATGGGTATCCCAGACAGGTATATACCGGTTGGTTAAGCAGTATGGTGAACCTGGACGAAGTTATGGATATCAGCATGTACATATACCCGGTTGAAAGTCAGGTAGTATTGGAAAATCTGCGTAAAAAAGTAACTCAGCTCGAGGCGGGGCTGCAACTGGATGCCGAAAAGGGCAAGGTTCGAGACCCGGGTAAACAGGCGGCGGTTATGGATGCAGAGGAAATAAGAGACAAGTTACAGGTCGGCGAAGAGCGTTTTTTTCGGTTTGCCTTATATTTCACGATTTATGCCCAATCCAAGGATGAATTGGAGTTCGTGTCTAATAAAGTCGAGTCTTTGCTTGGGCAGCAACTGGTATATTCTAAACCAGCTACATCTCAACAGGAGCAAGCCTTTAATTCCACTGTGCCGCAATTAACAGATCAGTTACAAATCAGGCGCAATATGAGTACCGGAGCATTAAGCACTAGCTTTCCGTTTACTTC
This sequence comes from bacterium, assembly GCA_021799575.1. Lineage (GTDB taxonomy): Bacteria > Patescibacteriota > Saccharimonadia > Saccharimonadales > UBA4665 > JAJZWH01. Next base: position 46,272 of record JAJZAD010000001.1, on the reverse strand, counting down.
GGCGGACTTAAGTCAGGACAACGGTATTTTATATGGCATAAACATGCATAATTCCGGATTAGTCATTTTCGATCGTTTTAGTTTGGAAAACGGTAATTCCGTAGTATTTGCCAAGTCGGGAGCTGGAAAGTCTTTTAGTGTAAAGCTTGAAGCGTTACGTTCCATGATGATGGGAACGGAAATTTTTATTGTTGATCCGGAGAATGAATACCAACGTTTGTGCGAAGCGGTAGGCGGAGCCTATGTGCGTCTAAGTCTAAACAGTTCGGTTAGGATTAATCCATTTGATTTGCCGAAGGTTATAGACAGTGAGGAAGCCGACAATGCACTGCGGTCCAATATAATAACTTTGCACGGCTTGCTTAGGTTAATGATGGGTGGTGCACAAGCCCAGCTAGTCGGAGGTAACGCGACACTTATGCCAGCACTTACACCGGCCGAGGAATCCGATTTGGACACGGCACTGATCGACACCTACGCCAAGGTGGGGATAACTAACGACCCTTTGACACACACTGGTGTGCCGCCGACTATAAACGATTTGTATGATACTTTGCTGCACATGGGCGGTACGGGGCCCCAACTGGCGCAGCGACTGCGTAAATACACCTCCGGCACCTTTGCTGGGATATTCAGTCAGCAATCAAACGTTGACATTAATAACCCGATGGTAGTGTTTAATATCCGCGACCTGGAAGACGAATTGCGTCCAGTGGCGATGTATATAGTTCTAAATTACATCTGGAATAAAACTAAAACTGACCTGAAAAAACGTATCTTGATCGTGGACGAAGCTTGGCAGTTAATGAAATATGAAGATTCTGCAAACTTTTTGTTTAGTGTGGCCAAACGAGCCAGAAAATACGGGCTCGGCATAACTACCGTAACTCAGGATGTTGAGGACTTTATGGGCAGCCGGATGGGGCGGGCAATCGTAGCCAACGCCTCAATGCAGTTCTTAATGAAGCAGTCAACCTCAGCGGTTGACGTTTTAACCGACGTGTTCAAACTGACTTCTGAGGAAAAGAAACGTTTAAGTCAGTTCCCCGTTGGACAGGGATTGTTCTTTGCCGGACAAAACCACGTTCACATACAGGTCATTGCCAGCCCTACTGAAACATCTTTAATAACAACTAACCCTAAAACAACCGGCACTAATGTTATTGAAAGTAATATTGATTTACAGAATAACGGATCAGAAGTTGTAGCCGGAACTATAGACCTGGAAAATCGACTTACCCCCAGTTCATAGAGGTTTATAAAATATATTAAAGGGTAATGTCTTTTTTAACGCTTTTGTTTATAATTCAATGGTAAGAGAAGCGGATCGTCGCACATACACATTAAGATAGGAAACAATACGAATCGGAAATGAAAAAACCAAAAGTACTTTTCTGGTTATTATCTTTGGCTGTTCTATTGACTTCTATAGTAACCTCTCAAATCCCCGTTTCAGCTAATGCTGCGAGTTCATCGGGCAATGTTCAGAATCTTAGCGTAAGTACTGGTCCGATGGGGGGCTCGGAAGTCTATGGGCTGGACAACTATACAAGTGGTATCGAGTTATGCATACCAGTATCCGGTGCAAACTCATCAAATCAATCTAAATATAGCTTTTCAATCACATCAAATGCCGGAACATCTACTACGATTCAGAAATACGATAGTTCGAATAATTGTTTTTTGACCAATAAAATACCCAGTTCACCCAGCGTAACGCTTGATACTACAGACGGAATTATAGGTTTGGATCCACCGACAAATTGTCTCGCTGGAATGGATAAGGATAAACCTCAAAATGTTTATACCATAAGGGTTAGAGATGGCTCGTATTCTGCGATTGCCAGTGTAAACTTATGCGGATTAGAATACGGAATGGTCCATAAAACCTCTAGTATTACGTTAAGTTCTAGTAATCAGCAATACGTGCCTAAAGTCACTGTTGACGCAGTTTATACTACCCCTATCGGTTGTACGTCTTCCTGCACCGGAACCCAAAAAGTTCCTGCATATTCGCAAACTGGTAATACTCAGGCATGTTTAGTTCCTTATGACACCTCCAATCCATCTAATACGTCAAAGGGGTGTGCTAACGGTAGTATAACCCTAACTCCAACTAGTGACGGTGTTTTTGTTGCGAATGATGTGCCTTTCAGCAAACATAATGATCAATACAACATAGTGCTTACTTACGACGCTGATCTAGGAAATGCACCGTATGCAGTAGCAGCATCTGAAGCCACACATACACTTAATTCCACAAAGGACATGACTATCCCCGTCACCTTAACCTATGCTCTAGGCGGTAATCCTTCACCTTTACCCCAACAATCAACCCAAACTCAAGGCACAGCAACACCTCCAACCTGCGAATCCTCTGGTTTTGTAATATCCTGGATTGTGTGTGGAGCTATTAATCTAATAAGTAGTGCTGAAAACAGTATTGAAGGAATAATAGGCAACCTGCTAAAAACCCAACCGTTCGTGTTCAACGCTAACGCTAACTGTACTAGTAACAGTACAAGCTGTAGTAATCAAAAGGTTAGTGCAGCGATTTATAGCGTATGGTCAAACTTTAGGACATACGGTGACATTGTACTGGTTATTGCCTTGTTGATAGTTGTGTTTAGTGAGGCGGCCGGGGGTGGATTAATAGATGCCTATACCGTCAGGAAGGTCTTGCCCCGCATATTGGCGGCGGCCATTTTAATTAACCTTTCTATCTATATAATCGCAGGGCTGGAAGACATATTCAATATATTAGGTTCTGGCATAGTTAACCTTTTGGAGGATCCGTTTAAGAGTGCTGGAAGTTTAACGAGTCATATCCATTTATCAAACAGCGGTGCTCTGCCATTTTCTTTGGGTTTGGTAGGACTTGCTGGACTGGTAGTTGTTTTGCCGGGTGTTATCGGCATCTTGTTTATGGCGGTACTGGCAGGTTTTATAGCTGCCCTAGGAATATTGGTAACAATTGCCATCAGACAGGGTCTATTAGTTTTTCTTTTGATAATCTCGCCAGTAGCGTTTGCTTTATACGTACTACCAAACACCGAGAAGTATTTTAAGAAATGGTGGGATCTATTGGTAAAAACTTTAGCAGTTTATCCGATTGTAATGGCCGTATTTGGAATATCTTTCATCTCCGGCATTATTATGAGTAATCTTGCAAATAATGGAAACGATAAAATGTTGTCTGAATCGATTGCTGTTTTGGCTGTAGTTGCACCATTGTTCCTAGTGCCATTCGCTTTCAAAATGTCCGGCGGTGTTATAGGGGCTGTACAAGGAGCTGTTTCCAAGCTTACTTCAAGTGCAAATAAACCGTTAAAGAGGGCTGCCACAAGAGAGTTAGGTAAGGGTTGGAATAAGACCAGAAACTATAATCGTTTTAGCGACCGAAACGCCGTAACCCGTCGCATAAATACTATGTTAGGAGCTGCTACTCATCCTATGCGCGATTTAAGACGTGGTCGAGCTGGTATTAATGCCGGACGATATACTAGCACGCTTGCTCAGGGAGCCGCAGAGCTTAAAGATGATCAAACTTATCAACTTCATCAAAACGATGACAAGTTTTTAGTTGCTATGACGAACAGGCAGTTGGCTGAAGATAAGCTCCGTGAGGCCCAAGCTAAGTATGAAGCTGCAGCGCCCAACTCGGATGAAAAAGCTCTATACCAGGCTGAGATTCAAGCGCGGCAAAATGGGCTGAACTTAGCAAATCAAGTCAAGTCTAGGAGATCTCGGGGGACACAACTTATGGCTTTACAGGCACTTGCTAGAACGGGCTATCAGTTCAGTGATGGAGAGGCAGGATATAAAGAATTGGCCAGCAGTGTTAGAAATATAGTTGGAGATGATGATGCCGCTTATGCATCAGCAATGAATACAGCACAGTACTTCCTTAAGGAAGCTGGTAGATATGACCTAGCTGGAATTAATGATGGAGCTTTTTATGATCCTGAGGCTGGTCTTGCAAAAGCCGATCCTTGGACTCTAGGTAATAGAGCTAAACCTCCGGCAATTAAAGCCAAAGGTAGCCTAATGATGCAGGCTCTTCATAGTGGCAATTTTGAACAGGCTGAAGTACATCGTTTAGAACTACAGTCTGTAGCGCAAAATGCTACTGGATCTAACCAAAAAGCGGCCCTAGAAGCATTGGCTAAATTTGATGCTGAACTGTCAAAAACTAATGCATCAACCGGAAACACTTACGGTAACGACAGAACAAAATACCTAACAACAGTGGTATCAACACCTCCACCGTCCACAGCCACTCCTCCCGCACCTATTCCAACTCGTGTAGATTATATTAAAGGAGTGACAAACATATCTGATTGGGATCGTAATGATATAGCAAGAGGTTATAGAATGGAGATGAGACCACCACCTCCTCCTCCACAAAAAACAAACTATGATGTTGTTAGAGAAAGGGCCAGAGGTTGGCAGCGTCCTAATCCAAGCGAATTATAGCTAAAACAACAACTTGATTAAATAACAAATTATGCTAATATAATTATATGGTATCTGTTGAGTCTATAAAAGACATACCCCAGCAAGTCACTAGTCAATATCATAAAGCCATGGCTAATTTAGCTATTCGGCGCATGGAGAGTGCCGGGCACATCTTAGAAAAAATGGACCACAAAGATGCACTCTATCATGACCTGGGCCAGGTGGCTCTGGGTCAAAACTTAGTACCTACTCCCACAAGTCATCGAGGAGACTATAATTCCCAAAGTGGTCAGTTTGACTTTGTTCCAGCAAAGCCTAGAACAAGATTAGAGCGAATGGTAGATAGGCATCTTGATAAAAGAGCACAGAAAGTTGAATGGGCTAATACCCGCAAGTATCGGTTTGACAAAGTATTCGGTCCGTATGAACAGGAGTCGGTACTTTCTGTTGGAGAAATTATCCTGGGGCATGATCCTATGGTTGAGTCGCTGGGAAGAAGAAGTGTCCTTTCAAGTCGATTGGATGAGAAGATCCACGGTCCAAAGCTTGAAGGTTTTAATAAGCGCGATAAAAAAGAATTCAAGAGAATAGTTAAGGAACAAACCAAAGATGGGGAATATACTGTAAGAGAAGCCAGGAGAGCAAGGATAGAAATTGATGCTTTGCCTTATCAGAAAGGTAGATCAACTTACGTACCTGTAATTAATGAGGTTAGAAGTAAAGGGTCAGCACTTCGCTCTTCTATAAGGCATATTTACACCAATGATCCTGAACCTGGTCAAAAATGGATGCTTCATCAGACGGTGTCCTCTCCGGCTGCTTTTTGGCGGGATAAGCGTAGAAACCGTGCTGTCTACCGAATAATCAAAAATCACGACCGTATGCAACGTCACGGTGGACTAATGTCCGAAGTGGCGTACGCTAGACGCTTACGCTAATCTCATATGATCTATTTGTTTCTAAATACCCTAGGGGGTAAGGTGTCTGGTTGGTACTTTATTGTGCCTAAGTCCATTGTATTTATTCTAAATAGTGTATAGTTCTTTTACCGAAAGACTCTAGGCTTTATGTAACTAAGAAGGTAGTTTATTATAAGGCTTTTAGTTTTTGGTATACTAAAACTAACAAGAAACGTCCTAATTAACCATTTAAACTATGGAGTATAATCTGGATTAAAGGACTTTGCATATAACAAACATGTCGGATAGCGGCTTCTATCATCGAGATACGGAAGAAGATCAAAAAGCATCTGCTTCTTCAGAAGACTTACAAAACAGTGAGCGGTCTTTCAATAACGGCAATGGGTCACAAGCCGGGGAACAAGAAACAGCGTCCATAGATAGAGGGGGCTTATATCGAGCAGAAAGTGGTTCCGGATTAGCCTCCAAGGGGCTAATGGCCGCAGCCAGCCTCACACCGGCTGGCAAAGCGCTTAAGTTTGCCAGCAAACATAAAAAGGGAATTGGTATAGGAGGTGGGGGCCTAATTGGTTTTATTGTCTCTCTGGTTTTTTTCTTTGGTTTTCTTGCTTCTTATGAGTTGATCACAATAGAGAAGGATATGCTCAGATATGAGGACAAGGCAGTTTCTTATGTAGTAAAGAAAGCTGCTAACAGTATTATCTCACGTATATATTGTAGAGGTCTTTCCGGGACTACGGCGACTCTTACGGGGTGTTCCAACTCAAACGCAGATGAGAAAATAGCCAATCAAGATGGAACTGAAAATGAAGCAGAGAAGCTCGCTCAAGATCAAGATCCTATGACGGCTGAAATCGATGCTTTTAAGTTCACTGATCCCCAAGTGCAGAAAAGTTTGTCTAATCAAGGTATTAAAGTTAATGACGAAGGTAACCAGATTAGCTTCGAAGATGAAAACACCGGGCAGCTTATTACTTATGGTGATCTCGAAACACCGGAAATGATAGCTCGATTTCAAGCTGCCATACCAGATTTTGATATCGGGCAACTTAAAGCCTATAGAAGCCTGCTTACTGTCGACGAAGGGGCTAACTGGAATCCCATACCAAGCCCTGAAGATCCCAAACCTGAAAATGACATTGAAGATGATATTAACGGTACCGCCACAAACGAGGCAGAACAGCTTGCTGACGCCCAAGTAGAAGATGGGCAGGCGCCGAAAAACGAACCAAATGCTCAAGCTGCTTCCGAAGCTCTTACAGCGGCTGAAGACAATACTATTATCAACACAGCAGATCAAGCAATCGCCTCAGGGGATTCAGAAGCCGTAGTTTTACAAAAAACCGAAGCTGCTGCTGAGCCTGAGTTGGCTGACTCACTAACTGTAGCTTCTATTGTTTCTACTTTATGTTCCATAGATAAGGCCGCTACCACCGCATCAAAGGACAGGATACCGACAATTCTTGCTTTTCTGGTTCGTCATAGCTCTACGCTACTAGGTTTTGCGGATGAGATGAAGGTCCCTGGGAAACTGTCTGGTAAACAGATTAGTAAGGTAACTAGCTTATTTAACGGAAATCCAACTATAAAAACCAGCACAAAGTCTAAAGTTCCTGATCAAACACTTAAGGATGCCTCCTTGCCGTTTTCGAGTTCTGCTGCGTGGCAGCGAATAGAAGGCAAACCGGTAAATTCGGACAAAAGCAGTCCTGGGTATAATCCTGATTTTAGTTCTTCCTTGCTACCAGTACAAAATGCTGGCAGTTATATTGTTCGAGACATAAACAACATACTAAGCATCACTGGTGGCAAGTTCTTATGCTCCCTCTTAAATAACTCTATTTTTGGACATATATTTATGGTTGTTGGCGCTCTCGCTACCGCCACTATAGATTTTGCCTCACTCGGGGCAGCACAAATTCTTATTGGTGGAGCGGTTGTAGGAACGCAGCAAGTGGCTCAGCACATTATTATTCCGGATATAGTTAAGTACTTTACACCCGTAGCGATGGATGGTCTCGAGAATTCTGTACAGTGGATGAACAACGCGGACGCAGGCACTAATATTGCTAACAATATGTATATGCAACGACTCGGAGGTGTGCCCCTAACATCCACTCAATCAGCCACTTTATACTCAAAGGGTACCCAATTGGCCAATATCGAAGAAAGCAATAAATCATTCATAAACAGAACCTTCTCGTTCAGTAATCCCGAATCCTTGGTTTCCAAGCTAGCAGTCAATTTGCCTTTGTCAAGAATGGGGATTATAAACTCAATGTTTAGTGACATAATTAAGGCTCCGGTTTTATTGGCTCATTCGTTTGCAGATTTAATTGACGCTAGAGCGTTTGCAGCACAAACTACTGACCCTGGAGCCCCTTATGACATCACGCAATATGGTTTTACTACCAATGATATTACTAAATATGATCCGGTTAACAACGAATATTACCTATTTCACACTGTTGTGCCATATCAAAATAACAGCAAAACGCTGATCCAGTTGCTGGGTAATCCAAATAACTATCCTTATGGATCATATGACAATAACCAGAATGATCTATTACATTGTTTTGCTTTAAGCCCATATGGTCAAAATGGGCAAATGTCATCATCTCTCCTTTGGCAACAGCAAAGCGGCCAAAGTGCTCCTGACCCAATATGTGGCACTATGGGTAACCTTTCTACCGACATACCCGTGCAGCCGATTCAAGCCTCAAACGTAGCTTCTAATGTTATTTGTAATGGTATGGGTTATGGTACAAACAACCAGAATTGCAATAGTACTGTCACGAATTTTATTAACCAGAATGATATTATAACCCGCTACAGACAGTATATTCTTGATGACGAAGTAACGAACTTTATAAGCGACTTCCAAAGTACTGCATCATGAAGCGCGTTGTAGTAATAGCTTTGGTAACTATTGTTAACGTCTTTTACTTTGGACGGGTTTCCGCTCTTTCCAACCAAGATTTATTTAGCCTGTATAACGATAGTATTTACTATAACGGTTCACAAAACAATAATAATAGTGGCGTAAGCTCTCCTTACAACGGTATCTGTGTATCAATGTCGTGTATTACTGTTAATAATGAAAATGCACTTGTTGCCGCAATAGCGAACTTTATACAAAACCTTAGTAGTTCTTCTCCATTCGATGGTACAAAGATGGCGCAGGCAATCGTTAGCGGGTCTATTGCTGAGAATGTTAACCCTTTTTTGGTGGTTGCTATAGGTTGGCACGAACAAGGTTTAGGAACTGTAACGCCGCCGCCAGGCTCATACAATACGTTCGGACGTACTGCTGCTTCGGGACAACCCTTTGTAGCAGCTACAGCTGCAGGAACAAACAAGACAACCGATTGGTATGCGTGGCCCTCGTGGTTGGCAAGTGTCAGTGACCCAAACACTGATGAACAAGAATTCTTGAAAGTTGGTTATATTGACCAAGGCATTAATACTATACCCGAGTTTGTTAATAAATACGCTCCCGCGGGAGAGGGTAATAATCCTAGTGGTTACATAAGTTATCTAACCAATGAAATTAATGCCATGATTGCAGCAGCTGGCAATAGTGTGACTGTAAGTTATGGAAATGCTACAGCGGCAGTCGCTCTTAGTTGTGACTCCAATATTTCTGCTTCCAGTTTGAGGCAGCGGATTGTGGCTATAGCCGAACAACAGTTAGGTTGCTGGCAAATCGGTTCGGTTCAGCCTCCTGGAGCCCCCATCTATGACTATAACGGTGCTGACGAAGAATGGTGCGCTGATTTTGTCAGTTGGGTTTATAAACAGGCGGGTTATCCGTTCAGTGGTGGTAATGACGGTTGGGATCTTCCTGCGGTGGACGAGATATACAACTTGGGGCTAAGCGGGCAGGGGTTTTCTTGGCATCCAAGCGGCACATATACTCCTCAACCTGGAGATCTAGCTATACATTCAGGTAATGGATATGATTGGATGGGGCATGTGAATATTGTGGTGTCGGTAGATTCAAGCGGAAATGTAACATTAATAGGTGGCGACCAGACAAACCCGGTGGTTGGTTATTGGACGCTTGACACCAGTGTTGTAAGTGAAGTCGGACCGGAGCCATCCACATCAGATGGAATAATAGGATATGTTTCCCCAAACTAATCAGAGTTTAAGTGTTGCACTTCATAACAGAAAGTTTCTGTTTGTGTTGGGAATAACTATTGTGTTGATTATGGCGATTGTTTTATGGTTGTTTAGTCGCCAAACTTTTGATGTTGTTTCTATAAATCCCAATCCTTCGTCCATAAATACTTTAACCCCAACAATAGACGTCTCATATAATCAACCGCTTAGGAGTAGTAGGTTAGCTGTGAGTGGTTCCAAGGGTTTAATTTATAAATCCGTGGTTAAAAACAGAATGTTGTCCCTACAACTAGCGACTCCATTGAAAGCGAGTAAGAATTATTTTATTAACATTTCTGTAACTTCTCAAAGTAGTGCTACATCTACAACCACAATAAACTTTAAACCCATATATGTAACTTGGTCTCAAATTTCACAAAACCAACAAAACCAAATACTAAGTATTCAATCTAGTTTAGAGCCTTCTTTATCTGGTTTGTCTTATTTGCCATATGAAGGAACAGACTATCAATTAACTATTTCTAATAGTACTTCCCCGCCAAGTATTGATTTTACCTATGTGCCGTCTTATTGGGACACGACTCAAGGCAATAGCGCTGAAAATGCAGCTATAAATAACGCTAAACAATGGTTGTCTCAACATAATCTTAGTTCTTACCAACTAATTAATTCAGCTACTAACCAGCCAATTTAACAGGTTTTAAACAAACTAAACTTCTAAGTGGTTTTAATAATTACTCCTTTTTTATGTAAGTTATTATTGTTTATTTCCGTGGTTGTTATTAAAGATTGGGTGTTTGTTGATAAAAAAGCAGCTAGAGCTTGTTGGCGCTTGGAATCAAGTTCACTGAATACATCATCCAATAAAATAATAGGGTCTTTTTTGATTAAAGATACGGTTTTTAGTTCGCTTATTTTAAGCGCTACTACAAGTGTTCGGGTTTCTCCCCTAGAATAAAAAAGGTTTGGGTCTTTGTTATTAACTAGTATCTTCATGTCTTCTCTGTGTGGTCCGTACATAGTGAATCCTTTGATCAAATCGAGATCTATGGTTTGCTCTAATTTCCTGACCAGTTGGCTCTCATAATTACTTAGATCTATGTTGGTTTTATACTTTAATGTAATCTTCTCTTTACCATCTGAAATTTTTTGATATGACTCGGTTAGGGTTTCATTTAGTTTGGTTATTAGTTTTGCTCTTGAGTTAGCTATAATACCTCCTATTTGACTCAACCGTACATTCCAAGGGAAAAGTTCATTATTGTTAATATGTCCCTTTTTTAGTAGTGTGTTTCTCTGCCTAAGGGTTCTGTGGTAATTTTTCCGGATCTTTTTATAGTCTGGTTGAATGGAATCCAAGACTCCGTCTAGGTAGTTTCTTCTTAATTCCGGTGCGCCAGAAATCATTAATAAGTGGTAGGGCTCAAATAACACTAATGGTATTTGGGTATTATGGTTTAGGTTTTTGTGTGATTTACCTTCTAATAGAAACTCTTTGTTGGTTGTAGTTAGTTTAAGTGTTCTGTTGCCTTGGGAGGTTTTCGCATCAATTCTAGACCACTGTTTACCATACATAACCAGTTCATTGTCTGGAGCTCTAAATGAATTACCTGTACATATAACCATAATCGCTTCTAATAGATTGGTTTTACCGCTTGCGTTCGGTCCGACAACCACATTTAAACCAGATGAGAGTTTAAAGGTTTTATCTGGGTAGGATCGGAATTGTTGTAGCCGGATTTCGGCAATCATGGTTTAACTTTTTAAAGGCATGATTATGTGTTTATAGCTCGGGTCTTTGGGGTCTTTTATGATGGTTGGTTCAAGTTTACCATTGAAACCGAAGTAAACTTCGTCACCATTTAAAACCGAAAGGACATCTAGTAGGTAACGTGAGTTAATAGTAATACTACCCCCGCCAATAACTTTACCCTCAGCCGTGGCGTTATTCTCACCTATTTGTGAGGCAATAGAGTTAATACTCAATTTATTGGTTTTCTCATCTAATTCAATTGTCACACTACCGGCGCTTTCTTTAGCGAATAAATTAGACACTTTAGTTATGTTTATTAGGTCGTTTCTTTTAAGTTGGATTGAGGAATTAAATATTGTGGGTATTAGTTTTTGGTAATCCGGATAATTTCCTTCAATTAGCCTGGCTGTTAATTCTATATCTCCGGTCTGGAATAAAACCTGTTGCTCGTTATAAGAAATAACAACCTCTCCTTCTTGGTCTGGTGTTACTCTTAACAGTTCCTGCATAGCAGTAGCTGGAATTAAAATAGCAATTTGTTGGTTATTCTTACCTAGTTCTTTTTCCGCTAATCTAAAACTGTCGGTTGCTGCTATAAACAACTTATCATCTTTAGTGTGTAAATAAACACCGGTTAACACTTGTCTAGCCTCATCACTACTAGCTGCAAAAACCGTTTGATTTAAGGCTTTTTTTAATAAACCGTTATTAAGTTTTATATTCTTAGCGTCTTTAATTGTCGGCATTACCGGAAAATCATCGGCAATTATACCGTTTATTATTGAGTGGTATTTATCGGTGGTGATTTTAAGTTTTGTGTTGGTTAATTCGAGATCAATAACACTTTGAGGTAAACTACCTATGAAATCCTGCATTAACCTAGCGGGTACGGTTATAGCACCCTCTTCGCTGATTTTAGCTCCAATGTAGTGTACTATCGCAATATCCAGGTTAGTTGCGGTTAAACTAAGCCGGTTGTTAGAGGTTTTGATTAGCACGTTTGAGAGTATAGGAAGAGTATTTCGGCTATTAGCGATTCTACCGATTGAACTCAAGGCTTGGTTTAGATTTTCTTGTGTGACTTGGAGTTTCATGAGATTTAAATCCTTTCCATGGTTACAAAAATAATAAAAATTAAGTATTTAACTTTATATTTATAGTTAATCCTGTGGTTAATGTGTATAAATTATAAAAAACAACTGTTAAATTAAACTTTCTATATGTGTTTAATTGAAGTTTAAAGTGTGTGAAAAATTTATTAAAAACCACAGCCTTAAGTAAAAACCACAACCCCATTGTGGTTTTATATAAGGGTTTTAAACAACCTGAGTAGATATATAAACAAATATAGGTAGGTTTTTGCTCAAGCATATAACCTGTCCTTAATCTCGGATATAGCCGACCTTAACGAAGCATCAAGTTGTGTTTCTTTAGATATCTTCTCAACCGAATGAATAGCCGTAGTATGGTCTTTGCGACCAAGTTCCCTAGCTATTTTAGGAAAACTTAAATGAAGCTCACTTCTTAACATATACATAGCGATTTGTCTCGGTACTACAATGTCTTTATCTCTTTTAGGACCTAAAATATCCTCCATTGATACTTGAAAATGTTTTGCAGTCCGCTCAATTATTTGTTTAGCAGACAAGTGTTTCGGCCGATTCTTACTGTTTCCTAAAACACTTACAGCTATATCTAAATTAGGAGATAACCCGCGCATTTCACAGAAAGCAAGCAATTGGTTTAAAGCCCCCTCCAACTCCCGTACATTAGTGTTAATATTTGTAGCCAAATATTCCACCACATCGTTAGGTAGAGCTATGTCGCTACTATTAGCTTTAGATTGCACTATCGCGCACCTGGTTTCAAAATCCGGTGTCTGCATATCTATACTCATACCTTGAGCAAAGCGGCTTTGGAGCCTTTCTTCAATCGGAATTTCTCTAGCCAACCGATCTGAGCTAATAATAATCTGCTTATTTGCCTGGTATAGGGCGTTAAAAGTATGGAAAAACTCTTCCTGAATCTTTTCCTTACCACTTATAAATTGAATATCGTCAACAATTAAAACATCCGCTGAACGATAATGGTTGGCAAAACCGGTGGTTTTTCTGTATCTTAAGGCGTCCACGAATTCCTGAACAAATTGCTCGGTAGTAATATATAACACCTTAGCATCAGGGTTACTGGCCAGGATAGCGTTACCTACCGCCTGAATAAGATGAGTCTTACCTATACCGACACCGCCGTAAATCATTAACGGGTTGTATTTACTGCCCGGGTTGGCAACTATTGATTGGCAGGCTGCAAAAGCCAATTCATTCGATGATCCGACAATAAAATTATCAAAATTATAGCGGTTGTTTAACCCTTGCCGATAAGAATGATTAATAGTCTCAACCCCTGTAAAGGTGGAGGTTTGGGGTTTTTGGGTTAGGATCGGATCAGGATCGTCGTGTTTCTTAATATCCATAGCCACAATCCGATACTCTATAACCTTTGGGTTTACGCCGTTTTTCTTCAGTGTCTGGCTGACAATGTCATTAAATTTCTTCTCAAGCTGCTGTTTTATAAATACATTCGGTACACCGATTACTACCATTTCATCAGTCTGTTCAACAAGCTGGGTGTTTTTAAACCACGTTAGGTAGTTTCCACGGGACACCGAAAGTTCGATTTCTCCCAAAACCGCCTGCCACAAAGGACTATTCATTTCTTTTTTAAACTCTCTGTCTCTAACTTAGTGACACTTAGTTTAAACCCATAATCGACCTTTTTCCACACCCTAATCGATTGTAAAAATCGTTATAATAACCATTCTACTAAACTGAGGTGGATTTATACACAGGTAATATATACATCTATAAAATTGTGGATTAAACTGGCACCAACGTGGAAAACTTGCTAAGATTAATAGGTTAAACATTGTTATTTTCACTAAATTTCCAGGAGAGCTATGCCCAAACGAACATTCCAACCCAAAAAAATTCACCGTGCCAAAGAACATGGATTCTTAAAACGCATGAGTACCAAAGACGGTCATAACGTCTTAAAACGGCGCCGCAACAAAGGCAGAGTTAAACTATCAGCTTAAAAATACCTAGAAGATGTTAAACAGGGCTCACCGTTTTCACGGAAGGACCTCTTTGAACCGGGCGTATAAGTATGGCAAAACCGTTCGTAGCCAACTCTTAACACTAAAGTTTGCACCTAACCCCAAGAGGACTGGTTACCGGGCGGCGGTGGTTATATCCAGAAAAATCAATAAATCGTCGGTGACCAGGAATCGTATCAGAAGAAAAATATACGAAACTATCAGGCAGTACGATAAACAAATCGAAGGCGGTTTTGATTTAATATTTAACGTATACAGCGACGAAATAGCCAATATGGACATAAACCAAGTCTCTGATTTGATAGGTGTTTTGTTAAAACAGGCGAAGATTATTTGAACTCTTTTTATAAACTTATTAGGCATGTTTAAAAGCACGTCTGCTATAGTTATTTAAGAAGAAAGTTAAGCTTAGTTACTTACACATGTTTACAACCATTATTGTCAAACCACTGTTTAATCTATTGGTCTTAATTTATGCTTTAATTCCTGGCCACAATTTTGGACTAGCGATTATAATATTTACCCTTATAGTTCGTCTGTTGATGTGGCCGCTGGTTAAAAAACAACTCCGGCAAGCCAAGATTATGCGGGAACTGCAGCCACAGCTTAAAGAGATTAAAAAGAAAGCCGCTGGAGACCGACAAAAAGAATCGGTTATGCTAATGGAGCTGTATAAAGAAAAAGGGGTCAATCCGATCGGCTCAATCGGAATCCTAATACCCCAATTCATTATTCTTTGGGGATTATATGATGCGCTTAGGCAAGTAGCTTCAAACCCTAAGTCCTTACTTACTCTCTCTTACAGCGGTATCCATCACTTGTCGTGGATGCAAACACTAGCTCACAACATACACCGTTTCGACGACACACTATTCGGGTTTATTAATCTAACTAAAAGTGCCACCTCAGGAGGACATATTTACTGGCCGGCCATGATTATAGTACTTGGCAGTGCAATAGCCCAGTATTACCAGAGCAAACAACTTCTGCCGACATCAAAAGACGCCCGTAAACTCAGGGACATCCTAAAAGAAGCGGGCACCAGTGGCCAGAAAGCTGATCAGTCTGAGGTTAACGCGGCAGTTTCCAGAAGTACCCGCTACTTATTGCCGGTTATGATCTTTTTTGTAACTGTCGGCCTTCCGGCAGCCTTAAGTTTGTATTGGCTAGCCAGTGGTACCATAGCCTTTATTCAACAATGGAGAGTGCTTTCAAGGGACGAGACTGAACTTGAAGCCATTGCTGATACGCCATCAAAAGACCTGGCCAAAATTCCGGAAGGTGAAGTGGTTACCGAACCAGCCTTTGTTTCCAAGCAAGAATCGCTTAAAAATACACCACCCTTGACCAATAATAAAACCAAACCTTCTTCCAAAAACAAGGCTAAGAAAAGGAGGAAGAAGAAATGAACGAGTCAATGGAGAAAGCGATCGTGTTTGCAAAAAAATATCTAGAGGACTTATTGTCCTTTTTTGGTTTAAACACTGATGTATATGCCACTAGCGACGACGAAGTCATCCAACTCAGTGTACCTAGTACACACCTAAACGGTTTTTTAATTGGCCAGCGCGGCGACAACATGAGATCAATGCAGTATCTTACCTCAACCGCCCTAAGAAATAACGGCTATGATTATAACAGGGTCAATGTAGACATTGCGGACTACAAAAAACAGCGTGCCGATAGACTGCGGGCAAAAGCCGAAGTCTGGGTTAAACAAGTTAAAGACAGCAAACAACCCCTTGAACTTGAGCCGATGAATGCGGCGGACAGAAGGGTAGTGCACCAGTTGGCATCTGAGTATGGACTTACAAGCGAGTCCGCGGGTGAGGGTAGGAGCAGGCATATTGTACTTACACCCGGTAACGGCAAAGACTAAGTCCAACGTTCGTATACTTTAAGTGTTTCTTCAGCCGTTTTGCGCCATGAATACTTATCTACCCGGTTTTTGCCCTCTGCGGTTAACCGGGACCTAAGTTTGGCATCTCCCAAAACCTCGGCAATAGCCTTAACCATAGATTGTTTGTCTAGCGGGTCGAAATAATGGGCGGCATTCCCGTATATCTCAGGCAAACAGGTTGCGTTTGAAGATACTACCGGCGCACCATGAGCCATAGCTTCAAGTCCCGGTAGACCAAAGCCTTCACTTAAGGAAGGAAAGACGTATGCCTGGCAGTTTTCATATAACCACCTAAGCTCGCCATCGCTGATATAGTCGGTGAACACCACGCCGGATATACCGTTGCTACTTACACGTCTCTCAATATGGCTATAGTTACCATCAAACTTACCGGCTAAGACCAACAGTAAATCCGGGTGCATACCTTTTAGAGCGTCATACGCTTTTATAAGCCGCCAGAGGTTTTTATGTGGCGTAGGTCGGCCGATATACATAATAAACTGTTTACCCTCTAACTTCTTGATGGGTTTAGGATTGTCTTCAATTGGGTTGGCTGCTTCATATATAACACTAATCTTTTTTGGTCTGATCCTTGTGAATTTTACGAGATCGTCTTTAACGTAGCCACTAGGGGTAATTATGTGTTTTGACTTGTGTGCAGCGTACCAGATAACAATCTTGTATATCTGCTGCTTGACAAAAAACACCAGCGGATCTCTATCTGGATTGGTAAACCTGGCGGTAGTAAGGTCGTGTATGGTTGTAACTGAGCGTTTTAGATAAAACAAGGGTTGTTGAGTCATACAAAAATGAGCCAAGTCTGCCCTCAGTCTATATAACTGCCAAGCAAACCCTATTTGTTCACCGAAGGTAAACTCTTTATACGGAGTTAATACCTTGCTGAAATTAGGGTTAGAAAACCTAACCGACTCAAAATCTTTCTCTCTAAGCAAAACAACGTATTCATTCTTGTTATCAATCCGTTGCAAATTATCAATTAGTTTTGATGTATATCTGCCGGTTGAAGTGGAGTATTCTCTAGCGTCAATTACTATTCTAGGCATTGTCAGTTATATTATATTGGAGAAAGTTAATAAAAGGAGAATTTTGAAATGGCTATCGAGAAACCAGGTTCACTTACTCAATTTGCAGAAAATAACGGATTGACTATAGAAATGGCGCGTAGCTCTTATTCTCGTCTTTTGGATGAGTACAGAGAAAATTTAGCGTCTATTTTGGGTATTACAAAAGATCAGCTTCACGAAGGTGATTTTCCCAGGGATACTAGTAAACTGGCGATTACTACCAATCAAGAACAAGCAGAAGTATTAATTTAAACAGAGATCATATGGCCAAAAAGGTACTCATAACTGGAATTACCGGCCAGGACGGCTATCACTTATCCGAACTATTAAACAATAAGGGCTATGATGTTTACGGTTTAATAAGAGGACAGCAAAACCCTAAGCTGCTTAGGGTAGAACAAGAACAACCATATATAAAGCTTATTGAGGGAGACCTAACAGATCAATCATCTTTAGTTAATGCTATTGAAGTATCTGAACCTGATGAGATATATAATCTTGCTGCTATAAGTCACGTCGGATATTCGTTTAGAAATCCAATACTAACTGCTGAAGTTACAGGCAAAGGCGTTCTTAACCTTTTGGAAGCCATAAGAGTAGTGGGTGGTACAAAGAAGGTCCGGTTTTATCAGGCGTCTACTTCTGAAATGTTTGGAGGCCTTGATTATAACCGTCCGGGAAAAGGTTACGATGAAAGTGCTTTATTTCATCCGCGTAGCCCATACGGCGTAGCCAAGCTTTATGGGCATTGGATCACAAAGAACTATCGTGAAAGCTATGGTATGCATGCCAGCTGTGGAATTTTGTTCAATCATGAAGGACCAAGAAGAGGCATAGAGTTTGTTACTAGAAAGATAAGCAATGCGGTAGCTAGAATTCACCTGGGCTTGCAAGAACATATAGAGCTTGGAAACCTGGACTCAAAAAGAGACTGGGGATATGCAGGAGATTATGTCGAAGGCATGTGGTTAATGCTTCAACAAGAAAAACCAGACGATTATGTTCTGGCTACCGGAGAGACACACTCAATACAGGACTTCCTTGAGCTGGCTTTCAAAAAGATAGGTATAAATGATTGGCACCCATATGTTAAACAAAACCCAAAGTTCTTAAGGCCGGCAGAGGTTGATATATTGCTAGGAAATCCGGAAAAAGCTGAAAGAGTACTAGGATGGAAGCGTAAGGTAGACTTCACAGGACTGGTTAATATGATGGTAGATTACGACCTAGGTTTAGAAGATCCTGCAAAGCTTAAATAGTTTGTAGAACGTCCTTTAAAGTTTTATTAATTTGGATTTCCGGCTTCCAACCTGTATCTCTGGTTATTTTTTCATGTGATCCGAATATATCTGTTGCTTCGGTTGGTCTTAGCTTAGTTTTGTCTACCACGGCTTTTAATCTTATGCCAGCCGTAGCCATTAGGATCTCAAATATTTCGTTACCACTCATCGACTTACCAGAGCAGACATTGTATATTTCTCCAGGCTTACCTTTTTCTAGTAGCAGCCGGTACGCCCGCACTATATCTCTTACGTCGGTGTAATCCCTCTTTGTATCGAGATTACCGACAGTTATGTCTTTTTTGTCATGTCTTTTAGCTGCCATGATTTGTCTGGCTAAGTCAGGCACTATAAAACCCGGTCCTTGGCCAGGACCGATGTGATTAAAGGGTCGGGCAATGATGCACTCAAAACCTCGGCTCATGTAATACCTTGACAGCTCTTCTTGCCCGATCTTACTCACGGCATAAGGAGAGGTCGGTAATATTTTAGAATTTTCAGATAGAGGTAACGGGTCTTGCGGATCATATAAACTGCCACTGCTGATAATTAAAAACTTCGGGAAACAGTTTTGTGATAGTGCAACTTCAAACAGGTTCAGCTCAATACCCATATTGGTCTGAATATATTTCATCGGTTTATTCAAAGAATCTCCGACAGCAGCTAGGCCGGCTAAATGGACAACATAGTCAATCCTTTTAAAGTCTATAGTTTGAGCTTCACTAGCCTGAGTTAAGTCCAAAACAAGATGCTGACTGATGTGCGATGACTTTGCCTGTATGCCACCCTTACCGCCAACCCCAACTATCCTATAACCATTTTCAGTTAAATCTTGAACTAAATGACTGCCAACAAAGCCGTTGGCGCCGGTGACTAATACGGTATTCATGTTTATAGGCTATATTAGATTAGTCGAAGTCACAACAACCTTAAAGGATTAATTAATCAAATTGTTGAGTGGTACCATTCAGGGTAAAATAGGTTAAACAATGAGAAAAATTCGCGAGCGCTATCGATATTCCGTTATTTTGTTGAGAGAGCTAGTCAGGACCGATTTTAAACTGAGATACCAAGATTCTATTTTAGGGTATATATGGTCTCTTTTGCGTCCACTCCTATTGTTTTTAATCTTATACGTGGTATTTACTAAACTGCTTAAGGTAGGAAACGCTGTACCACACTATCCTGTCTATCTACTACTAGGCATTGTTTTATGGAATTATTTTACAGAAGTAACTGGAGGTGGTGTTGGGGCTATTGTGGGGCGGGGAGATTTGCTGCGTAAAATCAACTTCCCTCGATATACTGTGATATTGTCGGGTTCAATGTCGGCGCTGATAAACCTTTTCCTTAACTTTATTATTATTGCTGTGTTTATGATAGTAGGTCATGTAGGAGTGACAATAAGAGCATTGTGGCTGATACCTCTTATTGTAGAGTTGTTTTTTGTTTCAATCGCGCTGTCATTTTTTCTTAGCACTCTTTATGTAAGGTTTCGTGATCTTTCCTATGTGTGGGAGGTTTTGCTTCAACTTGGGTTTTATGCGACCCCCATTTTCTACCCACTAAGCAGATTACCTCATAAATATGCTGTATTGGCAATACTGAACCCGCTTGCACAAATAATTCAAGATGCAAGATATGTTTTAGTTACAAGAAGAACACAAACAATAGGTCAGCTCTATCATTCAGGTTATGTATGGCTAGTACCAATAGGAATAACATTGATACTTACGGTTTTGTCTATGCTTTATTTTAAAAAAAGATCAAGAAATTTTGCTGAGGAGATTTAGTAGTGGACAATAATCTAGCGGTCAAAGTTACTAATGTAGGCAAAGTCTTTAAATTACCACATGAACGAGCCAATACTCTTAAAGGTACTTTCACGTCTATGTTAAAAATGCGTAAGGGTCCAGTTGAAATACAACATGCTCTTAGCGATATCAACCTAGAGATAAAAAAGGGGGAATTTTTTGGGATTGTGGGCCGCAATGGCAGCGGCAAGAGCACCTTGCTTAAAATTATTGCCGGAATTTACCAGCCAACTACAGGGCAAGTTCAAATAAACGGCAAATTAATGCCGTTTATCGAGCTAGGCGTTGGCTTTAATGGTGAGTTGACTGGCAGAGAAAACATATACCTCAATGGGGCGATGACAGGATTCAGTAGAGCTGAGATAAATTCTATGTATAAGGACATTGTTAGTTTCGCAGAACTTGAAAAATTCATGGACCAGAAGCTTAAAAACTACTCTTCAGGGATGCAGGTCAGGCTAGCGTTCTCTTTGGCTATTCGAGCAAAAGCTGAAATATTATTAATTGATGAGGTATTAGCTGTCGGTGATGCTGATTTTCAAAAAAAATGTTTTCGTTACTTCAAGAATTTAAAAAAAGAAAAAAAGACTGTTATTTTTGTTAGTCATGATATGAATGCCATTCAAGAATATTGCGACCGAGCCATGTTAATAGAGGGAAGCAGGCCCGTAATCACAGGGGCGGCATATGATGTATCAATGGCCTACACAAGAATGTTTATAGAACAAAACCAAGGTAAAGAATCCAAAGGAGATGTCTATAATAGAAAAAAAAGATGGGGCGATTGGCGCGTTAAGTACACAAGCGTTTCTATAAATTGTACAAAACTGACCGACAAAGAAACATTCTTTATTCTTGAAACGTTGGCTTTAGCTTCTGATTATATTAATAATGAGTGTGTTTTTGGTTTTAAAATTCGAAATGAAAAAGACGAGGCTATTATGGGAACCAACACAAAACTCAAAAATCATTCGTTTAGTAAATTCACTAAAGGCCAAAAAATAGAGCTTGTTTGGCAAGTTCCGAACATACTAAACACGGGGCTGTATTATATTGATTTAGCGATACAAAATGAAAGTTATGAGGACGTATATGATTGGTGGGAAGAGGCCGTCCAGTTTAGTGTAGAAAAAAGAGAACAAAACCCATACTTAATTTTCCCACAATATAAACTAACGGTACAACATGTCAGCCAGCCAAAAAAATAATATAGGGAAGAGCATATTTATAGATGGGATGAGCCTAGTTATTCCCTTTAAAAGCGGTGTTGGCGTTGCACTTGATAACACAATAAAATCCTTAAGTAATATAATCGATGACACTTGTGAAATAAAAATCCTTGTAACACTATTCAAAAAGAGATATCTAGCAGAATATGATAACTACAAAAATGTTTCTGTTAAAACGTTGCCACTCCCAGCTAAGATTATGGAGGCACTCCTAAGATTACGATTAATGTTGCCTATTGATTTGATTGTAGGAGAAGGCATATACGTATTTCCTAATTATAAAAATTGGCCGCTTTGGAAATCACCCTCAGTAACGTATTTTCACGACCTCGCATTTATGAGGTATCCGCAATATATTCAACCGAAGAATCTAAAGTATTTACAAAAATATATAAAAACGTGGGCATTCCGAACACAAGTTATTATAGCAATCTCGGAATTCACCAAGAAAGAGATTGCAAAACTAATTGGGTACCCATACGACAATATCAATGTGGTTTATTTGGGTGTGAATAAGAGCCATTTTTACAGGCGGTCGAAAGAAGAAATCGAGACAGCTAAAAAGAAATATAACATAACCTATGACAAATATTTGCTTTTTGTGGGCAATATAGAACCTAGGAAAAACCTAGAGAGTCTTGTGGACGCCTACGTTAATTTACCAAAAAGACTTAAAAAAACGTACGGGTTGGTTCTAGTAGGCGGTGATGGCTGGCTTAATGAGCAGATAATAAAAACAATTAAAAAACTTAAAAGTTTAGATGAAAAAATATTTATTCCAGACAAAATCATTTCTAATCAAGATCTTCCAGCGATATATAGTGGCTCGGATTTATTTATTCAACCATCTTATTATGAAGGTTTTAGTATGACTCCACTCGAAGCAATGTCATGTTCTGTCCCTGTTCTGGTTTCTGATATACCACCACATCGTGAAGTAGTTGGTGATGCTGGCTATTATTTTAGACCCGAATCAGCTAAAGAAATGACCAATGAGATTAAGAAAGCTATTGCAAATTATGCTCAAACTCAAAAAAAAGTATCACTAGGAATTAAGCGTAGTGAAATTTTTACATGGGAAAATACTGCCAAACAATTATTCAACGTACTAGATTTGGTCGCCACCAACATTGATACAAGAGGACCAATTATAAGAAGATTAATTGTTATTTATAATAAATGTGACTTATCCATAAGGAAGCTATTAGGCGAAAATAAGCTGGAGCCATACCGTTTGGGCAGTAATCTTGATAACAAAGAGGAAATAAAAGCAAGACTTGTATCCGATTATATTGATGAAGAGCCTAACCTAATTCAAAAAAGTGGTCTTGTGATTTATTTGCGACTAAGACATATTATCGCGAGTCCTGTTAAACACATATTGAAAAGGCTGTGCTAATAGTGATGAAACTTTTAATTATTGATGGTCAAATTTTTCAGACAGACGCTTGGTATAGAGGTATGGGTAAATATACCCTTCAGTTACTGAAGTATTTAGACGAAAAAGCACACACTTTGTTTGACATAAAATTGTTGCTGAATTTAAGCCTAGACTGCAATAAAGATCGTATTAACGTCATAAAAATGCTTTGCCCGAATATTGAGTTGATGTTTGTTGAGTTGCCAGTAGCTAAGAATAAAAACTACAAAAAGGAGGATTTTGTCACTGCACAGAATACTTATATATCAAAAATAGCTAAGGACAACGAGGCAACAATACACCTGCTACCATCGATATTTAGTTTTGATTTTTTTGCAGAATTCTATGATAAGTCACAAAAAGTTCTACTGGCCTACGATATCATTCCTCTACTCTTCTGGAAAGAACTTGGCGGGTACTTCCCCCAACAGCTATACATGACAAGATTTAATAATATTTACACAGCTGACTTAATCTTATCTATTTCAGAAACCACTAAACAGGATTTTTTGAGGGTTTTCGGGTTAAGTACAGATAAAGTAAGTACAATCAACGGTGGGTATACAAAGATATCGGATACACCAAAACGTCCAAACTGCATAGAAGAGGGCATGAGATATATTCTTTTTCCCAGCGGAGACTTGCCTCATAAAAATAATGCTAATGTGGTACGGGGGTTCGAAGAATATATTAAGACAAATGGTTCTGGCCTTAAGCTCATCATTACCTCCTCTTTCAGCTCAAGGTCAAAAGATCAATTAAGAAACATATCAAGGGGCGTTATTTTTAGCAACAACGTACCGGATGAAGAGCTGGAGTGGCTATATCAACACGCTGATGTTATTGTGTTCGGGTCTTTATATGAAGGCCTTGGGTTACCAGTATTAGATGCTGTGGCCAACAATAAACCTATAGTAGTGTCCGAGGTAGACGTATTTAAAGAAATGTCTAATTCTGCATTCTATTTCTTTGAACCCGATAACCCTCTCCAATTAGCCAAATCTATCAAAGCGGCTATTAATGGCAGAGGGTTTAAACAGAAAACTGCTCAGTATAGATTCATTATGGATAAATACCGTTGGGAGAATACCGTAGACCAGTTTATGTCTAGTATTAACAGTTTAGCAAAAACCAGATATTCACCAATTAGCCCAGAAAACTTGGGTCAAAAAATAGCCATTGTATCACTAAATCCGGGTATACCAAATCAGATTGGGAGGCTTGCGGAACCACTGTACAACAAGCTTATTCATAAATACTACATCGATTATTTTTTTGATGGTAATGGTTATATGCCATGGGAAATGGAGAGACCCACTTTTTTGGATTTTGTTGAAAGATGCAAAGTTATGGACATATCTAAACTAACTATAGCAAACTATCAAAGCTATGATATTATCCTTTATCTTATAGATGATGCTGCTTTCCCCTCTAGAGCTATGCAGAGAGCTTTTTTATTTCCTGGTATAGTAGCATACAACCTAAGCTCAGGTAATAGCTATAAAAAATTGAAAAATATTGTTATGAGCAATCAATTAGCCACAGTTAGACTGCAGAATTATAATGTATCACAAATCAATAAGATAGAGAGAATGGTAGACAATTGTTTAAATGATAGACAAAGAATCCAATTCATAAACAATTCTTCCAAAGTTTTTAAGAGGACAATGCGTAATCGTCTTTCATTTAATAAGCATTATGACTAAAAAAATATTTGTTATATCAACTTTCCCTATAAAAAACGCTCAACACGGCGGCCAAAAACGCCTAAAAGCAATTGTTGACAGTTATAACGCGAATGGATTTCATGTTAGACACGTAGCTGTTTTTTATAAGGGATACTACAGTGATTATTCGGAATCCGACATCCCTCTAGGCAGCAGATATGACCCTATTGTGTCACAATCTCCGTATACAAGCGATATTGTCAGCGGTGAGGCTATTAATCTTGATCTTGTCGTAAAAAAGAAGCTCACAAAAGAGCTACTTGATTTTGATCCTGACATTATAGATATCCACCAACCATTTATATACCTGGGTCTGAAAAGCATATTAAATGAAATAGGACACCACTATAAGCTGATTTACAATAGCTATAATATAGAGGCTCCTATGAAGGAGTCTATTCTAAAAGGGGCAAATTTGCCCATCAAAGATATTACTATTTGTATTGAAAAGATAAAAAATGTAGAGATGGATTTAACAAAAAATAGTGATCTATCGGTTGGTTGTACAAAACAAGATGTTGCAGTGCTAAAGTCATACGGCGCCAAAACTACGGTCTTGGCCGTTAACGGCATAAATCCCATAAAAACGTCTAAAAAAGAACTAGATTATTGGAAAAAAAAATTAGTTAGCAGGAATATATATCGCTTAATTATGTTTATAGGCAGTGCCCATCCGCCAAACTGGACCGGTTTTTATAATATGGTTGGCAAGGGTCTAGGGTTCATTCCTTATGATACTAGAATATGCTTAGCGGGTAGCATCGGAGATTATTTCAAAAACGATATTAAAGACGATAACCGCTCCATATATGACGCAACTTTTTGGCGTAGAGCATTTACAGTTGGTCGTATAAACGACGAAGGTCTCGGCGCTCTAATTAAATTAAGTGATATTATAATTTTACCTATAACAGAAGGTGGCGGTTCAAACTTAAAGACAGCTGAGGCCATATTGGCAAACAAAAAGGTAGTTACTACTCAGTATGGTCTTAGATCTTTTGAGTGGTACAATACCTTTCCTAATCTATGGATTGCGAATGACTCAGAAAACTTTCGGCGTAGTATTAATGACGCTTTAGTAGCACCATTTAGGCAAAGAACAGACCAAGAAAATCATAAAGCAGCATCAGTAACATGGGAGCATAGCCTTAAAGAGTTAATTAATGCGGTAAAAAATTTATGAGTAAAATTATATACATTGACCTTACTGACCTAGAGCAATGGCACGGGATACATGGGGGTACTCAGAGGGTAGTATATGGTGTTGCTAAAGAGTTCTTTTCAGACAAAGATTCGAACTTCGATGTAAGATTCATGTCTTATAATGAAAAGCGTAATAGTTTTTTTGAGAGCAGTTTTGAGCCTATAATTAAGAGGGTGGAAGAAGCTGGTCGTGTTACAGATGATATAAAAGTAGCAGAAAGTTTTGAACAAAAAATCAAAAACGCATTATCCCCTTATATACCACCAAACATAAAACAAAATAAGCAAGCCAAATTTCTTTTATCCAAAATCCTAGTAACTACGAAATCCATAAAACACAAAACGAGTATCCTGAAAACCATATCCCTCCACAAACAGCCTAAGCTCATACCAATAGACTTTGAAAAAGACGACATAGTACTAGTAATGGGTAAGCCTTGGGATAATATTAAAATTCAAGATAAGCTCATTGAAGAACACTATAAAAAAAAATTTAAGTTAGTGCAGTTAGTTTATGATCTAGTAATTCCCTTCAATCCACAACTTCACCACCCGAGTATTTTTAAACAATACACCCAAAATATGTTTGAGGCTGTGTCAAATTCTGATCTTTTACTAGCCATATCTGAGAATACCCGTAACGATATTCTTAAGTTCGCCAATCTATTAGCAATTCAACCGCCAGAGATTAGAGTAATTAGATTAGGAGACAACATAAAAACAAAAAATGATCCTCAATGCCCTGACACCAGAATTATTCAGCCTTTCGTAGCCAGCATTGGTACTATTGAGATAAGGAAGAACTATACCGAGCTATATTATGCTTATAAACTAGGTCTTGAAAAGGGCCTAGACTTGCCACAACTTGTAATTATAGGCTCTAAAGGTTGGTTAAGTGACGATATCCAATACCTAATTGATAATGATCCAGTGCTTAAGGACAAACTTTTTATATTGAATAATGTTGGAGATAACAGTTTAGCTTGGGTATACAAAAACTGTTCATTCGCGATTTATCCTAGTATGTATGAAGGATGGGGTCTGCCTGTTGCTGAGATACTTGCTAATGGTAAGTTCTGTATTGCATCTCACTCATCTTCAATTCCAGAAATAGCAGGAGACCTAATTGAATATTTCTCTCCTTATGATACTAATCAGTGCTTAAGCCTTATTTTAAAATACTATAACAATACAAGTTTGTTGCGAAAAAAAGAAACGGATATAATACAAAAATACAAAATCACATCATGGCATGATACATACAAGGCTATCAGCTCAGTTATTTAGAGAGTTGATTTTTATTGTACGACTATTTTCGTCCAGACTATTCCTCCGATGTTCCAGTCAAATCCTGGGGCACCTTCTAGTATGGGTTGGTAATATTCATAATAAGTTCCGGCTCCCACGTTGGCGTTTAGGCTAATATCAAATTCAACTATTTCTCCAGGAGTTACAATGTCTTGGTTTGCGGCCAGGGTTGTCCCATTGGATAGATATACTTTGCTAAAATTTAAATTAGGTCTATTGGGGCTAGGCCATAAGCCACCAAAAGGACTTATTCTGTTAATTGGGTTAGATGTTGCAAGGTGTGTTGGGTATCTACCAACTGGTACAGAGTTGTTGTCGTACCAATTTAAATTTCCAATATTTTGGAACCTAAAAAATATAGTTGTGTTGCCATTTGTATTAATAGTGGGGTAGGGACTTTCGGATATATACTTAGCCGCATATATTGGTGTCTGTACATTTATATCCATATATGTACCAATAAAATTAAAACCGCCATAAACACTACCTTCGATTACGGGCTGAAAATACTCCCTATACATGTTTGGCTGGACCCAGTACTCTGGTTGAACCAAGAAGGTGTATTTCATAATCTGACCGGGCATAACAATGTCTTGGTTTGCGGCCAGGGTTGTCCCATTGGAATCATAAACCGCAGAAAAGTTAACATCTGGCCTGCTGCATGAACTCCACCCATCATCAAAACCACTGCATCGATTTAATGGATTTTCTGTTGCCATATGGACAAGTTCTGGATTTCTCCATGTTGCAGCCCCAATAGAATTATTGTCATAAAACGGTTGGTTTCCGCTATTTTGATACTCAAAATAGACCAACCCTTGTGTGTCATACGTTAACGTTGGGTAACTACTTTGAGATATATAGGTTAATTGATTTATGACGTTTGCAACAACTTCGCTAAATGAACTAATAGATCCCGGCAGGGGAGTAGTAGAGCCCGAGCTTACAAGAGAAATTTCTATGGAATAGTTACCACCAATAGCTGGAGACAAAAAGGGGACGGTTAGATTAATAGATTGGCCCGGTGATAGACTTACACCCAGATTTTCTATTATTGTGTTACTGACCCAGCTACTAGCTTGGAAAGCTCCACCATTGGATGTGTATACTTCGGACGTCGAAGGCAAACTAGTGTTACCTTCATTTGTAATATTTATGCTAATCTGACCAGGTTCGTTTGCAACAACGCTTGAAGGGGGTGTATCTGTGTAGCTTATCGAGGGCGATGAAGCAACGGTAAGACTATAGGAAGAAACCGATGGACTAATCCCGCCACTAGAAGTTCCTTCAAGAATGGGCTGAAATTCCTGTTGATAACTCCCAGAGGCGTATTGGTCTGGGGCTAAAAAGCTGAATATAAATTTAATTATCTGTCCCGGTTGAGCTACGTGTTGGTTTGACGCGAGAGTGGTTCCATCAGATTCGTATACTGCCGCGAAGTTCGTTGATGGTCTGCTACACGAAGACCAATCACTTCCAGTAAAGGCGCTGCAGCTATTTAATGGGTTTGTAGTAGCTAGATGTAAAGGGTAGGTTCCTGCTGGTGCTGTAGGTAAGCTGATATTGTCGTAGAGAGGAACGTTACCAGTATTTTGATATTCAACGTATGCGGCGCTAGGAACATTATCGTATAGCGTGGGATTAGCACTTTGTGATGTTAGAGTTACTGATGTTGCAGGGTTGACGGTAATATCTAAGAAGGTATTTGTGTCTGGAAACAGACCGTCTGTAGTACCTTCGACTATTGGTTGAAAATATTCTTGGTAGGTGCCTGCAGATAAGAACGTGGGGTCGGTAACCGTGAAACTAAATTCAGCAATCTGACCTGGCTCTACGATATTTTGATTAGAAGCTAATGTTAATCCATCAGATAAATAAACTGCAGAAAAGTTAACATCTGGCCTATTTGGTGAGGGCCATCCTGCACTAAATTCACTAATTCTATTCAGACTATTTGCGGTAGCTAGATGAACAGGATCTGTACCCGCGGGTGCACTGTTTAAACTGTTATCGTCATACCAGGGCATACTGCCAACATTTTGGTAAGATATAAATACTGTTGCTTGTTGTCCTTGATTAATTTGAGGATAGCTTGACTGATTGTAATAAACAGCCACATATGGCGATGCATAAATACCTCCAAAATACTGTTCGAACAATGAGTCAAAGTTTTCATTACCAGCAAAATGCGGGGTGTAATCATATAATGCAGCTGTCGCACCGTTGTCTAGATATATGTTTGTGCCATCGATTGTTGCGTTACCGCTGTAATACACAGCCTGGTTGCCTGGCGTGGTGGAGCTGGAGGGACAATAATTGGAGCTCGTAGAACGCTCAAATGTGCCCTGGGTCATCAAGTATGGATAACAGCTTGGCGGGTCGTCCGAGTTGTCCCAAATATCTCCGCTGAGAGGGAAGTTAGACACCTGTACATTCCAGTTGACGTTTCCTTCTGACCGCTGTTGATCATAACTTAATTGCCAGGCTGCGACCACAACCTGTCTGGAAAATCCCGCAGTAGCCGCATTGTCTACACAAGTGCCAGTTGAACCGGTGGATGTTACTGGGGTGCCATTTATGGCGTAGAGTTCAAAACCTGAATATTGGTAAATTGAACCTCCGTCGGGACAATCGTAACCCATAGCTTGCGTATAAGCGGTTGGCGTGCAACCATAATAACCCGTTCCATCCAATAATCCTTCTTGTGCCTCTAAGGTCGTTAAGAGAACCTGAGGGTTAATTCCGTAAACCTTTGCAGCATCGTAAATTACTGTTCCGGCAGATACGTTTCCACCATAACTGAATCCACCGGTGGCCGTAGGACCGGTTGGCGAGTAGCCGATAGGTTGAGGAGCTGAAAAACCATGATCCGTACTAATACAACTTGAGCTACCGAAGTTGTTATTTAACCATGCGTCAATTTGCGAGGCATTCATCGTATTGACGTTATCGAAAACGCCGTCATCCATTATATTGTTTGCATTAAAGGAGGCGCCCGCACTTCTTGTCATGAGCATAAATGAACTAGCCATAAAGATTAGAGCTCCAAAGAATACTCCTATGTTTCTGAATTTGTGCTTGGTGTTATTCATTGTTGTACGTTCATTGTAGAACTGGCTGTTTTTGTTTGGCCGTTCAAACTTGCGATCGCCTGTATATTCCAGGTTCCAGGGCTAAAGCCCATCTGGCTGCTTACATACCAGCTCCAAGCAGCTACGCCTTGGCTATCGGTAGTTTCTGTCTGTAGCGATATTGTTTTGCCACTAGAGCTTACAAAATCTATATAACAACTTGCTCCAGGCGTTGTTTCACACTCTGATTCTTCGTAGGAGCCCATAGAGGGACTGTTGTTGCTGACGAATTGGCCATATGGTGTTTCAAGTGATCCGCTTACTTCGTTGCTAAAAGGCGCAGATTTGGCCGAAGAAGGGCTGGTCTGAGTATTTGTAATAGTAGGAGGCGCCTGCTGACTATTCGATGAATTAGTTCCTTTGCTTTTGATAGCTGGCGTGCTTTTTGGAGTTGCTGGCGCTGTGGATGTATATGTTTTTTTTGAAGTAAATGAATAATAACTAACAACGCCGATTGCGACGGCCAGTATGATAAAAGCGGTTGTTATTAGTATTTTTTGCTTTTTATTCACCCATAGATATTTTATATCGTATCGCAATATACGTATAGAGTATTTTATATAACTTTAGGTTCCATTTCCAAATGCAACCGTTAAAAATAACATCATCAATAACATGGAGGTTAAGATGAAGCACCTAACGGCTGCACAACGGGGCAATATTGAAACATTGCTCCAAGAGAAGTATATAAATAACGAGATCGCTAGGCGAATGGACAGATATCCTAGTACCATTAGCCGAGAGATTAAGAAAGGCCTTGACGGTAATGGTGTTTACCATGCCTGGGTAGCCCAGGTAACCTATGAAAGTAACCCAAAACACTGTAAGCAGATACCGAAACTGAATCATCCAGAGCTAATTACAGACTAAGGTCCTGGATTGTTGCTGGCTTGCAAAAAAGGCTTAGGATCCATCAATGATCTGCGACCGGTTAAAAGCCGAGGGCTTTAACTTGGTGGTCTGTGCCGAAACTATCTTCAAGTGGATATATAGCAGCGCTTGGGCTATTGCGGAGAAGTTGTACCAATACTTACGCCAAGGTAAGAAACATCGGACTAAGCATAAAGGTAGATCAGCTCAGAGATCCAAGATACCTAACCGGGTGTCTATTCATGAGCGGGTACTACTAGTAGACAAGAAAAGCCGTATAGGTAACTGGGAGGAAGATAGTATAGTCTATACCCACAAACATGCTATTAACACCGTTAATGAGCGAGTCAATAGTCTGGCTGCCTATACCAAGCTGACTTAGAAAGACAGCTCTACAAACAGCAGAAGACGTTATTACCAAGCTGAGCCGTTATATTGCCTACATCATTACTTTTGACAATGGATCTGAGTTTAAGTTTAGCCGACACGGACTCATCACTGAGTCGCTTAGTATACCTGGTTATTTTGCTGACCCATACTCTTCATGGCAACGTGGTGCTAACGAAAACACTAACCGTCGGTTGCAAGCCTACTTACCAAAATGTAGTGACATACAAAATCTTACCCAAAAAGAACTAGATAACATTGCCCGGGAGTTAAACAACAAGCCTCGGAGAATGCTTAACTGGCATACCCATCAAGGAAAGTTTACGATTGGTGTTTGCAAAACCCTGACGAACAGCTAGACTTAACGCAGGTTGAGTTTGGTTCTAGAATTTAGGAACACTATTGTGTTCGTTTGAGATCACACAGTGATATTGGTTCAGGGTGCAGGTGTCACCGAGTCGTATATCGTGATTAGCTCAACACCTTTGAACATTTCTAATGGTGTCTTGCACTGCAAGAGAAAGTGTAGTCTTTCTTCGTTGTAGTAAGCAAGATAGTTTTCTAGTTGTCTCTGTATAGTCTTAGAATCCGGGAAAGTGTAGTTGAGCCCTTCTTGCTAGATAGCGTGGTTGAATCTTTAAATGTGAGCATTGTCATTGTTTAGACTAATACTACTACATCATATTTGGCCTATATTAAGGCCATGTTAATTAATGATTTTATTCAAAGTTGTTATTATTTAACTAATGATTGTCGTTATTATAGCCGGAGGGGCTGGAACTAGGCTGTGGCCACTATCAACCTCAGAGTATCCCAAGCATCTGCTGAAGATTAATAGTGACACTCAGTCCATTCTTCAGAAAACCTATGAAAGGGCTTCTAGCCTAACTGATCAAATATACATAGTTTCTGAGCAGAGCCATATTAATGAGGTTAAGCACCAGCTTCCTAATCTAACTGACGATCAGTTTTATGTGGAGCCGGCTAGAAAGGGTACAGCCAACTGCATTATTGCGGCCATGGTGAAACTGTCCGGTGTTCATGATTCGAACGAACCAATTGCCTTTATTCATGCTGATCATTTTGTTCGTGACCACAAAGGTTTTGCGCACAGTTTTAAGATAGCTACTACTGCATCTGTTAAAGAACAAAAAATTGTACTTGTCGGGGTAGAACCTACCTATCCCGCCACCGGGTTTGGCTACATTGAGAAAGACGGGCTATATGACGAGGAGCATTTTATATACAAAGTCGGTTCTTTTAAGGAGAAACCTGACTTTAAGACAGCCCAAACTTACCAACTAAGCGGTAATTATCTCTGGAATTGCGGTTACTTTGTCGGCTCCCTAAATACGTTTAAGCTGAAAATGGAGCATTTTGCGCCGGATTTGCTAGCCAGTTTTAAAAAACTAAGTGATGCCGGTGAAGAGTTTGAGAAAGTTTATTTAAGTCTAGAAAATGAAGCTATTGATTACGCCTTGATAGAAAAGGTGGATGATCTATTGGTTGTCCCAGCCAGTTTCGACTGGTTGGATCTTGGTTCATATATGGACTTAGCAAGTGCAGTAACGCTTGATGAGGCAGGCAACTATCTAAGGGGAGATGTTGAAATCGATGAAGTTAACAACTCCTACATTGAAAATTATGAGGACAAGCCGGTTGCCGTAATCGGTCTGGATAACTGTGTAGTGATTAACACTAAAGACGGTATTTTAGTGTCTAGAAAAGATATGTCTCAGAAAGTCGGCGATATTGCTAAGAAGATAGCGGCTCGAGGTAGTCAATGAAGAAAGTTCTGGCCTTTGATTTAGACGGGACTTTAGCGCCAAGTAAGTCACCCCTACCTGATCCTATTGCTGAACTTTTAGATGAGTTACTGGGGCATTTTCAAATATGTGTGATGTCTGGAGGCAAGTTTGAGCAGTTTAATAATCAGCTGCTTGGCAATCTAAAAGTAGAACCGGATAAACTTAAGCGACTGCATATTATGCCAACTTGCGGCACCAGGTATTATTTGTTTTCCAAAGACAGCATGTCATGGGAAAAAGTTTATGCTGAAGATTTTAGCAAAGCACAGAAAGCTAAGATAGTTAAGGTTGTTAAGGAAGTAACCCACGCTTTGGGTTTGGACAAAGTTAAGGCTTACGGCGCGCAGATCGAGGATCGGGGAAGTCAGATTTCCTGGTCGGCGCTGGGTCAGGATATAGTCGATGTTTTAGGAACGGAAGGCATCAGGCAGAAAGAAGCCTGGGATCCGAAAGGAACCAAGAAAGAACGGATTCGAGCCAAATTAGCACCATTATTACCGGAATTTGAGGTCAGAAGCGGCGGTACAACCACCATCGACATTACTAAGCAGGGAATAGACAAAGCTTATGGCATACAGAAGCTGATAGCTCAGCTTAAAGTAGCCAAAGACGACATTTTATTCTTTGGCGATAAACTTCAGGAAGGCGGGAACGACTATCCTGTGAAAGCGTTGGGGATAGAATGCATTGCCGTCTCCAGCTGGCAAGATACAGCTATCGCTCTAAAAGCTATCGTCCACGTCATTTAAATTTAAACAGTGCACTTTTTAGGCTAGTATTTTTTGAGGGCCTTCTATCCAAGCTAACGCCCATTTGCCCAGTATCATATATAGTCTAGAGCAGCTGGTGCCGTCACACTTAGCTGGCACTTCAGCCGCTTTCACAAATCCTGCCCGTTCGTATGTCTTGATAGCTGGGATGTTTCGCTTCTAGTAGTCAGTCACACCAGCGAGCTTTAGATTGCCATAACCAGTGTCTTTAACTAAAGGCAGAACCAGGCGACCTTTGCGTAGCCTAGTATCAATGGATTCGGTAGAAGTAAATCGTTCTTCCGCATCTTTAGGGCAATTGGCTACGATATGGTCTTCATGCGAGGCTTTAATCTGCTGCTGTGCTAAGTCGAGGTTGAGACCAGTTACAACTCGGTAGCCCTGACTGCGCAAACTCATCTGATCAATCTTGTTTGGAATTTCTGACGGTTGATCACAAATTTAGTGGGATAAGTTTCACTCATATATAACTTTTCTCCGCGCTAAACTATTATCTACCATTTGAGCAAGCTGTGCTTAAGTTTCACTATCAGTTGATCTAGGTTAACCTATGTTTAAGACAAAGCCGAATGGTCTGAAACCAACACCTAACACCTCAAAATTTAGATTAAGTAAGCTTTTAGGCATTAATTTTATCTTGTTGTTTGGTTGTGTTTAGCAGCCGCTTTAATTGTTTGACTACGGCTAGTGCATCGTGCCGTATCAACGTTCGTTTTATTAACTTATCCTTCGGGTCAGATTTATATATTTCTTTTGCAAGCAGGTTGGCACCAATTATTTTAGCTTTAATGTTTTCAAATCCTCTCTTATCTATTCTAAGTGGCAACTCGTTATCCGCCGCGTATTTTTGCAGAAGCTCTGCTGAAGGTAAGACTTTGTTATATAAAATGTAATCAATTGCATCGGCTCCAATATACCGCTCAATTTCATTAGCGTAATCGGCTACGTGCCAATTTAGAGTGTGGTTAGGTTTGTTGATTAGGTTAGCTACCATAACTATGGGTGCAGGGCTCGAGCTAAGTGCGTTAGCAGTTCCTTTAACACAGAAAACCGGTAGCAGTGATCCGTATAAATTGCCGGGAGCAATCACAATAAGATCAGCTTTTGAGATTGCCGTTTTGGCCTGATTGTTGATTCTGGACTTGGGCTTTAAGAATAGCCTTGCATCCCGGCTGCTTATGACATGTTTTGAGATGGTGTTCTCACCGCGAACTAACTCTTTGCCGTCTTGCAGCACCAGCTCATGTTTATCTTCAGTTATAGGCAATACTCTTCCCGTAATGTTTAAGAGATCGGATACCAGCTCCACTGCTTTAGTAAAGTTACCTAGTTGCAACTCAAGCGCGGATAGCACGATATTGCCGACGGTATGATTGGCTAACTTACCCTTGCCAAAACGGTAACTGAATAGGTCTCTAGCCTGGGGATAATTGCTTAAAGCGACTAGGCATTGACGGATGTCGCCGGGAGGTAGTACTCCGAGCTCGTCCCTTAGAATGCCGGTTGATCCACCGTCGTCGCTCATGTTGACTATGGCTGTAATATCAGGAGTCCAAAATTTAAGTACTTGAAGAAGCGTAAAACTGCCTGTACCTCCACCAATGACAACAACCTTGGGGTTCATTCAACTGTTACCGATTTGGCTAAATTACGCGGTCGGTCAATATCTACTTGTTTGGCTTCAGCAATAAAATAGGCAAATAACTGTAGGACGATCGCACTTAGTATAGGTTGGGTTTGTTCCATAGTCTCCGGTAGGTAGATTAAATCGTCAGCTAGTTTAGTAATCTTTTTATTACCTTCACTTGCAATAATAACAAGCGGCCCGCCGCGAGCTTTGATCTCCTCCAGATTGGATATAGTTTTATCCAGTTCTGGCGAGTCGGTTGCGAGTGCGAGCGTGGGAAAATCTTTATCGATTAAAGCCAGTGGACCGTGCTTCATTTCACCTGCAGCGTACCCTTCGGCATGAATGTAGGAGATTTCTTTAAGCTTAAGCGCACCCTCAAGAGCGCAAGGATAACAGTATTTTCGACCAACGTACATAAAATCTTTATAGTTTTTGTATTTTAAAGCGATTGATTTAATTTTGTCAGCTTGGTCCAAGACTTTTTGAGCTTTACCGGGTAACAGCTCTAGTTCTTTGAGCAGTTTTCTGTAACTGTTTGTACCGTCTGAAAGATATAATGCTATTAAGATTAGTACTGTGACTTGGGAAATAAAGGCTTTAGTTGAGGCTACTGCCTGTTCAGGCCCGGCATGGCAATATACTCCAGCATCAGTTAGCCTGGCTACACTACTGCCGGTGGCGTTAACTATACCGAGACGCAGGCAACCGTAATCTTTGACTTTATTTAATGCCGCTATAGTGTCGGCCGTTTCACCTGACTGGGATATGGTAAGCAGTACACTGGATCGAGAAAATGGCTCCTTGCGGTACTTAAACTCGCTAGCCAATTGCACCTCAACAGGAATGCTGGCAAACTCTTCAATAAGGTATTCACCGACTAAACCTGCATAATAAGAAGTACCACAGGCAACGATCACAATACGATCAATTAATTTCAATTGGGTAGCTACTATTTCTAAGCCTCCAAGTTTAACTATTCCTTTGTCTGCCTGTATGCGACCCAAAGTAGCGGCTTTGATAGCAACCGGTGCTTCAAAAATCTCTTTGAGGGTGAAGTTAGGAAAGTCACCCAAAACAACTTTGTCTCGATCATAGTCCAACAGCTCAGCCTTAGGGTGTTTGGGTATATTTTTGTGCAAATCTTTAAGAAATAATTTATCTCGACTTATGATCGCAAGGTCATAATCTTCCAGAAAGACTACTTTCTTGGTATGTTCCAAGATTGCATTAGGGTCTGAAGCTAAGAAATATTCGTTGTGCTTACCGACACCTATTACCAGAGGGCTAGACAGTTTTGCTGCATAAATTTTATCCGGCTCTTTAGTAGTTATAACGGCTACAGCATATGCTCCTTTCAGATCATTTAAGGCGGCGGTTAACGCATCTTCGAAAGTGCCTAAGTGCTTAGAATAGTAATCAATCAGATGAGGAATGACTTCAGTGTCAGTTTGACTGATAAACGTGTATCCATTTTTAGTCAGTTCCTGTTTAATTTCTAGGTAGTTTTCTATAATCCCATTGTGAACTACTAAAATCGAACCGTCTCCGTTGATATGAGGATGAGCATTAATGATGTTGGGCGAACCGTGAGTTGCCCAACGTGTATGGCCGATTGCTACATGAGACTGGAGGTTTGCTTTGTTGATAAGAGGATAAATGCCTTCTACACGGCCGGCTTGCTTAACGACTTTGCTTGCTCCATGGTTGTCCATATAGGCTATACCTACTGAATCGTATCCGCGGTATTCTAAAGCTCGTAAACCATTAAGTACCACGTCGCACGCTGACTTGTTGCCTATGTAGCCTATAATGCCGCACATGCTACTTGTTAAACTCCGCGAGCTTACTTTTGATTAGTGTACGCATGTTCTTTATGAATTTTTCCGACGAAAAGTTTTCACTGAAAGCGGCTATCTCTTTGGCGTTAAAACGAGCAGGGTTAAACTCCGATAGCACTTTAGCTAACGACTTAACAGTTAGCCTGTCAAAGAATAGACCTGTTTTGTTGGGAGTAATATAGTCTCTTGGACCGCCCTTAGCATAAGCAATTACCGGTGTGCCGGCAGCCATGGCTTCAATCGCCGTGACCCCGAAATCCTCCGTGTTGGAAGGTAAGATTAAAGCTAGTGAGGAGCTGAAGTGCTTGGGCAGGTCTTCATCGCTAACTGAGGTTAAGAAAGTAACACTGCGTCCTGCAAGGTGTTCAAGCTTTCTATGTTCCGGACCGTTACCAATGACTACGAGAGGCAGCTTGAGTTCGCTGCATGCCCGTACCGCGAGATCGATACGTTTATACGGAGTTTGCCTGCCGGCAACGACAAAACCGTGCCGATTGAGCGGGGTTCCTTTGATCTTGAACCGTTCAACATCTATGGGCGGATGTATTACTTCCGAATCTCGCCGGTAGTATTTTTTGATCATTGCTTGGGTATGGGTTGAATTGGCAACCATAATATCCGGCTGTTTGGCGGCATGACGGTCCCAGGCCCTTAAAGGCGTAACCAACAGTTTGAGCCCTAACCTGGCCAACCAGTTGGCACCATAGGGAAAACCGGGGTGTTTTAAGTATTCTTCGTAGCGGAACCAATAGTATTGAGTGGGCGAGTGGCAATAACAAATGTGCAATGTGTTCGGCCCGCCATGTATGGCTTTAGCTTCGGCTCCTGATGATGAAATAATCAGATCGTATTCGCTTAAGTTTAATCTTGAGAATACGAAGGCCCTACAGACCGGCAGGAACTTCCTCAGTCCTTTGGGTAGGTTCTGCAGTTTAGAAGTGCGTATGTCAGCGTCTTCAAACCAGTTGTAGCCGTACCAGACTTTAGGGCTCGAGTCGTATTGGGAAGTATATATCGGGGCATCTGGAAACATCTTGTGCAGTTCAAAAACGACTTTTTCGGCACCGCCGGTTCCGGTTAACCAATCACAAACGATCGCTACTTTTAACTTCTTAGCCATTGTTACTCCGCTCCCTTGTGGTTTAATACCACCCAGATGGTCTTAAACAGTATCACCAGGTCGCTCCAGAAAGTCCAATTCTGAACGTAGTAGAGGTCGAGTTTTCTGCGTTCATCAAAGGAAATATCTTTTCTGCCTGAGACTTGGGCCAGACCGGTGATACCCGACCTGACGCTTAAAATGGCGTGACGTTTAGTGTATAACTCCAGTTCTTCCGGTATCAAGGCTCTCGGGCCAACCAGACTCAAGTCACCTTTTAACACGTTGATGAGTTGGGGCAGTTCATCAAGAGATGTTTTTCTGAGGATTCTGCCGATTCTGGAAACCCGAGGATCGTTGTCAATAAAGTCCCCGTTCTTACGGAAATCCTTAATCAGTTCCGGCTTACCCATTTTAGTAAATGCCTCCTCAGGTGTCAGACCGTTGTATTTCATATGGATGGTGCGGAACTTATAGACCCTGAATTCCTGGTTAAACCTGGTCAGGCGGACCTGTCTGAAAAAGATCGGTCCGCGGTCGAAGATTTTAATGGCCAAAGCGATCAATAGCATTAACGGTGAGAAAATGATCAGTGATAAAGTGCTGATCAGTAAATCCGTTGTTCGCTTTACGATGCGCCCCCAACCGATTAAGGCCGTTTGATGGACGTCGATTACCGGAATGCCGTGAAAGATTTGCGCCTCCAAATTGCCAACGAACAACTCGCTATTACCGGGTACGAATCGGTACTCGATATGGTTTTCCTGAGCATAGGTAAGTATCCGGCTGTTTTTAGCTTCATCGCTATATAGTTCGGTTTGAATGATTGTATGCATACCTGGGCCTATCTTGCTACAAGCTTGTTCGAAACTAGCGAACAGGGCATAGGGAGATGAGGTTTTTAAAGGGTGTTTAACGCCGCCGACTACCCCCAGTACCCGGTATCCAGTTTTATCTGCCGGGGATAATACTTCTATCAATTCGCGACTGATTTTAGTATCGCCGACAATGAGCACATTATTGATCCCGCTGCCATTCTTAAACAGTATACGTCTTCCCCATCTGGTAACGTTGCGAAAGACGATGATCATAAACAACGCCAAAATATAACCGTATATTATCACCAGTCTGGCAGGGAAGATCGGTACGTTAAAGACGTAGCCGTAGCTAATAATAAACAGGATGCCGATAAATACGCCGACTGCTAACCGCTGTACTTCTTTGAACCTCTGTTCGTAAGTTTCCTGCGAGTACAGTCCCAGCAGAGCGAAGAACAAGATAAAGAATGGCAGCAGAGCCAAAAAAGTTTCAAGGTAATTTCTAGCCCGTATTGGGGTAGCTATAGCCACGTGGCTGATACTGACACGTAAAATATAGGCGATTGAGAATGCCCCCACCAATGCTAAGAAATCGCCGACTACCAAAAAGACATTGTAAACCAGGGACGAACTGTTCTTCATTGAATTAAGCTAAGATTGATCCGCGCGGAAACTGGCGGCTATTAAGATAGCAGATGATCAACCGATATCCTAAGGATACATTGGATGGAGTTGATTTGTACAGCCGTTTGGTTTTTCCAGACAGATTTCGAAAGTACAGTTGATCATATCCGTGGCTCATAACTGTAAATCAGCCCTGGCTTAAAATCGGTATAATGGAATGAAATGAAAGTGTTGGCCGCTAAATCTAGGCTCGCCAGTCTTGTGCTTGGTCTGATTGCAATCGTAATTTTACTTTTGCCTTTCCATGCTTTTCTAACCGTTTGGATTGCTTCAAATTTCGGCCACTATACCCTGGTTAGACTATGGAAAGAGTTTCTAGTACTGATTTGCGGTCTGATTGTAATCGGATGGCTGGTATTCGATCCCAAGGTTAGAAAAGGCGTACTGAATTCTAAATTGGTCTGGCTCATATTTGCATATGCTGCCTTAGACTTAAGTATTGGTTTTTGGGCTCATTCGGCGCATAGGGTCAGTACTAAAGCCCTGGCCTACGGCTTATTGGACGACTTGCGCTTTCTGGCCTTCTTTGTTATCTGCTGGGCAGCTTCTATTAAGGCTAAAAACTTGAACCATTACTGGATGCAGCTCATCCTCTGGCCGGCGGTATTAGTAATCGGGTTCGGCCTGTTGCAAATGAGCGTGCTGCCAAAAGACGTGCTGGCCCATTTCGGATACAACGCTAAGACCACAATCGCCCCTTTTCAGACTATCAACAATAACCCTAACTACGTACGCATTCTGTCTACCTTGCGCGGAGCTGATCCACTCGGTGCCTACCTAATTCTACCCATAGCGGCGCTGGCGGTTTTGTTGGTTAGGTTTCCCAAGCGTCAGACCTGGATAAAAATATTATTTCTAGTCGGTGCTCTAACCGTGTTGTACGGCAGTTACTCAAGAGGTGCGTGGATAGGCGCGCTGCTGTCGCTACTAGGTGCCGGTGCGGTATGGTTCAATAGGGATAGGCTGAACAAATACAAGCGGCCGTTGATGCTGCTAACGGTTGCCCTGGTCTTATGCCTAGTCGGAGCCTCCGCCGTTTTAGGCAGCAGCAAGCATTTCCAGAACATCATATTCCATACTCAAACCGGGTCTAAAACTATCGGATCCGACCAAGCGCACTTAAGCGCTATCAAGCAGGGTCTTAAACAAATGGCTGATCATCCTTTAGGTGACGGGCCGGGTACGGCCGGTCCGGGAAGTGTGTACAACCATGACCTCCCGGCCAGTATTCCCGAAAATTACTTTTTAGAGATCGGTCAGGAATCGGGTTGGCTGGGTTTTACAATGTTTATCGGCATCAACGTCTGGGTAGGATATATGCTCTGGAGACGCCGTCGCTCGCCTTTCGCACTGACTTTACTGGTATCTTTTATCGGCATAACATTCGTTAACCTGTTAACACTTGCGTGGACAGATGATACACTGTCATATGTCTGGTGGGGACTTGCGGGGCTGGCAATGACTTTGCCGGAGAAAGAGACAACCACTTCTACTACTATTAAAACCGCGGTCCCAAACCGATAAATTAAATTATGGAACAATTTTTTGAACAGTCGAATCCCTCTTTGCCACGCAGAATTGTCCACTGGCTGGACGAGGCCATCATTCAATTCGGCAACAACGGCGGCGGTAAATCTTGGGCTTCGCCAAGAGAAAACCATTTTGGCACCGTTGGACATACGCATCCTGCCTCGCATGATGCGCTAAAACCCGAAACTGAATGCAACCGCTTAAACGGTATGAACTCGCACGACCGATCGGATTTAAGTTTTCTTGAAGGCGTGCTAAATGCCGGTCAGCTTATCGAACGAATCGACGAGTCTAGAAACACTAATCAGTAAGCTGACTAAAAAAGAACTGTTGCTTATGCCTCCCCAATTACCGAACCAGGCAACTATCAGGCCTACCAAGAAACAGCGGGAACT
Organism: bacterium; assembly: GCA_021799575.1. Taxonomy (GTDB): domain Bacteria; phylum Patescibacteriota; class Saccharimonadia; order Saccharimonadales; family UBA4665; genus JAJZWH01. The sequence goes on along the minus strand of JAJZAD010000001.1, from coordinate 3,975 downwards.
ATTGACATTTATTACCGACTTCATAGAGAGGCACGGATACAGTCCGAGCTATAGAGAGATTATGCTGGGATTAAACTACAATTCTGTAGCGACAGTCGCTATGCATGTTAACAGCCTGATTAAACGCGGGCATTTAAAAAAACGTGATCGTTCCGCGCGTTCGTTAGAGGTGGTGGAACAAAAACCCAAAGAACACTTACTAACTAACGAAGTTACACCCAATCAGGAAAAATGGCTGGTGGAAAAAGTTGAACATCTGTTCCGCGAGGCTGAGCGCTCTGCTGTTTTGCCTAAACAGGACGTGGATAATTTGTATGTGCTGATCGGTGCGCTAAAAGTTCTCGGCCTGGAAGGTGCGGCGCAGAGTTTTCAGTCCCGGCTGGCCGCATTAAACCAACGACCAGGATTAAAATAAACATATTGGCTCTCAGGACAGTTTTTTTATGCTAAACTGTACTTACCTTAAAAACCAAAATATTCGGAATCAGGTGTAATTCCTGAGCTGTGCCGCAACTGTAAGCTTGAGTATTTACTCAAAAGCAAGCCAGATACGAAGCTTTTTAACCTAACACATGCCTCTCGAGCAAGAGCGTAAGACACGGTATTTTACCCCTCTCTCGAGACGCTGAACAAAGAGAGGGTTTTTTGAACGGAGAGAGTTTATTAGTAAAAGGTTCGGAGCAGTTAGCAGCCTATCCTTCTTCTCAGGTCCTGCTGGCCAGCGAAATTCCTGACGATAAATTTTCACTAGCTAAGGCTGCTAGCTTTGCCGGCGCAATTACGCTTGAAGCCTGCACAGTAGAGCTGGCGGACAATCAACCGTTTCACTCGCTATTGGATGCTCTAAAGGGGGCGAGAGCGGGAGACGAAACCGGAAAGAATTTAGTTATTTCAAATGTGGAAGCGGATTTCAGCGAACGGATCTTTAAATCCGGCTTCATACGACCCAAGGCCTATAGGCAGATACAAGCGGACGGCTCATTAGCCCAGTACGGTCAGAGCGATCGTTCCATACAGGCCAATAGCCTTAAGTTTATCGGTGGAGATGAAAAGGGAGTGCTGCGTAGGCGTATGTTAGCTGAGAATAACAATTGTTTTCGGCTCGAAGATCTGGTAAGGCATGGTACAATCGATGATTATTCGTTTGTGGTCTTCTCCTTGGCCGAGGATATGCCTGAATACGGATTTTTTACTTCTACCATGAGCTTGTCCATCCAAGTAACCAGTAAGGATGACAACGGTATCGGAACCGAAACCGCCTTTGTTGCCGGCAAAGACGAATCCGGTCGTCAGCACGATAAATCCACGGTTAATGAGATATATAAAAGACTGGTTGGGGTGGATATATCCGATCTTGATCAGGCAGGCATACTTGACACGCCGCTCTTAATTCATAACAGCTTGTTACCCAACGGTGCTTTAGATATAGTGCGTCTATATGACGAGATCGCCGGCGGTACGTTCTACGGCACCAATCAAACCGGACAAGATTATATTGCCCATAAGGCTCAGTGTGAACGCTATGAGTTGGAGCTTAAACACATTTGCGCAGATATAGCCGATGAGCTGATTGCGTCGGCGGACGAGCTTGAATCGCCGATGGATGCCGTTCTCAAATTACACGAATTGTCTCAGCGCTACGCCGTAGTGCGGTCGGTTTCGGACAGGGATATTGACCCGTTGGTGTTCGGCTCCAAAGCAGCATGGCATATTTATCAAGCAAGGCTGGCAAACGCAGTCAACGATTACACTATGGAGGTTAAAGAGCTCAACCAGGCTTTGAGATACGCGGACTCGCATTCATGTCCCGGACTGCCGGTCAATAAAGTCAGTTCACAGAACGTTCAAACGAGTGAGGGGTTAGCGGACGAAGACAAGTACGGTTCGCTGACCTTTTATTGTCCCAAAGGTCATTTAAACACCAGGCCCAGAAACCGACTAATAGAAAAGTGCCGAGTTTGCAATATTAGCGTTAAATGTGCAGCTTAAAGTCAGCCAACGAGCGTAAAATATAAATCATGAACGGAGAAAATATAGCCCCTGAGCCAGTCCAAGATCCTAGTCAGCCCGCTTATTCAGAATATCTAATTTGCGATAAATGCGGTGCCTATCCCTTGGAGCCGGTGCATGGCCATTATGTCTGCCCTAAGTGTCGCTATATCACTAAATGCTGTGAAGGAGGACCTCAGGATCAATGAAAGCGAGAATCGGAATCTACAGCGGTACGTTTAATCCGATTCATACCGGACACATCGGTTTTGCCTTACAGGCGGTTAATCTGGGACGGTTAGACAAGGTGTATTTTATGCCGGAACGTTATCGCCGGAATAAAACCGACGTGGCTCACTTTGCTCATCGGGTGGCTATGGTACGTCAGGCTATTAGGCCGCATCAACGGTTGGGGCTAATAGAAGACAGCTCTATTAGTTTTAGTGTCGAACATACCTTACCCAAGCTTAGTTATCGGTTTAAAGGAGCTACTCTGGTCTTCCTGATCGGGTCGGACACATTGGCCAGACTTAAACAATGGCCTAAAGTCGAGAGCCTGCTTAGATCTTCGGAATTAATCGTCGGGATCAGGGAAGGAGATAAGGACTATGTTCGGTTATGGCTTAACCAGTTACCTGTCCAACCACAGAAAGTACAGCTCATCAACAGTTTTGTTCCCGGTGCCTCTTCCACTAAAGTTCGTGAAGCGCTCAGAAGGCAACAGGAAACGGATGGTATTTTGCCAAGCGTGCGCAAGTATAGTGATCAGAATTGGCTGTATATTTCAATTGCCTGAATAAACCTTTAAGATTATTTGTTCAGATCTTAAGGACAGCTGAACATTAAGGTGTATTAGAGAGTGGGAAATAACCATTTTTCTGAATACACAAATTAACTTCTTGACATAGGAGTTAGAGGCCGCTACAATTTTTGGCAATCTGATCCAAGGCGACCGGAACCAAGAAGCCTTGAAAGAAAGATAAACAAACAACCAAAACAAAAACTGCGCATAAAGGATGGGTAACTATTCTGGCGCCAAAAAAAACAAAAGAAAGGATTAAATAAATGTCAATATCGGTTAAAACGGATAATCCCGAAGCTCAGACTATAGAAGTAAAGGTACGCCGCCCCAGCTGGCAGCAGTTTATCTATTACTAATTTATTTCTTAGTCTGGGCCGTAGCTCCGCTCTTAGTGTTGGTGACCTTACCGTGAGCGGCGATAGCTTGGTTAATTAACTTCTCAAAGGCGCTAACTTGAGGCGCGACGGAGATTTGTTTGCCGTCCAGGAAGAAAGTCGGTGTGCCCTGGATATTTAACTTGTTGCCTTTGTTCATATCCGCCTCGATGATGTTGTTTACCTGGTTGGAGTTGAAATCCTTCATGAAGGTGTTGACGTTTAAACCTAAGCTCTTAGCATATTGCTTGAAATACGGTATCGGGTTGGATGAAGTACTCCAAACCTGCCAGTTGCCGGAATTATATAGCGCATCATGCATTTGCCAGAACTTGCCCATTAAGGCCGCAGCTTGAGCGGCTCTGGCACCGGCATAAGCATTGGGGTGAATTGAAGTCAGGGGAAAATTAACGAACTGAAAAGTAATATTGTTAAACTCGTCGCTTACCACTTGTTTGACGATCGGATAATATTCTTCACAGTACGGACATTCATAATCCCCGTATTCGACCAGCTTTACGCCGGCTTTACCTAAACCTTCAACATTATATGATCCTGTCGAACCGCTACCGCCGGCAGTATTGTTACTGCGAGTAGCAAAAAATACGATGCCGAAAATTATCACTATTGCCGCTATAACTCCCCAAAAAGACTTACTCAACTTTATTTACTCCCGATTGATTATTTAAATTAAGTATAACAAATCACAATCACGAAACTTCTAACATCAAACGCAACCGTTAGAATAAATTCATAATATTAAATCTAGGAGGATTTAACTATGAAGCACCTAACGGCTGCGCAACGAGG
>JAJZAD010000008.1 GCA_021799575.1 bacterium | reverse complement strand
TTGCTTTACGAGCATAACCCGTCACAAAGCCATACATAAAGACTGTTCTATCTACACCCTCATGAGACATTAATACCTCCTAACTATTTAGTAGCTAGGAGTCCAATATGTTTCTGAACTTATGCAGAACGGTTTTAGCTTATGGCTTCCGACCGACCTTGATTACTCATTCTCAGATTAAGTCTTAAGAATATTGTCGAATAGAGGCGCTAATAACTTGTTGAGCCCGATCTGAATCTGCATGCAGGATGGGTTTTATGGTTTTGGCTGAGACGGGTTTTGAAGCCTTTTCCGCTGCAGCTTTTAAGTAAAACTCAAAAGGAGCAAGGTTGGCCAGATCATATTTAGATAAATAGGGACCGAAAACCGGCCCTAAGCGCTGATTGTCCAAATTAGCAGCAGTTCTAAAACAAATAACATTACCGACATTTGCTAGGATGATATTAGCATCTTTATCCGATTGGTAAGCAGTAGTCTGTTCGGCTAAAGTCAGGCATAAACCGAATTTGCGCGATTCACTAACTAACTGTGAGAAGATTGAGGCGTTATACGATTCGAATTCATCAACATATAAGTAAAATGAATTTCTAAGACTTGGATTCACCCTAGATCTAGACCAGGCAGCTAATTGCAGCTTAGCCAGCAGCACCATACCAAGTAACGAAGCCGTATCTTCTCCTAGCCCACCTTTGGACAAATTACAGATCAGAATTTTATTCGATTCTAAAATAGTCTTAAAGTTAATCGTTGACCGTGGCTTTTCAAGCATTCGTCTGACTATGATCGACCTCTCGAATCGACCAAGCTTGGCGGTCACGCCACTGCTCATCTTAACTCTTTGATAACTCCCGGCCTTATTAAACTCACCGTACCAAAAATCTTTTAAACCTTCATCATTTAATCTTGACACTACATAAGCACGGTATCGATCGTTGGTTAACAACCTAAGTAATGTAAATAAAGTAGCGTCGGGAACGTTAAATGCGGTATAAACCGCATTCCTTAAAATATATTCTATTCTGTGACCGCCACTGTCGTCATCAGAAAAAACCTTACGAAAAATCGATATAATCGCTTCACAGATGAAATCTCTGGCTATACTAAGTTGTGAGTCCGGCAAATCGGTCGGTAACTCCATAAGGTTAACCGACACCGGGTGATGAACTTGCGCTGGATCTAGGTAAATTACATCATTAACCCTGTTTTTTGGTACGTAATTAAGTAAATCTGCAGCCAAGTCTCCGTGCGGATCAATTAATGCTGCACCGCGGCCTTTTTTCATATCCTGAATAAAAGCCTGGGCTAAAAGTGTAGATTTGCCCATTCCGGTACCGCCGATAACCAAGGTGTGTTTTTGTCTTTCTTTAGCGCTTAGCCCAACATAAACTCGACCTGAAACTTCTCCGTCTGTATTCTTACCCAAAACAATATCCGAGTTAGTGCGGTTAGCAATCGAGAGTCCTAATCCAGTGGTAAAATTCAGCTCGGAGGCATCTTCCCACTTTCCGCCCGGGGTCGGTAAATCAAAAGCCACGGATAAACCGTCTGTATGCAGTTTGATCCATTTAGCGAAAGTTCGTCCGTTAAAATCATTCACATCAGCCCGAGTATGGAGTTGCTTGAACCCATGAGCGGTAATCGCCGCATCTAATGACAATTTCAATTCATTTACACGCTTAACTTCGGGTGTCGACGTAATCGAACGTAAACAAACGCGAAAGGAGTAGCGGCGTTTTGTTGCAATATTGCTACCGTCTGCGGTCGAGGCTGCTGTTAAAAACTTCGGAATGGTACTCCTGGAATAACCCGCTACGCCGTAAAGTGTATTTAAACCGGCTTTGTAAGTCGAACTCGTAATACCCATCAACAAATCAGTCCCGGTTTTGAATAAGGGTAATTTATCCGGGGTTATTAAAACCTGCCAGCCTACTAATTCATTTTTTCGGAGTCGTCTTAAACCGTTTATGATCGTATCCGGAGCGTTAGATAATAACGGGTTAGGGAAATCCGCACGGGTACTCCATTGGCTAACCGACACGTAGTTACCCCGAGTTAATCTATAACCGTCACCGATCGGTAGTCTTGTAATTTTCAGTTTTGGCTCGAAAGCAATCAGCACCTCTTTAATCGCCAGGCCTAAATCTAACGGTGCGGTAACTAACAGTAATAGGCCTTCCTCGCCGCTTACTACAGCTTCCAGAGCAATTTGATTATTATTACCTCCAGACCTCCAAGCCTCCGAGCCTGTCAACAATTCATAGATTAAACTATACAACCTATTAGGGTCGTTATTACCGGCTCTAAAAGCAGGAGGAATTAGCCTGTAGGTCACAGTTTGCCGCAAAGAAGGGTTAACTTGCTTGTTTGAGCTATATGTCCGGTTAAGCATTGCCAAATAACCTTTAACTTAGTAACCGACCCCTCTTGGTTAAACTAATTTACTGCTGCAATCTAACGGCTCTTTTCTTTTTCATGTACTCTACCGGTACTACACGGTATATGCAGTAAGATTTTCTGCAATCAAAAGCAAAAACATTTAGTATAATCTCCGCGTATGGCAAGAAAAACCCGGAAGGAATATGAAGGCCAGTCGGCACTCAATAATATTATGTTCAATAGTATCGGCGACGGTGCAGTGGTGACTGATGAATACGGAAGGATTACCGCCATTAACCAATCGGCTAGAAAACTGATAGGGGTTACGGATAAAGAAGCTATCGGGGCCTGGTTCCCGAAATTAATCAGAGCCTATGATGACCTGGGTAGACCTGTACCGTTAATAGAGCGTCCGATCACTAAGGCATTCGTCTCCAAACAGGTAGTTACGGCTCGAAGCCACTATAAGGCAAAGGACGGTACTATGGTACCGATATCCACTACTGCTTCTCCGATTATTGTTAACGGACAGCCGATAGGCAGCATCGAAATTATCCGCGACATTACTCAAGAATATGAAATAGATGAAATGAAAAGTAATTTCATTTCTTTGGCTTCACACCAATTGAGAACACCGCTGTCTTCGGTCAAGACTTATTCTCACATGCTGCTGGACGGTTTTATGGGGCCGTTGACCAAGCCCCAAATAAAGGCCTTAAAAACCATAATTTCGGCTTCTAACAGGATGAATGAGACCATATCTACGCTACTAAATATAACTAGAATAGAGAGCGGAAGCATTGTGGTAGCTAAAAAACCGATATCTATTTCACAAATTATAGAAGAAGTTATTAGTGAACATCAGCTAGCCGCAGCCGACAAGAGCATTGTATGTAAAGCTAAGTGTCCAGATCGATCAGTAAAAGTTATTTCTGACAGCGTCATACTCAAGGAAGTTCTGGGTAATCTAATATCTAACGCGATTAAATATACTCCCCCGTCGGGAACTATAAGGGTATCCGTCAGTCTTAAAAACACTAGGACAGTAACAATTAAAATCAGCGACACGGGAATGGGTATACCTAAAAACTCCCATAACGACGTATTTTCGAAGTTCTTCCGGGCTGAGAACGTAGTCAAACAGGAAACATCAGGCATCGGACTAGGACTCTATATGGTCAAGGGACTGGTTAAAGAATTGGGTGGGGACGTTTGGTTTGAGAGCAAAGAAGGTCAAGGATCCGACTTTTATGTATCTTTGCCTCTCGATAATAAAAATGCGTCTAAGAACAAGTTAGTAAGGAAATAGACAGAGTATCGTGGTATGTGTGGCATAATTAAGAGTGAACTAGGTAGGTAAACGAAACATGGCAGACATTTTGATAGTGGAAGACGATAAGGATTTAAACGCGGCATATAAGGTAATATTGGAAAACGAAAAACACCGGGTTAAAACGGTGTATAACGGAGAGGAGGCGCTTAAGCTGCTAAAAACTTATCAGCCGGACTTAATACTATTGGATTTGCTAATGCCTATTATGGGTGGATTAGAGTTATTAGAAAAGTACAATTTAAAGTCTCACCCTAAAGTTAAAGTATTAATCTTTACCAATATGGAGAATTCCCCTGAAGTAACCAAGGCATATAACCTAGGGGCTACTCGTTGCATTATCAAGTCCTGGACCGCCCCACAAAATCTGGCCAAAGTAGTTAAAGATACTTTGAATAATAAGGTGCTGTCCAGAACCTGAGAAAAGTATCACTCTATGCGGCACTAGTGCTGACGTTTGCCTCTCCAAGTTCCAGTTCTGATAGATATTGATCGTTTAAGATAGACTGCAATTTGCCTAGGTCAACGGTATAAGGCTGATTTTTACCATAATTAATCACCGATAGATGTTTGAGCTTGTTGAGCTCTGTGGCCGCTGTTTCTCGAGTCAAGCCTGTCAAATTAGCAAAATCTTGATGGGTTAAATGCAAGGTGATCTCACGGGTCTTTTCTCCTATGGGTCTTCCGTGAGTAATCGATAAGTAATGCAAGGTATACATCAGCTTTTCGCTGGCCCTGGAATGTTGCAAAGCGTTAAGCTGCATTGACAAACTAAGTTGGTCATTAACGTAACGGTCCAGTTCGGCTAACGCCATCGCCGGATGCGATCGAATGAATGCTACGTAATCGTTCCGCGGCACCAAATACAACTTGCATTCGTTAGTAAAAGCTTCGTAATAATAAATAGCGCTCGGGACTTTATCGTAAATCCAGGTACCGGGAAAGCTCTGCCCGGCCTCAATGAATCCTACCGGCTTTTCGTCCCCGTGGATCGATAAGTTATATGCCTTCACGACTCCTTTATCGATAATAAACATCCGTCTGGGGGATTCGCCCTGAAAAATAATAATTTCCCCTTTGCGATAAACCTGAGTCGGGTACTTAGACGCAAAACGCTTAAGCATTTTGTCATACACGTCAATCATAAGAAACAGTGTACACGCTAGAGATACCTATAGCCACCATAAGCACTAAGCCTTTTTTCCTTAGTGAAGGTTTAACTTTTTAAAATAGTTTCTGAGGCGTTTCTGGCGTATTTGCTCATACCGCATCACTAAATCCGCTAAATCAGACATCTTTTCATTGATTGAGACTTTCAATTGCTCAATTGCTCCTTTCTTTAAGAAATTAGTTTTTTTGTTAACTGCCTTCATAATGCCCTAAGCTGCATATTGTAAGCTGTAATTAATGTGACAGCTAAAACATTACCCTATATAGTAAAGATCGCATATGTTGAGGCTTGATAATAAGCTCAGAAGTTTGATCTCGCTGCTTTTACTGCTTATAATCCTGGGCCTGTTCGGGTATTTCATCCACGGCCATCCTGAAGTTCTAAACTCGCTTAAACGTACCAGCCCTTGGGTGATAGCGCTGTTAGTACTTTGCTACGGTGTAATGTTGATGGTTTTTATGACCGTTTATAACGCTACTTTGGAACTGTGCGCCAAACCGCTTAAAGCTTTCGAGAATATGCTACTGTCTATCTACTCGACGTTGGCTAATTTTTTCTTGCCGGGTCAAAGTGGCATCGGTATTAGAACCGGCTATTTGAAGCGTAAATATAAGGTACCTATTTCTTCATATTTATTGGCAACCTTAGTTTACTATGCCATCTATTCGGTAATAAGTGCAGGTTTCCTGTTTGGCGCCAGTCATTACTGGTACCTGACCTTACCCGCAGTGATGGTTGTAGGATTAATCAGCTACGGTGTAATTTTGTTAGCTAAAGGACGGTTTGAAAAAAGCCGGTCGTTCGTACAGCTCAAGCTAAATCGTAAAACACTACTGACGATATTTTTGGCTACGTTTGTGCAATTTATTATCCAAGCAATCATTTACGGCATTGAGTTAAAAGAAGTTACCGGCGGGGTTAGTCCGTTGCGCATTTTAAGCTATACCGGTGCGGCAGACTTCTCATTATTCGTGGCGTTAACACCGGGAGCAATCGGTTTTCGAGAAGCGTTTTTAGCCTTAACCACCAAACTGCATGGTTTTAGCGATTCTCAAATCGTGGCTGCAAATATCATAGATCGCGGGGCTTTTTTAATCTTTCTTGGCGGCTTATTTATTATCATGGTGGCCTCACATGCCAGAAACCGGATTATTGGAGCCAATAAAGCCAAATCGAAAACTCAAACAATATCCGAGCTGGAGACTAAGTCCGAATCAACAAATTAACATCGCTATTCTTAAAAGGCACATTTTCACGGCTTAAATTTAAAAAGGTATTCTCAAGCTTGGCGTAGCAATCATCTACACAGGAATCTCGTTTATAAGCTGATTGCTAATAGCTCATTAACACCTAAAAGAATATGCTTTATGTTCTGGTTATAAGCTAATTCTCAAACATTGTCCTATACTAAATCTGGAAAAACAATATCAGGGAACTTAAACCATGAAAGTGTTATTAGTAGAAGACGAGGACAAGATAGCCGGAGCAGTTAAGCGAGGCTTGGAGCTAAAGGGCTATGCGGTGGATACTGTTGCCGATGGAGATACCGGCTTAAGCTATGCGCTTGACCCCGATTACGACGTGATAATTCTGGACCGAATGCTGCCCGGCAATCTGGACGGATTAGATATAGCCCGAAAGGCTAGAGCCGAGGGCCAAAAGGCACCGATTTTAATCCTTACCGCAAGAGCTAGTGTAGACGATAAAGTTGAGGGGCTAAATGCCGGTGCTGACGATTATCTGGTTAAACCGTTTTCATTCTCCGAACTGGTAGCTAGAATCCAAGCTCTACTTAGAAGACCACCGGTACCGAACGATACGGTTCTAAAATATGCCGATTTAACTCTCGATCCTACCCACTACGAGGTTACCAGGTCCGGCAAGCCGATCAAGCTTTCAAGTAAGGAATTTTCACTGCTGGAGTATTTTATGCGCCATGCCGATCAAATCCTAACTAAAGAAACTATTATTAATCACATCTGGAACGAAGACGCCATTGTTATGCCTAATACCGTAGAGGTATATATAGGGTATTTAAGATCTAAGATAGATCGGCCTTTCAGTGGCAGCAAACCGGCGCTTATTAAAACCGTAAGAGGCTTCGGCTATAAGCTGAGCAGCCGTTAAACTTTTTTTAACTTTAACTTTTTAGTTTTATATGTTTAAAAACGCGACCTTTAAGCTGACAATATCCTACTTAGGAGTAATGATGGTTATCAGCCTGATTTTTTCTGGGGTAGTTTACCGCATCGGTTCGGATAATCTGGCTGCCGGGCTAATCCGCGAGTCCCAGGATTTATCAATAGCTTTTCCGATCTTTAATGGTACTAATCTGGTGCAACCTAATCAGGCAGCTCTAACTTCAGGTAAGTCGCACTTATTGGACGAACTGATCTTAACTAACCTGATAGTGCTCGTTGGAGGAGGGTTGCTGTCATATGTTCTAGCACGCGAAACCCTGAAGCCTATCGAGCGGGCCCACGAACAGCAAAAGCGCTTTGTAGCCGACGTTTCGCACGAACTGCGTACACCTTTGACCGCCCTAAGGATGGAATCCGAAGTCGCCTTAATAGATGATAGTATTACTGCAGATGACTTAAAAAAAGTAATTTCCAGTAATATCGAAGAGGCAGACAAGCTAGAAGCACTGATTAATAACTTGATGCGATTGACACGCTTAGAAGCCGGTGAACTCCAGCAGCAGTTTGTTAGTGTAGACCTTAAACAACTGGCAGAAGATGCCTTAAGCCAGATAAAGCCCCAAGCTGCAGCGAAAAACATCACTATTCAGCTAAAAGTCAAACCGGTAACAGTCAAAGGCGACAAGGATAGCCTTACCCAGATGGTGATTATTTTCTTAGATAACGCAGTTAAGTACAGTCCTAAAAATACTACCATTACAGTTAGGACCAAGGCCGGTACTAACAATCAGGCCACGCTTGAAGTAATCGACCAGGGGCAAGGTATTAAGGCTGAAAACCTGGTGCATATCTTTGATCGTTTTTATAGAGCCGACCCGTCGCGAAGTGGTAACGGCGGTTTCGGTCTTGGCCTTTCAATCGCCAAACTGATTGCAGATATCCATAACGCAAACATTACCATCACCAGTGCGCCAACCAAGGGTACGACTGCAAGAGTCGACTTTCCGGCTTAACGTACCGCCACCATCAACGACATGGTAATCATAACGATCAACGAATAAATAAAACTGCGCTTGGCCCAGACTTCTAACTGATTAAGCTTTAAGCCGTGGAGGTTAAATAAGCTCCATCCGGCCACCGCTAATCCCATGACTACCAAATAGGCCAGGTTTAGCTTAGCTACGAAGTACAGCATAATAACCGAGATGAAAAACAACAACGAGTATAAAACCATGGCTCTTACGGTATATTCGTGACCCTTAACTAAAGGTAGGACCGGTACATTTGAACTCCGATAATCATTGCCTCGGTAAAGAGCAATGGCATAAAAATGCGGCATCTGCCAAAGTAACATCATTAACCCGACTGTAATCGCGACCAGGTTAATCCTGTCCGAATATGCAGCATAGGCACCAACTACCGGCATGGCACCTGCAATACTGCCGACCAAAGTCGCATGATGCGTTCTTCGTTTAAGCAGGGTATATATAAAGGCGTAATCAATAAAACCTATCGCACCTATTACCGCACAAAGTATATTAACCCACAAAAGAAGTGATCCGAATCCAATCACCATTAATATTCCGACATAGATTATGCTGTTTGTAAGGTCCACCTGACCTTTAACCGAGGGCCGGTTTTTGGTTCGATCCATTTTGGAATCTATGTCCCGGTCGATCAAGTTATTGACGCTGCAGGCCGCCCCCATAATTAAAGCCGTGCCGATTAGTAATGCAATAAATGATAACAGTTTAATTTTAAGATCGGAAGCTAATAAGTAACCGGCGACTGCAGGTAGCAAATTTCCCAGCACCATACCCGGTTTGGCAAGTTTAAAATACGGCTTGATTAAGTCTACGCTCATAAATTATCCTGGCTATTCATATATTTAATCATCTGCTGAGTAGTCGGCATTACCCGTCCGTCTAAACTGTGCATTATCCAGAGTGAACCGCCTACTAAAATGAGCACTACTAATATCATAAAGGAAGTGATCATAAGTTTATAACGCGGAGGAAATTCTCTGCCAACATGCAAGAAAAAGAATAACTGGATTAAAAACTGTGACAAGGCAAGCACGGACAACGCCCAGAACAACAGTGTACGTCCTCCGGAGGTATGGTACTGCGTAATAAAGTATGCGATCAGGGTTAAGGCAAGAGACGCTATAAACCCGATAATGTAATTTTTTAAGTTAGTCTGCTCAGGCTGATGCAGAGAAACCAAGACCTTTACCGATTTGGTTTGTTCACTCATGCGTGTAGGGCTCCAAACAGGTAAACAATCGTAAATATGAAAATCCAGACAACATCTAGAAAGTGCCAAAACATGGACAGCATTCTGATCCGCTTCATGGTCAATTTATTGATCCCCCTCTTATAGATAAATACTATCATCACCGCCATCCATAACAGACCGATACTGATATGTAAACCGTGCGTACCAACCAGCGTAAAGTAGGCCGACAGAAAACCGCTGCGGCGCCAACTGTCGCCCATAACGACAAATTTATGAAATTCACTGAGCTCAAGGCTTAAAAACGTTAACCCCAAAGCAAAGGTAATTATAAACCAGATAATTGTTTGGGTTTTACGCCTGGCTTGGGCTGACACCAAAGCCAGCCCGCAGGTAAAACTACTGGTTAATAATGACAGGGTTTCGACCAGTACGTATGGCAGACTGAACAAAGTGGCGCCGCTTGGTCCACCGAAGGTGTTGTTTCTTAAAACCGCAAAAGTGGCGAACAGTGACGCGAACAGCACACAATCGGTCATTAGGTAAACCCAGAAACCGAAAATAGTTGTATTGTCTTTCTCGTGGCGCTCGATTAAGCGATCAGCTCTAGCCACTTCGGCATTCTGACTTATACTGCTCATGATTTAATCTCCTGAAAGCGCATTTGATCCATTTGCTTAACTTCAGCTGCACTCAACTTGTATTCGGTATGCTCGTCCATCGAACGATAAATCAAACCGAAAATCGAGACTGCTAAACCAAGCACTGCTAACCACCAAATATGCCAAACAACAGCGAAACCGAATATAAACGCCCCGGCAGCTATCACCAACCCGAGCGGGGAGTTCTTGGGAATGAGAATCGGCTCATACGGACGATCATCAATATAGTTTGTCTTCTTAGCTTCCCAATAAGCATCACGGGTTGAGACTTCGGGCAATCGCGCAAAATTATATACCGGTATAGGTGTCGGTAACGACCATTCCAGAGTCCGTCCATCCCAAGGATCGTGTCCAGCTTTTAACTCACCGTTGCGCTGCCAAATACTAACTATTAGCTGCAGGATCTGGAATATGACTCCGGCGATAATGAATACCACTCCTATAGCTGCAACTACGAACAGCGGCTGCCAACCCAAAGATGAACTGTAATGATCAAGTCTTCTGGTAGCACCCATAAAGCCTAGGATATATAACGGAACAAACGCCAGTAGGAAACCGACCAGCCAAGACCAAAAGGCATATCGTCCAAGCCGCTCGTTAAGCTTAAAGCCTAAGAATTTTGGATACCAATAGGTTATTCCCGCAAAATATCCAAAGAGTACTCCGGAAACTATCATCATATGAAAGTGCGCCACTAAGAACAGGCTGTTGTGCAACTGAAAATCTACCGGCGGTACCGCCATTAATACGCCAGCCATCCCGCCGATAGTAAACACCACCACAAACGCTATCAGCCAATATAGCGGAGTTTTCATGTTTAGTTTGCCTTTATACATCGTAAACAGCCAATTAAACAATTTGACGCCCGTAGGAACCGCAATAATCATGGTCATAATCCCAAAGAAAGCGTTTACGTCAGAACCCGCTCCCATTGTAAAGAAATGATGCAGCCATACGATAAACGACAAAATTACGATTGCCCAAATCGCCCAGACCATCGAAGCATAACCGAACAGTTTCTTTCGCGAAAACACGGCCGCCACTTCCGAATAAATACCGAAAGCAGGCAGGACAAGGATATATACCTCCGGATGCCCCCACGCCCAGATTAAATTAACATACATCATCATATTGCCGCCGTAACCGGCGGTGAAAAAGTGAGTGCCAATCGTTCGATCGAGAGCCAGTAAAGTCAAGGTAACCGTTAAAATGGGGAAAGCGAAAATGACCAGCGACATCGACCCCAGCACGCTCCAGCAAAACAACGGCATTTTCATTAAGCTCATTCCCTTAACACGTTTTTTAATTATAGTAACTACAAAGTTAATTCCGGCCAGTAAACTGCCGATACCGGCAATCTCCAAACTCCAAATCCAATAATCTACTCCTACAGTAGGACTGTATTTAAGTTCGCTTAGCGGCGGATAAGCCAACCAACCGGTAGCCGAAAAATCACCAATAATAAGCGAAACGTTAATCAGCGCCATACCGGCAAAGAACAGCCAAAAACCGGTCGCGTTTAAGAAGGGAAAGGCAACGTCACGAGCGCCGATTTGCAACGGTACAATCAAATTAATAATGCCGAACATTAACCCCATGGCGACGAAAAAGATCATAATCGTACCGTGCGCGCTAATTATTTGCTGAAAGTGCGATGCGGTTAGGATACCGTGATTGCTACCTGATGACAGTGCTTGTTGGGTGCGGATTAAGATCACGTCCGCTAGTCCTCTTAATCCCATTAGTATGGCCACTATAATGTACATAATACCGATCCGCTTTGGATCTTGAGTCGTAAGCCACTCCCGATATAGCCACCTCCACCGCTTAGTGTAGGTTATCAACAAAGCCGCACCAATCGGAACTGCAGCCAGTAATATCGCCCCAAAAGCGGTAATCGGGTCATGCGGTAACCATTTAAGGGACAACCTGCCCAAAAGACTGCCGAATGTCGTGCTCAAGTGATGAATCATCATGAACTGACACCCCCCATATTTTCGTGAGCCTGACCATAGGGAACCATGTACTTAGCAATAATATCCCCAAACAATCCTTTTGCGGGATTGGCATAATAGGTAACCGGCATATAGGAGCTCGGTCGTTCCAACTTACGGTACGCACTTAAGGACAACTCTAGAGAGTGGGTTTTAACCCGTTCGACCCAAGAGTCGAAAGTACCCTTCTTAACACTTTTAGCGATAAACTGCATACCCGCAAAGCCTGCTCCGCTTAGGTTGGCTGAGCGTCCGGTGAAGTTTCCGATCACATCCGAAGCCAGATAAAGTTGCGTTTGCATGCCTGCCATGGTATAAATCTGACCCGATAATTGCGGCAGCCAAAACGAATTCATCGGTGCATCACTGGTTAGATAAAAATGGACGGGTGTCTTAAGTGGAAATTCGACTAAATTGACACTGGCTATATGCTGGTCGGGATAAATAAACAACCACTTCCAATCCAGTGAAACAGCCTGGATGACTAAAGCCTTTTTGGAAGTCAAAATCGGGCGGTACGGATTAAGCGCATAAGACGCGTTCCAGCTAATCACTGAAACTATCAAAATTAGGATCGTAGGTATAACCCACCACAGTCCTTCAAGCCAACGACTATGTTCCCAGTCCGGAACGTATTGACCGCGTTTAGGATTATCTTCCCGGTAGCGCCAAACCACATACGCCAGCAGCAGAAAAACCGGCACTGCTACAATCAACATAATCGCAGTTATACCAACCAGCAGTCTAAACTCTTTATCCGCTACCGGTCCCTTAGGCTCAAGTACGGGAATATTGACCCGGGACAAATATATACCCGCAACGGTAATAAAACTGATTAGAACTAAGAAAATTACCAACCACTTCTTATTGATCCTCATTTGTCTATCTTTAAAAGCCCTTAAAGATAGCTTATCATAACGCTCACGCTTTAAAAATGCTGTCTAATATGAGAATAACTGTAACCCCAGTCGGCATCGGCTTTTTTGTGCGGATTAAAAATGCCTGAGGGATCGCAAATCTTCTTAACCTCCCTAAAGAGTTTAAGCACCTCTTTACCGAATTGTTGTTCCAGCCAGGGGCCTCTAACTAAGCCGTCATTGTGTTCGCCTGACAGGGAACCGTGATATTTTAATACCAACTCATTCACTTCTTTCATTGCCGGTAAAAGTTTATCCCGTTCTTTTTGCTCCTCGAGCTTCATAAGCGGAATAATATGAAAATTACCGTCGCCAACGTGACCGGCTATGGTTGCAAACAGTTTGTATTTATTAATAATCCTTCTGAGTTTCGGTAAAAACTCGACAAGATACTCCGGATTAACTATTAAATCGTCAATAAAGGGTGCAGTATGCTTATCTTTAACCTTACTTCTGAGCAAATTAAAACTCTGGCGGCGCATCACCCAGAACTTCTCGCTTTGACCTTCGGTCGGATCTTCTTCAAAACCATTAATTTCATATCGCGCACGCTTAATTTTTAAGTCTGAATGCAAAGCACGAATTTTAGCCCTGACCTCCGATTCGGTTTGTCCGGTAAACTCTACCATTAAAATTAACTTGGGAACACCCCTTAGTAACTGCAAGCCATCGGGGATCAGATTAAACAACAATTTAGCGAACCCCTTATTGCCTAACAGTTTACGGAAGCTGGGCATGAAACGGATAGACAGCCATAATGTCTGATCGTCAAAGCTTTCAAAAGTTGCGGGATGGTGCTTAAGCACAGCCGGAATCAGTTCTCCGAGATCGTCTATATCTTTAAGGAACAGTATCAACAGACCGGAGTGGGACTTAGCTGGAACCAATTTAAAGGTTATATCGGTCACGAACCCGAGCGTCCCCTCACTGCCCACAATCAACTTGGTTAAATCAAAAATACCCTTGTCTCGATCCCAGACTTCCCATAAGGTATAACCCATAGAATTTTTGCTTACTTGCGGCTTGGCAGCTTTAATAACATCATAATTACGCTCGCAAAGATCGAAAATCCGGCGATAAACTTCTCCTTCGAAATCTTCTTTGGCCATGACCTTAACCAGCTCCGGTTTGGTAAGAGGTTTGACCGTTCTCTCGATCCCGTCGGCAAACACCATCTTCAGTTCACTGACAAAATCTTTGGTTTTTCCGTACTCAAGCGATTTTTCTCCTCCGGAATTATTGGCTACCATACCGCCTATACTGGCAAGATCGCGTGATGCCGGATAGGCAGGCATTAGCGAACCGTGTTTGAGCGTTCTCGGTTCAAAATCCCGATATAATACTCCCGGTCGCGCCTGGGCATAAGTTCTGGTAATCATTTCGATGTCGGTAAAATGGCGTTGAAAGTCCACGATAATCGAATCGTTAATCGCCCCGCCGGCCATATCGGTTCCTGCCGAACGCGCAGTCAGTGACAGTGAACTGTCATTGGCTTTTTCCTGTTTAACTATCTTAACCAGTATCTCGACATCCTTGGCGTCTTTAGGAAATACTACCAGCTTCGGTTTAATTTCAAATAAAGACGCGTCGTGACTGTAAGTATCGAGCGTAGTAGGCGAATCATCTATCTCGCCTTTAAAATTATTCTGTCTTAATTGCAACTTTACGTTTTCCATACTGCTTATTTTTAGCTTAAGCCGAAAAGCCGTTACTGACAATAGCAATGGTCCGTAAGCTAGACAAAAAGGTTATGCATAAGTAAAATAAAATAATTAATGGTTAAAGAAAAGGTTTTAATAGTAGGTGCTGGATTTGCCGGTACGAAAGCGGCGCTAGACTTATCCAGCAGCGAACATTTCGATATATCACTCTTATCGAATAAGGACGATTTTACTTATTATCCGACGCTTTATCATGTAGCTACCGGAAGCTCCAGGGCTAACGCTCTAATTCCGCTCAAAGCTATATTCGCAGACAAGAACGTAACGCTTATCCGGGGCCAGGCGGCAACACTTGACCGCAAAACTAAAACTGTAACTACGCTTGAAGGTCAAAGCTATCATTTTGATACCCTAATTCTGGCTTTGGGTGTGGTTACTAATTACTTTAACATTCCAGGACTGGCAGAACTGTCTTATGGAGTTAAAAGTATCGAGGATATAGAACGGCTCAAAAAACATCTGCATGAACAGATAGTCAGTAAACACCAGCCCGACTTAAACTACATTATCGTCGGTGGTGGGCCAACGGGAGTAGAATTGGCAGGAACATTGGGTATCTATCTAAAGCACGTCATGCAGCGCCACGCTATCGAGCAGAGAGCAATCCATATCGACCTGGTTGAAGCTTCCCCTAGGCTACTTTCGGCCTTGCCAAAAGATGTCGGACGGATGGCAGCCAGACGCCTAAAGCGGTTAGGAGTCAAACTGTACCTCTCCCAACGCGTGGAAGGCGAAACGGCCAACGATTTAGTAATCAACGATAGACCGTTACAAAGCCATACTGTAATCTGGACCGCTGGAACATCTATTAATCCGTTTTTTGGCGCAAACAACTTTGCTTTCAGTGCAAATCATAAAGTTGCAACCGATGTATACCTCCAGGCAGAACCGAATATTTTCGTACTTGGCGACAACGCTAATACGCCGTTCAGCGGATTAGCGCAAACTGCTGTCCACGACGGAAAATACATTGCCCGTAATTTAAAACGCCGGGCAGATGGTAAAAAAATGAGAAGTTACAGTGTCCACTCCCCAACGACGGTAATACCGATAGGTGAAGGCTGGGCTGCCTTAATAAGAGGCAATATCCGGATATACGGATGGCTGGGCTGGGTTCTAAGACAGGCAGCGGACATAGGGGCGTTTCATGATTACGAACCGTGGACAGATTCATTTAAGCAGTGGTTCAGTTATACAGCTACCGAAGAACAATGTCCTATCTGTTTGCATCCCGACTAAAGCTCTATAAAATCATAGCTGATGGCTAATCGATATAACGATGAAATTTTTGCTAAAGCTTTTAAATCCCTTAATCCTGAACAGAAAGCCGCAGTACTGACTATTGACGGCCCGGTTCTGGTAATCGCCGGACCGGGAACCGGAAAGACACAGCTGCTAGCTACCCGTATCGGGCATATATTGAAAACAACCGATGCCGGGCCTGAGAACATATTGTGTCTAACCTTTAGCGAATCCGCTGTTAAGGCAATGAAACAGCGGTTGGCGGATCTGATTGGCCCTGAAGCGTACAATATCGAAGTCTCTACCTATCATGCATTCGGCAGTAACTTACTGACACAATTTCCCGACATGTTTATGGATCAACTAGATTCGGTGGCGGCCGACGAACTGGCTCAAGATAAGTTATTGCGCGAGATCCAAAGTGAGCTGCCTTATAACAATCCGCTAAAAGATGAGTATTACCTAAAAGATATAAAGGATTTAATCAGTGGATACAAAAAAGCCTTATTGACTCCTGATGATCTGGACACAATTGCACATACCAACCACGCATTCATTTCAGCGGCTGCAGATTTATCTAACAAGCTAATCGACTCAGCGCACAGCCTCAGTAAAAAACAAATTCCGGCCTATGAACGATTGTTTGAGGAATCCCTCGTTTTACCTGAAACAATGACCGTACCGGGAATAATACCTCTAAAGACGCTATGGCTTGAAGATCTGGAGCAAGCTTTAAATCAGGTAAAAGAAGTGAACCGGACTCCGGCTTTGACCAGATTTAAAACCAAATGGCTGGGTAAAGATAAAACAACCCACGGGTTTGTACTCAAATGCCAAACTGCCAATCGGCGTATACATTATTTCACCGAGGTATATAGGGAATATAATGCCAAACTAGCAGCCAGCAAACTCTACGACTACGATGACATGATCATGCTGGCTATTAAAGGCTTGGGTGAACACCCGGAGATCAAATCCGACCTGCAAGAGCGTTACTTATATATTCAACTGGACGAATTCCAGGATACTAATGCTTCACAGTTGCGTTTAATAGAACTGCTGGCAGACAATGCGGCCAATGAAAACCGGCCCAATATACTGGCTGTAGGCGACGACGATCAGGCGATTTACAGTTTCCAGGGCGCCCATTATTCAAACATGGAACGATTCTTCAATCTATACCGCCAAGTCAAACTAATTACTTTAAAAACTAATTACCGTTCTACGTCTGGAATAATCCATTTTGCCGAGTCGCTAAGCAACCAGATCCAGACCAGACTGGAACTGACCGATAAAGCCCAAGTTTCCCATAGTGTAAAAGCTAAAGAAATCATAAACCGCGTCGAACTACCCTTAGACGTCGAACAATTGGCCTGGACAGCGGACTACGTAGCCGACCTGATATCTAAACAGACAACGGGTGATTCGATCGCTATTATCGCTCCGAAACATGAACAACTTGAAGAATTGGTACCCTATCTGCACGCTAAACATGTTGCCTTAAACTATGAACGGAAAGATAACGTTTTAGAAAATCCGTTAATAAAGCAGCTGATAACTGCCGCGAGATTGGTCTTGTCTGCCGGTGAAGGAAATGAAGAGGATGCCTTGTGGCCCCAGGTGCTTAGTTTTGAATACTGGCGCCTGCCGACCACCCTAATATGGGAATTGGTTTGGGAGACCAGGAATAAAAAACTGTCATGGCTAAAACTGCTGCTGCAACGGGATAATACTAAACCGATAGCGGTATTTTTTTTGCGCTTGCACCAAATTTTTGAATATGAGCCATTCGAGCAGATACTTAACTATTTAATCGGGATTTCGGAACTAGATTTAAATCAAGAGGGAATGGGTAAATTTATTAGCCCCTTTTTCGGGTTTTATTTTAATGAGCGGCAAGATCCTAACCGCGAAGTGCCTGTCGATACATGGCGTTTACTAGGAGCTTTGTCGGTTTTGGTCGCTAAAGCCAAAGCTAGCAGCGACCATACTTTAAACCTCAAGCAATTTATTGAAGTTATTGATGACTACACTCGCGCCAACATTAAAATTGAGGATAAATCGCCGTTTAGAGAGAGCGAAGCAGCAGTTAATCTCATGACCGCCCATGCATCAAAAGGTCAGGAGTTTAACACAGTAATTTTAATCGACGTCTGCGATAACGTATGGGGCCGTAGTGCGAAAAACCGAAACAATCGAATTACCCTACCTAATAATTTGGAACATGTCCGGCACGGCAGCAGGAACGATGACGAATTGTTAAGATTGTTGTTTGTAGCAGTTACCAGAGCCAAAAACCATTTGATCCTAACCGGTTATAGGGAAAAAATCAACGGACAGACGGTTGAAAGATTGGGATATTTAGGCGAACACGAGGAGGAGAAAAAGTTAATCAGTCCGTTACTGCCGCAAACTAAAAGAGTAATTCTGCTTCCCAAATCATCCGCTCTAAAGCTGAGTTCCAGACATCTTGAGTGGTTTGACCGTCATTTGGACACCTATCAACCCAAGCGGCACGCTCTTTTAACCGACCGGCTTCAATTGTTTAATCTAAGTGCCACCAATTTGAACAAGTTTACCGACATTAAAGACGGCGGCCCGCAAAAATTTTATCTCGAAGAGATACTGAAGTTCCCGCGCCCGATAACGCCCAGACTAGAATACGGCAGCGTCGTGCACGGAATACTCGATTGGTACTTTAAAATTACCCGCCAAAATGATCAGCAGCCGACTCTCGAACAAATTAAAGAAGAATTCTTAAGACGCCTAAGTAAGCGCCGTTTGTCCCAAAAGGATATTGCCCGTTTCGCCGAACAAGGACAGGACGCACTCACTGCTTATTTCACACAAACCGGAACGGCTTATTCAGGACCGGACGATTTAAGCGAAACCGGTTTTAAAACCGTTATAAACGGTGCCAGGCTAACCGGTAATATCGACCGGCTAGTGATAAATAAAAAGCAACATACGCTACGGATAATAGACTTTAAAACCGGCACAAATTATAACCGCTGGGGAAGGGAAATTAAACCGTATCATCATAAACGGCAACTGTATTTTTATAAACTGCTAGTTGAAACGTCGCCGCAATTTAAAGAATATACGGTCAGTGGAGCAACTGTTCAATTCGTTGAACCTGATCCTGAGGACGGATTAATTAAAAATATTGACCTGGATTTTGAAGAGAGTGAGAGCAAGCAGCTTATCGCATTAATAACTGCAGTTTGGCGAAGAATAATAAACTTGGATTTCCCCGACACCTCCGAATACCCGAAAAGCTTAGCCGGTATTACGAAATTCGAAACTGATTTGGTAAATAATACCAAGCTGTAAAGTTATAATGTAGGTTTAAGAAAGAGATCCAAAAAAAACTGCCCGCTTAAAAACATTAAAACGGACAGTATTTTTTTTGCAGTTATTTAGTTGTTAACGACGAGAACCGGTTTTCTTTTTGGACGAAGAAGCAGATCGTTTGCCGCGGCTCGATGCGGTAGATCGGGTGCTTTTAGTGCTTACACCGACAGCTGAGACTTCCGTTGCATCAACGGCAACCAATTTACCGAGAGCCGTATCCTTATAATCACCGAATAACACGCCATATAGATTAATACCTATAATGGCGCCTAAAACGGGTCCTAGAAGATACGTACCCCAACCCATACTACCGGCAAAGGCCCAGGCTCGAACGCCTATTGCCACGGCTGGGTTGGCAATCCCTGCCCCAGCTACGGATGCTATGATAATTGCCAGTGCATAGCCGCCGCCGAGTAATATCCCACGATGACTTGCGGATTCATTTTTACGAAATGCAACTGCACCCCAGGCTAGGGCCAATACAAATGTACCTATGGCTTCAGCCAATAGTACGCGTGCACTATAATGCCCGCCAATTGATTGCACAGTATTATTCACAAAATAGTGATAAACACCGTACGCTGCCCACGCGCCAAGACACTGGACAATTATATATGTAGCGGCAAGAACCGTGCCGACCTTCCTGGCAGTCCAAAGAGCCAGGGTAACAGCCGGGTTTAAGTGCGCACCCGAAATGTCGCCGATAAAGTACGCTGCAACTGCAACTGCAGCACCTGCCGCGATGGCGACGAAATAGGGGATCCCGATGGTTGAACGTTGAACGCTCAAAAACGTCAGCGTTAAAACACCTACGCCCAAAAACTCAGCTACAAGTGTAGCCACTTGTTTTCTTCCAATCGTCATATATTGGAACCTCCTTAAAGTTTATATCCCAAGAGTACAGGGTCTATCGGCAATTGTAAAGAGTTTAAGCGTTAGCGAGTTACGATTCTTGGCTAAAGCGCAGCTATCTTCAAGCTATCATGAGCCAAAACTGCGGTAGCCGCTAAGTTGTAATAAACGGCGGCTAAAAACGTCAGTTCGGTTTTAGCTGGATCGTTTGGGTATAGTTTACCGGCACCAAATTCTAAACTTGGTACGTTAACATAAAAAGCCTGAAGCTTATTAGCGTGCCTTGCTGAAAGTACAGACCGCTTAAGCGCGATATTGCTCCGAAAATCCAAAACCGCCGCCACTTCCAAGTGCTGTCCGTGCAGGGTTTCGATTGCATTAGCGCCGCCGACTTTTTGCATAACTGCTTTGAGATCGATCCCATTAGTAGCATACGGATTGGCTTCGATTGACCGCTGATGTAGTTGCGCGGCGTTAGACACGATCTGATTATGAACCGCATTTGGCACTAATGCTCCGAGATTCAAGTTCTGGCCGCTGCGGCTATCGACAATCACAGCTAGGAAGTCCCGAATTCTATCACCGTTGTCACTAATAAACTTAATAATTCCCTGGTTTAGGGGATCTCCGAAATCCAATTTGTCCGCACCGCCACAGCCTGAATTGGGCGCTTTTGAGTGATCGTCATCATGGCCGCCTATAGCCATTCCGAGATCCGTAAAATAACTGTAGACGCGTTCAGCGTGTTGAGCAGCACTTAATTTTGGCTCGTAAAATCTTCTTCCGCCTAAAGCATCGGCGACAACCAGCGAAAATGTCCCGCCAATAGCGCTGTTACCCTTAAGGGTTTCAGTGCGCCCGTCGGCACACTGCACCGGAATCGACAACCCGATGCGCTGATAGACTTCAGGGTTATAGACTATATCATTTAACAGTGCTTCAACTGAATCCTTGCCATATTCTCCGCGCACGATGTGCTCTTCTGGCCCGATACTACCGCAACCGATAGTTAAGGATTGACTGTAGATTTGTGGTTTAGTTTCAATCATGGAAGACAATATTTCAGACAATTTAAATATACTCCCTTATATTTTATTAATACTAGGTTTATATGATGCAAATCACATGATATAAATCACACAATTTGCAATCTTACGTCCGATTACAGATATTTGCAAGTCTGGAGTATACGTTTACAATACACAATAGCTTTATGTGGAAGGATTTTAAGAAGTTCATTTTACGCGGCAACACAATAGACGTTGCCGTGGCGTTTGTGATCGGTGCTGCCTTTAACGGTGTAATCCAGTCATTAGTTAAAGATTTGATTACTCCCTTAGTGGCTGCAATCGGTGGCAATCCGAATTTTTCGAACTATTACTTTACGTTACATCACAGCCGTTTTGATTACGGGGATTTCTTAAACAGCCTGATATCCTTTCTGTTAATTGCTACCGCCATTTTCTTTTTGGTAATTCAGCCAATCAACAAACTTATAGCTTACGCCAGTAAACTCAAGACACCCCCGGATCCTACTGACAAGAAGTGCGTTGAATGCTTAAGTACGATTCCGATTGCAGCAACCCGCTGTGCATTTTGTGGCATCAAACAGCCGGCTAAAAAAACCGCCGCCGGCTAAAATAAATGGTGAGCTTTAACGTTGCCGGTGACGCTTTAATGAAGCTACCTGCAGCCTGACAGCGCTACGGTCTACCAGCTGTTGGGCGTGTTCCAAACTAACGCTGTCTTTAGCTTCGACTTTCATTCGCTGAGCCTCGGCAAACGCTTTCTGAGCTTCGGCCTCATTAATACTATCCGCCGCATCGGCTTCGTCCACTATCACTCTAAGATTATTATTTTCAAATTCTATGACTCCGCCGTAAATTGCAAAATGATCCATTTGCTGGTCTTGGTCGTGGGGATTACGTCTGACGCTGATAACGCCTATGCTAGCGACACTAATTAGCGGCATATGGTCTGTCAGCACACCTATCTGCCCGTCCAGTGTAGGCAGAATTACTTCCGACACGTTATCGTCGTACTTAATCCCGGTCAAAGTCACTAATTGCAAGTGAAACATAATAACTACTTACTTCCTTTAACCTCACTGATAGCGCCTTTCATATAAAATGCCTGCTCGCTTTTATCGTCATGTTTTCCGTCAAGAATTTGCTTGAAGCCCTCAATAGTATCGCTCAACTTCACATATTTACCATCCATACCAGTAAAAGTCGCAGCTACGAAAAACGGTTGGGTTAGAAAACGCTGTATGCGCCGTGCACGATCAACCGTTTTTTTGTCTTCATCCGATAACTCTTCCATGCCTAAGATCGCAATAATATCCTGCAGATCTTTATAGCGCTGCAGCACCCGTTGAACTTCACGCGCAACCTGGTAGTGTTCGTCGCCGACAATTTCCGGATCCAGGATCGTACTGCTCGAATCGAGCGGATCTACGGCAGGGTAGAGTCCTAACTCAGTCAGCGATCGGCTGAGAGTTATAGTTGAATCAAGATGCGCAAAAGTAGTTGCCGGTGCGGGGTCAGTTAAGTCGTCAGCTGGAACGTAAACCGCCTGGACGGAGGTTATAGATCCCTCGCGGGTTGAGGTAATACGCTCCTGCAACGCCCCCATTTCCTGTTGCAGGTTAGGCTGATATCCAACGGCAGAAGGCAGTCTACCGAGTAGTGCCGACACTTCGCTACCTGCCTGCGTAAAACGGAAAATATTGTCTATAAACAGCAGTACGTCGTTGCCTTTATCCCTAAAACCTTCGGCAATCGTCAGACCGGTCAATCCGATCCTGAGCCTAGCACCAGGCGGTTCATTCATCTGTCCGAAGGCCAGGGAAGTGTTTTTTATTACGCCCGACTCGACCATTTCGTTGTATAGATCGTTACCTTCTCGGGTACGCTCACCGACTCCGGCAAATACCGAATACCCGGAATGGAATTTAGCGATATTGTTAATCAGCTCCTGGATTAATACCGTTTTGCCGACTCCGGCACCGCCGAACAAGCCAACCTTGCCGCCTTTGGTAATAGGAGCTATTAAGTCTATAACCTTGATTCCGGTTTCCAGTATTTCCACTTTATCCGACTGGTCGACTAAGAGAGGTGGGGTTTTGTGAATCAGCGAACGTTCTTTAAATTCACCACCTTTGTTGTCAATCGGCTGCCCGGTAACATTAAACATTCTGCCCAGGGTTGCTTCTCCTATCGGAACACTTATCGGCTGCCCGGTATCTATAACCTTAGCCCCGCGTTTTAAACCGTCGGTTGTTCCCAGGGCAACAGCCCGGACACTTGATTCGCTTAAATGCTGAGCTACTTCTAGTACCAGCTTTTTACTTTCCAGTTCAACTTCTAATGCGTTATAAATAGATGGCAAATTTTCCCTAGCGAATTCCACGTCAATTACTACACCCACAATTTGGCTAATAGTACCGGTCTGCGATTTGTTTACTGTTGTGCTCGCCAATTTATGTACTCCTTAAATTACACTTTCTTAATCTTTCAAAGCTTCTACCCCGCCGGATATTTCCGCCAGTTCCTGGGTAATTGCCGCCTGTCTGGCGGTATTAAATTCCAAAGTATATTCGTCTATCAAGTCACTGGCGTTATCGGAAGCGTTCTTCATAGCCAACATCCTGGCCGACTGTTCAGAAGCCAATCCTTCCAATACTGCCTGCCACAGCTGAGCTTCAATCAACCGTAAGGCCGAGTGATGCAACACGGTTTCAACATCCGGTTCAAAGTTAGTAAAGTCATGTTCGCTGCGCCCGTCCTCAATCGGTCTGGGCATTAAGACAACTTGAGTCGGAACTTGAACCAGATTGGATTGAAATTTGTTATACAGCATACGCACTTCGTCAATCTCTTCTTTAAGGTATTTATCGACAATCGTATTAAGTACCGGGCGCAGGTCGTTAGCTGTAGGATGGTCACCGAAAGCGGAGAAAACGGCCAGCAGTTCAATTTCTCTTAAGCGTCGGCAAAACTGCGCACCTTTGTTGCCGATAGCGATAACTTTGGCATTAACTCCTTCACTGCGGTCGGCATTAAGAGCTGATGTTAACAACTTTAAGATGTTGGCGTTATATGCTCCGGCCAACCCGCTGTTGCTGGTGATTACTACATATAGACGGTTTTGGATTTTACGTCGTCGAAATAACGGTTGACGCTCGACTTCACTCATGCCGCTTATTCGATGCAGTAGACGGTATGTTGCATCCTGGTATGCCCGGCTGCGTAGCGCCTGCTCCTGAGCCCGGCGCATTTTAGACGCGGCCACCAACTCCATAGCCTTGGTTATTTGCCGCGTATTGCGAATCGAGTTTATACGCCGTTTTAGAGTGATGGTGCTAGCCATTACTTCTTACTCCCTACGGCCTTGCTTTTTTCCGATTCCGCATACGTCGCTGCCACGTCCGACGCAAGCTTTTGGATCGCTACCCGCAATTTATCATCGGGTTTTTCACCTTTATTAAGTTCTTCAACCAATTTAGTATGCTTTGCCTTAAGCTCCCTTAAGAACTCGGCTTCACAAAGCTTAACCTTATCTATCGGAACATCGTCAAATGCACCGCTTGTGGCGGCGAGCAGAGCCGCAAACATTTCCCAAAGTGCATAGGGAGAGTACTGGGGCTGTTTTAATAATTCGGTTAATCTTTGGCCACGCTCAATTCGGTTTCTGGTTTCTTGATCCAGGTCGGTAGAGAATTGGCTGAAAGAAGCCAGTTCCCGGAACTGTGCTAAAGATAATCTTAGCCCACCGGCTACGCTTTTAATACCTTTAGTCTGCGCGTCACCACCGACACGAGATACGGACAGACCGACTGAAATCGCCGGCCTGATACCCTGATAGAACAGATTGGTCTCCATAAAAATCTGCCCGTCAGTGATTGAAATGACGTTAGTCGGAATATAGGCGGATATGTCTCCAGCTTGAGTTTCGATAATCGGCAATGCAGTTAACGAACCGCTGCCCAAATCGGGATTTAACTTAGCCGCTCTCTCAAGCAGGCGAGAGTGCAAATAAAATACATCTCCCGGATATGCTTCTCTTCCCGGAGGTCTTCTGAGTAACAGACTCATTTGTCTGTAGGCAACGGCATGTTTAGACAGGTCGTCATAAATCACCAACGCATGCTGTTTATTGTCACGGTAATATTCACCCATAGCGCACCCTGAATACGGAGCCAAATATAACATGGCAGCCGGATCAGCAGGCGAAGTAGCCACCACGATAGTCTGACTCATCACGCCTTCGCGTTTCAGTCGGTCGACTAAACGCGCTATTTTACTCAGCTTCTGTCCAATTGCCACGTAAACGTTGATCACCCCGGTTTTTTGCCGCGCTTGGTTAATCATCGTGTCGATTACCACAGCAGTCTTACCGGTTTGGCGGTCACCTATAATCAGCTCACGCTGTCCGCGACCGATCGGAATCATAGCGTCAATTGCCATTATGCCAGTCATCAGCGGCTCGTGGACGCCTTTGCGGTCCAATACTCCGGGAGCCGGCCGCTCAACCCGGGCTGTCAGTTGGGTTTTAATCGGCTCTCCGCCGTCTAAAGGCCTACCTAGGGGGTCGACCACCCGGCCAACCAATTCCGGGCCGACTGGTACCTCTAAAACTTTACCGCTTAAACTCGCTTTGGCTCCGGCTTTAACATCAGTGTCTTCACCGAGCAAGACGGCGCCGATTTCATCTTCGCCTAAGTTAAATGCAAAAGCGGTTACCGGCTGGCCACTAACACCTTCGATATCGATCATCTCACTATAGCCACACCGCCTTAGGCCGTAAATCCAGGCAATGCCGTCTCCCACCCTGGTAACGATACCGGTTTCTTCTATCTCCGGTCTGACTTTCAGCTGCGCTATGGCAGCACGAATATCTTCAGACAGTTCTTGAATTGACAGTTCAGACACCTACTTGATCCTTTCTGTAAGCTATTAGTTGTTTTAACTGATTCAATTTGGCCCTAACGCTCAAATCCAATTGTCGGTTGGCAAACTCTAACCTAATCCCGCCTATAAGCGACGGGTCTAACTTAGGGCTAATGATGATTTGCCGCGCGCCCGGAAATAATTCTTTAACGGCTTGTTTAAGATCGTCTATTACCGACGAGGCCAGGTGATGAGCACTAACCGCAACGACTTCTACCACGCCCAATCTACTCCGTTCTTCCATGACATCACGCATCAGCGAATCGAGTTCATCGGTTCGATGTTCAATTAATAAATAAGCGGCGACTTCTTCAGCTAAACGCTTGCGTAAAAAAGCGGTGGTAGAATCAAGGCTGAGTTTACTGATCGCCGCGGCGATCTGGGTTCTAGGGATTTTCATTCCTTAATTCGCTCCTTAATTGCCTTATCGATCAGAATGGAATCGCTGCGTTCGTCCACCTTCTCCTCAACCACTGCTTCGGTGGCATCGGCAACTAGCGCAGCCAGTTGGTTTTCCAGTTTGTGCCAGGCAAGCGCCACCTCCTGTTTGGCCCGTTCTTCTGCGGCTTTTAAGATTAGAGCTGATTTGCTTCTAGCGTCTTCTTCGGCGGCCCTAACCATATCTCGAGACGTATTTTGGGCGTCGGCAATAATCTTATCCGCCTCAATACGGGTTTCATGAAGGGTTTTGCTGACTTTTTCCTCAAGTTTAGTCTTTTCTTTTTCCATTTCGAGTCCCAGACTGACACCTTTTTCAATCAGGTCACGTCTTTCTTTCATGACTTTCATTATCGGTTTAAAAGCCCATTGTCTAAGCACTAACAAGGCTATAACGAAAGTAGCAAGTTGAATCAAAAACCCCGATAAGCTAAAACCTAAGGCTCCGATCCCCGAGCTGCTGCCGAATTGTGTCAATAAATTAAACATTAATAATTCCGACGAACACTTACCATATCTTATTTAATGAAGAACACCGAGGCAAAGGCCAGCAGGGCGTAAAGTTCAATGATCGCTACGAACACCAGCGCCTGACCTAGTAATTTGGATTCCGGATTACGCCCAGTGGCTTGTAGGTAACTGCCCCCTACGACACCCATGCCGATACTTGGTCCGATAAATCCGCCTCCTATCATCAGACCTTTGCCGATAATCGCCGTATTAATTGCTGCCGCGAATAAGTGCATTTGATATTTACTCCTTATTAATTACTTAACTTTGACTTTGTAATTTAAACCCGCCCCTCTACATTTTGACGGCTCGCCTCTATTGTTCCAGGAAGAGCATCTTCGGTCAAGTCGTGCTGTCTGTGCTCAGCCGCGTGATTAACCGCGATCGCCAGATACATTACTCCTAGAAGCACGAATATAAAGGCCTGCAGTACGTCATCGAACATATCTAGAAAGTAAAACGGTGCGGCAGTCAGCGGGGCAATAATATGTCCCAACCAGGCAAACACAACCACAATCAAAGCCACAATGGTAATGTTTAAAAATAAACGCAGGCTCAGACTTATAACTCTGGTCAAATCGGTAATCATTTCGATAAATCCCAGGAACAAATAGAAGGGGTTCTTTAGGCTGCCGACGAAAAAGTGTTTAAAATATTCCTTAATTCCGACCTCGCGTACCGAACTGATATATACCAGTCCCATGGTCACTACGGCCATTGCCAAGGTAGCGTTAAAATCAGCAGTAAACGGCCTAAGCAGTTCACTGCCGTGATAGGTGATCGGGGAACCGACTCCCGGAATCAAACCTAATAAGTCGTTAAACAGAATAATAAAGAAAAGCGGCACAAAGTAGAGCACGTATTTGGCGGCACGCCCTTTTTCTTCAAACGCCCCTTCAACCGTACCTCCTATATAATCGGCAATCGCTTCGATGTACTGAACGATGCCGCTCTTGGGTTTTACCGTTATCTTATGGGCTACCCAGATAAACAGCACTACCATTAACACCGTGCCTATCCAGCCGTAGAGAATCGAGTTGGTGATACCGACACTGCCGATGTGGAACACGGTTTGCGGCGCAATATGTACACTTAAAGTCGACGATGCAAAGATTTTTGTATCTTCCATCACAGTTTTTCTTTATGCTCCTTGGATTCTTTAACCTGTTTTACGCTACTGTTACTATATTCCAAAAACATCCTCTTGATAACTACGAATGTACCTAACATCGCGATTACAAAACCGACAATAACTAGAATCGGCGTAGTATGGAAGTGCTTATCCAACTCGAATCCGCCAATAATCGGCACTAAAACAACGATTGCCAACTGCCAGCTCATATCGAACACGGCTCCAACAAACATCCTCAGCGCAATATTCCGGTCGCCATCTTGCTTTGCATCCTTGGCTAGCTTCCGCTTACCGGGCAAATCATTATTCTCCATTATCTCCGATTATAACAGATAGTAACCCAAGGCCGGGACTTGGAAGCGTCAATTATGCTAATATAGAACCATGACGGATCAAGAGAATAAAGTCAAAATTTATACCGCAACCTGGTGTGCGTTTTGTCACGCAGCCAAAGAATACCTGGATAAACTAGGGGTTAAGTACAGTGACCTTGATGTCGAACAAGACATTAATTACGGACGTGAGGCGGTCGAAAAAAGCGGCCAGCGCGGCATTCCGGTGATCGACATAGACGGTGACATTATAGTCGGTTTTGACAGGCCTAAAATCGACAGTGCACTAAAAGCCCACGGCCTAATAAGCTAAGCTTGCCCTAAAAAAGAGCATTTTTGTTAACCCGAGTCTTGATAGTGGGTTAGGTTGAAGATTAAGTAATGTTTTTAACAGGCTGAGGTTAGAAGCGCATGCTAACATGTTGCTTACATATAAGGGGGATATATGAGCCCGGAACAAGATGAACTAATTTGCAAATCTATTGTAATGCAACAAATAATCGACAATCCTAAAGCGGCAATGATAGCAGCAGATGAATTAAGACGCGATCCGCTTCCAGAGGACAGGGAAGCTAAACGGAATTATCTCTTAGAAACCTATGGCGAAGAGGTAGTTGATCGATATGATTACCTAGGTATGGTGATAGCAGAAAAAGCCCGCCCGGCATTCGCATTAATCGATTTCGGTGCCGAGGTAGACCAGGCCATATCCCGCGACCCGGAACAGATGGGTCTTGAACAGAGGTTAACCCAAGGATTATTCAGACTGAATAACCGCAACCCCGAACAGGCCGAAGTTAAAGTCGGAATGAGCCGACGATCGCTTACTATCTTCTACGCCGCTAAGTTGATAAGCCAAAAACAAGTACAAATTTCCGAAGCTGATCAAAGCCTGATGGATGATCCTGAGATAGCGATTTAAATTAAACTCAATCTTTGACAAACGAAGCCGGTTCTAGCCATAATGGCTGGTAATATGGCTTTTGAGGAATATAAAACCAAGGAATCGGTTGTAGTTGTTTACACCGGTGAAGGAAAGGGTAAAACCAGTGCCTCGCTCGGGCTAATGGCCAGGGCCTTAGGCAACGGTTGGAGAGTAGCCTTCATTCAGTTTATAAAGCATTGGGAAGTAAGCGAACACGTATTTATCAACGAAATTCAGCCTCTCTTCGGATCCAAACTTTTTTTCTACAAAGGCGGTAAAGGTTTTTATAACGCCGGCGATTTAAGTGCAAAGGATGTGACGCCCGAAGAACATAAAATTGCCGCCGAACTGACTTTTAAAACCGCCCTAAAGTGCGCCGAAAGCGGCGATTATGATCTGGTGATCTGCGATGAAATCAATAATGCGGTCAATGACGGCTTAATTAGTGTCAAAGAGGTAAAACAGTTAATAGACCAGCGGCACCCCAAAACCAGTCTATGTTTAACCGGACGGAATTTTAAATCCGCTCTGCTCCCTAAGGTAGATATCGCGACAGAAATGACAAAGCTTAAACACCACTTTGATGACAAATATTTAGCAAACAAGGGTATAGATTTTTAATCCAATAGGTGTTATAGTCTACTTATTATTAAGGGTAGGCTGCCTTGATTTACCTAAAAGAGTATTTAGAAGCTATTGAGAGCGAGGAGAAGCGCGAGCCCGCCGCTACCGCCATTATCAATCCCGCCAGTACCAGATATAAGCAAGCATTAAAAAAACTTGACCGGCTGGAAAAAGCCGCTCGGTTCTCAATTATAAGATCTACTACCACTGCTTATCCTCACCACACTAAAGCGATTATCCAAGAAGCCTTCTTCGGCAGCGACTTAGTGATCGTTTTGGGTGGTGACGGAGCGTTCCATTCGGTAGTCAGAGCCAGAATGGAAATGTATGATCGCATGTCCGATCATGAAAAGCGAATACCGATCTTAAGTATAGGAGGGGGCAACGCGGAAGACGGACTAAGAGCCAATCACACCGACTTTCACCGCAGACACCCGGAGCAACTGCTTAACGACGGGCTGATAGCCGAAACTCACCCGATCCGTTTCGACATCCATATGCCTGGTCATGAAGAGAACTATAAAGAGCATTACTGGGCGGCATTTTATGCCAGCCTGGGGGCAACCGCACTGGCAACTGAAGCCTTGAACAGCCCGAAACACCGCCACAGCTTTTTCGGTAAACGCAAATTCGGACGGCTGGTAAGCGAGCTGCCAATAGCGGCCCGTTCGATGGTTAAGTCCGAGACGAACCGGGTTCGGGAACTGGATGGAAGCGAAAGGGAACTCTACACTGAACTTTTCATTAATTCAGGCATCATGGCTAAGTACCTGCGGTTTCCGGTCAAATTAACAGAAGACCGTATCTTCCATCTGGCAATGGAGCAAAAACGCTACTCCAATACGATTTCGGCAGCTTTGGCTGCCCGGCGTGGGAAATTGGAAGGCGACTACCTAGAACCAGAAGACAGCGTGTCTTTTATAACTACCCATGATCTAAAAGCTCAGCTGGATGGAGAAGACAAGTTGGGAGATTATTCGTTAATCCCTTCGCAAAGTCAAGTCAGAATCGGCTTAGACGAACGTAGCTTAAGAGTAGTGGTGACCAACCCGGAGCTATAGTAAACAACCGGCGGCATTAGCTACAATACTGTTCGTGGCATTTAGACCCAGACTGTATTTCTTCGTTGGCTATCCAGGAGCTGGAAAAACTACGGCGGCTAATATAATTCACGATCTTACCGGCGCAGTTCACCTATGGGCCGACCGAGAACGGCAAAAACTGTTCCCCGAACCGACGCATTCCAAGTCAGAGAGCGACCGGCTTTACTCGCTATTAAATAGACGTGTAGTTCGTTTGCTGCGGCAAGGTAAAAGCGTAATCTTCGACACTAACTTTAACCATAAAACCGACAGGGATTTAATGCGTAAACTCGCCCAAGAAAACCGTGCCGAAGCCAAGCTAATCTGGATTACTACCCCTAAAACAATTGCCAAGAACCGAGCCATACATAAGAGCCATCGTGATCGCAATGGGTATCGGTGGACAATGAGCGAGGCCCAGTTTAACAGTTTAAGTAGTAAGCTAGAACCGATTGAAGACTACGAACAGCCAATAAAGATTGACGGCAGCGATATCAGAGTAGAAGAACTGAAAACTAAACTCGGTATTTAGAGCTCCAACTTACGCTGTATACTTTTAAAGTAGGGATATCTATTAATTACATGAAGTCTTGAGTTGATTATTTTATGCCGGCACAATTAAAGTCGAGTTTGTTAAAATGTTATTCGCTATTTAAATATCTGCTCGGGCTACCCCTAAAATATTGGCGCGCCAGCCGACTCCACAAGATCATATCCGTAATAATGGTTATTGTTATCGTAATCGTTCTGACGATGGCCGGAATAGGCGAATGGTACATTTCCACCCAGTCAAACATACCGCTAACCTACGGCGTAACGTTTGTTCCGGATTACGCCGAAAGCTTAGGCCTTAATCCGAATCAGACAATGTTGGCACTTCTAGGAATTGGCGTTAGACAATTTCGTCTGACCAGCTTTTGGAATGATATCGAACCGGAGCCGGGTAAGTATGACTTTTCCGAACTTGATTCGGAGTTCGCAATGGCTGACCGCTACCATGCCAAAATTATTCTGACCGTAGGTTTAAGACAACCGCGCTGGCCAGAATGTCATCCTCCGTCCTGGATTAATACCGCTAAACCGCTGAGCGCCTGGGAGCCGGCTCTTCTAAACTTCATGAGTAAAGTTATAAACCGCTATAAGCATAACCCGGCGCTTGAAGCTTGGCAGCTTGAGAATGAATACTTCTTAAAGGGATTCGGTGACTGTAATAACTTCAGCCGTACCAGACTGGTTACGGAATTTAATTTACTAAGACGCTTAGATCCCCATAAAACCATTATTATCGGCCGAAGCAATAACGCCATCGGTATTCCGATCAATGCTCCGACTCCAGACATCTATGGCATCTCCATATACCGGCGTGTCTGGGACGCCAATGTTACCCATCGCTACTTTGAATATCCGTTTCCGGGCTGGTTTTACGCCTTCCTGGCCGGAGTGCAGCAAATCTATCAACACAAAAACATGATCATAACTGAGATGCAGGCTGAACCTTGGCCTCCTAATGACAAAAGCATCCCCGAAGTCTCACTGTCTGAACAAAACAAATCGCTGTCTGCAAGCAGGCTGAAAAACCGTTTCGCATTCGGCAAATCTACCGGTATGAAAGATATTATTATGTGGGGAGCTGAATATTGGTACTACCGAAAGGAAGTATTGCATGATCCTTCGCTGTGGAATGTAGCCAAGGCTGAATTCAAAGCCAACGCTTACCATGATGGTGAGTATTTACTGTCTCACCCCAACCTCTGACAACTAAATACTATACAATGAAGAGGTTATGGCTAAAACTAAGCAGAAACCTAAATCGATTGTTAATCGACGGGCAAGATATGACTATTCCATAGAGCAGACCTTCATTGTCGGTATGTCCCTAACCGGAGCCGAAACCAAGTCCCTACGGCTGGGGCATGGACAACTTTCCGGGGCATATGTAACTATTAAAGACAATGAGCTCTTATTAATTAATGCCACTGTAAATGGGACTAACGGTATCAGAATCGTCGACAGCGAACAAACCAGAAGCCGTAAATTACTAGCCAAAAGGAGGGAGATAGAGCAAATGATGCAGGCAAAAGTCCAAGGTAAGACTATTATCCCTTTAGAATTACTCACCAAAGGTCGGTATATAAAACTTAAGATTGCAATCGCTAAAGGGAAGAAAAGCTACGACAAACGTCAGACACTTAAAGCCAGAAGCGAACAAAAACAAATTAACAGCGCTATAAAACAGCAATACCGTTAAACGTGGTAAAATAGTATACATTCATTGGAGTAAGGAGATTTATGAAAATCGCCATGATGGTACGCGGCTATATCTCTGCGCCCGGACCGAAAGACATAGTGTACGCACCCATCGATTTAGCCATCCAAATAAGCGAAGGACTAAAGCGTTTAGGCCATGAGGTGGATTTTTACGGACCAGCCGGAACCAGACTAGACGCTAACGTCCACACACGGGGTACAAGAGCACTGGTACATAATATAAAGGAGTTCCAATCCCTCCTCTCTAGTGTCAGTTTACTAACCCATTACATCCCAGGCCTCTGGGATCAGTACCTAAGCAGCGAAATGTTTAAACGTGCTAAAAAAGGCGAATACGATCTTTTGCACTTCCATCATCCCGAAAC
Organism: bacterium; assembly: GCA_021799575.1. Lineage (GTDB taxonomy): Bacteria > Patescibacteriota > Saccharimonadia > Saccharimonadales > UBA4665 > JAJZWH01. The sequence continues at coordinate 4,759 of JAJZAD010000008.1, read as the reverse complement.
TGCTATGGCCTATGCCGGCCTATTCCCTAAAGTACCAGTTGTATACACCCTACACGACCCGATTGAAGGCTGGTGGTACGAACTGTTCCAGATGTATCATACCCCTAACCAGTTCTATATCTCGATATCTGACAGTCAACGAAAACCGGCACCCGATCTTCCTTTCGTCGGCACCGTATATAACGGTATAGATTTAAATATGTTCCCGTACTCAAACGACCACGATGATTATTTGCTCTTTGTAGGGAGAATCGTACCCGAGAAAGGAGCTGACATCGCTGTCGAGGTTGCCAAACGTACCAATCATAAACTGATAATTATCGGACCGACTTATTCTGATCAACTGGCTTACTTTGAGCAGAAAATTAAGCCACACCTAAATGATCGGATCCAATACCTTGGTTTTTTGGAACATAAAAAAGTAATCCCTTATTTCTGTAAAGCCAAGGCTTTTCTCATGCCGGTTAGGTGGGAAGAACCGTTCGGACTGACAATGATAGAAGCCATGGCGTGCGGTACTCCAGTAATTGCTTTTAGGAGGGGCAGTGTTCCTGAGGTGATAGCCCACGGTAAAACCGGTTTCGTAGTAAACACTGAAACGGAGATGGTGAAAGCAATCGGTCTGGTAGACAAGATCGATACTATTAAGTGCAGGAATCATGTAGAAGAGTATTTTTCTATCGATACTATGGTTGATGGCTATGTAAACACCTACAAAAATATCCTAAAAATAACCCGTAGAAAGAATTTCCCGAGCAGTATACTTATAACCAAATACAGAAGATTTACAAAAAACAAGGTTAAGCGGTGGCTCTAGGAACAAACGATTGCTACACTATCTAGCTTCGGTTATAATCGACGTGATCTCCAAACGTGGATCAGGTATTCCGGGGTAGCTCAACGGTAGAGCGGGGCGCTGTTAACGCCTAGGTTGCTGGTTCGAATCCAGTCCCCGGAGCCAGACCAAGCATTAACAGAGGTTAAATAATGGCCTATAGAGAAGCATTGTATGCACTAGAACTCTGAAAGACATAGAATTATGCGCCTCAACAGAGTAATCAGCATTAAAATCGCAATATGTGCGCGAGAAACGCAGGTTTTGTTGTAGCTCTCACTAACAAAGAACACCAATCAAACTACGCCTGAGTACTTAAGGCTGAGCTTCTTTCGGCATTAACTGTTCGAACATTCTTCCAGAAAAGCTATCTCTTACTACATATACCGGGCCAGCGCCACTATCAAATTCTGGAAACTCTCGTAATCTACCTTGTTCACGACCGTAAATTAATCCCACAATAGCCAATTGCTGACTGCCTAATTCGCCACCTACTGACGCAAAAGTACCGCCTACTGGTTGGTGTTCGTCTTGCCCAAAGCATAATTCAACGGCTTTATCCGCCAATTCAGTGAGCTTAGCCTTAGTTTCTTCGTCTTCAGCCCAAAAGAAATCTGTTTGTGGTTCTCTAGCAGGCCAATGAGCTACCGAAACTCTACCAGAGTTTACTGCAGCCTCAATATCCTCTTTACTAAGACCACCCGCTAGTAGATCGGCTATTAAAGCATAGCCGTGTTTTGCCATGTAACCATCAACCGTTTCACCACTGACTGCCTCACTTATACCATACAAATGATGTATGGTCATTGAAGCAAAACGCTCTGGTAGTTGATAAGGTTCGTGTAATTTTTCAGCGCTTGTCATAAGTAGTCTCCTTTTTAGTTAAGCAGTTGCTTTCTCCGGCTTAAACCATTTTTCCCACTTACCGTCCGCCATATCATAACGCTGTTCCAGTTCTTGAAAACGTAGATGTTGGGTGTCGCCGCATTCAAAGTCTCTTGGATAAGCTTTAGAGTGGTAATAAGCAAGCTGTACAGCTACTGCCATATGGCGGTGCCAATCGTGAAGTTCAGGAGGCGAAAGAATTGGTGTTTTAGAATCGTACTTTTCAAAGTCATCTTCTGTAATACGATCCTTGTATTTATCCCAAATACCCGTACCGGGGAAAGGCATTAGAAAGTTAGCGCAAACTTGGGATGGACGAAGTGTAGTGAAGGCATCATAAAGTGCTTGATAGTTTTGAGCAGCTTCTTCTTTAGTTTTACCGTCATCGTTAACTATAAAGCTAAGAGTTATATTAATTCCATATTCATGACACATACGGCAGGCTTCTGCTAAGCCTATATTCTTGCGATACTTTACTCCAACATCTTCAAGACCAAAGCACAGACTATGCCAATTATTCTCAGCTAATAACTTCGTCTTTTCCTCAGTCATGGCGTGTCCAGTGCCGAATGAATAAAGGATGGGGAAATCGGCTTTGCCATATAAAGGCACCACATCACGAAACTTTGGATGGGTTGCAAAGCTTTCGTCACGAATAAATACTACTTTTACCTCGTGTTCCTTGAGGGATTCGATATCTGCTTCTACGACTTCCAACGGTGAAGCGTGCATACGTCGGCCTGATAGCTTTGGAGTACTACAAAAATCACAATCAAAAGGACAACCTACGCTAGAATTTGACGAACCAGTCATCATATCTGGTTTAACATCAGGAAAAACTTGATACATTTTGGTCATATCCACTAGGTCACGGTGCATCACTCTAGGAGCAAAAGGACGCGTGTGGATACCCTCGTTAGGCTCTTCAATAATAGATTCAATATCTCCACAAAGTCCTGGCACTACTTTGTGCGCATAAGGCAAGCAGTCTTCTGGTAAGGCTGTTGGATGGTAACCTCCAGCAATTATCTTTTCCCGCCCAACTCTTTCAGAAAACTCTTTAAAGCGTCTCCAGCCCCGAGTGTATATAGAGCATAAGTACAGATCAATATCCTCGCGTGGTTCATTATCGGGAATAAACTCAACTTCTACTCCTGGCATTTCAGGGGCTAGATAGAGTACCGATGGCTCAAGCCTCTGGCCATGTACAGATACTTCGCCTTCGTGTGTATCCTCAAACTGGGGAAATACTTCCAAACCTACTTTCATGAATTTTTACCATACCACCTTTCCGTTATAATTTCAAGGAATTAACAGATATGAACTTCATGCTGCTACCTTAAAATATTTATCCTCATATAAAGCCACCGACTCAGGTGGTCCAGTATGTTTTCCCTTGTCATCACTTAATTTGACAGTAAACGCAGATGCTTCTGCTACTCGAACTCTAGTAGCTTTCATAACCATATTAAGTGCGGTTAGCCCTAAGTCATTAGTAAGATTCGTGCCTATACCGTCAAGGTCGTTAATGCGGTCACCAAACTGTTGCTTTAGGTCAACGATTTTTCTAAAGTTGAGATTATCGCTAAAGACTAGTACCTTGGATTTCGGATTGATACCAAGTTCCTGATAAAACTTAACAAGCTGTTCTCCAAAAACAAACGGGTCACCTGAGTCTTGGCGCACTCCACGCCATTTTCTCGCTTGCTCAGCGGTGAAGTCCTCGAAAAAGAAATCAGTACCAAAGGTATCAGTTAGGGCAATAGAGTATTCCTCACCATAAAGGTTATACCAATCTTCTAGAAATCCATTGTGTGATTCGCGAACGTCTTGACCACGGATCTCTGCAAGAGCTGCATAAACCATAGGCATCTCATGAGCAAAAGTACCAATAGGCTTTAGATTAAACTTTTGAGAAAGTGCGACATTGCTAGTACCCACTAAACTATCTGGACACTCTTCAACAAGTCTTTCTAAAACATGCTCGTGCCATTTCAAACTAAAGCGCCTTCTTGTCCCAAAGTCTACAATTCTAATATCTGGATGGGCTTGTAAGACAGCTATTTTCTCACTCAAGCGTCTATCGCCCTCGTTATAAACATCGACTGGGTTGATATCGTGTGCTATTAAGTAATTCTCAAAGAAATATTCGCTTACATCTGCCATAACTTGTGTTTCCCAAAACATAGCCATTGGCCAATCACCAGTTGTTTCAACAAATAAATCTTGTGAAGTCTCGTCATACCCAATTTCAACAGGAGGCAGGTCATGCGTCCTTAAATATTCTTGATAGTTTTGGCTAAAGGCACGTTGACCATCATTAACGACTATCGAGCCTAAAAATTCTGTTTCTTGTCGAGTCCAACCTCGAGCTTGAATCTCATCAAATCGTTCTTGAAGTTGACCGGGTTCGAGATAATCTGCAAAGCGTTGATCTCCGCGATTATGTAGAGTGAAAGTAACCTGCGTATCCGGTTCATGCTTATATGCTAGTTGACTCATGGTAGGCTTGTAATAATCCAAGCCAGCCGTAAGTAAGGTATCTGTCTCCGCTAGAGTTGGGCTAAAAGTTTCCATAATTATTTACCTCAAGGCTCCCACTAATTCATTCACGCTCATGAATCTTGCGCCAGCGCTCAGCATGTCATCAACGGCTTGAACCGAAGTTTCTGGCGACACTCCCTTAATTGCGTCGCTAAGAACAAATGTGTCATATCCTCTTTTTCGGGCATCTAATACAGTGGCTTTTACGCAATAGTCAGTCGCGAGTCCGCCCACAAAGACAGCAATCCTAAATATATTGGGGTCACCGATCAGCTGCTCAAGCCCTTCATTAAATCTGTCATGTGCCTGGAAGCCACTATATGCATCTTGATTTGGTAATGTGCCTTTGCTGAAGGTAATTGCGTCTCTTAAGTGAACTACCTCGGACTAAAGTCCGAGGCTTCCTTGTTTCGCCATGTTGGGTCGGTCATGCTGATGCTCAATGTACAGTTTGATAGCAGTCTCGGTTACTCGTCCAACACTTTCAGCGAAGTA